>SPQJ01000016.1 GCA_004570425.1 Bacillus sp. AZ43
TCGGCCGCCGGGCGCCCGGGGCGCCGTCGCCTGCACCCTCCCGGCACGTCACGCGCCCGCCCCGGGGGCGCGACCACGCGGCGGCCGGTGTGGACGTCCGCCCGCTGCCGGCAGGCTCGACCGCGGGGCGCAAGGGTGTTCGAACCTGTGCCCGCGGGGGAGCGGGGATCCGGCGGGTGGGTGGGCTGCGCCCGCCTCCCACGATCTGCAGCGCCGAGGGCTTCGTCACCGACGGTCGGCCCGTCGTCCTCGCGTGGACGGAGTCGACGACGACCTCGTCCCGGTACCGCCGCGAGCTGGTGAGCACGAGCACCACGACCCCGCCGTTCCCGGGCGCCCACGACTTCGTCCGGACGTCGCTCGCGCGGCTGGGGTACGACTTCGGGCCCTTCCACCTGCGGTTCGTGCCGGGGCCGTCGGGTCCGCGGCCGATCGAGCTGGTCCCGGTCCTCTCCGGCGTGGCGGGCCCGTCCGGCATCGACGCCGTCACGGGCTCCGACACGGCCGACGACGCCGTCGTCCGCCTCCTCGGCGACTCCCCGGCGACGGGAGTCGCGGCGGCGGTCGCCGCGAGCACCCTGCTCCGCTTCTCGTGGCGCACCCGCGAGCCGGGCCGTCCGCCGGCCGAGCTCGAGCAGATCGGCGGCATGCCCGGATTCGTGGCGGCCGAACTCGCCCCCGACCGGTCCGGGCAGGTCCTCACCGTGGGCACGACGCCCGAGCAGTCCGCGCGGCGGGCGCGGACGGCAGCGGGGATCCTCCGGGGCGACACCGGGCCAGCGGGCTGATCGGGACGCTCGCCGGCGTTCTTGCGCATTCCTTGCGGTGCCCTCGGCGGGACCGTGCGTTTCCCGCGGCACGGTCGAGCTGTCGCCGGACGGAGGTCCGGCTCACAGCGAGGAGAACACCGTGTCCATCCGTACCGACGCCGCAACGGCCCGCCGTTCCACCGTCACCAAGGCCGTCGCCTCCGTGGGCATCCTGGCCGCCGCTGCCGCCGTCGCCGGACTCGGCAGCTTCGGCACGTTCACCGACAGCACCACGCCCGTCCAGACGAACGTGGACACCGGCGTCCTGTCGATCAGCCTGTCGCCCGGGGCCAGCACCGCCACCGTGCCGGTGACCACCGGCGCGCTGCTGCCCGGTGACTCCACGTCCACGCCGTTCGACCTGATCAACGACGGGGACGTCGCCTGGGAGTCGGTGAGCGTCGCGTCCTGGGCGACCCGGTCGAGCCTCCTCGACAGCGACCGCGTCCACGGCCTGCAGCTGGAGCTCGAGTCGTGCGCCTCGTCCTGGGTCGCCGACGGCGCCAGCTACTCCTGCGCGGACGGCGCGCAGCAGTTCTACTCCGGCCCGATCGTGAACGAGTCGGAGCTGGCCGGCGCGTACAGCCTCGCCCCGGGGCGCGTCGACCACCTGCTCGCCACCATCTCGTTCCCGACCACCGGGGGCGACCGGCTCACCAACCTGGTCACCGACCTGTCGTTCCAGTTCACGGCCGTGCAGCGGGACGGCACCGCGCGCTGACCACCCGCACCCACCACGACGGGGCGCTCTTCCACGGGGAGGGCGCCCCGTTCGCGCCCGCGTCCGGTTTCGCGGCGACGCCGCGCGGCATACGGTCGCTCGCATGCAGCCCGGTACCTCCACGTCCGTCGTCGTCATGGGGGTGTCCGGCTCCGGGAAGTCGACCGTGGCCGCCGGCCTGGTCGAGAGACTGGGGTGGGAGTTCGCCGAGGGCGACGAGTTCCACCCGTCGGAGAACGTCGAGAAGATGCGCCGCGGGATCCCGCTCGACGACGACGACCGCTGGCCGTGGCTCCGCCGGCTCGCCGACTGGATCGGGGAGCACGAGGACGCCGGCCGCTCCGTCGTCGTCACCTGCTCGGCGCTGAAGCGCACCTACCGGGACCTGCTGCGCGACGGGCACCCCTCGGTGTGGTTCGCGCACGTGGACGCCGACCGCGAGCTGCTCCGCGAGCGGGTCGAGCGCCGCACCGGCCACTACATGCCGTCGTCCCTGCTGGACAGCCAGCTGGCCACGCTCGAGCCGCTGCACGAGGACGAGCCCGGCGCGACGATCTCCGGCGCGGGCGTGCCGGCCGACGTCGTCGCGGAGCTGCTGCGCGTGCTCGCCGCCGAGCGGGAGGTCCGGTCGGCCGGCTGAGCTCAGCCGGCGCCGGGGGTCTCCGGGTCGGGGCGGCGGTCGGCGGCCGACCGGCCGTTGTCGACGCTCCGGTCGTACTGCCGGCGCTCGACCCGCAGCGAGGAGTTGCGGACCGTCGTCGCGTGGTCGGCCAGCTCGGCGGTGCCGCCGGCCAGCCGCTTCTGCACCACCAGCAGGGCGGCGTGGTGGTCGCGCACCGTCCGGATGACGCCGTCGAGGGAGTCCTCGACGACGTACCTCGTGCCGTCGAGCAGGATGATCTCGGTGTCGGGCACCGTCTCGATGCGCTCGATGTGGGTGGGGTCGACCGAGAAGTGCTCGCCGTTGCGGCAGGTCACACCGATCATGGCAGCGGTCCTTCCGCTCGGGCGGGGCAGCGGGCCCCGGTGACGCCGGGAACGGCACCCTCGTCATCGGCCCGCAGCACCCCCGTCTGTAGCGGAATCGCCCGGATCTCACCCCTGCGGCGGGAGATCGTCCCTGGTGGGTGGCTCAGAAGCCGAACATCAGGCCGAGGCCGCCGAGGGTGAAGCACACCATGACGATCACCAGGGGCAGCTGGTCGGACGCCCGGGCCCGGCGCGCCGACAGCAGCGCCCGCTCGTGGGCGAGCGTCACCCCCACCACGTGGCCCAGGATGATCGCGCCCACCTGCACGAGGGCGATCGTGTCGGAGCTGACCGCCGTGAGGTCCACCCGGTTGTCGTAGGTGCCGAACAGGTCCACGCCGTCGGCCCCGAACGGGTTGCTGGCCAGGATCCAGGTGGTCTGCCCGTCCAGGAGCAGCAGGCTGAAGTAGTGCGCCACGGTGTAGCCCAGCGCGATCGGGATGACGGTGGCGGCGTAGCGGCCGGGCTGGACCGCGGGGTCCTGGCCGGCCAGGCGACCCGAGAGCCGGGTGCCCAGCAGGTAGAGCACCGCGACGATCGCGATCATCACCAGCAGGCCGAGGGTCCCCGACAGGGTGTCGTTCGCCTCACCCGGCCCGGACTGCCAGAAGACGGTGCGCGACAGCCCGTCGAACGCCGTCGACCCGAGCAGGACGACGACGAGGGCGGCCAGGCCCGGCTGGGCCGGGGTGGCCATGGCG
This sequence comes from Bacillus sp. AZ43, assembly GCA_004570425.1. GTDB lineage: Bacteria > Actinomycetota > Actinomycetes > Mycobacteriales > Geodermatophilaceae > Blastococcus_B. The sequence goes on from SPQJ01000016.1 coordinate 3,261, forward strand.
TTGGCCAGCGGGCTGCGCAGCACCAGCCGGCCGTCGTCGCGCCGTCCCCACGGGGAGACGCGGGCGATCAACGTCGAGTAGGCCTCGAACCCGTCGCCGTGGGCGAACCAGTCCTCGCCGAACCACAGCGCCAGGGCGACGTGGACGACGGCGTGGGCCAGCAGGAAGACCGCCACCGTGACCGGCTCGGCCCGGCCCGGGTAGACCAGCTCCAGCCAGACGAACACCAGCAGCGACCCGGCGGCCGGCCACAGCCCGAGCGCGGGCAGCCGGCCGGCCCCGGGGGCCCGGGGGACGAGCACGCGCAGCCAGCGGTGCAGCAGCCGCAGGGGGTTGGCCACCCGCGCCACCGGGCCCAGCAGCAGGCTCAGCGGCACCAGGCCCACCCAGAAGGTCACGTAGACGGCCCAGGGGGCGAGGTTGCGGGAGGTCTCCCGCGGGCCGAACAGGGCGACGGCGACGACGAACGCCGCGACCACGAGGACCAGCGCCTGGAGCCCCCGCCGCAGCGGGGCGCCGTCGACGACCCGCTGCAGCCCGGCCGGCACCGGTCGTCCCGAGTCGCTGCCGCCCAGCCGGGGACGGCGCCAGAACAGCAGCAGGACGGCGAAGCTGAACAGGATCGCCGCCCCCGCGCCGTAGAGCGCGAAGCCGATCGGGATCGGGAGGTCGGTCCGCGACCCGACCCCGTGCGCGAGGACGCTCACCCCACCTGCAGGGACAGCAGGACCGTGCCCGCGTCGTGCAGCTCCACCTCGAACACCCCCGGGATGGTGGCGTCGAACTCGACGGTGGCCGGGGTGTCCGGCGCCAGGTCGGCGGTCAGGTCGTAGCCGTGCACGTGCAGCTCGTCGGGGGCGTCGCTGGTGACCACCAGGACCACGTGCTCGCCGGCGGGCACCGGCACGCGGCCGGTGTCACCGCTCACCTGGCCGCCGGTCACCGTCACCTCGATCCGCTGACCGGCGGGGGTGCTCGGGGCCGCCGCGCTGGTCGGGGCGGGGGCCGAGGAACTGCTGCTGGGCGTGGTCGAGCCGGTCGGCTCGGCCGACTCGGCGGCGTCGGTGCCGGCGCACCCGGTGAGGAGGACGAGGGTGCCGAGGGCAGGCAGGAGCCAGGAACGTGAGCGCACGGGAGGTCTCCGGGGTCGGGCGGGGCGGGGGGCTCAGCGGGTGCCGAGCTCGCTCGCCGGGCTGGACGAGTCGGTGGCCGGCGGGTCGGCGGGGGTGTCCGGGTACGGGTCCCGGACGCTCGCCCGCCGCGAGTAGCGCCCGACGCCCCACGAGATCGCCGCGATGAGCGCCAGCGTGCAGGCGAGCACCACCAGGTTGGAGATCGTCCAGAGGCTGCCCTCGGCGTCCTTGAGCTCGCGCTGGAGGATCTCGATCTCCGGGATGGCCGACCGGGTCATGCCGTCCTCGGCCGGCACCTCCTCCTCGCCGAGCGCCTCGTCGGCGGGGAGGTAGATCGGGACCGCGGTCAGCACCCGGCCGTCGTGGATGCGCAGCAGCGTCTTCCAGGTGCCGTGCAGAGGGACCGGCTCGGTGGTGCGGTAGGCGCCCTCGCCGGTCCGCTCCAGCTGGGTGACGACGAGGCCGTCGCCCTGCCAGGAGGTGATCTGCACCCAGGCCGGGTCGTCGACGAAGTCCGCGGGCTCGAGCTGGACGGTCACGTTCGCCGTCCGCGGGTCCTGCTGCACGTCCTCGATGCCGAAGGTCGCCTCGACGTCGTCGGGCACGGTCGCGATCAGGCCGTTGGCCACCGCGGCGGCCAGGACGACAAGCGAACCCACCAGCACGGTGCGGGCGACCGCCGGGCGGGGGAGGCGCCGGCGGAGGCCGGAGGCGAGCAGGGCGCCGAGCAGGCCGCCGACGACGCCGCCGACGATCGCCATGAGGGTGCCCTCGACGAGGATGTCGCGGTTCCAGGACAGCGTCTGGGTGAACTGGGTCCACAACCACTCGGTGGCGAACCCGACCGTGCCGATCCCGACACCGGCGACCGCCCCGAAGGCGAGCGGCCGGCGCGCCAGTCCCGCGGAGAGCGCGAGCAGCTCGACGACGATCGCGGACCCGAGGTAGAGCGGGAACGTCGGCAGGAGCTCGCCGAAGCCCGGGCCGACGATCAGCGCGATGCCGCCGCGGACCACCAGGAAGAAGGCGACGGCGGCCAGCGCGCCCCCGCGCCCCATGAACAGGCGGGCGGCGACCAGGGCGATGCCGGCGGCACCGGCGATCATCAGGGGCTCGAGCACGAGCCGGAACTGGGGGACGTCGAAGTCGTACTCGCCCTGGAACACCGACATGCCCAGCAGCAGGCCACCCATCGCGGAGGCCTGGCGGATGAACCGCGCGGTCTGGCCGACCTTGCGGTCGCCGTCGTCGGTGGAGAGACCGCCGTGGCCCTCCTGCTCGAGCAGCAGCAGGCCGATGATCGACAGACCGGCGCCGCCGATGAGCATCAGGTGCGTCGGGCCCCAGAGCGTGACGTCCTGGCCGAACATGCGGTGCCACACGTCGTCGAGGGGGAACCCGAGCAGGGAGTAGAAGCCGGCGGCGGTGAGGATGATGCCGCCGACCGGGACGTCCCAGCCGCGGAGGAAGCGGACGGCGGACGGGCCGGGCTTCTCGTCGAGGGGCATCGCGCAGGCGAGGACGCCGCCGGCGAAGACGCCGAAGAGGCCGAAGAGGATCAGGAAGTGGGCCGGGTTGGCCAGCGGGCCCTCGTCGCGGCCCACCCCGATGTGCAGCGCGATGTCCCAGAGCATGCCCAGGAGCGCCACGAGCAGCGAGACGGTCGTGAGGATCGTGGGCAGGGCCACCCAGGCCGGGACGCCGGTCGCCTTCCCGAGGCGGGTGCCGACCCGGGTGAGGATCGTCGACCGCCGGGTGCGGTGGAGGAAGACCAGCCCGAGGAGGAGCGCGGTCAGTCCGAGACCGATCCCGGTCGCCAGGATCACCTCGCCGATCGCGGCGCCTCCGGCGGGACGTGTGTCAGCAGCGAGCAGCACGGAAACCTCCTGGGCCATGAGCCCTATGCAACACCCATCACGGTGACATCGACAACTGATACATAAACGAGCGGATTACCGTGGACGTCACGGCGAGGAGGAGGTGTCGGTGGTCACGCCCGAGCGGCACGACGACGTCGACGGCGAGCGCGAGCTGACCGTCGACGAGCTCGCGGCACGGGTGGGGGTCACGGTGCGCAACCTGCGCGCCTACTCCGCCCGGGGTCTCCTGCCGCCGCCGCGCATGGTCGGCCGCACCGGCTACTACGGCCGCGAGCACGTGGCCCGGCTCATCCTCGTGCGGGAGATGCTCGCCGAGGGCTACTCGCTCGCCATGATCGAGCGCACGCTCGCATCGGCGCCGGCCACGGCGAGTTCGGCGACCCTGGCGCTGCACCGGGCGCTGCTGGCTCCCTGGCTCCCGCCGGAGCCCGAGACGACGACCGGGGCGGAGCTGGCCGCGAAGGCCGGCGTCCCCGAGGACCCGGCGCTGGTCGACCGGCTGATCGACCTCGGCCTGGTGGAGCGCACCGATGCGGGGCAGCTCCGGGTGCTCGACCCCGCCCTGCTCACCGCGGGGCTGCAGGTGGTCGGTCTGGGCGTCCCTCCCGAGGAGCTCATCGAGGCGCAGGCCCGCGTGAACGAGCACGTCCGGGAGATCGCGCAGACCTACGTCGGCATGTTCGTGCGCACCGGCTGGCAGGCGTTCCTGGACTCGGGCTCACCGCCCGAGCAGCTCGACGCGCTCCGCGACACGGTCGCGCGCCTGCAGCCGGCGGCCGCTCAGGCGGTGCTGGCCGCGTTCCGCACGGAGATGGCGGCGGCCGTGGAGCACGCGCTGGAGACCGAGCTCAATCGGCTCGGGGAGGACTAGGGATCTCCTCGCGCGCCATCGCGTCCCGGCGGGCGTCCTCCGCCTCCTCGGCGGCGGTCAGCCGGCGGTCGCGCACGACGGCGCCCACCACCAGTGCGATCAGGATCGCGGCGGGGACGAAGAAGCCGACCGTCCCGATGACGCTCAGCCCGTCGGTCGCCAGGACATCCATCGCACCGCTCATGGCTCCATGCTGACACCGTTCGCTGTCACGATGCCAACCGGAGGCGGTCAGTCGGAGGTCTTGCCGTCCCGCCAGTACCCCATGAACGCCACGGAGCGGCGGTCGACGCCGCGCTCCTGCACGAGATGGCGGCGCAGGCCCTTGACCACGCCGGCCTCGCCCGCGAGCCAGGCGTAGACGCCCGACGAGCGGCGGGGGAGCGCGTCCTCCTGCGGGACCTCCCAGAGGATGCCGGTGTCGACGTCGACGTCGTCGAACTCGACGACCGGGGTCGGGGCGAGGACGTCGGACAGCTCCTCGACCGCGGCGACGACGGCGGCGGTCAGCAGGGCACCGCGCGGGGCGGCGGCGCCGCCGTCGTCCGGCCATCGCGGCAGCCAGGTGATCTGCACGCCGTCGGGTGCGGCGACGTTGAGGGCGTCGGCGGCGGTGGGCACCTCCAGTAGGACCCGGGCCTGCTGCCCCGCCGGGAGGGTCTCCACGATCGCGCAGATGGCCGGTACGGCCGTCTCGTCTCCGGCGATGAGCAGGCACGACGCGTCGGCCGGGGGGTGCCACTCGAAGCCGCCGGTCGGGCCGGGGAAACGGGCATTGGGGCCGATGAGCAGGACCTCGTCGCCGACGGCGGCGGTCTCCGCCCAGGCCGAGGCCGGCCCGGTGGCGCCGTGCAGCACGAAGTCGACGTCGACCTCGCCGAGCTCGGGGCGCAGGGTGCGGATCGTGTAGGTGCGGATCGGCATCTGCTGGTCGGCCGGGAGGGCGCGCCACGCGCCGTACCAGTCGGGGTCGGCCGGGAAGTCGGCGACGGTCTGGCCGGGGAGCGGCAGGATCACCTTGATCCGCTGGTCGAAGCCGTTGGAGGAGAAGTCGGCCATGTCGGGCCCGGTGAAGGTGACCCGCAGGAAGCTCGGGCTCAGCCGCTGCAGCCGCGAGACCTGCACGGCGAACGGCCGGTAGACCGGGATCTGCACTGCCTCGACCGTCATGCGCCCTCTCCCGGTTGACCACAGGCGAGAGGTGCGAGCCGACTTAGGCTAGCCTCACCTGGCTTCCGCGTCGGAGTCTTGCACACCGGCGCTGCCGGAACCAGAGGCACGTCCCACCGATGTGGCGTGCTCGCCCGAAGGAGAACGATGAGACGCCCCGCCCTGTCCGCCACCGGCCTCGCCGTGGTCCTCGCGCTGTCCCTCGCCGCGTGCGGGGGAGGTGGCGACGAACCGGCCGCGTCCGAGCCGTCGGCGACCGGCGACGCCGCCTTCCCGCGCACCGTCGAGCACGCCATGGGGAGCACCGAGATCCCCGCGCGGCCCGAGCGGGTCGTCGTCCTGGACACCGGTGAGCTGGACGCGGTGCTCTCGCTGGGCGTCACGCCCGTCGGGGCGGTCACCACCGGCGCGTCCGACGAGTTCCTCGGCTACCTGGCCGAGGACGCCGCCGACGTCGAGCCGGTGGGCACGGTGCCCGAGCCCGACCTGGAGGCGATCGCGGCGCTGGAGCCGGACCTGATCCTGTCCAACAGGACACGGCACGAGGCGATCTACGAGCAGCTGAGCCGGATCGCGCCCACCGTGTTCGCCGAGCACGTGGGCGTCGTCTGGAAGGAGAACCTCCTCCTCGACGCCGAGGCGCTCGGGCTGGAGGAGGAGGCGGCCGCGGCCCTGGAGGAGTACGAGTCCGACGCCGCCGCCCTGGGCGAGGAGCTGGGCGACCCGGCGGGGACGACGGTCAGCGCCATGCGCTTCGTCGACGGCACCATCCGCGTCTACACGGCGGAGTCCTTCATCGGGACGGTGCTGGCCGACATCGGCCTGGACCAGCTGCAGCTGCCGCCGGGCCAGTACCCGACCTTCGCCGAGCTCTCCGCCGAGGAGGTCAGCCGGGTCGAGGCCGACGTCGTCCTCTACTCGTCGTTCGGGCCGGCCGACGAGTCCGGCGAGGCCGGCGTGGTGGCCGGCCCGCTGTGGCCGCGGCTGCCGGCCGTCGCGGAGGGGCGGGCGCACGCGGTGGACGACGACATCTTCTACAGCGGGGTGGGCCTGCGTGCCGCCACGCTGCAGCTCGAGGAGCTGCGCGCCCTGCTCGGCTGAGCCCGGGACGACGAGGGCCCCCTCCCGGTGCGGGGAGGGGCCCTCGTGCTGTTCAGGTCAGGGCGTCTCGGTGGCGATCTGCGCGGCCAGGTACTGCGGGGCACCGACCCGCTCGATCGCGGCCAGCTGCGCCTCGAACCAGTCGGCGTGCTTCTCCTCGTCCCGCACCATCTCCTCGAAGACGGCGGCGGTGCCGTGGTCGCCCAGGTCGTGGCACTCCTTGGCCGAGGCGTTGAACTGCGCGACGGCGTTCTTCTCGCTGTCGAGCGCCAGCACCAGCATCTCCTCGGCGGTCTCGCCGACCCGGATCGCGCCCAGGCGCTGGAGGTTGGGGTGGCCGTCGAAGAGCAGCACGCGCTGGATGAGGGCGTCGGCGTCGCGCATCTCGTCGATGGAGAGGTCGTAGAAGACCTTGCCCAGCTTGGGGAGGCCCCAGGCGTCGAGCATGCGGGCGTTGAGGAAGTACGTGTTGGTGACGGTGAGCTCGAAGGTCAACGCATCGTTGAGCAGTTCGACCACACGGGGACTAACGGGCTGCACCTGCAACTCCCAGCTGTCGCTCGGCCATGACCGGGCAATGCTGGCACACGAGCTCACGCATGGTGTCGACGCAGCCGCCGCACGTGCGGCCGGCGCCGGTCTCGCGGGCGACGTCGGCGATGCAGCGCGCGCCGTTGGCGATCGACTCGATGATGTCCTGGTCGGTCACCACGTTGCAGTGGCACACGTACATGACGGTCGCCTCACCGGTCGTGCGGACAGGGCCTGCCTCCCAGAGGCTCGACCCTGGGCACGGGATGCAGGTTAGCCTGACCTAAGTCATGCGCGTCAAGCGTCCTGGTCAGGACGCCGGTCCGTGCCCTACGGTGCGCCGGTGACCGCCTCGCGGAGGGCGGCCTGGGCCGCCGACCTCGTCGCGCCGGCGCCCACCGACCGCGTCCTGGAGGTCGGCTGCGGGCACGGCGTGCTGCTCTCGCTCCTGGCCGGCCGGCTGACCGCCGGTGTGGCGGTCGGGGTCGACCGCTCGGCGCGGATGGTGGAGGCGGCCGGCCGCCGGAACAGGGCGGCCGTCGATGCCGGGACGGTCCGGCTCCTGACCGCCTCCCTGACCGACGCCCCGCTCGAGGAGAGCCCCTTCGACGTGGTCGTCTCCTACGACGTGCGCGCCTTCTGGACTCCGCCGGCGCCGGAGTGGGACGTGATCGGGCGGGTGCTCGCGCCCGGGGGCCGGGTGATCGTGGCCTTCTCGCTCATGGCTGCCGGCGCCGAGAGGGCGATCGGCGACGCGGTGCGGCGGCTGGCGGCGGAGCGGGGGTTGCACCAGGTGGCAGAGCACCGCGGCCGGACCGCTCCGATCGGGTCGATGGCGCTGGAGCTGCGCCGGGACCGATCTCCCTCGTCGGAGGGAGTCGCGGCCCGCCGCCCGTTCTCGGCTCAAGCCCCGGCCCCGGGCTGCCGATCACCCGCACAGGTGAACGGAGGAGTCCGCCTCCGCACCTGAGTCACCGGGTGAGGAGGAGACGTCGTGCCCGAACAGTCCGTGCTCGTCGTGGAGGACACCGACGAGATCCGCGAGCTCGTCACCACGGTGCTCCGTCGGGCCGGGTTCGACGTCCGCGAGGCGGTGTCCGGCGCCGCGGCCCTCGAGGAGGTCCGCCGCGACGCCCCGGACCTGATCGTGCTCGACCTCGGCCTCCCCGACGCCGACGGCACCGAGGTGTGCCGGCAGATCCGCGCCGAGACCCAGTGCTACGTCCTCATGCTGACCGCGCGCGCCGAGGAGGTCGACCTGCTCATCGGGCTGGCCGTCGGCGCCGACGGGTACATGGCCAAGCCGTTCTCGCCGCGCGAGCTCGTCGCCCGCGTGCAGGCGATGCTGCGCTTCCCCCGCACGCCCCAGATCCCCGAGCCCCGGGCATCGGTCGAGGACTCGGTGCGCCGTCTGGCCGAGCTCGAGGTGGACGAGGAGAGCCGCGAGGTGCGGGTGGACGGCGCCGTCGTCGACCTGACCCGGACCGAGTTCGACCTGCTCGCCGCGCTGGCGTCCCGGCCCGGCCGCGTGCTGCAGCGCGAGACGCTGCTCCGCGAGGTCTGGCAGACCGACTGGGAGGGCAACCTCCGGCTGGTCGAGGCGCACATGTCCAACCTCCGCCGCAAGCTCGTGGCGGCCGGGCTCAACTCGCCCGAGATCCGCACCGTCCGCGGCGTCGGCTACCGGCTGGTCGCCTGAGCGAACCGGCTGCCCTCCACCCGGGCGCACAGCTCGACCAGCTCCATCAGCCGCGACTGCGGCAGCACCCCGCGGCGGGCGTCGTCGGCGACCGCGTGGCAGGCGAAGGCGAGCTGGACGTGACCGACCCGTGCGCTGACCGTGGCCAGGTCCACCGCCGCTGACGCGACGGCCTCGGCGTCACCCGCGCGGGCGCTGTCCGCGATGGCGGTCAGCCAGTGGGGGAGCGCGCTGGCGTACATCTCCTCCGCGCGGCCGGGCGGCGGGGCCGCCGGCCGGTGCTCGGCGGGTGCGACCGGCTCGTCCGCGGGGCGCGGGAGAGCCGCGGCCAGGCCGCGCAGCACGTCGACGAAGAGCCGCGGGTCGACCGGCTTGGCGAGGCACGCGACAGCGCCGGCCCCGGCCGCGAGGGCGCGGACCTGGTGGGTGCGCCGGGCGCTGACCACGACGAAGGCCGCCCGGCTGCCGTTCTGCCGCAGCCGGCGCATCAGCGTGGCGCCGTGGCCGTTGCGCATCGCCATGTCGGTGACGACCAGGTCGGGCTCCACGACGGCGGCCACGCGCAGCGCGGCGTCGGTACCCACGGCCTGGTGGACGCGCCAGCCGCCGAGCTGCAGCAGCATGGTGATGCGGCGGCGGGCGCCGGCGGAGTCGTCGACGACGAGTGCGGTGCGCACCGGGGGGTGGGGGTGGGGCTGGGACATGGCGGGGAAGTCCGTCCTGGTGGTACGGGGTGCGGGGCCTTCTCTTAGACCCGTGCGAGTTCCTGCAGTTCGGCCACGCGGGCGTGGGCGATGACGCCGCGGCGGGCGTCGGCGGCGATGGCGCGGCAGACCGAGGCGACCTCGGGGTGCCCGAGCTGACCGCTCGTGCCGGCCAGCGTGTGGGCGGCAGAGACGACCGCCGGGGCGTCCCCGGAGCGGGTGTGCCGCGCGATGGCGCTCAGCCGGCCGGGCAGCGCGTCCCGGTACATCTCCTGGAGCCGGTCCATCAGCTCCGCGTCGACGTCCTCGTCGTGCAGGTCGGTCCACTCGCGGACCTCGGTGAGCTCTGCCTGCGCAGCCGACCCCGTGGTCCGGCTGCGCAGGAAGTCCAGGAGGATCCGGGCCTCGACCGGCTTGGCCAGGCAGGCCATCGCGCCGGCGGTGGCCGCGTCGGCCCGGACCTCGTCGGTCGGGTCGCTGGTGACCACGAGGAAGCGGGCGCGGGATCCGTTGTGCCGCATCCGGCGGAGCATCGCGGGGCCGTTCTCGCCGGGCATCGACACGTCGGTGACGACGAGGTCGGGGTCCGCATCGGTGGCCAGGCGATGAGCGGCGGCGGCGTCGGCGGCCTCGCGGACCTGCCAGCCGCCGAGGCGGAGGAGGCCGGCGACCCGGCGTCGTGCCTCGGGCTCGTCGTCGACGACCAGGGCCGTCAGCACGTGTACGCCAGAACCGGAGACGCGACCTTGGTCCAGCCGTACGGCGTCAGGGCGGTGACGGTGACGGTGACCGGGAGGCGCTGGTGGAGTGCGGGCTGGTCCGCGGGCTCGACCTTCGTGTCCGACGTCGTGTACTCGAGCGTCGTCACGCCGGGGATCACGGCCTGGACGTGGTACCGGTTGACGTCGGCGGAGGTGCTGGCCCGCCAGGTGACCTCGGCCTTCATCCAGCGCTGGGTGCCGTACGGCGTCCACCGGTCGTAGCACTCGATCTCGGCCTTGACGCCGGTGGCCGGCTGGATGACGTCGGTCTGCACCCTGACCGACGGGAGGGAGACCCGCTCGGAGAAGGTGGCCGAGGCGGGGATGCTGCCGCCGACCGCGATCGCCAGGGTGAGGCCGATCAGGATCAGGACTCGCCGGGTGCCGGTCATGCCTGCTCCTCCTTCGAGGGGGTGGTGGGACGCCAGATGGTCAGCAGCAGCCAGCCGGCGAGCAGCGCCGGGGCGCCGTACACCAGGGACTGGGTGATGAAGGGAGTGCGCAGGAGCTGGATCAGGTGGCCCAGCTCGGGGATGACGGCGCGGACCTCGTAGGCGACGTCGCCCTGGAGGGAGGCGGTCCACGGGTCGATCGCCTCGTTGGCGTCGCCCTTGGTGCGGACCTGGATCGAGCCGTCGGGGCCGGTCTCGACGGAGACCACGCGGTGGGTCACGAGGCTGCGGTCGTCGATCGGCTTGTGGTACGTGATCACCATGCCCTCGGTGACGTCCGAGACGGCGATCGGCGTGACGATGGTGACGTCACCGGGGTCGATCTCCGGCGACATGCTGCCCGTCAGCATCGTCATGGTGCGGTAGCCCAGCAGGTGCGGGCCGACGGCCAGGACGAGGAACACCAGGACAGCCAGGCCCACGACTCCGCGGACCAGCCACGGGGCCGTGCGGCCCAGGAGCTGGGTGGCCCGGCCGGCCAGGCGGCCGGCGGTGGAGCGCGTGTCCTCGGCCGGGGGCAGCTGGGCAGCTGCCCCCGGGCGACGGACAGGGAGGACGGCGGTCATGGCGAGATCTCCGTGTGGTCGTCAGGCCGTGATCAGCGGGCGGTGCCGTTGCGCTGCGTGCCCGTGAAGGTGAGCTGCAGCGCGGCGGACTGGCCCTGGAAGGTGTTGTCGGCCGAGGTCGGCAGCGAGATCGTGAACACCAGGCGGTCGACCCCGCCGGCGGTGAGCGACGCCGGGTTGTCCAGCGTCATGCTGTTGATGGCGGAGCCCGACGCGAGCTGACGCTCGGTGCCGCCGACGCAGGCGTAGGTGGGCTTGTCAGCGGTGCCGCCCTGGGTCCACGCGACCGAGCAGGACTTGACGGCGAGCTGCAGGCCGTTCGCGGTGTCCGTGACGAGCTTGGAGCTCGAGGCGGTGGTGGTGTTCAGGACGACCGAGGCCAGGTCGGTGCTGCCGGAGTTCGACAGGCTGACCGCGCGGGTCAGCGAGTCGCCGGGCACGAACTTGTCCGTGGTGGCCGGGATGGCGACGCCGGTCTGCGCCAGGTCGATGTTCACGGTGCCGGAAGCGATGGTCGTGGTGACCGGGGTGGTGCTGTCGGTGAAGGTGCCGAAGGTGCCCATGCCGGCGACCGCGGCAGCGGCACCGATGACGCCGAGCGAGCCGACGACCTTGCGGGCGGTGGAGCTGGAGGCGATGTTCTCGAGCTTGGTGCTCATGATCGGGTCTCTCCCTGAGTCCGGTTCGTCGGCCGGCGTTCCGGCGACAGGGAGAACTCTGGAGGTCGTACCGCAGGGCAGCCGCGAGCGTTCCGCAAGGAATCCGCAAGAACCGGATCCGGGCCCCTGGAACGCGAAAAACCCCGGGATCCCGGGGTTCTTCAGGGCCGTTGCGCGGGTTCCGACGCGCGCTCACGGCCGGTGGAGGGCCGCCAGGACCGCTCTCAGGGGGTCGCGAGCGGGAGCGTGAGGGTGAAGGTGGTGCCCTCGCCCTCGACGCTCAGGAGGTCGAGCGTGCCGCCGTGGGCGGTCGTGATGGCCTTGGTGATGGCGAGGCCGAGACCCACGCCCGGGACGGCGTTGCGCCGCGCGGTCGAGGAGCGGAAGAAGCGGGTGAACATCTTGGTCTGCTCGCCGGCGGGGATGCCCATGCCGGTGTCGCTCACGGCGAGCTGCGCCACGGGCGTCGAGCCAGGGCGCTCCTCGCAGCTGGTCGTCCCGTCCGGCGTCGTCCACGCCCGGCGCAGCGACAGGGTCACCCGCCCGCCGCGGGGGGTGAACTTCACCGCGTTGGAGACGAGGTTGTCGCACGCCTGGCCGAGCCGGACGGCGTCCCCGGGGACGACGAGGCCGTCCCCCGGGACGTCGACGACGACCTCGACGCCGGCCGCGGCGGCCGTCACGCGCGCGGTGTCCTCGGCGGCGCGGACCACCGACACCAGGTCGACGTCGTGCGGGTCGAGGCTGAAGCGGCCGGCGTCGACCTGCGCGGTGAACAGCAGGTCCCCGACGAGGCGCAGCAGCCGGTCGGCGTTGCGCTCCACGGTGGTCAGGTAGGTGCGCTGCTCGTCGGTGAGCGGCTGGTCCGCGTCGTCGAGCACGAGCTCCAGGTAGCCCAGGATCGAGGTGAGCGGGGTGCGCAGCTCGTGGCTGATCAGGCTCACGAACTGGTCCTTCATGCGCTCGGTCTCGCGCGCCTCGGTCATGTCGGTGCCGACGAAGTTCCAGCCGGCGTGCTCCCCGCGGTCGTCGGTGCGCGGGGTGACGGCCACCGACACGGTGCGCTGCTCCCCGTCGGCCGCCACGTAGGTCCAGTCGCGGACGTCGCTGCCGTTGACCTGGGCGGCGTGCACCAGGGCCGCCAGCCCCGGCGCCGTGCCGGTGCGCTCCGCCTCGGCGGCGAGCTCCTCCGGCAGGTGGAACTCCACGATCGACCGGCTGCGGACCACCTCGGGGCGGGGGAGGCCCAGCATCTTCTCCGCGCCCGGGTTCCAGACGCGGATGACGCCGTCCCGGTCGGTACCGATGATCGACTGCTCGGTGACGGCGTCGATGACGCTGGTCATCGTCTGCGCGCGGGCGGCAAGCATCCGGGTGGCGACGTCCAGCTCGTCGGCGCGGGTCTGCACCTGCGCCAGCAGGGCGGCCTTCTGCTCGCGCAGCCGGGTGATCTCCGCGCCGCCGGCCGTCAGGCCGCGGACGGTCTCGTTGACCACCAGACCGCCCAGTCCGGCGGCCAGCGGCCCCAGGAGCAGCCCGGCGGGCAGCACGCCGGTGCCGGCGACGCTCGAGGTCAGCACCGCGGGCAGCACCAGCACCCCGGCGGTGCCGAGCGCCGCGACCAGCACACCGCGCCGTCCGGGAGCGGCCGAGAGCGCGAGCACCGGGCCCAGCAGGAGGAAGAGGGTGGCGGGGGATCCGGTGCCGGCCCAGAGCAGCGCGACGGCGGTCAGGTGCGCCGCCGGGACGACCACGGGAGCGGCCGAGGTGGACAGCTGACCGGCCAGGACGCGGGACAGCAGGGTCGCCAGGAACGCCGACGCGAGCCCGGCCAGGACCAGCTCGCCGTCGACGACCGGCAGGGTGCCGCCGGCCAGCAGGACGGCGGCCGCGGCGAACATCGCCGTGGTGGGCAGCGGGCTCTCCAGGACCGGCCCCGGGAAGCGGGCGGCGGCGAGCAGGCGCCGGGTCAGGGAGGGGCGCGGCGCGAGGACCGCCGACCGCACTCCGGCCGCGGTCATGCTGGTTGCCTCGCGGTCAGCGCGTGCACCTGGTGGACGAGCGCGGAGATCCCGAACGGCTTGGCGAGGTAGGCGTCGGCACCGGCCGACAGCCCTCGCGCGACGTCGTCCAGCGAGGCGCCGGCCGAGAGCAGCAGGATCCGGATGCCCGCGGTCGCGGGGTCCTGGCGCAGCGCGGTGCACACCTCCAGGCCGGAGGCGCCGGGCATCGAGACGTCCAGGACGGCGAGGTCGGGGACCTCGTCGCGGGCGGTGGCCAGCGCGGCGGACCCGTCGGCGACCGAGTGCGTGACGGTGCAGCCGGCCTTGGCGACGGCCAGGCAGACCAAGGTGCGGATGTCCTCCTCGTCGTCGGCCACCAGGACGCGGAGGGGGGCGGAGGCCGCCGGGGGCACGAGCACGGGCACGCCCTGGTCCACGGCGGGGCTCCTTCGTCGATCGGCCGGCTCACGCGGGCCGGGAGGGTCGTCTCCTCTCGACGTCGGCCTGCCGACGGGCGCCCTGCAGCGTGCGTGGACGGTCCCTCACCCCACGGGGTGAGACGGCCCCGGACAGCACTGCGCCCCGCCGGGGATCCCGGCGGGGCGCAGGCGCGGAGGGCGGGTCAGTGCGACCCGCTCGTCACGAGCCGGTGGTCTGGCTCTGCACCGTCTCCTTGGACTGCTGGGCCTGGCCCTGCACGTCCGCGGCGGCGGACTTGCCTTCCTCGGTGACGGTGGAGGCGGCGTCCTGCGCGGTCGCCTTCACCGACTCCACGGCATCCTGCGCGGCGGGCTTGAGCTGGTCGCCGATCTCCTGGGCGGCCTGCTTCGCCGGCTCGAGCAGCGTGTCCTTGTGTTCCTTGACCGCGCTCTCGGCCTGCTGGGCCAGCTGCTTCTCCTTCTCCGACGCCGGCAGGAGGCTCGAGACGAGCCAGCCGACACCGAAGGCGATCAGCCCGGCGGCCAGGGGGTTGCCCTGGGTCTGCCGGATCACCTGGTCGGGAGCCTGCTGCACGGCGCCGACGGCCGTGGAGGCCGCGTTCTGCACCGAGTCCGCCGCGCTCGACGCGGCGCCCTGCACCGAGCCGGCCGCGTTCGAGGCCATGCCCTGCGCGTGGGAGGTGGTGTCCTGGGCGGTGCCCATGACCTTCTCCTTGAGGTTCGTCATGCGCCCCTTGGCCGCGCTGACGCGACGGTCCATGACGCGGGCCGGGTTGACCTTCTCGTTGAGGGCGTCGACGTCGTAGCTGAGCTCGCGCCGGGTGTCCTCGATCTGCCGCCGGATGACGTCCGGGTCACTGGTGGTCATCGGTACTCCTCGGGGTCTCTGGGTCAGTTGGGCTTCAGGGCGCCGGGGACCTGCGAGAGGGTCTCCACGGTGCGCTCGGGCTTGGGGTGGACCTGCTCGAACTTCTTCTTGCCCATCAGGCCGGTCACCGCGGCGACGATGCCCCAGAGGACCGCGACGATGAGCGCGGACCAGCTGTGGCCGACCAGGTGCGACAGCGCCCACCAGAGGGCGACCGACAGGAAGACGACGGTCATGTAGCCGGCGAACCCTGCGGCGCCGAACAGGCCCGCGCCGGTACCGGCCTTCTTCGCCTCGGCCTTCAGCTCCACCTTGGCGAGCTCGAGCTCCTGCCGCATCAGGGTGGACATGTCCTTGGCGACCTCACCGATCAGCTGCCCGACCGAGGTGCCCTCGACGTCGGGATGACCGGACTCGGTGGTCGGCGTCCCCATGGAGCCGCTGTAGTCGGCGGCGTAGTTCTGCGTCTGGGTCGCCGGCTCCACCATCGGAGGGGCGTAACCGGGGGAGCCACCCGCGGGGGAGGCCCCGGAGTAGGGGGTGCTCATCGGTCAGCCCACCCCACCCGGACGGCGTGCCGGGTCGTCCCACCCGGTCTGGCTGGCCGGCGGCACCATGCTTCCGGCCGGCGGCACGGTGCCGTACGGCGGCGGGGGCAGCGGCGCGGAGCCGGCCGTCGAGTAGGAGGCGGAGGTGCCCGTGTAGGTGGTGGTGGTGGTGTCCGAGTACGTCGGAGCGGGGTCCACGTAGTTCGACTGGCCGGTGAAGCCGTTGCTCGAGCCGGAGTCGCTGTGGGCTGCCTTGACGCCAGAGGTCAGCCGGCCGGCGAGCACGCCGGCGGCCGCCGCACCGAGCAGGAAGAGACCGGGCTTGCGCCGGGCGAAGTTGCGCACCTCGTCCAGCAGCTCGGCGGGCTCGCGGTTCTGCAGCTTGTCGGCGAATCCCTCGACCATGCCCGAGGCCTGCTGGAGCAGGTCCCGCGCCGGGCCGGGGGCGCCCTGGCTGCTGCCGTCGGCGAGGCTGCGCAGCTCCTGGGCCAGCGAGGTCAGGCCCTGAGCGGCCTTCTGCTGCTGGGCGACGGTCTGGTCCTTGAGCTGGGTCCGGCCCTGGTCGAGCAGGTCCTTCGCCTGGCGCTGGGTCTCCTGGGCGACCTGCTTGGCCTGGTCGGTGGCGACCGAGGCGACCTGGCTGCCGGCCTGGGCGGCGGTCTGGCCGACGTTCTTGGCCTCGCCCATGGCGAGGTCCTTGGTCTCCTTCGCCTTCTCGGTGGTGCTCGACTGGGTTCCCGTACCCGTGGCACCGGTCGTGGTGGTGGGGGGCGGGAGCGGGGCGTCGATGGAGTGAGTCATCGGTCCTCCTCGGCAACGGTTCGTGGTCGGATGGAGCGCTACCCTCACGCCGTCCGGCCACACCTGCCGTGGGTCGGCAGAGCGGGCCTGGACGTGGGCTTTCCGCCCGTCGCATCCATGCGTTCCGGGCGGGCGGGGAGGCAGTCGGCGGCGCGGTGATCAGTCGCGTCGATGTCTGTCTCCGGAGGGAGCGCCGCAGCCACCTGGTACCCCTGCGGTCCGGTGATCGAAACGGGTTCGTCTGGTCAGCCTGTCCAGCCGAAGCGCGGGGGACGCCGCTCGGCGAACGCCGCCACGCCCTCGGCGAGCTCGCCGGCGCTGATCGTCTCGCGGTACCAGCGGCCGGCGGCGGCCTCGCCGTCCCCGCCCGCCGTGAGGTCGGCGACGACCTCCTTGGTGGACCGCTGGGTCAGCCCGGAGCGGCTCGCCAGGACGTCGGCGAACCGGCGGACCTCGGGCTCCAGCTCGTCGGCCGCCACCACCCGGTCGACCAGCCCGGTGCGCAGGGCGGTGGCGGCGTCGAGGAGCTCACCGCTGAACAGCAGGTACTTCGTCGTGGACGGGCCGACGAGATCGAGGAGGGCCTTGGTGGACGAGGGCGTGTAGACGATGCCGACCTTCGCCGGGGTGACCCCGAAGACGGCGGTGGGGTCGGCGAACCGCAGGTCGCAGGACGCCGCGATCTCGACGCCGCCGCCGATGCAGTGGCCGCGGATCATCGCGACCGTCGGCTTCGGGAACTCCCGGAGCGCCGCCTGCGCCGCCAGGTTGTCGCGCCTGAGGCCGGCCATCGGGTCGACGGGATCGGGCCCGCCCAGCAGGTCGGAGATGTCGGCGCCGGCGCAGAAGCTCGGGCCGGCCCCGGTGACGACCAGTGCGCGCACCTCGGGGTCGGCGGCGAGCGGGGCCAGGACGCCGGGCAGGGCGGCCCACATCCCCGCCGTCATGGCGTTGCGCTTCTCCGGCCGGTCGATCGTGAGGACGGCGACGTGCCCGTCCCGCGCGACGGCGATGTGGTCGGCCATCAGCCGAGGTCCTCGGCGCCGAAGGTGTCGCACTGCCGCGGGTCCCCGGTCTCGTAGCCGGTGGTGAACCACTTCTGCCGCTGCTCCGAGGAGCCGTGGGTGAAGGCGTCCTGGTCCACCGTCCCGCTCCCGAGGTTCTCCTGGATGAAGTCGTCGCCGATCCGCCCCGCCGCGTCCAGGGCGCGGTCGATGTCGTCCTGGGTGATCTCGGCGATCAGCGGCTCGCCGGACTCGTCCGGCACCGTCTCGGCGTGGTTGGCCCAGCTGCCGGCGTAGCAGTCGGCCTGGAGCTCGAGCCGCACGGTGCCGCTCTCCGGGCCGGACTCGCCCGGAGTCACCCGGGCGTTGGTGCCCAGCAGGTTCTGCACGTGGTGGCCGTACTCGTGCGCGATGACGTAGGCGTTGACGAACAGCCCGCCCTCGGCACCGAACTGGCTGCGCAGCTGGTCGAAGAAGCTCAGGTCGATGTAGACCAGCTGGTCGGCCGGGCAGTAGAACGGCCCCGAGCCACTGGTGGCCCCGCCGCAGCTCGTCTGCACCGAACCCGAGAAGAAGACGGTGTCGGTGGGGACGTAGGCATCGCCGAGCGTCGCCGTCCAGTAGTCCTGGATGGATTCGATGTCGGCGACCACGGCGCACTCGACCGAGTCGTTGGCGTCGGCGCCGGTGCGGCACCGCTGCTCCAGCGCGGTGTTGTCGGTGGTCTCGCCCTGACCCAGGTTCCCGAGCCCCGCGCCCAGCTGGCCGAGGGTGGAGCCGGCGTCGCCACCGCCGGCGAGCTGGAGGACGACGACGATCAGCAGCCCGACGACGCCCAGACCGCCCCCACCGACGGCGATGCCGCGCCCACCGCCGAGCCCGCCGCGGCCGCGCCGGTCGGACACCCCGGAGGTGTCCAGGCGGCCGCCTTCCCGGTACCTCATGCTCGGAAGACCTCCCGGTCCGGTTCGGACATCGCGAAGCGGACCTCCACCGCGCCGTGCACCTCCTGACGCGGCGGTGTGAGGTCGAGGTGGAGCTCGCTCTCCTCGAACCGTGCCATCGGCGCCATCGCCGCCGCGACTCGGAGGCCACCGGCGGCGCCGACGTCGCGCACCTCGAGGAGCGCGGTCAGCTCCGCCCCGAAGGCGGCGGCGTACTGCTGCGCCCGGGTGATCGCGTCCCGCACGGCGTCCAGTCGCGCCCGCTCGATCCAGGGGCTGTCCCGTCGCAGGCGCCAGGACGGTCCGCTCACCTCGACGTCGTCGAGCCGGCCGAGGGCCACGACCAGCTCCCCGACGGCGTCCGGCCGCACCGCCAGCCGGGTGACCACGGAGGCGACCGGCTCGCCGGGCGCTCGGCGGTCACGCACCTCCAGGTGCACCGACACGGCCGTCGTCTCGACGGACTCGACCGCCTCGCCGGCGGCGGTGGCCACGGCGACGACCCGCTCCTGCGCGGCCCGGCAGCGCTCGAGCGCGGTCTCGCGGTCGCGGGCGCGGACGCGGACGACGGCGCCGACGTCGGCGAGCTCGGGCGGGGCCTCGACCACGGCCTCGCCGCGGACCAGCACCTCGGGCGTGGGGACGGGTTCGATGACGCTGCTCACGACGACCTCCTGAGGGTTGGCGGGAGGACTCTGGCAGACGCCCCGCGACGCCGACCGTGCACACCGGCACCGGCGACGTCCTAGGGTTCGGCCTAACCGATGAAGGGGGAGTGGTCGTGGCGGTCTCCAACCGCATCCGTGCCGCCTTGACGACGACCGTCCTCACCACGGCCGCCACCGGCTTCATGGCCGGCTGCGCGCCCGGCGGCGGGGACGACGAGGAGCAGGTCGCCTACTGCACCGACGAGAACGGCGAGATCGTCGACGAGGACCTCTGCGACGACGACCGCGGCGGCGGTGGCGGCCTCTTCTTCCTCTACCTCGGCGGCTTCCGGTCCGGGCTGCCGGTGGGCACGGTGCTCCCGCGGGGCGGGACGCGCATCGACCCGGGCGACTCGGTGGCCCGCCAGCGCGCCGGCCTGCCGGCGACGGGGAAGGTGAGCGCCGGCCAGCGGGTCAGCGGCGGGATCGGCAGCGGCATCGGCAACAAGGCCGGCAGCGGGGCGGGCAGCTAGCGCCTTGAGAAGGAT
Organism: Bacillus sp. AZ43; assembly: GCA_004570425.1. GTDB lineage: Bacteria > Actinomycetota > Actinomycetes > Mycobacteriales > Geodermatophilaceae > Blastococcus_B. The sequence goes on from SPQJ01000016.1 coordinate 22,591, forward strand.
CGAGAGCGGGATCGTCCGCCCCGGGTGGGAGGCCGAGATCGAGGCCCAGGGCCTCGTCTACAACCGGACCGACCTGCCCGGCGGCGAGGTGCGCAGCTACTGGCGTGAGGGCCCGTTCTACGACTTCTCGATGGCCGAGGTCCAGCGCCTCGAGGGGGCGGTGTCGCAGCTGTTCGAGATGTGCGTGGCCGCGGGCGACCACGTGATCGAGAACGAGCTGTTCGACCGGATGGGTATCCCGCCGATGGCGCGCCCGCAGATCCGGCACACGTGGGAGGCCGAGCCGCCGAGCATCTACGGCCGCTTCGACCTGCGCTACGACGGCGAGGGCCCGCCGAAGCTGCTCGAGTTCAACGCCGACACCCCGACGGGGTTGGTGGAGTCCGCCGTCACCCAGTGGAACTGGCACCTGTTCACCGGCCAGGGCACCGACCAGTGGAACGCCCTGCACGACACGCTCGTCGCCGCGTGGAGGCGCAACCTGCTCAGGTGGGAGCGGCGCACCGGCGTCCGCCCGCGGGTGCACCTGGCGTGGACCAGCGAGGAGAAGTCCGGCGAGGACCGGATGACCGTCGCCTACCTCATGGACACCGTCGTCCAGGCCGGCTACGAGGCCATCGAGCTCGTCGTCGAGGACATCGTGCTCGACGACGGCGACGGCCGGTTCTACGACCAGCAGGGCCGCCACCTCGACGTCGTCTTCAAGCTCTACCCGTGGGAGTGGCTGATCGAGGACGAGTTCGGCCCCGCGGTCCTCGCCGACGGCATGCGTCCGGGCGGGACGACGTGGATCGAGCCCGCCTACAAGATGCTGTGGAGCACCAAGGCGCTGCTGCCGATCCTCTGGCAGCTGTTCGGCACCGATCCGGTGCTCGGCCAGTACCTGCTGCCGGCCTACTTCGCCGACGAGATGCCGTCGTCCTGGCGCGACTACGTGCGCAAGCCGCTGTGGGGCCGGGAGGGTGCCAACGTGGCGATCGTCCGCGACGGCGCGGTCGCCGCGGAGCTGCCGGGCCGGTACGGGACGGAGGGCTTCGTCGTCCAGGAGCTCGCGCCCCTGCCGGACTTCCCCGGAGTCGACGGGTCGCACCATCCGGTGCTGGGCGCCTGGGTGGTCGACGGCGAGCCGGCCGGGCTGGGCATCCGCGAGAGCGACGGCCTGATCACCGACAACCTGAGCTTCTTCGTGCCGCACACGATCGACCACCGGCTCCCGGCGGCGAACGGGCGCGCCCGCGCATAGGTTCGGGACATGCCGCTGCAGGGGGAGTACGAGCCGAGCGCCGCCGACTGGGTCCGCGAGCAGGTGGAGCGCTACGAGGCCACCGGGGGACGGGAGGCGAACACGCTCCGCGACACCGGGCTGCCGATCGTCATCGTGAGCACCCGCGGGGTGAAGAGCGGGAAGGTCCGCAAGCTCGGTCTCATGCGGGTGGAGCACGACGGGGTCTACGCGATGGTCGGCTCGCAGGGGGGCGCGCCGACCGACCCCGGCTGGGTGCACAACCTCCGCGCGCACCCGGACCAGGTGACCCTGCAGGACGGCCCCGAGCCCTGGGACGGCGTCGCGCGCGAGATCACCGGCGAGGAGCGGGCGGTGTGGTGGGAGCGGGCCGTCGCCGCCTATCCCGACTACGCCGACTACCAGGAGAAGACCGACCGGGAGATCCCGGTCTTCCTCTTCGAGCGCACCGCCTGAGCGGTCACGGCAGCCCGCCCGCGAGTGCCGGGACGGCTGCCGCGACGTCGTCCGGGAGCGCGGTGAACGGCTCGACGGTGACGGTCCGCCTGCTGCCCGTGCCCGTCCACCGCCAGGTGGCCACGACCTGGCCGTCGTGCACGACGGTCGGGCGGAACATGCCGTTCCTCCCCGGGACGATGCGCTCGGCGAACTCGGCGGGGAGGACCGCCGTCCGGTCGGCGTAGCCGAGCACGTACTCGTCGAACCCCGGCAGCAGGTGGACCCCTGCCGCCTCGGCGCGGGCGGCGGCCAGCCGGTCGGGGGTGGCGGGGTCCATCAGGTACTCGGTGCCGTCGACGGTCACGGTCTCCAGGGTGGTCTCGACGGCCGCCAGCCCGGCCTTCACGTCGCGGACCGTCGTGCCCGCCCAGCGCACGAGGTCGGCGACCGTCGCCGGGCCGTGACCGGTGAAGAACCGCCGGGCCAGCTCGGCCTGCGCCTCCTCCCGCTCGAGCCGGCGTGCGGCGGGCACCCACTCGTCCAGCAGCACGAACAGCTGCTCGCCCGCGCCGTCGGTCGGGCCCAGGCAGAGCGTTCCGGTCTGGGACAGGTACCAGAGCAGGTGGTAGCCCCGCTGCCCGGTGACGGCGACACCGGCGTCGGTGATCGCCGCCAGCAGCTGCGCGCGCGAGGCCCGGCCCCCTCCGGACAGCGCCGTCAGCGCCGCCTCGCGGGCCCGTTCGGCCTGGGCCTCGTCGAGCTCGAGCGCGGCCCACCGCTTCCCGATGCCCGCGAGCGCGCGGGCGCCGACGGTGGCGAGCAGCCAGTGCAGGTCGTCGGCGGCGACCAGGTGGAGCGTGCCGCGCATGGGCCAGGACCGCACGACGTCACCGGCGTCGAGCGCCGCCGTCACCTCGGCACGCTGCCGGGCCCGCGTGCGCAGCGCCGTGGACACCAGCGCGCCCGGGTAGTCCTGCCCCTGCAGGGCGCCCAGGCGCCGGACGGCGTCGGCCGCCGTCGGCTCCCGCTCGCCGACCAGGCGCTGGGCCGCCAGGCGGAGCAGCCCGATCTCGTGCGACGTCGTCACGGCCACACCGTCGCATCCGGGTGCGACAGACTCCAGCCCGTGCGCGCGGAGGACTGGGACGAGCGGTACGCCGAGCGGCAGCAGTGGTCGTCGGAGCCGAACGCGCTGGTGGCCGAGCTGCTCGCGGACCTGGAGCCCGGCGACGCCGTGGACCTCGCGGCGGGGGAGGGGCGGCACGCGCTGTGGCTGGCCGCCCGGGGCTGGCGGGTCACGGCGGTCGACTTCTCCGCCGTCGGGCTCGACCGCGGACGCGCCCGACCGGGAGCCGGGGCGGTCGCCTGGGTGGCGGCCGACGTCTCCACGTGGGGGACGGCGCCGGCGAGCCAGGACCTCGTGCTGGTCGCCTACCTGCACCTGCCCGAGCGGGACATGCGCGAGGTCCTCACCCGCGCCGTGGGGTGGCTGCGCCCCGGTGGCCGGCTGCTGGTGCTGGGCCACGACGTCGACAACCTCACCCGCGGAGCGGGCGGGCCGCAGGAGCCGGGGATCCTGCACAGCGTCGAGCGGCTCGCGCCGGTCGCCGACCTCCTCGACGTCGACCGGCTGGAGCAGGTGCCGCGGCAGACGCCGGCCGGGGTCGCCGTGGACGTCGTGCTCTGGGGACGCAGACCCTCCTGAACACGTGATCCCGGAGGTACGGTGCCGCGCATGGCGAGGACGAGCAGTGCCCGGGCGCGAGCCGAGCGACGCAGGCGGATGATGGCGATGGTCATCGTCTTCGGGATGATCCTGGCCGCGGCCGCCGCGGTCATCTCGATGATGCTCGGCTGACCAGCCGCCCGTGCCCGACGAGATCGAGGCCTGGTTCGACGCGGCCGGACCCCGCGGCGAGGAGCTCCGGCGGGTCGACGCGCTGGTGATGGCCGCGGCACCGGGCATCGACCGGCAGCTGGTGCCCATGGGGTCCTCGGCGATGCTCGGCTACGGATTCCTGCCCTACCGGCCCAGGTCGGCCAAGGAGACGACGACGGTCCCGCTGATCGCACTGGCGGCGCAGAAGCGGCACCTCTCCCTCTACGTCTGCGCCGTGGTCGACGGCGGCTATCTGGCCGAGACGCGCGCCGACCGGCTCGGGAAGGTCTCCTGCGGCAAGAGCTGCATCCGCTTCACCTCGCTCGACACGGTCGACGCCGCGGAGCTGAGCACCCTCGTGCGCGACGCCGTGGCCGCGACGGCGGCCGGCGACAACGCGTACGCCGCCTCCTGATCCGCGGCACGCCGCCTCCCACCTGCGGCGGGGACCTTCGTCCCTGGCTCCCAGGAGTCACACCGGTCACGGTGTTCGAGCACGGCGCCGGCTGCTGCAACCAGCGGGCGGCCTCCGGGGGACCTCACCGCCGCTCCGCGGCTCGCACGAAGGACCGTCCATGACCTTGGCCGTCCCGCCCACCGCGCCCGACCCCTCCGTCCGCTCCGCCATCGCGCGACTCCGCCAGGAGTTCCCCGAACTCGGCCCGGGGCCGATCGTGCTCGTCGTCCGCACCTGCCGCGAGGAACTCCGCGGCTCGCCCACCGACGCCCTCCCGGAGCTGGTCGAGCGCCTGGCCCGCCAGCGCCTGCGGGTCTCCCTGGACTGAGGCTCCCGGCCGCGCCGCCCCGGTGCCGCGGGAAACGTGGTTGCCCGGGCCGGGAGGATGTCGGGGTGGGCTACGTCGACGTGAGCGCGGTACGGCACACCCTCTCCGACGGGCGGGTGCTGCTGGACGACGTGAACTTCCGCGTCGGCGAGGGCGCCCGCGCGGCGCTGGTGGGGGAGAACGGCGCCGGCAAGACCACCCTGCTGCGGATCATCGCCGGTGACCTGGTGCCCGAGGCCGGGGCGATCGCGCGCACCGGCGGGCTCGGCGTCATGCGCCAGTTCATCGGCTCGGTGCGCGACGACACCACGGTGCAGCGGTTCCTCGTCGACCTCTCGCCGCCCGCGGTCCGCGCCGCCTGGGACGCCCTCGAGGCCGCCGAGCTGACCCTCATGGAGACCGACGACGAGCGCTCGCAGATGGCCTACGCCGACGCCCTGGCCCAGTGGGGTGACGCGGGCGGCTACGACGCCGAGGTCACCTGGGACACGGTCACCGTCGCGGCGCTCGGGATGCCGTACGAGCGGTGCAAGTACCGCGAGCTGTCGACGCTGTCCGGCGGTGAGCAGAAGCGGCTGGCGCTCGAGGCCCTGCTGCGCGGGCCCGACGAGGTGCTGCTGCTCGACGAGCCGGACAACTACCTCGACGTCCCGGGCAAGCGCTGGCTGGAGGAGCGGCTGCTCGAGACCCGCAAGACGGTGCTGTTCGTCAGCCACGACCGCGAGCTGCTGGCCCGCGTCGCCGACCGCGTGGTCACCGTCGAGGGCGGGACGGCGTGGGTGCACGGCGGCGGGTTCGCCAGCTACCACGACGCGCGGGCGGCGCGGCACGAGCGGCTGGCCGAGCTGCGCCGCCGCTGGGACGAGGAGCACCAGCGGCTGATCGACCTCGTGCGCACCCTCCAGCAGCAGGCGGCCAACTCGCCCGACATGGCCAGCCGCTACCACGCCATGCAGACCCGCCTGGCCAAGTTCGAGGCGGCCGGCCCGCCGCCCGAGCGCCCCCCGGAGCAGAAGGTGGCCATGCGGCTGCGCGGCGGGCGGACCGGCGTCCGCGCGGTGACGGCCGAGCAGCTGGAGCTGACCGGCCTCATGCAGCCGTTCGACCTGGAGATCTTCTACGGCGACCGGGTGGGGGTGCTGGGCGCCAACGGGGCCGGCAAGTCGCACTTCCTGCGGCTGCTCGCCGGCCAGTCGGTGGCGCACACCGGCGAGTGCCGGCTGGGCGCCCGCGTGGTCCCCGGCTTCTTCGCGCAGACCCACGCGCACCCCGAGTGGCAGGACCGCACCCCCGTCGACCTGCTCTGGCACGGCGAGCCGGGGCGGCCCGGCGTCGACCGTGGCCGCGCGATGGCGGCGCTGCGACGGTACGGGCTGGCCGAGGCCGGCGAGCAGCCGTTCCGCACGATGTCGGGCGGGCAGCAGGCGCGCTTCCAGATCCTGCTGCTCGAGCTGTCCGGATCGACGCTGCTCCTGCTCGACGAGCCGACCGACAACCTCGACGTCCTCTCCGCCGAGGCGCTGGAGGAGGCGCTGGCCGCCTTCGACGGCACGGTGCTGGCCGTGACCCACGACCGGTGGTTCGCCCGATCGTTCGACCGGTTCGTGGTGTTCGGCGCCGACGGCCGGGTCTACGAGTCCGCCGAGCCGGTGTTCGACGAGACACGGGTCCAGCGCGCCCGGTGAACGACGCGGCCGGCCGCCCCGGGGGGACGGCCGGCCGCGGCGCGCTGGTCACTGGATCGCGAAGGCGACCCGCTCGTCGGAGCCGAAGCTCACGGTCGGCTCGATCGTGAGCTGACCCCCGGGGATGGCGGTCGGGGCGACGTCCATGCAGAACTGGAAGGTGTCGACCCCGCCGGGGTTGAGCGTCGGCGCGTCCATGGCGTCGTCCGGGAGGACCGCCGAGCACTCGGTGTCGCTGTACTGCCGGTTGTCCGTGCCGTGGAACACGGCCGTGAGGTCCCACCCGGGCATGCCCTCGTCGGTGCCGGTGTACGTGACGGTGAGCTGGGTGATGACGTACTGCCCGGCCGGCGGCTCGTTGAAGTCGTTCGCAGCGGCGACCGTCGCATTCGCGTCGAGCTCGACGGCGTCCACGATCACCTCGTAGTCACCGACCTGCGCCGGGGCGCCGAGCGGCACGACCTCGGGCGCCGCGACCGGCTCCTCCGCCTCGGCGGTCGGGTCCGCCGGGTCGAGCTCGGACTGCTCGATGCCCTCGTTGATGCTCTTCTCGACCTCCTCGATCGCCTCGACGAACAGCAGCTGCGTCAGGATCACCAGGACGATCGCGATCACCGACGTCACGAGACCGGTGATGGCCATGCCCGTGCCGCTGTGGGTGCCCCGCCGGGCCCGGAGGAGTGCCGGGATGCCGAGGCCGAGGCCGACGAGCGCGATGACCGCGGCGACGTTGTTGATGATCGGGATCCAGCTGAGCAGCAGCGCGATGATGCCGAGCACCATCGACGCGATCGCCAGGCCGGCCCCCTGCTTGGGCGGCGGGGCGTAGGACGGCGGCGGCCCGTACTGCTGGTGGGGGGCCTGCGGCGGGTAGGACACGGTCGCTCCTCGGTCGGGCACACGGATACGGACGGGACCGTATGGCCGGTGCCACCGGTCGGGCGGACCTGGGCCGCGACACGAGCCGCGGGCTCCCACCCGCCTCACCGGCCTCCGCCGATGCACCGCGGGCAGGTCAGCCGAAGGAGCGGCCCTCGCCCCGGTAGGTCGGCATCGTGCCGGTCAGCGCGTCGCCGGACAGGAGGTGCAGTTCGTCGACGTGCTCGCAGATCTCGCCGGCCTTCGCGTGCCGGAACCAGACGCGGTCGCCGATCGAGAGCCGGGTCGCGGACGCGCCGCGCAGCGGCGTCTGCACCTCCCCGACACCCTCGGCGGGCAGCCAGCGCAGCCCGGCCGGATAGGTCGGCACCGGCAGCCGGTCGGCACCCGGTGGCCCGGAGGCGATCCACCCGCCACCGGCCACGGTGACCGTCCCGGGGGAGGGTGCGCGGGTGACCGGGACGGCGTAGAACGCGGCGGGCCGCCCGGTGAAGGCGCGGTACCCGTCGAAGAGCGCCGGGTGGTAGAGCCCCGACCCGGCCGCCACCTCGGTGACCGCCGCCTCGGCGCTGGTGCGCTCGACGCTGCCGGTGCCGCCGCCGTTGACGAACTCCAGCGGCGCCACCTCCGAGACTGCGGCGACGACGGCTGCCCGTCGGGCGGCCAGCTCCCTCCCCGAGACGGCCTGCATGCCGCGGACGGCGAGGCCGCGGACCGGGCGCTGCGCGGGGGCGTCCTGGACCCCCGCGATCTGCGCCTCGTAGACCATGACGCCGACCAGCCGGAAGCCCGGCCGTGCCACGACCTGCCGGGCGAGCGCCGCGGCGTCGGCCGGCGAGTGGACGGGGGAGCGTCGGACGCCGACGTGCACCCGTCCGCCGGCGACCCGCAGCGACGCGTCGACGTCCAGGCAGATCCGCAGGTCGGGACGGCGTCCCGGCGGGACGACGGCGTCGACCAGGTCCAGGTGGGCGACCGAGTCCACCATGAGGGTCACCCGGGCCGCCAGCGCCTCGTCGGCCGCCAGCGCCCGCAGCGCCGCGCGGTCGGCGGTCGGGTAGCCGACGACGGCGTCGGTGGTGACCGGCTCCTCACCGCCGACGAGCCAGAGCGCCTCGGGCAGCGAGTAGGCGAGCACGCCGGAGAAGCCGGGGCGGGCGAGGACCCGCCGCAGCACGCCGCGGGCCCGCACCGACTTGCTGGCGACCCGGATGGGCGTGCTCCCCGCGCGGCGGACGAGGTCGTCGGCGTTGGCGTCCAGGGCGTCGAGGTCGAGCACGGCCACCGGAGGGTCGAGCGCCGCGGTCGCGCGGTCCAGCCGGGCGCGTTCCCGCTCGCCGGGGGAGTCGGTGGAGGGGAGGCTCATCGGGGGCGAGCGTGCCGCTTCCCGTGCGGTCGGGTCAACCGGGACCACGGCGTTGACCTGGGGATCCGTGGCCTGCAGAGTGCGAGGACCGACGAAGGAGGGTGCGTGACCGAGGCTCCGGTGTGGGAGGCGGCGCGGACGCGGTGGCGCAACTGGGCGGGCAACCAGCGGGCCGAGGCCGACGTCGTGCAGCCCGGCTCGGCCGCCGAGGTCGCCGACGTGCTGACCGGCGCCGCCGCCAGGGGGCGGCGGGTGCGGCCCATCGGCAGCGGTCATTCGTTCTCCGCCATCGGCCTGCCGGACGACGTCCAGCTCGGTTGCGCCCGGCTCGACACGGTCGGCGAGATCTCCGACGACGGGCTGGTGACCGTCGGCGCCGGCACCACCCTGCACCGGCTCAACGCCGAGCTGGTGCGGCGCGGCTGGTCGCTGACCAACCTGGGCGACATCGACCGGCAGACCATCGCCGGGGCGCTGTCCACCGGCACCCACGGCACCGGCGCCGCGTACGGCGGGCTCGCCACGCAGGTGCGGGCCATCGAGCTGGTGACGCCGGCGGGGGAGGTGCTGCGCTGCGACGCGACCCGCTCCCCGGAGGTCTTCTCGGCGGCCCGGGTCGGCCTGGGCGCACTTGGCGTGGTCACGTCGGTGACCCTGCAGGCCGTGCCCGCGTTCGCCCTCCGCGCCGTGGAGGGACCGGGCACGCTGACGGCGGCGATCGAGGGCTTCGAGGAGCTCATGACCTCGACCGACCACGTCGAGTTCTACTGGTTCCCGCACACCGACGTGACGTTGCTGAAGTGCAACACCCGGGTGCCGCTGGAGGAGGGCCTCTCGCCCCTGCCGCGGTGGCGGTCGGTCTGGGACGACGAGATCGTCGCCAACGCCGCCTTCGCCGGGGTCGTGGCCACGGGCAAGGCGATCCCCGGCCTGATCCCGCCCCTGGCGAGGATCTCGGCGCGGGCACTGGCTGCCCGGTCGTGGACCGACCACTCGCACCGGGTGTTCGTGAGCCGGCGCCGCGTCCGGTTCCTCGAGATGGAGTACGGCATCCCGCGGGCCGACGCCCCGGCGGTGCTGGCCGAGCTGCGGCGGGTGCACGAGGCCAGCGACTGGCGCTCGGCCTTCCCCGTCGAGGTGCGGCTGGCCGCGGCCGACGACGTCCCGCTGTCGACCGCGTCGGGCCGGGACACCTGCTACATCGCCGCCCACGTCCCCGCGGGAACGGAGCCCGGGCCGTGGTTCGCCGCGCTCGAGGCCATCGCCGGAGAGGTGGGGGGCCGCCCGCACTGGGGGAAGCTGCACGGCCTGGCGGCGGGGGCGCTCGCCACCCGCTATCCCCGGTTCGGCGAGTTCGTGGCGCTCCGGGACCGGCTCGACCCCGGCGGCGTCCTCGGCAACGCCCATCTCGACCGGATCCTGGGCCCGGTCACCCGCTGAGCGACCGCGCCGTCAGGCCGCGTCGGGCTGCAGGCGCCGCGCCCCGGGTGCGGGCACCGGCACGACCTCTCCGGCGGCGGCCCGGTCACCCGCCCGCACGACGAGGGCCAGTCCCGCCCCGACGACCGCGAGCGCGGCGCCCACCCACATGGGGGCGGTGTAGCCGAGGCCCTGGGAGATGACCAGCGCCCCGAGGGCGGCGCCCACGGCGTTGGCCACGTTGAAGGCGCCCTGGTTGGCGGCGGACACGAGGCTGCCGCCCGGCACCCGGGCGGCCTCGATGACCGCGTTCTGCACCACCGGCCCGAGCGCGAACGAGATGGTGCCGAACAGCACGAGCAAGGCGACCGCGGCGACCGGGGTGCGGGCGAGGACGGCGAACAACCCCAGGACGCCGGCCATGGCGAGGAGGCCGACCGCGACGAAGGAGAACCCGTACCGGTCGCCCAGCCGGCCGCCGGCCAGCGTGCCCACCGTCGTGCCGACGCCGAAGAGGGCGAGCACGGGCGTCACCCAGTGCGACGGGATGCCGCCGAGCTCGGTCAGGATCGGGCTGACGTAGCTGTAGACCGCGAACAGCGCCGAGAACCCGATCATGGTCAGCGCCAGGACCAGCCAGACCTGCCCGCGGCGGAACGCGTGCAGCTCCGCGCGCAGGTCGGTCGGCTCGCCGGCGTCCGACGGCATCCACGCCAGCAGCCCGGCGATGGTGACGACGCCGATCAGGGCGATCGCGCCGAGGACCACCCGCCAGCTCGCCTGCTGCGCGACGAAGGTGCCGAGGGGGACGCCGACGACGTTCGCGAGGGTCAGTCCCGTGATCATCAGCGAGATGGCCTGCGTGGCCCGGTCCGGCGGCACGAGACGGCGGGCGGCAACGGCGCCCACGCCGAAGAACGAGCCGTGCGCGAGGGCGGTGAGCACGCGGGCCGCCACCAGCAGCCCGTAGCTGGGCGCGACCGCGGCCAGGGCGTTGCCGACCACGAAGACGACCATCAGCGCCACGAGGGTCTGCCGGGGGGTGAAGCGCAGCCCGAGGGCGGTGAGCGTGGGGGCGCCGACGACCACACCCACCGCGTACGCCGAGATCAGGATGCCCACGGCGGACACCGACACCCCGAGGCCGTCGGCGATCTCGGGCAGCATGCCCATGACGACGAACTCGGTGGTGCCGATGCCGAAGGCGCCGATGGCGAGGGCGAGCAGTGCGCGGGGCACGGGCGGTACTCCAGGGGATGCGGGTGCGCGGGCGGGTGCCGGGCCGGCCGGACCTCGTCGTCCTCGGGGAGCCGGGTGACTCGACGTCACTCTGCACAGAGCAAGCCGCGGCCCGGGCGTGTTCTGCCCGGGCCACGGCGTGCGTCTGCTCACACGGGCGTCAGGGCTTGAGCAGCACCTTGACGTGACCGTCCTTCTTCTCCCGGAAGTTCATGTACGCCTCCCGCGCGTCGGCGAGCGGGACGTGGTGGGTCGCGAAGCCGTCGACGCCCAGCGGGTCGTCGTCGGTGAGCAGCGGCAGGATGTCGGGCACCCAGCGCCAGACGTTGGCCTGCCCCATGCGCAGCTGGATCTGCTTGTCGAACATCCGCATCAGCGGCAGCGGGTCGGTGGCACCGCCGTAGACACCGGACAGCGAGATCGTGCCGCCGCGGCGGACCGCCTCGATCGCGGTGTTGAGCGCCGCGAGCCGGTCGACGCCGGCGACCTGCATGACCTTCTCCATGATCGCGTCGGGCACCACCGCGGTGGCCTTCTGGGCGAGCGAGGCCAGCGGGGAGCCGTGCGCCTCCATGCCGACGGCGTCGATCACCGAGTCGGGTCCGCGACCGGCGGTGGCGTCGCGCACCGCCTGGACCACGTCCTCCTGCCGCGTCGACTCGATCACCGTCACCCCGCGTGCGCGTGCGCGCGCCAGCCGCTCGGGGACCACGTCGGAGGCGAACACCTGCTTGGCGCCGAGGTGCATCGCCACCCGGCAGGCCATGTCGCCGATGGGGCCGAGCCCGAGCACGAGGACGGTCCCGTCCTTCGGGATGCCGGCGTACTGCACCGCCTGCCAGGCCGTGGGCAGCACGTCGGAGAGGTAGACGAACCGGTCGTCGGCCGGGCCCTCCGGCACCTTGATCGGCAGGGTGTTGCCGAAGGGCACCCGCAGGTACTCGGCCTGGCCGCCGGGGACCTGCCCGTAGAGCTTCGTGTAGCCGAACAGCGAGGCGCCGAAGCCCTGCTCGCGGTTCTGCGTCGTCTCGCACTGGGACTGCAGCCCCTGGGAGCACGTCCAGCAGGTGCCGCAGGAGATGTTGAACGGGACGACGACGCGGTCGCCCGGCTTCACCTCGGTGACCTCGGGGCCGACCTCGCGGACGATGCCCATCGGCTCGTGGCCCATGACGTCACCGACGGTCATGAAGGGCGCCATGACCTCGATGAGGTGGAGGTCGGAGCCGCAGATGCCGCTGGAGGTGACCTCCACGATCACGTCCGTCGGCTCCGTGATGACGGGGTCGGGGACGGTGTCCACGCGCACGTCCGCCCGGCCGTGCCATGTCACTGCGCGCATCTCTGGAACTCCCTCGATCGGGCCGGAAAAGGTGGCTTCGGAGGCTCTCCTGCCCCGTCGTGACCTGGATCGCGCGACTTTCAACAAAACGCTGCGTGGCGTTCACGCTCTGTAGTGCGGCGGTGACGGTGTGCGGAATGACAGCCGTGAGGTCTTGTGGCCCAGGACACAGAACTGCAGGTCGATACCCCGTTCCGCAGATCACGAATCGATATCGGCGTGTTTACATGAACCCCGCTCCTCTCCCCGGGAGTGCACGTGCAATGCCCGCAAACGGAAGTCAGGTGCATGAGTTCGCTCCACCAGGACCGCCTCCTCGCGGAGGGGTCGGGACCCGCCAACGGGTCCGACGCGACCCCTCCCCAGGCCGCCGCCTCGACGCGGCGACCGGCAGCGAAGAAGGCGACCGGCACGGTCCCGACGCAGCGCCCGGGGACGGCGCAGCGCTCGGGATCCACCCAGACCAGCACCGCCGGCACGCTCGCCGCCCGCGCCAAGGCGGCGGGTAGCGCGACGGCGAAGGCCGCGGCCAAGGCGGCCACGGCGAAGGCCTCCGCCACCGCCGCGACGGCCAAGGCCGCCGCCACCAAGGCGGCCACGGCGAAGGCCGCGTCCGCCAAGGCGGCCACGGCGAAGGCAGCGACGGCGGCGAAGGCAGCCGCCGCGGCGAAGGCCGCGGCTCGGGCGTCCACGCGCAGGCCGGCCGCCCAGGCCCCGGTCGCCGTCGCGGCCACGCCCGCGAAGGCCGCCACTCCGAAGGCCGCGGCCGCGAAGGCCACCACCGCGAAGGCCGCCACTCCGAAGGCCGCGGCCGCGAAGGCCACCACCGCGAAGGCCGCCCCTCCGAAGGCCACCACCGCGAAGGCCGCCACTCCGAAGGCCGCCGCTCCGAAGGCCACCACCGCGAAGGCCCCGGCCGCGAGGGCCACCACCGCGAAGGCCGCCACTCCGAAGGCCACCACCGCGAAGGCCGCCGCTCCGAAGGCCACCACCGCGAAGGCCCCGGCCGCGAGGGCCACCACCGCGAAGGCCGCCACCGCGAAGGCCGCGGCCGCGAGGGCCACCACCGCGAAGGCCAGCGCTGCGGAGACGCCGGAGCCCGAGGCTCCGCGGATCGAGATCCCCGCCGTCCGCCCGACTCCCCACAAGCGCACGGTGCCGGCCGCCGCGATCCTCGCCACGCTCGCCGCCGAGCGCGACGCGGCGACCGCGGCCGAGCCCCCCGCCGGGATCTCCGCCACCGCGGGCGAGCCGGCGGGCCGTCGGCCCCGCGCGCTCCGTCGTCGGCTGCCGTCGGTGGGTCGCCGGCCCTCGCTCTACCTGGCTGCCGCGCTCATCGGCGCCCTGAGCATCAGCACGCTCAGCACGAACGACCCCACCGCGCAGGCCACCGACACGATGAGCTCGTCGGTCAGCGTGGCCGAGGAGCTCGGGATCCGCGCCACCCCGGCCGAGAGCATCACCGACACCGCCGCCGCCGAGCTCCTGGGTGGCCTCGCGGTGAGCCGGAACGCCCGGGACGCCGACCAGGCCGCTGCCGCCCAGGTGCAGGCCGAGGCCGACCGCGTCGCCGCCGAGGCGGCCGCCGAGGCCGCGCGCCCCAAGGCGGTCCTCCCGGTGGACGGCGCCCGGCTCACCAGCGGCTTCGGCCCCCGGTGGGGCACGCTGCACGCCGGGATCGACCTGGCGGCTCCGATGCACACCCCGGAGTACGCGGCGGCCGACGGCGTCGTGCTCGAGGCCGGTCCGGCGAGCGGCTTCGGCCTCGCGGTCTACATCCAGCACGAGAACGGCGACGTCACCGTCTACGGCCACATGGACTCGATCCTCGTCCAGCCCGGCCAGGTCGTGAAGGCGGGCGACACCATCGCGCTCCTCGGCAACCGCGGCCAGTCCACCGGCCCGCACCTGCACTTCGAGGTGCACGTCGGCGGGCTCAACGGCGAGAAGGTCGACCCCCTCCCGTGGCTGCGGGAGCGCGGCGTCCAGATCTGAGACGCCCAGCCCGTCCTCGACGCCCCCGACCGGAACCTCCCGGTCGGGGGCGTCGTCGTCGGAGGGTGCCTCCGCTGGGGGACACTGCGCGCAGGTGCGGGACGAGGAGGAGGTCGGCGATGGGGCACGGGCATGCGCACGGCCCGGCGACGCCGGGCGCGGGCCACCGGCGCCGCCTCGTCGTCGTCCTCGCGCTGACCCTGGCCGTGATGGCGGCGGAGATCGTCGGCGGTCTGCTGAGCGGCTCGCTGTCGCTGCTCGCCGACGCCGGCCACATGGCCACCGATGCGGCGGGGATCGCCCTGGCCCTGGGCGCGGTGACGCTGGCCCAGCGGCCGGCGCGCGGCCGCCGCACGTTCGGCTGGCAGCGGGCCGAGATCCTCGCCGCCGTGGCCAACGGCCTCCTGCTGCTGGGGGTCGCGGCCTACGTCCTGGTCGAGGCGGTGCAGCGGTTCGGCCGGCCCCCGGAGATCGGCTCGGGCCTCATGCTCGCCATCGCCGTGGTCGGTCTCGCCGTCAACCTGGCGTCGCTCGCCGTGCTCCACCGCGGCCGCGGCAGCTCGCTCAACCTGAAGGGCGCCTACCTGGAGGTGCTGGCCGACGCCCTGGGGTCGGTCGCCGTCATCGCCGCGGCGCTGGTCATCCAGCTCACCGGCTGGACGCCGGCGGACATCGTCGCGTCGGTCGTCATCGGGTTCCTCGTCCTGCCGCGTGCCTGGCACCTGCTGCGCGAGGCGCTCGACGTGCTGCTCGAAGCCGCGCCGCGCGGGGTGGACCTCGCCGACGTGCGGGCGCACATCCTCGGCGTCGACGACGTCCTCGACGTCCACGATCTGCACGCGTGGACGATCACCTCCGGGGTGCCGGTGCTGTCGGCGCACGTCGTCGTCACCGACGAGGCGCTCGCGGACGGGCACGGCGGCCGCGTCCTCGACGCGCTCTGCGCGTGCCTGGGTGAGCACTTCGACCTCGAGCACTGCACCTTCCAGCTGGAGGCACGGGCGCACGCCGGCCACGAGTCGCCCGTCCACGACTGACAGGACCCTCCTGCCCCCCCGCCACTCGGCCGCTCGGGGCGGGACCCTGCAGGAGGGCCGACCGGCGGTGGGACAGTGGACAGCGTCAGGTCGCGGTTGCAGGGAGGCGTAGGTGGACCACGGGCACCACTCGGGCATGTGGGTGCCCTCAGCGCCCCCGACCTGGGGGCGGATGTTCATCCCGCACCTGGAGGCGTGGTCGGTCCTCGCCGTCCTGAGCATCGTGGGGCTCGTCGTCTACCTGGCCGCTGTCGTGCGGCTGCGCCGGTCCGGCGTCGCCTGGCCGTGGTGGCGGGTGCTGGCCTGGATCGCCGGCACCGGCTCGCTGTTCGCCGTCACCGGCACCTGGCTCAACGGCTACAGCATGGTCCTGTTCAGCGTCCACATGACCCAGCACATGGTGCTGTCGCTGATCACGCCGCTGCTGCTGCTCCTCGCCGCGCCGGTCACCCTGGCGCTGCGCACCCTGCCCCGCGGCAGCGGCGCGGCCGGCGCTCCTCGGGCGCTGCTGCTGAACGCGCTGCACAGCCGGTTCGCCCGGTTCGTCGCCCACCCGCTGTTCACGATCCCGCTGTTCATCGCCAGCCTCTACGGCGTCTATTTCACCCCGCTGTTCGACGCGCTGATGGGCAACCCCGCGGGTCACCAGTTCATGCTGGCCCACTTCGTGGTCACCGGGCTGCTGTTCTTCGGGCCGATCGTGGCGCAGGACCCGTGGCCGCGGACCCTGGGCCACCCCGGCCGGATGCTGGAGCTGTTCCTTCCGGTGCCCTTCCACGCGTTCTTCGGCGTCGCCGTGATGATGGCCGGCTCGCTCGTCGTCGACACGTTCGCCCAGCCCCCGGCCGGGTGGGGCATCGACCCCCTGCGCGACCAGGGGGAGGCCGGCGGCATCGTGTGGGCGTTCGGCGAACTGCCGACCGTGCTCGTGCTCGCCGTCGTCTTCTTCTCGTGGGCGAGCTCCGACGAGCGGCGCGCCCGCACGCTCGACCGGGCGGCCGAGCGCACGGGCGACGCCGAGCTGGAGGCGTACAACGCCCGCCTCCGGGCCCTCGCGGACCGCACGTGACGTGATGGGTCCTTACCCGACGTGCACGACGGCGTCGCCGGCCGGCAGGTCCTCCTTGGTCGCCTTGACGAGCACCGCGGAGACGAGCGCACCGAGCACCAGGAGCCCGGCGGCCCACGTGAACGCCGTGGTGTAGCCCTCGACCTGCGCGGCCAGCCCCAGGGCCGGGTCCTGCGGGTTCCCGCCGGCGCCGAGCGCGTCGGCGGTGTACGTGCTGATCGCGGCCACCGACAGCGAGGCCAGGACGGCGGTCCCGATCGAGGCACCCACCTGCTGGGTGGCGTTCAGCATCGCGCTGGCCGCGCCGGCGTCGTGCTCCCCGGCTCCGACGAGCGCCAGGTTCGACAGCGGCACGAAGGTGAAGCCCAGGCCGAGCCCCAGCAGCAGCTGGCCGGGGAACGGCAGCTCCCAGAAGCCGGTGTCCAGCCCGACGAAGGACAGCGTGAACAGACCGGCGGCGGCCAGCAGCCCGCCGAGCACCATGAGCGGCTTCGGGCCGATCCGCGGCAGGAGCACGCTGGAGGCACCCGCGGAGATGAAGACGCCGAGGGTGACCGGCAGGGAGGCGAAGCCGGCGACGACGGGCTCGTAGCCGAGCACCTGCTGGAAGTACAGGCTCAGGAAGAAGAACGCGCCGATCAGCCCCGCGCCGACCAGGGTGGAGGTCAGGTAGGCACCGCCGCGGTTCCGGTCGAGCACGATGCGCATCGGGAGCAGCGGGTTGCGGGTCCGGAGCTCGAGCAGGACGAACAGCGCCACCAGGACGAGGCCGCCCACGATGAACAGCCACGCCAGGCCGTCGCTCCAGCCGCTGTCCGCCGGCACGAGCGTCGTGCGGCCCTCCGCCATGGCACGGGCGTTCGCCGCCGCGGCCTCGGCGGCGTTGGTCTGCGCGGCCTCGGCGACGCGGGTGAAGCCGTAGACGATCGATGCGAGGCCGAGGGTCACCAGCACGGCGCCGGGGATGTCGTAGCTGGTGTCGCCCGGGGCCTTGCTCTCCGGGACGAACGGGATGGCCAGCAGGATGGCGAGCAGGGCGACCGGCAGGTTGACCCAGAAGCACCAGCGCCAGTCCGCGTACTCGGTGAGCACGCCGCCCAGCAGCAGGCCGATCGCGGCACCGCCGCCGGCGATGGCGCCGTAGACGCCGAAGGCCTTGGCCCGCTCCTTGGGATCGGTGAACAGCACGGTCAGCAGCGCCAGGGACGCCGGGGCCAGCAGGGCGCCGAAGACGCCCTGGAGCGCGCGGGCCCCGAAGAGCATGGCCTCGTTCTGCGCGAACCCGCCCAGGGCGGAGGCGACGGCGAAGCCGGCGGCGCCGACCAGGTAGGTGCGCTTGCGGCCCCAGAAGTCGGCGATGCGGCCGCCGAGCAGGAGGAAGCCGCCGAAGGTGAGGGTGTAGGCGGTGACGATCCACTGCTGCGACGCCGCGCTGATGCCCAGGTCCGCCGTGACGGCGGGCAGGGCGATGTTGACGATGGTGGCGTCGAGGATGACCAGCAGGACGGTCATCGCGATCACGCCGAGGGCCAGCCAGCGGCGCTCGTAGGGCTCGTCGGCGGGTGCGGCCCCGGTGGTGGCGGGGGAGGTGTCGGTCACGGGTAGGTCCTCGGTCTCGGGCGTCGGGGGCCGGGATCGCCGGCCGTGCGGAAGGTAGCGGCCTGCGACGATGTCGTCGTGCCCGTTTCGCTGGTGTTGACCTCCGACACGCACGTTCCGAAGCGGTCCCGTGAGCTACCTCACGATCTGTGGGCGGCCATCGATGCCGCGGACGTCGTCGTCCACGCCGGTGACTGGGTCGACGTCGACCTGCTCGACCGGTTCGAGGCCCGTTCGCGGCGGCTGGTGGCCGTGTACGGCAACAACGACCACGGACCGCTGCGCGAGCGGCTGCCCGAGATCGCCCGCGCCGAGATCGAGGGGGTCCGGTTCGCCGTGGTGCACGAGACGGGGGACGCGAAGGGCCGGGAGCTCCGGTGCGCGGCCCGGTTCCCCGACACCGACGTCCTGGTGTTCGGGCACAGCCACATCCCCTGGGACACGACCGCGCCCACCGGCCTGCGGCTGCTCAACCCCGGGTCGCCGACCGACCGCCGGCGTCAGCCGCACGGCACCTGGGTCACGGCCGTCGCCGACGCAGGCGCGCTGCGCGACGTCGTCTTCCACGCCGTCCCCCCGCGGCGGTGACCGGCCGGGCGCCGCTGGACGCGCGGGCGGTCGCGCTCCTCGCCTGCCCCGTGTGCGGGGAGCGGCTGGCCGTCGCCGACGGCGGGACGGGGCTCCGCTGCGCCCGGGGCCACCTCTTCGACCGGGCGCGCCAGGGGCACGTGACCCTGCTGCCCCCGAACCACCGGCCGCCGTCGGGCGACACCGCGGAGATGGTCGCCGACCGGGTGCGCTTCCTCGATGCGGGCCACTACGGCGGCGTCACCGCGGCCCTCGCCGACGCGGTGGGCGCCGGCGGTCCGCCGGCCGCGCTCCTGGACCTCGGCGGCGGCACCGGGCACCACCTGGCGGCGCTCCTGGACCGGTGGCCGGCCTCCGTAGGCGTGGTGACCGACTCGTCGCCCTACGCGGCACGCCGGGCCGCGCGGGCGCACCCCCGGGCCGTCGCGGTCGTGGCGGACAGCTGGGCGCGCCTCCCCGTCGCCGACGAGGCGGTCGACCGGGTGCTGGTCGTGTTCGCGCCGCGCAACGGCCCGGAGATCGCCCGGGTGCTGCGGCCCGAGGGCCGGCTGGTCGTCGTCACCCCGGCGGCCGACCACCTCGCGGAGATCGTCGGGCCGCTGGGTCTGCTGCGCGTCGACCCGGACAAGGCGGCGCGGCTCGCGTCGTCGCTCGAGCCGGATCTGGAGCGGGTCGAGGGCCGGGGGCACCGGGAGCAGCTGGCGCTCCCGCGGGCCGCCGTCGCGACCCTCGTCGGCATGGGCCCGCACGCCCGGCACACCACCCCCGCGGCGATCGGGGAGGAGCTGGCCCGGCTGCCGGAGCCGGTGACCGTCACCGTGTCGGTCGAGGTGGCCACCTACCGGCGGCGCCCGCGGCCGGTGAACGCCACGTAGACCGCCAGCACGAGGACCGCGCCCAGGATGGAGGCCCACCAGCCGCCCAGTGCGACGGTGGCCTCGCCCTCGCGGACCAGGCCGGCCAGCACGTTGCCGACGACGGAGCCGACGAGACCGAGGACGACCGTGGCGATGATCCCGAGGTCCTGCTTGCCGGGGACGACGGCGCGGGCGATCAGCCCCGCGACGAGCCCGATCGCGAGCGCGAGGACGATGCCGCCGACGGTCATGGAGGTCCTTCCCCGGGTGCCGTCCAGGTGGTGGTGGACGGCCCCATCATGATCGGACAGCGGTCTCCACGGCCGGACGAGCAGCGTCCTGACCTGCCGCGCCGCAGGAAGTGCGGAGCGTCATCGGCGCGCCTCCCTCGTCGGCGCGAGGTGCCGCGAGGGCACCGTCTAAGCTGCGGTCCGTGACGATTGCACCGGCGCCCATCGTGAGTCGGCCGAGTCCGGTCCACGTGGCGAAAAAGGGTTCGCGGCTGTCCAACCTGCTGCGGACGACGGACCACAAGACCATCGGCCTGATGTACATGGTCACCTCGTTCGCGTTCTTCATCGCGGGCGGGTTGATGGCCCTCCTCATGCGAGGCGAGCTGGCCAGGCCGGAGCTGCAGTTCCTGTCGCCGGAGCAGTACAACCAGCTGGTGACCATGCACGGCACGGTCATGCTGCTGATGTTCGCGACGCCGCTGTTCTTCGCCTTCGCGAACCTGATCATGCCGCTGCAGATCGGCTCGCCGGACGTCGCGTTCCCGCGGCTGAACGCCTTCTCGTTCTGGCTGTTCCTCTTCGGCAGCCTGATCGCGGTCGGCGGCTTCCTGACCCCGGGCGGCGCGGCCGACTTCGGCTGGTACGCCTACGCCCCGCTGTCCAACGGGGTGCACTCGCCGGGCGCGGGCGCCAACATGTGGTTCGCCGGCCTGGCGGTCAGCGGCCTGGGCACGATCCTCGGTGGCGTCAACTTCATCACCACGATCGTCTGCCTCCGCGCGCCGGGCATGACGCTGTTCCGGATGCCGATCTTCACCTGGAACGCGCTCGTCACCAGCGTCCTGATCCTGCTGGCGTTCCCGATCCTCACCGCCGCGATCTTCGGCATGCTGGCCGACCGCAACCTCGGCGCGCTCGTCTACTCGGACGAGAACGGTGGGCCCATGCTGTGGCAGCACCTGTTCTGGTTCTTCGGGCACCCCGAGGTCTACATCATCGCGCTGCCGTTCTTCGGCATCATCACCGAGATCATCCCGGTGTTCAGCCGCAAGCCGCTGTTCGGCTACAAGGGCATGGTCTTCGCGACCATCGCGATCGGTGCCCTCTCCCTGGCCGTGTGGGCGCACCACATGTACGCCACCGGCGCGGTGCTGCTGCCCTTCTTCGCCTTCCTGACCTACCTGATCGCCGTCCCGACCGGCATCAAGTTCTTCAACTGGATCGGCTCCATGTGGCGGGGCCAGCTGACGTTCGAGACGCCGATGCTGTTCTCGATCGGCTTCATGGTCACGTTCCTCCTGGGCGGGCTCACCGGCGTCCTCCTGGCCAGCCCGCCGCTGGACTTCCACCTGAACGACAGCTACTTCGTCGTCGCCCACTTCCACTACGTCGTCTTCGGCACCGTGGTGTTCGCCGCCTACGCCGGCATCTACTTCTGGTTCCCGAAGATGTGCGGCCGGATGATGGACGAGCGGCTGGGCAAGCTGCAGTTCTGGCTGACCTTCATCGGCTTCCACACCACGTTCCTGGTGCAGCACTGGCTGGGTGGCGAGGGCATGCCGCGCCGCTACGTGGACTACCTCGAGACCGACGCGTTCACCTCGCTGAACATCGTGTCGACCATCGGGTCGTTCATCCTCGGCGCCTCGGTGATCCCGTTCGTCTACAACGTGGTGAGGTCCTGGAAGTACGGCGAGCTCGCCCTGCGCGACGACCCGTGGGGCCACGGGAACTCCCTGGAGTGGGCGACGTCGTCCCCGCCGCCGCGGCACAACTTCGTCGAGATCCCCAAGATCCGTTCGGAGCGTCCGGCGTTCGAGGCGCACTACCCGCACCTGCTCCAGCGGCTGCAGGACGAGGCGCACGCCGGCAAGCGGCACAAGCCGTACGCCAGCGAGCTGGTCGGTGGCACCGGCACGCGCCAGGGTCCGAACGACCCCGACCCGACGTGATCGAAGAGTGAAGCACCGAGGCCCAGGACCGCGACGGTTCTGGGCCTCGGTGCTTCACCGGTGCGGGTGCGGGCGCCGGGGTGCCGGTGCGGCACGATGGCCCGGTGCCGCTCGACCCCACGCCCCGCGTCCCCTCGGTCCCGCCCCCGCCGGCCTCCCGGGCCGTGCTGACCGTCAGCGGCGCCGACAAGCCGGGGGTCACCGCGCGGCTGTTCTCCGCGCTCGCCGCCGGCCCGCACCCGGTCGAGGTGCTCGACGTCGAGCAGGTGGTGGTCCGCGGCCACCTGGTGCTCGGTGTCGTCGTCGGTGCGCTGCCGGAGGGCGAAGGCCCGGCGGCCGACGAGGCGTCCCTGCTGACCTTCCTGGCGGCCGTCGCGGGCGAGGTCTCCGACGCCATGGGTGTGCGCGTCGAGGTCGAGTCGGCCTCCGAGCCGGACGCCGTCCCCGGCCCCGACCGGCCGCACCACGTGATCGTGCTGGGCCGTCCGGTCCCGCCGGCCGCCGTCGCGGGTGCCGCCCGGGCGATCGCCGGGATCGGCGGGAACATCGACGCGATCCGGCGGCTGTCGGACTACCCGGTCACCAGCTTCGAGCTCACCGTCTCCGGTGCCGAGGCGACGGCTCTGCGGACGGCGCTGGCCGAGGTGGCCGCCGCGACGGGCGCGGACATCGCCGTCGAGCAGGTCGGTCTCGCCCGCAGGAGCAAGCGGCTGATCGTGCTCGACGTCGACTCCACGCTGGTGCGGGGGGAGGTCATCGACGAGCTGGCCGCGCGCGCCGGCCGCGCGGCGGAGGTCGCCCGCATCACCGCGGCGGCGATGAACGGCGAACTGGACTTCGCCGAGTCGCTGCGGGCCCGCGTCGCCGTCCTCGCCGGGCTGCCGGTCGAGGTGCTCGACGAGGTGCGCGAGCACCTGGTGCTCACCCCGGGTGCGCGCACGCTCATCCGCACGCTGCAGCGGCTGGGGTTCCGGTGCGGCATCGTCAGCGGCGGGTTCACCCAGATCACCGAGCCGCTCGCCGAGTCGCTCGGCCTGGACTTCTCCGCGGCCAACACCCTCGAGGTCGCCGACGGCAAGCTCACCGGGGGACTGGTCGGCGAGATCGTCGACCGCGCGGGCAAGGCGCGGGCGCTGGCGCGGTTCGCCGAGCAGTACGGCATCCCGCTCGAGCAGACCGTGGCGGTGGGCGACGGCGCCAACGACCTCGACATGCTCAACGCCGCCGGGCTCGGCATCGCCTTCAACGCCAAGCCGTTCGTCCGCGAGCAGGCGCACACCGCGCTCAACCAGCCCTACCTGGACGCCGTGCTGCAGGTGCTCGGCTTCACCCGCGACGAGGTCCTCGACGCCCGGTAGTCCCTACCGGGGGCGGTGGACGGCGCCCTCCAGCCGCACGCCGGCCGTCCGGAGCTGCTCCAGGGCGGCCTCGGTCGACGCCTCGGCGACGCCCGCGGTCAGGTGCAGCAGCACCCGCGTCGAGAAACCGTTCCCGACGGCGTCCAGGGCGGTGGCCCGCACGCAGTGGTCGGTCGCGATGCCGACGACGTCGACCGCGTCCACCCCGCGCTCGCGCAGCCAGTCCGCGAGGCCCACGCCGTCCGCAGCGCCCTCGAAGCCCGAGTAGGCCGCGGCGTACTCGCCCTTGTCGAAGACCGCCTCGAGCGGTCCGCGGTCGAGCGCCTCGTGCAGCTCGACGCCGCCGGTGCCGACGACGCAGTGCGCCGGCCAGGTCTCGAGGAAGTCCGGCTGCTCGGCGAAGTGGTGCCCCGGGTCGACGTGGTGGTCACGGGTCGCCACCACGTGCGCGTACTCGCCGGCCGCCGTCCGGAGGTGCTCGGTGATGGCGGCGGCGACGGCGGCGCCGCCGGTGACCGCGAGGCTGCCGCCCTCGCAGAAGTCGTTCTGGACGTCGACCACGATCAGCGCACGGGGCATGTCGCTCCTCCTAGGACGGGACGGTCTCCAGCACGGGCTCGCCGCGGGACAGCGCCCATGCCTCCTGCGGCAGCGCCTGCCGCACCTGCTCGTGGTGCGCCTTGGCGCGCTGGAGCGCCTCCCGGGGGGAGAGCGGCTCGCAGATCTCACCGCCGCGGACCAGCGGCACCACGAGGTCGCGGTCGCCGTCCCGGTCGAGGACGGCGTCGCTGCTGACCACCTCGGCGGTGGCGATGCCGTCGGCGTCGTGCCGGCGGACGGCGTGCTTCCGGCCGCCCACCGAGCGCTTGCCCTCCGACTTCTTGGCGACCGGCACGCCGTCGCGCTCGACCAGCTTGTAGACCATCCCGACCGTCGGCGCGCCGGAGCCGGTGACCAGCGAGGTGCCCACGCCGTAGCCGTCGACCGGCGCGGCCATGAGCCCCGAGATGGCGTACTCGTCGAGGTCGCTGGTGACGATGATCCGGGTCCTGGTCGCGCCGAGGGAGTCCAGCAGCTCGCGGGCGTGGGCGGCGAGCGTGGGCAGGTCGCCGGAGTCGAGGCGGATGCCGCCCAGCTCCGGGCCGGCGATCTCGACGGCGTTGCGGATGCCCTGGTCGACGTCGTAGGTGTCGACCAGCAGCGTCGTGCCGGGGCCGAGGGCGTCCACCTGAGCCCGGAAGGCCGACCGCTCGTCGTCGTGCAGCAGGGTGAAGGCGTGCGCGCTCGTGCCCGTCGTCGGGACGCCGTAGCGCCGGCCGGCCTCCAGGTTGGAGCTGGAGGCGAACCCCACCATGTGCGCGGCCCGCGCGGCCGCGACGGCGGCCTCCTCGTGGGTGCGCCGCGAGCCCATCTCGATGCACGGGCGCTCGCAGGCCGCGGCCACCATGCGCGCGGCGGCCGAGGCGATCGCGCTGTCGTGGTTGAGCACCGACAGGGCGAGGGTCTCCAGCAGCACTCCCTCGGCGAACGGCGCCCGGACGGTGAGGACAGGGGAGCCGGGGAAGTACAGGTCACCCTCCGCGTAGCCCTCGATGTCGCCGGAGAAGCGGAAGCCGGCCAGCCAGTCGAGCAGCCGCTCGTCGGTCAGCCCCTGGTCGCGCAGCGCCGCGATCTCGTCGTCGCCGAAGCGGAAGTGGGGGAGCGCCTCCAGCAGCCGGCCGGTGCCGGCGAGGACGCCGTACCGCCGTCCGTGCGGGAGCCGGCGCGCGAACACCTCGAAGACGCAGTCGCGGTCGGCGGTGCCGTCCGCGAGCGCGGCCGCCACCATCGTCAGCTCGTACCGGTCGGTGAAGAGCGCGGGGGCGGGAGGAGGGGTCAGTCCGGTGTCCACAGCCACGAAGGGGGAGCGTAGGCGGGAGGTGGGAACCGGGCAGGTCGGCGTCCTAAGGTGGTGCCGTGGCCGGACCGCTCGCCCCGACTCGGACTCCCGAGACGACCGACGAGGAACGCGGCGACCTCGACCGGCCCTGGGTGACCATCGTCTGGAACGACCCGGTCAACCTCATGAACTACGTGACCTTCGTGCTCCAGGAGCTGTTCGGCTACGACGAGCCGACCGCGACGACGCTGATGCTGCAGGTGCACAACGACGGCAAGGCGATCGTCAGCTCCGGCCCTCGTGAGCGCATGGAGCACGACACCAACCGGCTGCACGCCTACGGGCTGTGGGCCACGTTCCAGAAGGACGCATGAAGCCCTTCCGCGCCGCCCGTGGGGGTGCTGTCGTCGCGCGCCTGGAGCCGGCCGAGGCGGGCATCGTCGGGCTGCTCCTCGACCAGCTCGAGCAGCTGCTCGACGCCGACGCCGACGACGTGCGCGGTGACCCGGTGATGGAGCGGCTGCTGCCCGACGGCCACCGGGGCGACCCCGAGCTGGCCGCCGACTACCGCGAGCTGACCGAGGAGTCGTTGCGCAGCGGCAAGGCCGCCGACCTCGCGAGCGTCCGGGCCACGCTCCCCGACGGCGGGGGCGAGGTGCGCCTCGACGCCGAGCAGGCCGCGGCCTGGTTGCGCAGCACGAACGACCTGCGGCTGGCGCTGGGCACGCGCCTGGACATCACCGAGGACACCGAGCCCCCGGAGGAGATCGCCTCCGACGAGGACCAGCAGCTGGCCGTGTACTACTGGCTCACCGCGCTGCAGGGCTCACTCGTCGACGCGCTGGTCGACGCGCGCGCCGGCCGAAGCTGAGGACGACGACCAGCGCGAACAGGACGTCGAGACCGAAGAGCACGTAGACCATGCCGTGCAGCTCGACGCCCACGACCGCGGCCCCGATCGCCGAGACCAGGACGACTGCCGACAGCGCGAGGATCAGCAGGAGCAGGAGCCCGCGCAGCACCACGACCAGCACGTGCGACAGGCGGTCGGTGGGCTCGTCGGGGCTGTACCCCGGCTGCTTCAGCAGGCCCCGGGCACCCAGGGCGAGGGCGGGGAGGGGGAACAGGAGCACCCCCGCCGCCACCAGAAGCTTCACCAACACGTAACAGACCGTATCGGAGAAGGACCCCCTGCCCCCCACCCCTCGCACCCTCGGGGCGGGACCCTGCAGGGGGCCACCCGCGCCCGCATAGACTGGCGGCGTGCTGCGCATCGACCGCGCGACCTACGACGCCATCGTGGCCCACGCCCGGGAGGACCACCCGGACGAGGCCTGTGGCGTCGTCGCGGGTCCCGAGGGCAGCGACCGGCCCGAGCGCTTCATCCCGATGCTCAACGCCGCGCGGTCGCCCACGTTCTACGAGTTCGACTCCGGCGACCTGCTGCGGCTGTACCGGGAGATGGACGACCGCGACGAGTGGCCGGTCGTCGTCTACCACTCGCACACCGCGACCGAGGCCTACCCGTCGCGCACCGACATCGGCTACGCGTCGGGCCCGGCGGCCGACCCCCGCACGCACTACGTGCTCGTCTCGACGCGCCACCACGAGAAGCAGACCGGCCTGGTCGACGACGAGGTCGAGTTCCGGAGCTTCCGGATCGTGGACGGGCAGGTGACCGAGGAGGACGTCGAGGTCGTCGAGTCCTACCTCTTCGGCCACACGCCGACGACCGTCGTCTACGACTGACGCGTGATAGCTGCCGCGGGCCGGAATCGGCCGCGCGGCGCGGGCGTTGGCCCGTCCAGACGCACGAACGCTGCCGTATCGCGGCGCCCCGACATCCCAGCTCGCAAGGAGATCCGCACGCCATGGCCATCGAGGTCCGTATCCCGACCATCCTTCGCACCCACACCGGCGGCAACAAGACCGTCGAGGGCAGCGGGGACACGCTCGCCGCGCTCGTCGACGACCTCGACGCCAAGCACCCCGGTCTGAAGAACCGCCTCGTCACCGACGAGGGCAAGCTGCACCGCTTCGTCAACGTCTACGTCAACGACGAGGACGTGCGCTTCACCGGTGCGCTCGACACCCAGGTCAAGGACGGCGACTCGGTGACGATCCTCCCGGCGGTCGCGGGCGGCTGACCGCCGACCGGTTCCCTGACACGGAAGAGCTCTGATGGCCCGCTTCGCATCCCTCGTCGACTCGCTCGGCGGCACCCCGCTCGTGGGGCTGCCCAACCTGTCGCCGACCCCTGACGTCCGGCTGTGGGCCAAGCTCGAGGACCACAACCCGACCGGGTCGATCAAGGACCGCGCCGCGATCGCGATGATCGAGGCCGCGGAGAAGGACGGGTCGCTGCAGCCGGGCGCCACCATCCTGGAGCCGACCAGCGGCAACACCGGCATCTCGCTGGCGATGGTGGCCCGGCAGCGGGGCTACAAGCTGATCTGCGTCATGCCCGAGAACACCTCGGTGGAGCGGCGGCAGCTGCTGGAGATGTACGGCGCGCAGATCATCTTCTCGCCGGCCGCAGGTGGGTCGAACCAGGCCGTCGCCGTCGCGAAGGGTCTGGCCGCCGAGCACGACGACTGGGTGATGCTCTACCAGTACGGCAACCCGGCGAACGCGCAGGCGCACTACGAGGGCACCGGCCCGGAGATCCTCGCCGACCTGCCGTCGATCACCCACTTCGTCGCCGGCCTCGGGACGACCGGCACCCTCATGGGCGTCTCCCGCTACCTGCGCGAGCACAAGCCCGAGGTGCAGGTGATCGCCGCCGAGCCGCGCTACGGCGAACTGGTGTACGGCCTGCGCAACATCGACGAGGGCTTCATCCCCGAGCTCTACGACGCCTCGCTGCTCGACTCGCGGTTCTCCGTGGGGCCCGAGGACGCCATCCACCGCACCCGCCAGCTGGTGGAGCGCGAGGGCATCTTCGCCGGCATCTCGACCGGCGCGATCCTGCACGCCGCGCTCGGCATCGCCGACAAGGAGGTCGCGGCCGGCCGGCACGCCGACATCGTGTTCATCGTCTGCGACGGCGGCTGGAAGTACCTCTCGACCGGCGCCTACGCCGGATCCCTCGAGGAGGCGACCGCCTCGCTCGAGGGCCAGCTCTGGGCCTAGAGCGAAGACCCCCTCGCCCCCCGCCACTCGCACGCTCGCCGCGGGCCCCTGCGAGGGGGCCGCTAACCTGGCTCGCGCCATGACGATGCGACGGGGGGAAGCGGCGTGAAGCTCACCGTCGTCGGCTGCGCGGGCAGCGCGCCGGGTCCGCGGTCGGCCGCCTCCTGCTACCTGGTGGAGCACGACGGCTTCCGGCTGGTCCTCGATCTCGGCAACGGCGCGTTCGGGCCGCTGCAGACCCACACCGACCCGGGCGCCGTCGACGCGGTGTTCCTGTCGCACCTGCACGCCGACCATTGCCTCGACGTGGCGCCCTTCGTCGTCTGGCACCGGTACTCCGGCCGCTCGTCGAAGCAACGGGTTCCCCTGTACGCGCCGGTCGCCGCCGAGCGGCGGCTGGCGCTGGCCTACGACAACGACGGCGAGGGGCTGACCGACGTCTTCGACTTCGTGCCCGTCGGGCCCGGCTCGTTCACACTCGGCCCGTTCGAGGTGACGCTGGCGCGCACCGCGCACCCCATCGAGTGCTACGCGATCCGGCTCGCGGTCGACGGCCGGTCGCTGGTCTACACCGGCGACACGGGGCCGTGCGACCGCGTCGTCGAGCTGGCGCGCGGCGCCGACGTGCTGCTCGCGGAGGCCGCGCACCCGCCGGGCCCCGGTCTGCCGGGCGGCCTGCACCTCACCGGGCGCGAGGCGGGGGAGCACGCCGCGGCCGCCGGTGTCGGCCGGCTGCTGCTCACCCACATCCCGGCCTGGGTGGACGAGATCGGCCAGCTGTTCGCCGCCAGCGCCGTGTTCTCCGAGACCGAGCTCGTGCGCACCGGCGCCACGTACGAGATCTGAGAGCCATGGCTGACGAGGAGCGCGACGGCGTCGCCCTGAGCAGCCTGGACGCGCCGCTGGGCGACGGGCTCGAGGTGACCAAGCGGGCCCTCGTCGACTACGCCGATGCCGTCGCCGACCGGCTGGTGCCGCAGCTGGCCGGGCGACCGCTGTCGGTCAAGCGCGTCCGGCCCGGGCAGGCGCCGTTCATGCAGCGCAACGTCAGCAAGGGTGCGCCCGACTGGGTGCGCACCGCGCCGATGTGGTCGGAGGGCTCGCACCGCGAGATCCACCAGGTGCTCTGCGACGACCGGCGCACGCTGCTGTGGCTGGCCAACCAGCGGGCGGTGGAGCTGCACGTGCCGTTCTTCCGCGTCGGCGAACCGGAGCCGACCGGACTGGTGCTCGACCTGGACCCGCCCGAGGGGGCCGACTTCGCCGTCGTCGTGGCCGCGGCCCGGCTGGTCCGGCGGGCGCTCGACGAGTCGGGGCTCGCCGGCGCGGTGAAGACGAGCGGATCGAAGGGGCTGCACGTCGTCGTCCCGGTGCAGGGTTCCTCGTTCGAGGACGTCGCGGCCGCCACCCGGGCGCTGGCCGCCCGCACCGCACGGCTCGACCCGGAGCTGGCCACCACCGCCTACCTGCTGCAGGACCGCGGCGGCCGGGTGTTCGTCGACTCGACCCGGTCGGGCCAGGGCACGATCGTGGCCGCCTACAGCCCGCGCATCCGCCCCGGGCTGCCCGTCTCCTTCCCGGTGGGATGGGAGGACCTGGACGACGTCCGGCCCGGGGACTTCACCGTGACGACGGCGCCGGGGCTGCTGGGTGGCCGCGACCCGTGGGCGGAGGCGTTGCCCGAGCCGCAGGAGCTGCCCGCCGACCTGGTCGCCGAGGGCCACACGATCCCGGTCGCCCGGGTCGCGGCGATGCACGAGGGCAAGCGCCGGAAGCGGGCCGCCGAGGCCGGCGGAGCCTGACCGTCGTCCCCAGGCCGGAGCCCGGTCCACAGATCCGCCGGACGGTCGCTGTTCCGTCGGTGCCTCGGCGCACGCTCCGTGCATGACGCAGGATCCGCAGACCATCGCCTGGCTGGACCAGGAGGACGCCCGGCTCGCCCAGGTGGTGCGCCGGCATCGCTGGGCCGTCCAGCACGTCGCCGCAGGGGAGGGGAGCGGCGAGCCCTCGTTCGCCTACACGGTGGGGCTCTTCGGCCTGGGCCACCCCGAGCTCGTCGTGGTCGGCGTCGACCACGAGCTGGCCTGCGGCGTCCTGAACGAGGTCGCGGCCATGGTGCTCGACGGGCGCGACCTCGTGGCCGGTGAGGTGATCCGCGACGACGACGGCACGCCGGTGCTCGCGGTGGAGCACCTGCCCAATCCCGGCGAGGTGCTCTTCTCGGCCAACCGCTTCTACCTGCGCCCCGACGAGTTCTCCGTGCCCGCCTACCAGCTCACCTGGGCGCTGCCGGGCGGCATCTTTCCCTGGGACGACGACTACCCGTGCGACGACGACTGCCAGCCGCGGCCGGGCACGTGGCGCGCCTGACCGGGTGGTCCCTGCCCTCAGTCGATCCCGAGGTCGCGCATCAGCTTGGCGACGTGGCCCGTGGCCTTGACGTTGTAGGAGGCCTTCTCGATCCGGCCCTCGGCGTCGACGATGAAGGTCGAGCGGATCACGCCGACGACCTCCTTGCCGTAGAGCTTCTTCGGTCCGTAGGCGCCGTACGCGCTCAGCACCGCCTTGTCCGGGTCGGAGACGAGGGTGATGCCGAGGTCCTCCTTCTCCCGGAAGCGGAGCAGCTTCTCCGGCGGGTCGGGGGAGATGCCGATGATGTCCAGCCCCGCCTCGGCGAGGTGGCCGGCCGAGGCGGTGAAGTCGACGGCCTGGGTGGTGCAGCCCGGCGTCATCGCGGCGGGGTAGCAGTAGACGATGACCCGGCGGCCGCGGTAGTCGGCCAGCGACACCGGCCTGCCGTCGGCGTCGGGGAGCGTGAAGTCCGGGGCCGGGTCGCCGGGGGACAGGCGGACGGGTGCCGTGGCGGTCTCGCTCATGCCGAGCATCCTGCCGTGCCCGGGTGGCCGCGCGGCAGGGGGGCGGTCAGCCGGCGAGGAAGGAGAACCGCACGTGCCGGGTGTGGTTGTCCACGTTGGTGTCGACCAGGCAGATGCGCTGCCAGGTGCCCAGCTGCATGAGCCCCTCGAGCACGGGCACCGTCGCGTGCGGCGGCACGAACGCCGGCAGCACGTGGTCGCGGCCGTGGCCGGAGCTCCCGTGCCGGTGGCGCCACCGGTCGTCGCGGGGCAGCAGCTCGTCGAGCTGGGCCAGCAGGTCGTCGTCGCTGCCCGACCCGGTCTCCAGGATCGCGATGCCGGCGGTCGCGTGCGGGACGAAGACCTGCAGCAGCCCGTCGGCCTCCTGCTTCACGAACTCGGCGCACTCGTCGGTCAGGTCGACGACCACCGGGACGCCGCCGGTCCGGACGGCACGCAGCTCCGATCGCATGAGTGGATCTTGGCCGCCCCGGCCCCGCCCCGCACGGCGGCGGGCCGCGGGTCGGCGCCAACTACCCTGGTTCCCCGTGACCCGCCCCGACGGCCGTGCGGCCGACCAGCTCCGTCCGGTGACCATCACCCGCAACTGGCTCGACCACGCGGAAGGCTCCGTGCTCGTCGAGTTCGGCCGCACCCGCGTCCTCTGCGCGGCCAGCGTCACCGAGGGTGTGCCCCGCTGGCGCAAGGGCTCGGGCCTCGGCTGGGTCACCGCCGAGTACTCGATGCTGCCGCGCGCCACGCACACCCGCAGCGACCGCGAGTCGGTGAAGGGGAAGATCGGCGGCCGCACCCACGAGATCAGCCGGCTGATCGGCCGCTCGCTGCGCGCCGCGATCGACCTGGGCGCGCTGGGGGAGAACAGCATCGCCATCGACTGCGACGTCCTGCAGGCCGACGGCGGCACCCGGACGGCCGCGATCACCGGCGCCTACGTGGCGCTGGCCGATGCCGTGTCCTGGCTCGGCGAGCGCAAGAAGCTGGCCAAGCCGACCGCCATCGTGCAGTCGGTCGCCGCGGTGAGCGTCGGCGTCATCGACGGCGAGCCGCGCCTGGACCTCGCCTACGAGGAGGACGTGCGGGCCGGCACCGACATGAACGTCGTCTGCACCGGCGACGGCGACTTCGTCGAGGTGCAGGGCACCGCCGAGGGCGCGGTCTTCGACCGGAAGACCCTCGACGCGCTGCTCGACCTCGCCGTCGCCGGGTGCGGCGAGCTGGGCCGGCTGCAGGCCGACGCGCTGGCCCGATGACCCGCCTCCTGCTGGCCACCCGCAACGCGGGCAAGCTCGCCGAGCTGCAGCGGCTGCTGGAGACCGCCGTCCCCGGGGTCGAGGTGATCGGCCTGCGCGACGTGCCGGAGTACCCGGAGGCGCCCGAGACCGGCGCGACCTTCGAGGAGAACGCGCTGCTCAAGGCGCGCGAGGCGGTGCGCCACACCGGCCTGCCCGCGGTGGCCGACGACTCCGGACTCGCCGTCGACGCGCTCAACGGGATGCCGGGCGTGCTCTCCGCGCGCTGGTCGGGCCGGCACGGCGACGACGACGCCAACACCGCCCTGCTGCTGGGCCAGGTCGCCGACGTGCCCGACGAGCGCCGCGGCGCGGCCTTCGTCTGCGCGGCCGCGCTGGTCACACCCGACGGCACCGAGCGGGTCATCGAGCGCCGGTGGCGGGGCCGGGTGATCCGCGAGAAGCGGGGCACGAACGGCTTCGGCTACGACCCGGTCTTCGTGCCGGAGGGGCTGGAGGCCACCTCGGCGGAGCTGGCGCCCGAGGAGAAGGACGCGCGCAGCCACCGCGGCCAGGCGTTCGCCGCGCTGGTCCCCGTGCTCGCCGAGGTCCTGGGCGGTCGCTGACCGTCAGCCGACGGCGACGAAGCCGAGCCAGTCGAGCGGGTCCTCGTCGCGCAGCGCGTCGAACCACTGGCGGCTCCACTCCGGCTCGGCGTGGCGGCCGGGCCGGTCGAGATCCGCGGCCACGACCACGCCCTCGACGCTCTCGGGCGCGCGGTGCCGGCCCCCCGTCGGTACCTGCTGGGCCGGGGGACGCGTCACGACGGCGGCGCGGGCGATCGCCGCGGGCAGCCAGGTGGCCGTGGAAGCGGGGCTCGTCATGCCGTCCAGTTCGGTCGCGGAACCGGTCCGCACCAGGCGGGCTGCCGGCGAGCCACCCCGAGGGGTGAGGGTCAGGCGGTCGCGCGTCCCTCGTACATGTAGCCGGCCACCTTGGGGGCGGTCTCCTCGTACGCGGCGTCGAGCCGCGTCACCGTCAGCGGCGAGGCCTCGAGCAGCGACCGGACGTCGTTGTCGAGCACGCACCCCGACACGGCCCTGTTGATCCGGTTGCCGCGCCGCTGCCATCGCACCACCCCCGGGTCGGGGGCGAGTCCGTGCTCGACGAAGTGCAGAGCCGCACCGGGCTTGAGCACCCGTGCGATCTCCGCGAGCGCGCGGGCGCCGTCCGGGATGCCGCAGAGCACCCAGGTGCAGAGCGCGCCGTCGAAGCGGTCGTCGGGGAACGGCAGCGCCTGCGCGTCGTCGCCCGCCACCACGACCGGGACCGCGGACGCCTCCCGCCGGGGTCGGGAGAGCTCCAGAGCCGTCGCCGACGGCTCCACGGCCCACACGCCGGTGACCGCCGTCGGCAGGTACGGCTGGTTGAGCCCCGCCCCGTACCCGATCTCGACGACGTCGCCGGCCAGCCCCGCGCAGACCCGGGCGCGCATCGTCCCGGTGATCCGGGGGGCGAGGGCCATCGCGTGCAGCCGAGGGCGCAGGTGCCTGCTGTAGATCCCCATGCCCGCAGCGTCCTCGTCCCGGGCGGACGACGGAAGCCGTTGACCCGGCGAGTGCTCCTCGGCACCGTGACCGTCGTCCGGACGTACGCGTCGGGAGCGGAGGCGGCGATGATGGTGCTGGGACCGGCCGAGGGGCCGCAGCTGACGGCGCTGGGCTCCACGTACACCACCAAGGTGGACGCCGCGGCCAGCCGGGGGGCGTACTGGCTGGTCGAGGAGGAGTTCTGGGGGCGGACCACCCCGCTGCACACGCACACCGTCGCGGAGGAGGCCTTCTACGTCCTCTCCGGGCAGGTGGGGGTGTGGCTGGGCGACGCCGAGACCGTGGCCGGTCCCGGCACGTTCCTGCTCGTCCCGCGCGGGACACCGCACGGTCTGCGCCGGCTCAGCGACGAGTCGGTGCGGATGCTGACCCTGGTCTCGCCGGCGGGGATCGAGAGCTTCTTCGCGGCCGTGGCGCACCAGGGCGAGGACGAGCTGCTCGCCGATCCCGGCCGGCTCGTCGAGCTGGCGGCCGAGCACGGCACCCAGATCGTGGGGGACTACCCGGTCTGAGACGCGTGCGCGGCCACGCGCCCGGGCACAGCAGGCGGGTGCGGGTCGAGGTCGGCGAGGTGCGGGCGCTGCGCTTCGACGACGGCCGCCCGGTGACGGCTGCCTCCGGGATCGCGCCGCTCGGGAGCGGGTGGCTCGTCGTCCAGGACGACGCGACGGTCGCGGCCTGGCTGCACGACGGCGCGGTGGAGCCGGTGCGGGTGCTCCCGCCGGTCGACGGGCACGACAGGTTCGCCGAGGCCGACGGGACCAAGCACCTCAAGCCGGATCTCGAGGTGGCCTGCCCCGCCGAGGTCGACGGGGAGCCGGCCGTCCTGCTCCTGGGGTCGGGCTCCACGCCCCGGCGCATGCGGGGCGTGCTGGTCCGGCTGTCCGACGGCCGGCCCCACGTCAGCGCCGGAGACCTGGGCCCGCTGTACGCCCGGGTCGCGCGGCGGCTCGGCCTGCCGATGGAGCACCTGAACCTGGAGGGCGCGAGCCGGCACGGCGGCACCGTGCGGTGGTTCAACCGCGGCAACCTCGCCGCGGGCGTGCCGTCGGCCAGCGTCGACCTGCCGCTGGAGAGCCTGGTCGCGGCGGTGCTGGGCCGGGGTGACCCGGACGCGGTACCTCTCTCTCCGCCGCGCGAGTACGCGCTCGGGGAGGTGGCCGGAGTCGGGCTGGCCGTCACCGACGCGGTCGCGCTGCCCGACGGCCGGATGCTGCTCAGCGCGGCCGCGGAGGACAGCCCGAACGCCGTCGACGACGGCCCGGTCGTCGCGAGCGCGCTCGTCCTGGTCGAGGCGGAGCGCGTGGTGGTGGCCCCGATCCCGGAGATCGGCGGGCACGTGCACAAGGTGGAGGGACTCGCCCTGCGCGGGGCCGGCGAGGGCCGGGTGGACCTGCTGGCGGTGGTCGACGTCGACGACCCCGCCGTCCCGTCGGCGGTGCTCGAGCTCCGCGTCCTCCTGCCCTGACCTCGCTCCCGGATCCGGCGCACGTCCTCGAGCAGCGCCATGCGGCGCGGCCGAGCCGGAGTCCCCGGGTCACCCGGACGGGGGAGCCACCGCGAACTTCGGTCGAGCACAACGGAACGTCGGCCGAAGGAGTCGTACGCGGTCGCAGCCGGTGGCCGCCGGACCCGAAGGGGCCCCATGACGAGCCGGCCGAACGCTGACTCCACCGAGGAACCGCGCCCCGTGCGCCGGTCGGTCACCCTGTCGACCCATGTCGCCAGCGCGGGGCTGGTCGTCGTCCTCGCCCTGCTGATGGTCTTCTCGGTCAGCGCCGCGATCGGCAACGCCGCGGCGGCGGCCCAGGCCGAGCTCAGCGTCGAGGTCTCCGAGTGGGCCGACCAGGCGGAGAGCTCGCTGGCCCTGCAGGAGGAGTACGCCGACCAGCGGGTGGACGGCGACAACCGCCAGCTGGCGGCCCGCTACCAGTCCGCCGTCGCCGCCACGCGGAAGGCCCTGCGCCAGATCGCGGACATCGCGCACGGTGAGGGGGAGCCACCGCAGCTGGAGCGCTGGCTGCACCTCCAGGACGAGTACGAGTCGGCCGTGGCGCAGCTACTGGTCGTGGCGGAGTCCGGTCCCGCCGCGGCCGAGGAGTTCGAGGACGAGTACGTCGACTCCTTCTTCCAGGCCATCGAAGAGGTCGTCCACGCCGAGAGCCGGGAGCACCGGCGGGACGCGGACGACGCGCTCGCGGAGCTCCGCGACAGCCAGCAGATGCTGCTGTGGGTGACGCCGGCGGTCTTCGGTGTCGGGCTGCTGCTCGTCGCCTGGTGCACCACGGTCCTGGTGCGCAGCCGGCGCGAGGCCGCGGCGCAGGCGGAGGAGAACCGTCGGCAGGTCCTCCACGACTCGCTCACCGGGCTGCCCAACCGCACCCTCCTGCTGCAGCGGATCGAGGCGGCCCTGGCCGCCGAGGGGCAGGACGGCGGCACCGTCGCCGTCATGGTCGTCGACCTCGACCGGTTCCGGGAGATCAACGACTCGCTCGGGCACGCGTCCGGCGACGCGGTGCTGGAGACCGTGGCCGCGCGGCTGACGCGCGCCGTCCGCGACACCGACACCGTCGCGCGGCTGGGGGCCGACGAGTTCGCCGTCGTGCTCCCCGGCGTGGAGGACGTGGCGGCGGCTCGGGAGCTGGCCCTGCGCATGCAGGCATCGCTGGTGCGCAGCGTCGACGCGATGGGCGCCGCCCTCGACATCGACGCCAGCATCGGCATCGCCGTGTCCGGCGCGGAGTGCGTCGACGTGAACGAGCTCCTCCGCAACGCCGACATCGCCATGCACGCGGCGAAGTCCCGCGGGTTGGGCGTCTCCGTCTTCGACGCCACCATGGACTCGCACACCCCCGGGCAGCTCGGCCTCCTGAGCGATCTGCGCCGCGCCATCGACGCGCGGGAGCTGGTCCTGCACTACCAGCCGAAGATCACCTCGGCCGGCGAGGTCGGCGGCGTGGAGGCACTGGTGCGGTGGGCGCACCCGGAACGGGGGATGGTCAGCCCGGCGGTGTTCA
The DNA here is from genome assembly GCA_004570425.1 of Bacillus sp. AZ43. Taxonomy (GTDB): domain Bacteria; phylum Actinomycetota; class Actinomycetes; order Mycobacteriales; family Geodermatophilaceae; genus Blastococcus_B. The sequence goes on from SPQJ01000016.1 coordinate 59,297, forward strand.
TCCCGCTCGCGGAGCGCACGCCCCTGATCCACGCGCTCACCCGGCTGGTGATCGACACGGCGCTGGCCCAGTGCGCGCGGTGGCGTGCAGACGGTCGGAACCTGCAGGTGGCCGTCAACGTCTCGGCACGCAACCTCCTCGACGACAGCTTCGTCGAGGACGTGCTCGCCCTCCTGGCGCGGCGACGGCTGCCGGCGTCCTCGCTGGAGCTGGAGGTGACCGAGAGCGCGATCATGGCCGAGCCGGTCCGCGCGCAGCAGATGCTCGGCCGGCTCGCCGCCGCGGGCGTGACCCTCTCGATCGACGACTTCGGCGCCGGTTACACCTCGCTGGCGCACCTCAAGGGTCTGCCGGTCCACCAGCTCAAGATCGACCGGTCGTTCGTCTCGCAGATGACCGTCGACCCGAGCGACGCGGTCATCGTCCGGTCGGTGATCGAGCTGGCGCACAACCTGGGGCTGAGCACCGTCGCCGAGGGCGTCGAGGACGAGGCCACGTGGCGGGAGCTGCGGGCGGCCGGCTGCGACCTGGCGCAGGGGTACCACCTGGCCCGGCCGATGCCGGCGGACGAGCTGGACGTCTGGTTCGCCTCGGCGCACCGCGGTCGGGAACTGACCAGCGGGATCGGCTCGGCGCGCTAGGTTCCCCCGACGACGGGACGGCGAAGGGGCTGGCACGGTGAGCGATCCGGGACGACAGGAGCCGCCATGGGGCCCGCCGGGCGGGTACCCGGCCGGTCCGCACCACCCGCCCCCGGGACCACCGCCGGGGCCACCGGCCTGGGGCCCGCCGCCGTGGGGGCCGCCCGCCTGGGGTCCGCCGCCGGAGCGGCGGACCTCCCGGTGGCTCACCGTCGGCCTGCCCATCGGCGGCGTGCTGCTGCTGGTTGGTTGCGGCGCGCTCGTCTACGCGACGGTCAGCAGCATCTCCGGCGCCGTCGGGCCCGCGCAGGACGCCGTCGAGGACTACGCCACCGCCCTCGTGGAGCAGCGCTGGGACGACGCGCACGACATGCTCTGCGACGAGACCGCCGCCCGGATGTCGGCCGACGACCTCGAGGAGCTCTACGGCGAGCCCGAGCTCGCCGGGTTCGGCCTGGACGGCGTCCACGTCAGCTCGTACAACGGACGGACCACCGGCGACGCGACGATCACGTTCACCTACGAGCAGGGGATGGAGCAGCAGGTCGCCCTGCCCCTGGTCGAGGACGACGACGGCTGGCGGGTCTGCCCCTGAGCAGGCCCTCGGTGCGGGAGGCGGGAGTCGAACCCGCACGCCCGAAGGCGCCAGATCCTAAGGACGTCGGAGGCGGTTGATGAGTCACGCCGCTGGCCTGCAGATTCGAGCCTTGAGCTGCGGATTCGTCACAGTCCGACGATCGGCGGGGAAGCGCCTGATCGCCACGGATCGCGGCGGCTCGTTGGGTAAATCGTTGGGTCGGCGGACGAGCCGCTCAGACGCACGGCCCACTTGTCACCTGATCAGGAGACCGCTGCACTCCACGATCGGTGTCAGCTCGTCCGAGAAGAGGTGAACGAACTTCTCCCAGGCCTCGGGGTCCTGGCTGGGCTCGAGCACCAACGGCAGGCTGGGGCAGAGATCCCTCACGTCGCGCCGGTCCGCCAGCGGAATCGACAGCCATGAGCTGGCATCGCCCCAGCCCTGTCCGTCCAGGTATGTCGAGCCGTCACTGGTGAGCTGCCACGCCAGGGGAGGGAAGTACACCGCGGCGTCGGACAGCACGTACTCGATCACCCCGGTGCGCGAGTCGAGTACTTGCATGCTGTGCATGGCGCCCGTGAGTCGACCGACGGTTCCCTGGGCAATCGCAACGCGGAGGCGCAGTCCCTCTGGCAGTGAAAGCGGCTCCTCGCCCGCGAGCAACCCAGCCGCCAGCTCTGGGAACCGATTGCGAAGCACATGGTTGACGCCGAAGAAGCCCATGAGGATCGACCGGGCTATAGCACTCGGCGAAAACTTCACAGATGGAAGGTTCATGCGCCCTCGGGGCACGACCACGGCACCGGTCGATCGACAAGAACGCAGCCCGAGAGCCAGTTCCCCGTAAGCGTCATCCCACCGGCCCGCACTGCTGTTGCACGGCCCGCACAGACCGAAGACGTACAGCCCGCCATCCAGGCGCTTACGGCTGGGAACGAGGGTGGGCATCCCGTCGCGATTTACGGACTGCAGGAAGCGTCGTTGCACGCCGTGGTCGTTACCGGCGCATTGAGGTGGCACGTGAGTCCGGCTCAGGGGACCGACCGTGCCGCACAGGCCACACGGACCGGGCTCTCCCTTGCTGCGACGCAGACCGACGTCGGCCGGGCCGCCTGTGCCCTGTCTTCTGTTCCGCTTGCCCTTGCCCACACGGACGTACGGTAGCGAGACGCACGCGTCCAGGCTCCTGGTTTCTCGGCGTATCGGAGTGCTACGAATCTGGCCGGCGATGGGCCGTTCAGTCGTTGTAGAGGTGTGGGAACAGCTCGCGGCGGCGCCGAACGATCGCGTCTACTTCGGCTTGGCGCGCCGGGGCCAGCGGGGCAGGGGGCGTCGCCCGCTGCACCGCCAGCGCGTACCGACGCCGCTCCTCCAACGTGGGCGCGCCGGGCGTGGCGAAGGTGATCGGCTGGCCCTGCTCGTCGGTGAACTGCGAGCCGACCGGAGGAGTCCGCCGACGACGAAGCCGTCGCCTCACGGTGCCACCGCGTTCCACGTACCGGGCTGGCCGGGGGCACCGGCTGGCACGCCGTTGCGCACGATCACGGGGGCGCGCCGGGTTTCGGGACGAGGATGTGCAGGGTCACGGTGCCGTCGCCGGACTCCTCAGTGACCGTGGCAGCCCGGACGGGCTGTCGCAGACCGCCGAGCTGGCTGCGGTCAACGTCCGAGAGCGTGTAGAAGACGATCTGGCCCAGCATGGCGGGCCTCCTTCCGTGGTCGGCTACCACCACGGTGCAGAGGACCGCGCCCCTCTGGTTGTGAACTCTCCCGGACCTGACTCTTGAGGACTCACGCGCGCTTTCGCCGTGAGGCAGACGAGCCATGACAAGTCCCCAGGTTCTGGGGAAGGATTACCGCCAATTCGCCAGCTCGCAAGGCGTGAGTCCCGTCGCCGCGCCACACGAACGCGCTCCAGCCGCCAGCGACACCGGTGCGATCGGCCTACTCCGAGGTGCTGGTCATGGTCGAGCAGACAAGTCCGACGCGCTGCTCATCGAGACCCGCTGGTGTCGAACGTCACATCGCTGCCGCATACGATGCAGCGCATGACAGCGGACGCTTCGTTCCCATACACACCGACGCCCGGAAGGTTGGAGGACTTCCTCAAGAAGCTCCAGGGCATGAGCGTGCCCGGGAAGATCGACACGCAGTACCTCGGCGCCGTGGGCTTCGGTTCGTCGAACAGCCGCCCGTTCATCCCCATCATGAAGAAGGTCGGGTTGCTCGACGGTGCCGCGAAGCCGACCGAGCTCTACACCAAGGGCCTCCGCGGCGGCGAGAGCGGCCGCGCATTGCTCGCGGCCGGGATCCGTGCCGGCTACGACAACGTCTTCCAGATCTACAGTGATGCACAAGACCGCTCGGACGCCGAGCTCGCGACCTTCTTCAAGAGCCACTCCGACCTCGACGAGAAGAAGGTTGGGCTCGCGGTCAAGACCTTCAAGGCTGTCTGCAAGTTCGGCGACTTCGCTTCAACTGCGACGCCCACTGGCCAGGGCAGGGACGGTGGCGAGGATGAGGGAGACGAGCAGTCTCATCCAAACAAGAGCCGTCAGCGGAGGCAGCAAAACGGCGGCGGATCACCTGGCGTCACCATCAACGTGAACATCGCGCTATCCGTCGACGCCACCAGCGACGCCGCTGTCTATGACGCCTTCTTCGCTGCAATGGCGAAGCACCTCGGGGGTCTCGTGGATGGCGCCTAGGAGCCCGCGTGAGGTCGCCACGTGGGCGGCCAACGCGCAGGACGAACTGAGCAAGCTGCTCGCCAAGCGTGAGACTTCCACCCACCGCGTGATGACTGTGACCGAGTCATACGACAAGCTGACCAAGCTCAACATCAAGCAAGACAAGTTGTTTCGCGAGGCTCTGCAGTGTGCTGAGCACGGGTTATACCGATCCGCACACGTGACCTCGTTCGCGGCGCTAATGGATTTCGTTCACGAGTGGATCGCGACCAACCCTGTGCGCCTGGCCAAGATTCAGGCGAACTACCCGGCGTGGAACATTAAGCACGCGGCGGACTTTCGGGAGCAGAAGGACCACACGCTGTTCGAAGTGATGAAGAAGCAGGGCTTGATAACCAACCCGATGATGAAAGCACTGCAAGGTCTGCTCGCCAAGCGGAACGAGTGCGCGCACCCTGAGGACTACGAACCCGGCATCAACGACAGCCTTGGGTACCTCGACGAGATGATGAAGCGCATCGCGACATTGCAGGCCATCAAGTAGCCAGCCAAGGTGGGAACGAGTGCTACGGCGTTGGTTGCGCCCGTCGCTCGTACGGCAGGTCGCGCCGCCCGAAACGGCCCTCTAGTGAGTCCGAAGGCTTCAGGAGTGTCGAGGGGTTGTGTTACGGACGCCCACTGCGCCTGGGGTGGAGGCCCTGCGGTGACTGGGTGTGTCGGACCCTCGGCCTAGGGTTCGGGCGTGACCTCTCCCAGCAGTCCATACGACGACCCTTCCGTTGGAGATTGGGACGGCTGCTCTCCTCGTGGGGGAGCGCCGGTGCGATGCCATAGAGACTGCGAAGGCCGACCAGCAGGCACCCACCGACGGCTGTCGGAGTGGTGCCACTGATCGGCCAACTGAAGAGCGGCCTCTGGCCGCCCTGCGACCGCTGTTCGTCCTTGACGGTGACCCGGCGTGGCTCGCCTCTGGCGGCGCCACGCTGGCGGACCTCAGGAACCAGCGGTGCCCGGCACGTTAGGTGCGGACATACAGGCTGCGCAAGGCCGCACGGGGGAGTGGACGACCGAGCCTGAGCACCCGCATCCACAGCCCCGTTGGGTTAAGCGTTGGGTTACCGGCTCGAACTCGGTGCCCGTGTTGATCGGTGGCACAGGCCCGCTTCGGCTCCCGCCAGGGGATTCGCTGTTGTGCGGGAGGCGGGAGTCGAACCCGCACGCCCGAAGGCACCAGATCCTAAGTCTGGCGTGGCTGCCGTTACACCACTCCCGCGTGGCTCCGGAGTGTAGGGAGGCACCCCGGCCGGGTGTCCGGTCGGTTCCCGGGCGCGCTGACCGGCGCCTCGTCTGGCAGGCTGTCGCCGTGCCTCGGGACCCTCGACAGATCCAGCTGGAGATCGACGCCGCGCGCGAGTCGCTGGCGGCCACCCTGGACGAGCTGACCTACCGGACCAGCCCCACGCGCCTCAGGGCCAAGGGCCAGGACGCCGTCCAGCGCTTCCTGCAGACCCCGGCCGGCATGGCGGCGGTCGGCGCGGTCGGGCTGCTGCTCACCGTCGTCGTGGTCCGGAAGATCCGTCACCGCAACGACTGACCGGCGCAGGTCCCCCTCGACGCGGAACGCCCCCTCCGGGAGCCGGAGGGGGCGTTCGCGACGACGGGGACGGTTCAGGCGGTGACGCTCCGCACCAGGGGCAGCACGACCGTGTCGAGCACCTGGTCGGCGACGGCGTCGTCCACGGGACGCCCGGACAGCAGCCAGCGCTGCACGAGGATCGCGCTGGGCGCCTCGGCGATCACCGACGTGCCCGTGCCCGGCGGCACCTCGCCGCGCGCCTCGGCGCGCGACCAGACCTCGGCGAAGGACTGGCGCCACACGGCGAGGGGGCCGGCCTGGAACGCCTCGGCGAGCGCCGGCTGGTGCGGCACGCTCGACAGCAGCGAGAGCGTGGCGGCGCCGGTCGGCCCGTTGATCGTGGCGACCATCGACCGCATCATCTCGCGCAGGTCGCCCTCGAGCGTCCCGGTGTCGACGGGGGTGGCCTCGGCCCGGTTGAGGTCGGAGATCGTGTCGACGACGAGGTCCTGCTTGGTCCGCCACCGGCGGTAGATCGTCGCCTTGCCGACACCGGCCTCGGACGCCACCGCGTCCATCGTCAGCGCGCCGTACCCGACCTCGGCCAGCAGGCGCAGGATCGCCGCACGGATGACGCCGTCGCGGCTGGGATCACGGGGGCGGCCACCTCGGCTCGGGCGCACGTCGTCGGTCGCAGTCAGGGCGGTCATGGCCATGACCTTAGACAGTAAAGCCTGAGCGGTTCTACAACCTTCATGGGAATTGCCTCATGATCACCTGCCGGTGGGCGCGTCCCGGCGCCGCGCGCCTGCCTGCCAGGCGCCGGACGGTGAGTCATCCTGCCCTGGTGGGAACCGTCTGTGGGGGCGTCTGCAGATGCCGCCAGAACTGGGAGCTCCCTGGCCCCGCGTCGCGCGCCCTGCTGGCCACCTCCATCGGGCACGTGCTGCCGACCGTCTCGCGCCTGGCCAAGGCGATGGGCATGACCGTCACCACCGCACCGAAGCTCGTCGACATCGTCGACGACCGCGGCGGGCAGCGCCTGGAGGCGCTCTGGCACCGGCTGGCCCGCGAGCTGACCGGCGCCGAGACCGAGGCGGTGCGGGTGGTCATGGACCCGCCGACCGCTGGACCCGCCCTGACCGCCCGGCTGCTGACGGCGCCGTCGCTCGCCGTCGAGCTGGCCCGTCGCGGCGTCACCGTCGAGGTGGGTGTGCTGGCCGAGGCGGAACTGTGGTCGACCTACCAGCCGATCGTCTCCCTGGCCGACCGCTCCGTCGTCGCCCACGAGGCGCTGCTGCGCGGCATCGTCGACGGTCGCGAGGTCGGCGGCGGCGATCTGTTCTTCGTCGCCGAGCAGGCGGGGTGGCTGCACCGCCTCGACCGCATCGGCCGGGAGTCGGCGATCACCGGCGCGGCGGACTGGCTCGGTGGCGCCGACCTGTACATCAACGTCCACCCGACGTCGATCTACCGGCCCCAGGTCTGCCTCGCCAGCACCGAGCGGGCCGCCCACGACACCGGTATCGCCGCGGAGCAGCTGGTCGTCGAGGTCGTCGAGTCACACGCCATCGCCGACCGCGGCCACCTCTTCTCGGTGCTCGAGCACTACCGCTCGCTCGGCTGGCGGGTGGCCCTGGACCACGTCGCCGCCGGTTGGTCGAGCCTGTCGCTGCTCGCCGCCGTCCGGCCGGAGGTGGTCAAGCTGGACAAGGGACTGGTCCAGGAGCTCCCCGACGACGGGGCCCGCACGGTGCTGCGGACGCTGGTCGAGCTGGCCCATCAGCTCGGCGCGGTGGTCGTCGCCGAGGGCGTCGAGACCGAGCAGCTGGCCGAGGAGGTGGCCGCGCTGGGCGCCGACCTGGGGCAGGGCTGGCTGTTCGGCCGGCCCGTGCGTCCCGAGCCTCCGGCCGAGGAGCTCGACAGCCGCTGGCAGCCGGTCATCCCGGCCCACCGCTGATCTACGGGCAGCCGGTGTTCCAGCCGGTGAGGGCCGGCCACGAGTGCTCGGTCCCCAGGACGCCGTAGCGGCCGGTCGCCAGCGGGAACAGCGCGCCGGCCTCGGGGCCGAGGCCCAGCCAGCGCGCGGTGAGGATCCGCAGCACGTGACCGTGCGCCACCAGCGCGACGTCACCGTCGTCCAGGAGCGGCCGGACCCGGTCGAGGACCCGGTCCACGCGCGTGGCCACCTGCGCGAGCTGTTCCCCGGGAGTCTTCCCGGGCACCGTGCCGTCGGCCCACAGCGACCACGGGCGCCCGAGCTCGGCGCCGATCTCCTTCGTCGTCCGGCCCTCGTGGCCGCCGTAGTCGACCTCGACCAGGTCCGGCTCGATCCGGGTGTCGACCCCGGCGTCGAAGAGGCCGGCGAGCTCGGCGGTGCGGCGCGCCCGGACGAGCGGGCTGACGAACGCGTGCGCGATCGGCCGGGCCTCCAGTACCGGGCGCAGGCGCCGTCCGTCGTCCTCGCCGTCGGGGAGCAGCGGGAGGTCGGTGGTGCCGGTGTGCTTGCCGCTCCGGCTCCACTCGGTCGCCCCGTGCCGCACCACGATGACTTCTCCCATCCCGTCATCGAACACGCCGGTCGGGGAACACGCGCGCGGTGTGCCGCGCTGGCCATGACCATGACCACCGCACAGATCAGCGACACGTTCACCATCGGCGGGGACCTCCCCGTCCACCGCCTCGGCTACGGCGCGATGCAGCTCCCCGGGCCCGGCGTCTGGGGTGAGCCGGCCGACCGCGCCGCCGCCGTCCGCGTGGTGCAGGCCGCGGTCGAGCAGGGTGTCGACTTCATCGACACCGCCGACTCCTACGGCCCGGAGGTCAGCGAGCAGATCATCGCCGAGGCGCTGCACCCCTATCCGGAGAACCTGGTCATCGCCACCAAGGCCGGCCTGACCCGTCAGGGACCGAACGTCTGGACGCCGGTCGGCCGGCCCGCCTACCTCAAGCAGCAGGTCGAGCTCTCGCTGCGGCACCTGAAGGTCGACCGCATCGACCTCATCCAGTTGCACCGCATCGACGCGGATGTCCCGCTGGCCGACCAGCTCGGCGCGTTCGTGGAGCTCAAGGAGCAGGGCAAGGTCCGCCACATCGGCGTCTCCGAGGTCTCGGTCGAGGAGCTGCGGGCGGCCCGGGAGATCACCGAGATCGTCTCCGTGCAGAACCTGTACAACCTGACGACGCGCAAGAGCCAGGACGTGCTCGACTACGCGACCGCCGAGGGCATCGCCTTCATCCCGTGGTTCCCGATCGCCACGGGTGACCTCGCCTCGCCCGACAGCCCGGTCGCCGACATCGCCCGCGAGCTGGACGCCACGCCGTCGCAGGTGGCGCTGGCCTGGCTGCTGCACAAGTCGCCGGTGATCCTGCCCATCCCCGGCACCAAGTCGGTCGACCACCTGACCGAGAACCTGGGCGCCGCCCGGCTGACGCTGTCCGACGAGGACATGGCCCGCCTCGACGCCCTCGCCTGACCGGTCAACGCTCGTGGCCGGCGCTCGCCAGGGCGCCGGCCACGGGTGCCCACCGCTGCTGCGGCGACCGGTGGCTCCGCGGCGTGGTGGCCCGGGGCCGGGTCGGCGCCGCGGCGGCCTCCAGCCCGAGCAGGCCGGTCAGGTTGGCCATGCCGATCAGCCGGCGGGTGTCGGGCTGTGCGCCGACGACCCGGAAGTCCCGGCCGGCCGAGCGCAGCGACCGGGTGAACGCGACCAGGACGTGCAGGTTCGAGCAGTCCCAGAAGCGCGTGCGCGCGACGTCGACGACGACGCGCGGCGTCCCGAGGGCCGACGCCTGCGCGAGCGCGTCCTCGACGAGCGACGCCGTCGACAGGTCCGCGTCCCCGGTGAGCCGCACCACGACCAGGTCGGGCGCGGGGACGAGTGCGGCGTCGAGCAGGGGCACCGCGCCTCCCGGAGCTCGGCGGTCCGGTCAACCCGGGGTTCGAGCCCGGACCAGTAACGAGCCTAGGCGGTACCGGTGAAGTGCGGCAAGGGTGCTGGGAGGCCCCCGGACGCCACCGTCCACGGCCGGACGGCACCATGGCCCCGTGGACGCCGAAGACTTCCGCCAGATCAGGGACGCCGTTCGCCAGCTGGTCCGCGAATCGGTCGTGCCCCGCGAGGAGCAGATCGAGGACGAGGACCGCATCCCCGACGACCTGCGCGCGCAGATCGCCGAGATGGGCCTGTTCGGCTACGCGCTGCCGGAGGAGTACGGCGGTCTCGGCGTGACCATGCGCGAGGACGTCGCCCTCGCCATGGAGTTCGGCTACACGACGCCGGCGTTCCGCTCCCTGTTCGGCACGAACAACGGCATCTCCGGGCAGGTCATCGCCAAGTTCGGCACCGACCAGCAGAAGGAGAAGTACCTGCCCGGGCTGGCCGCCGGCGACCTGATCGGCTCCTTCGCGCTCACCGAGGCCGAGGCCGGCTCCGACCCCGCCGGGCTGCGCACCACCGCCCGCCGCGACGGGGACGAGTGGGTCATCAACGGCACCAAGCGCTACATCACCAACGCCCCGCTGGCCGACCTGTTCGTCGTCTTCGCCCGGAGCAACCCCGACGAGAAGGGCGGCCGCGGCATCTCCAGTTTCGTCGTCGAGACCTCGACGCCGGGCGTCACCGTGGGCCCGAAGGACGCGAAGATGGGCCAGTCCGGCGCCTGGACCGCCGAGGTCTTCTTCGACGACGTCCGCGTTCCCGCCGACGCGCTCATCGGCGAGGAGGGCCGGGGCTACGCGAAGGCGCTGACCGTGCTCTCCCGCGGCCGGCTGCACATCGCCGCCCTCTGCGTCGGCATGGCGGAGCGGGTGCTCGACGAGTCGGTCGCCTACGCCGCCACCGCCAAGCAGGGCGGCGCCCCGATCGGCCGCTTCCAGCTGGTGCAGGGCCTGCTCGCCGACATGCACACCGGCGTGGTGGCCGGCCGGGCGATGGTGCGCGAGGTGGCGGAGCGCTACGACAACGGCGAGGACATGTCGATCGGCCCGTCGTCGGCCAAGCTCTTCTGCACGGAGATGGTCGGGAAGGCCACGGACTCCGCCGTGCAGATCCACGGCGGCATGGGCTACCTGCGGACGACGCCGGTCGAGCGCTTCTACCGCGACGCCCGGCTGTTCCGGCTCTACGAGGGCACCAGCGAGGTGCAGCGCGTGATCATCGGTGGTGGCCTGCTGCGCGAGGCCGGCATGCAGCGTGGCTGAGCGGGACGTCCGCCGCGAGTTCGTCGGCGAGCTGGGGACGGCGCTGCGCGAGCTGGTCGACGCGGCGGTGCGCACGGAGGTGCCGGAGGAGGAGCTCGCCGACGTCGCCACCGCCGTCCGGGGGCTGGCGGCACGGCTGCGCGCCGAGACCCGCGGCCTGCACGACATCGCCTCGGTCGACGACCCGGAGACCGGCGAGCGCTGGTACAGCCCCGTCTACGGGCCGGGCAACCCGGTGGCGCCGCCGATGGTCGCCACCGACTCGCCCGACGGCCGCGCCGAGGGCCGGGTGACCGTGGGGAAGGCGCACGAGGGCCCGCCCGGGCTGGTGCACGGCGGCGTCGTCGCCACCCTGCTCGACCACGTGCTGGCCCGCGCCGTCCGCGCGGCCGGGCGCGGCGGGCTGACCGCCACGCTGACGATCACCTACCGGCGGCCGGTCCAGCTCGGCGTCCCGCTGCTGGCCACCGCCGAGATCGGCGAGGGCGAGGGCCGGCGGACGACGGCGACCGCGCGCCTGGTCGCCGAGGACGACCCCGCGACGACGCTGGCCGAGGCGGAGGGCCTCTTCGTGGCGCTCAGGCCGGAGCGGGCGGCCGACGTCTTCGCCCCGACCGGCCGTGACGTCGGCGCCTGGACCAGCCGCGGCTGATCAGTCCGTCCGGGGCTCCGGCGTGTTCGCCGGGTCGCCGGCCGGGTCGAGCGGCCGGCCACCCGCCGGGCCCAGCAGTGGTCCCGGCGCACCCTCGCCGCGGCCGAGCGCTGCCACGAAGCGGGCCAGCACCTCGTCGCCGCGGTGCACCGGCGCCCAGTCGAGCAGCCGCCGCGCCCGGCCCGTGTCCAGCGCGGGCAGGCTCGTGCCCATGTCCAGCCAGCCCGGCTCGGTGGGGACGACGTGCGCGGCGAACGCCGCGTGCAGCGCGGTGCGCAGCGCGAACGCGGGCACGGGGACCCGCACGGTGCCCAGCGCCCGTGCGATGCCGTCGGAGTCCAGCAGCGGCTCGGCGGCGAGGTTGAACGGCCCGGGGACGCGGCGGTCCAGCATCCGCACGATCGCGTCGGCGACGTCGTCGGCGTGGATGAACGACACCGCCACCGTGGGCAGGGGCAGCGGGAGCAGCCGGGCGACGGAGCCGGGCAGCATGCGGGCGGCGCCGAACAGCCACGGGCCCAGGAAGTAGCGGCCGATCTCGCTGCCGGCCTCGGGCTGCAGGACGAGCGTCGGACGGACGACGGTCAGCGTGGTCGCCGGGTGCCGGCCCAGCACCTCGCGCACGAGTCGCTCGGCCTCGGCCTTGTCCCGGCTGTACTGGGCGCTCGGCACCCCGGTCGTCGGCCAGTCCTCGGTGACCTTCTGGCCGACGGCGCCCCCGGCGTAGGCGCCGATCGAGGACATGTGCACGAACTGCGCCACTCCGGCCGCCGTCGCGGCGCGGGCCAGCCGCAGCGAGCCCTCCACGTTGACCCGCCGGAGCAGGTCGGGGCGCCGGCCCGGCTGCAGGGCCCAGGCGAGGTGGACGACGGCGTCGACGCCGTCCAGGAGCTCCGCGAGCACCTCCTCGCTGCCCGTCTCGCCGAGGTCGGTGAGGTGCCAGCGGGCGGCGGAGTACGGGGCCAGGTCGGGCGGCTGCCGGCGGGCCAGGCCGCGGACCTCCGCCACCCCCGAGCCGGGCTCGGTGAGGCGGCGCAGCAGCGCCGTGCCGACGTTGCCGGTGGCGCCGGTGACGGCGATCCGGAGCCCCTCGAGGTGGCCGGGGGAGTGTTCGGGCATGGCCTGGCGCTACCCGGAGGGCGCGGGGTGAACCGACGTCGCGGGCTCGGCCTCGCGCCGAGTCGCGAGCCCCAGGGACACGACGGCGACGAGCAGCATCGCGGCGGCTCCCACCGTCAGCCCGGCCGGCAGTCCCGCGTCCTCCGCCAGCCGCGGCACCAGCAGGTTGCCGAGCAGGCCGCCCAGCATGAGCGCGAGCGACTTCGCCGAGACGGTCGTCGACCGCTGCGCCGACGTGGTCCGGTCGTGCAGCAGCTGCTGGCGCAGCGGCCAGGCGCCGGCGTTGAGCAGGTAGAAGACCGCGTAGGCGCCCGCCGCGACGACGACGCCGGGCGCCAGGGCCACACCGACGATGGCCGCCGCGGCCAGCACCGACGTGACCGTGCTGGACGCGACCACCGAGCCGCGCGTGGCCCGGCCCAGGGCGGGCGCGAGCAACGAACCGACCGCCGCGGCGGCGAAGGACACCGCGGTGACGACCCCGAAGACCGCTGCTCCCTCCTCGGGTGACCCCGCCAGGGCGGCGAAGTGCAGCGGGCCCAGGAGCTCGAGGGAGGTCAGGACGACGCCGACGAGGAAGGAGATGAGGAGCAGGGCGCGCAGCAGGCGGTCGCGGGTCACCAGTCGCGTCGTCGTCGCGATCACGGCAGGCACCTCGCGGACGCCTGCGCGGAGCGCGGCCGGTCCCGTGCCTCCGGCCCGGGGGAGGGGCACGACGAGCAGCAGCACCGCCGCCACGTGCACCGCGGCCAGTGCCGCCGCGAGCAGCAACGGCACGGCCAGGGCCTCGGCACCGTCCCGGTCCAGGAGGAGGGGCAGGGCACCGCCGAGCACCGCTCCGACGGTCAGGCCGGTCGCGTCGGCCGCCGCCGCCCGGGACAGCCCGGTCGTGACGTCCCCGGCCGGGGCGGTCGCGTGCACGGTGTCGACGTACCAGGCCTCGAGCGGGCCGGAGTCGAGCGCGCGGGCCACGCCCTTCAGCGCCCAGGCGGCCGAGAACAGCAGCACGCTGTCGGCGACGGCCATGGTGAGCAGGCCCGCCACGGTGAACAGGCCGGAGGCGGCCAGCACGGGGCGGTGCCCGATGGCGTCGGCGAGCCCGCCGGTGGGCAGCTCGAGCAGCAGCGTCACGACGCCGTAGACGGCGACGGTCACGCCGATCTCGGCGGGGGAGAGGCCGCGCGCCGTGGCCAGCAGCACCGACACCGGCACCGCGACGCCGACCGGCAGCCAGCGCAGCGCGGTCAGCCCCACGAAGCGGCGCCGTGCCTGGCCGGGACCCAGGACGGTGCTCACAACGGGTTCTCCGTCAGCGGGAAGAGGTCCAGCAGGACGTGCACCTTCGGCTGGCCGGGCTCCTCGCGCTCGTCCCGCCACCGCTGGACGACGTCGTTGAGCTCGTCGATCAGCTCCCGGGCCCGGGCGGGGGAGAGGCTCAGCGTCCAGTCGTTCAGCGACGCGGCGGACCGCCACTCGTCGTCGAGCCGGTCGCTCTCCGCCGCGAAGGCGGCGAGCATCCGGTGCTGCTGTGCCACGACGCGGTCGTTCAGCTCGTCGACGAGCTCCCGGCCGCCCGGCCGGCCGAGGAACTCCTCGCTGTCCCAGCGGGTGCTCCGGTGCAGGGCTCTCCACCACCGCTCCCGGCCGTTGCCCTCGTCGGGCACCTCCTCGACGAACCCGAAGCCGGCCAGCTGGCGGAGGTGGTAGCTCGTCGCGCCGCTGCTCTCGCCGAGCCGCTCGGCGAGCCGGCTGGCGGTGGAGGGACCGTCGGCACGGAGGGCGGCGAGCAGGCTCATGCGGAGGGGGTGGGCGAGGGCCTTCAGCGCGCGGATGTCGTGGACCGCGATTGCGTCACCGGGCGGCGGGACATCGGGCATGCGGCAACCGTAGACCGCAAAGACTTCTTTGCAAAGGAGTCTTTGCGGTCAGCCGAGGGAGAGGCCGCGTGCCGTCATCGCCTCCCGCAGGACCGCGATCGCCTTCGGGCCCACCCCGTGCAGGCGCAGCAGGTCGGCCGCCGGGACGCCGTCGAGCTGGGACAGGCCGGTGTACCCGGCGGCGAGCAGCGCGCCCGTCGCGGGCCGGCCGATGGCGCGGGGGAAGCCCTCGGGAGCGGTCATGCGGCGATCCTGCCGGTCACTCCGGCCCCGGTCGAGCGACATCTGACCGGCCGGCCGGCATCTCCACGTCGCGGGAGGAGTCTCCCGACCGCAGCCGCCTGCGGGACGAGCTCAGCGTGCACATGTCGCCGTCGGGGTGCTGGTGCGGTGGCCTGGACTCACCGGGGCGGTCCGTGTGCTCCAGCACGCGGACGCGGTCGTTCTCGAAGACGACGGCGCCGTGCTCGGGGTCGGTCCCCCGCGGTCGCGGCTCAGGTAGCCCGCGCCGTGGCGGGGACGACGTCGTCCAGGGCCTGGCCCCGCCGCTCCGGCAGCCACCACGTGGCCAGGCCGCCGAGCACGAAGAACGCGGCGAAGGTGCCGAACACCAGGCCGGTGCCCCCGGCGTCCAGCAGGGGCGGCACGCACAGCGGCGCGGCGATCGAGGCGAGCCGGCCGAACCCGGCAGCCGCGCCGGCACCGGTCCCGCGGAGCACCGTCGGGTAGACCTCCGGCGTCACGGCGTAGAGCGCGCCCCACGCCCCGAGGTTGAAGAACGACAGCACCATGCCGGTGACCAGCACCGCGGTCTCGCCGTCGGCCGCCGCGAAGAGCCCGGCTCCCAGGGCGGATCCGGCGAGGAAGGTCGCGAGCGTCGCCCGTCGTCCCCACTTCTCGATGAGGAAGGCGGCGGCCGCGTAGCCGGGCAGCTGGGCCAGCGTGATGACCAGCGTGAAGCCGAACGAGCGGACCAGCGAGAACCCGTTGGCGACCAGCAGCGTCGGCAGCCAGATGAAGGCGCCGTAGTAGGCGAAGTTGATGCTGAACCAGACCACCCAGAGCGCCGCCGTCCGGATCCGGGTGCCGGCGGCCCAGAGCGCCCGCGGGCCCGGCGACACCGCCGGCTCGGGCAGCGGCGACGCGACCGGCTCCACCCCGGCCGCCCGCTCGAACCGCCGCACCGCGGCCTCGGCCTCGTCCACCCGGCCGCGCAGCTCCAGGAAGCGCACCGACTCGGGCAGTCCGCGCCGGACGACCACGGCGTACAGGGCCGGCACCGCACCGAGCGCCAGCGCCCACCGCCAGCCGTCGTCGCCGGTCGGGACGACGAAGTAGCCGATGAGGGCCGACAGCGTCCAGCCGACCGCCCAGAACGCCTCGAGCAGCACCACCACCCGGCCCCGCACCCGGGCCGGCGCGAACTCGCTGACCAGGGTCGAGGCCACCGGCAGCTCGGCGCCCAGCCCCAGGCCGATGAGGAACCGGAAGACCAGCAGCGCCCCGACCGACCAGGACAGCGCCGCGGCGCCGGTCGCCAGACCGAAGACCAGCAGGGTGAGCGCGAAGACCTGGCGCCGTCCGAACCGGTCGGCGAGCAGGCCGCCGAGGGTCGCGCCCAGGGCCATGCCGGCGAAGCCGATCGAGCCGATCCACGACAGCTCGGTGGGGGAGAGGCCCCACTGCACGGCCAGGGCGGCCATGACGAAGGAGATGAGACCGACGTCCATCGCGTCGAGCGCCCAGCCCAGCCCCGAGCCGACGACCAGGCGGCCGTGCTCCCGGGTGAAGGGCAGCCGGTCGAGCCGTTCGGCGCGGGGGAGCGGGGAGGCGGTCGCCGTCATGGGGTCCTCAGGCCGTGCGGACATGGGCGGTGACGAGCTCGGCGACCCGGTCGGGGGCCAGCTCGGGGATCCAGTGGGTGACGTCGTCGAGCACCTCGAGCCGGTAGGGCGCGTCGACGAACCGGGCGGTGTCCTCGGTCGCGGCCCGGCCGAGGAACGCGTCGCCGGTGCTCCAGATGTGCAGCGTCGGCAGCCGCACCTTCCCGACCGGGTCGCGCCCGCTCCACGGCAGCGCCCGGTACCAGCCCAGGGCGCAGGAGAGCGCCGCCGGCTCGCGCATCCGCGCGACGTAGTGGTCGGCGGTCTCCTCGGAGCAACCGCCCTGGCGGAGCATGCGGCGCAGCACCGCGCCGTCGCCGGCGAGCAGCAGCCGCTCCGGCAGCAGGGGCAGCTGGAACAGGCCCATGTACGTCGACCGCAGGGCCTGGTCGCTGGTCACCATCGCCTTGGCCATGGCGCCCGGGTGGGGCACCGAGATCGCGGTCAGCGTGCGGACCCGGGCAGGGTGCCAGGCGCCGAGCGCCCAGGCGACGATGCCGCCCCAGTCGTGGCCGACGACGTGCGCGCTCTCCAGCCCCGCGGCGTCGAGCAGCGCCAGGACGTCGCTCGTCGTCTCCCGGAGGCTGTAGTGCTTGCGGCCGCGCGGGCGCGCCATGGGCGAGTACCCCCGCTGGTCGGGCGCCAGCGTGCGCAGCCCGTGCTGGTGCAGGCCGGGGGCGACCCGGTCCCAGGCGGTCGCATCCTGCGGGAAGCCGTGCAGCAGGACGACGGGCTCGCCGTCGGAGGGGCCGGCGTCGAGGACGTCGAAGGTCAGACCGTCGCGGCGGAAGCTGTCCACGACGCGCACTGTGCCCTGCTCACCCGGCCGTCCATGCATCGGGTCGCTCCGGGAGCGACAATGGCGCCCATGGAGATGATCGTCCTCGTGGACGACGAGGGACGGTCCATCGGCACGATGCCCAAGCCCCTGGTGCACCACGGCGAGACGCCCCTGCACCGCGCCTTCTCGGCGTACCTCTTCGACGACGCCGGGCGGCTGCTCATCACCCGGCGGGCCGTCGACAAGGCGACCTTCCCGGGGATGTGGACCAACACGGTGTGCGGTCACCCCGGCCCCGGTGAGGACGACGCGACGGCGATCGCCCGGCGGGCGCGCTTCGAGCTGGGCCTGGGGGTCGCCGACGTGCGCCCGGCGCTGCCCGGCTACCGCTACCGGGCCGAGTTCCAGGGCGTCGTCGAGAACGAGATCTGCCCGGTCTACCTGGGCCGCTTCACCGGTTCGCCGGAGCCGGACGCCAGCGAGGTCGAGGAGTGGGAGCTGCTCGACTGGGCGGCGTTCCGGCAGCGGCAGGAGACCGAGGGCGACGCCTGGTCGCCCTGGTGCCGCGAGCAGGCGCGGCTGATCGAGGACGCCGGGCTCGTCCCGGCGGCCTGAGCCCGGTCCGGCCACTCTCCGGAACCTTCCGGAGCCGGCTGGTGAGGGACACGGCTGTCGCGGCACGGGCGCGGCGCGTCGTCGGTGCGCCTCGTCGGGGGCCTTCCGGCGCCTCCCTACGGTCCGCGCCATGGACCGACGCAGGTGCCTCCTCGTGCTCGCCGCCGGGCTGGCGGGCGCCGCCGTGGGCAGGGGCACCGACGGGCTGATCGACGCGGAGCCGGTCGCGGCCGCCCCGCCCGTGCCGGCGCCACCGGTGGAGGCGGCGGCCAGCGCGGTCGAGGTCCCCGGGGTGCTGGCCCCGCCGACCGGCGTCGTCGACGCGCTGCCCGGCGAGGGCAGCTCGATCGCCCTGACCATCGACGACGGCACCAACAGCGAGGTGGTCGCCTCGTTCATCGCGTTCGCCGCCGAGACCGGCACGCGGCTGACCTTCTTCCCCAACGGTTGCTACCGGTCGTGGGAGGACAACGCGAAGGCGCTCCGCCCGCTGATCGAGTCCGGTCAGGTGGCCATGGGCAACCACACGTGGTCGCACCCCGACCTCACCACCCTCGGCGACCGCGAGGTGGCCGAGGAGATCGCCCGCAACCGCGACTTCCTCCGCTCGGTGTTCGGCGTGACCGACAGCCCGTTCTTCCGCCCGCCGTTCGGTGCCCACGACGAGCGGATCGACCGGATCTCCGCCGACGCCGGGCATCCGACGGTGGTCATGTGGGACGGCACCCTGGGCGATTCCCGGGTGCTCACGCCCGCGGAGCTGATGACGTCGGCGCGGGAGTGGTTCAGCGGGCAGCGGATCATCGTGGGCCACGCGAACCACCGCACGGTGACCGGCCTCTACGACGAGCTGCTGGGTCTCGTCGCCGAGCGCGGACTGCGCACGGTGACGCTCGCCGACGTCTGGGCGACGCCCGCGCAGCGGGTGCGCGGCGCCTCCGGAACCGGTCGGGCCCGTCTCGGCTGAGCCCGTCCGGCCGACCTGCGGCCGGTCGCGTTCTCGGTCAGGCTGTCGTACGACGACGCCGAGAGAACGGAGACGGGATGATCGACGGTGCCCTGAAGGGCCGGGTCGCACTGGTGACCGGTGCCGCCAGCGGGCTGGGGCGGGCGACCGCGGTGGCGCTGGCCGAGGCCGGCGCGCACGTCGCGATCGCCGACATCGACGCCGCCGGCAGCGAGGAGACCCGCAGCCGGGTGGCCGACGCCGGGGGGACCGCCGACGTGGTGGCCCTCGACGTCACCGACGACGCCAGCCGCCGCGAGGTGGTCGCGGAGCTGTTCGACCGGCACGGGGACTCCTTCGACGTCCTGGTCAACGTGGCAGGCATCGACCGGCCCGGCTACATCACCGACATCGACCTCGACGACTACCGGCGCGTGCAGGCGGTGAACTTCGAGGGTCCCGTGTTCCTCACCAGCGAGTTCATGAAGCGGGTGCAGCACCTGCCCGAGGGGCGCACGGCCGACGTCGTCCACATCGTGTCGCTCTCGGCGATCACGTCGGGCAGCGGCGCCATCGCCTACAACGGCTCCAAGGCCGGCTTCCTCAACGCCACCCGCTGCATCCAGCGCGAGCTGCGCGAGAAGGCGGTGCGGCAGCCCGACGGCAGCGAGCGGCCCTTCCCGTGCCGCGTGCAGTCGATCATCCCGGCCGCCATGGACACCCCGATGATGGAGCAGTGGGGCATCCCGTCCCACCTGATGATGCCGCCGTCGGCGGTCGCCGAGATGGTGCGCACGCTCCTGCTGCTGCACCCGTCGAGCTTCGTGCCCGAGATGCAGATCGTGCCGCGGCTCGAGCCCAACTTCCCCCGATGACCCGGCTCAGGTGAGGAGATCGGCATGAGCATGGCCGGACCGAACGGCGCCGACCCCGAGGACGAGATCGTCACCGGCATGGCCTCGGGGTCCGACGCGGGGGTGCCGGGCGGTCACCTCGGCCCCGGCGACCTCGCCCCTGACGAGGAGCGCCTCCTCGCGGCGCTGGAGCGGGACGCCCGCAGGCTGCGCCCGATCCCGGTGGAGGAGTCGCTGGCCCAGGTGCGCGCCGCGGAGGACGAGGCGCCCCTGGCCGCGCCGGGCGGGCCGCCCGACGACGGGCTGACCCCTCGGTTCACCGCCCCCGAGCTGGGGGACTGACCGAGCCGGGGCGCGGCCGGACGGCGACGAGGGCGATGTCGTCCTCGGCGTCGCCGGCGCCCATCCGCCGCAGCAGCGCGTCGGACAGCTCCTCGACGGGCCGGTCCCGCAGGTCGGCCAGCGCCGCGCCGAGCAGGGCGACGCCGTCGTCGAAGACCTGGTCGCGCCGCTCGACGAGGCCGTCGGTGTAGAGCAGCAGCGTGCTCCCGGGCGGGATGGGGGTGACCTGCTCGGACCGGACGGCCCGGGCATCGACGCCCAGGAGCAGTCCGGCCCGCTCGGCGGCCAGCGGCCGGGTCCCGCCGTCCGGGCCGACGAGCAGCGGCGGCAGGTGACCGGCACTGGCCCAGCGCAGCGTGGCGGCGTCCCCTGGCTGCAGCCGGCCGACGAGCACGGTGGCCATGGCGCGCAGGCCGAGCCCCTCGACGGCGGCGTCCAGCTTGGCCAGCACCCGGGCCGGCCCGTCGGCGCTGTCGTAGGCGATGCCGCGGAGCAGCCCGCGCAGCTGGGCCATGGTGGCCGCGGCCTCGGTGTCGTGGCCGACCACGTCGCCGATGACGAGCACGGTGGAGCCGTCGGGCTGGGCGAAGACGTCGTACCAGTCGCCGCCCACCTGGGCCTCGCGCGTGGCGGGCACGTAGCGGACCGCCACCTGCAGGTCGTCGGGCTCCGGCGGGTCCGACAGCAGGCTCCGCTGCAGCGTCTCGGCCGCGCGGACGATGCTGCGCGACCGGGCGTACAGGGCCTCCAGCAGGTGGGTGCGCAGCTCGCCGGCGCCGGCCACCTCCTGCTCGGTCCACGGCTCGGACCGGCCGCGCACCGTCTCCCGCCACCGGTCGAACGACTTGCGGGGGCTGAGCCGGATCTCGTCGCCCTCGCGCTCGGCGATCGCCTTGTTGTGCGGGTCGCCGCCCCAGTCGATGTCGCGCACCGCCTCGCCGCGGGACCAGAGGACGTACTGCCCCTCGGGCAACGGCAGCACCAGCACCCCGCACGCCAGGTCGACCGGCACGTCCGGTGAGTGGCCGTCGCGCGGCAGCGAGTCCGTGGCGACGACGTCGTCCCCCCGGCCGGCCGCCCACGCCGCGACGGCGTCCGCGACGGCCGCCGGTAGGGCCGCGCCCCGGCTGCCGGTGTGCTGCTGCAGCCGGACCACCACGCCGTCGGCGGGCACCAGGTCGAGCAGGTCGGGGGACCTGAGCAGCGTCTCGGCCAGCGGTCGGTCCTCGTCGAGCGTGGCCGCCGTCAGCCACGCGAGGGTCGAGCGCACCTGCAGGGCCCGCTCGAGCTCGTCCTCCTCGGCGCGGTCGACCAGGCGCAGCGACAGCGTGGAGCCGAGGAACTCCGCCGCCGCGCGGGTGGCGTAGGGCGGGGCGTGCGGCCCGCTGTAGTGGTGGCAGGCGATGAGCCCCCACAGCGTGTCGTCGCGCAGCAGCGAGATCGACATCGAGGCACGCACGCCCATGTTCTTCAGGTACTCGACGTGGATCGGCGAGACGCTGCGCAGCGTCGAGTAGGTGAGGTCGAGCGGTGCGCCGGTGGTCGGGTGGGCGGTCGGCTGCAGCGGGGAGGGCGTGTAGTCGACGTCCGAGATGAGCCGGATCCAGTTCTTCTCGTACAGCGCCCGCGCCTGGGCCGGGATGTCCGACGCGGGGTAGTGCAGCCCCAGGAACGAGTTCAGTTCGGGCGTCTTCGCCTCGGCGACGACCTCGCCGTTGTAGTCGGCGTCGTACCGGTAGACCATCACGCGGTCGAACCCGGTGAGGGTGCGCACCGCCTGGGCGGTGATGTCGTAGAGCTCCTGCAGCGACGACGCCCGGTTGAGCTCGCCGACCGTGCCCCGGACCGCCTGGTACGTGTTCGGGAACGAGAAGGGGCGGGGGCCGCGGGCCGGCTCCAGTTCCACGACGAGACCGACGGCCGGCGGCTCGCCGTCGCCCCGCGGTGCGCCGCCCGGGAGCACGGCGCGGTGCAGCAGGGCGTCGACCGGCACCCGGCTGCCGTCGACGTCGAGGGTGATCTCGACGGGGTTGCGCTCCCGCAGGTCGCCGAAGGCGCTCGCGGAGCGGACGACCGCGCCGGCGGCGGGGCCCAGCACCTCGCTCAGCGGCCGGCCCAGCGCGTCGGCCCAGGCGACCCCGGTGAGGTCGACGAGGTTCTCCGACGCCTGCTGCACGACGTACTCGGCGTCGCTGACCGCGAGCAGCGCCCCGCGCGGCTGGATGCTGCCCGGGACGTGGATCGGTTCGCGCTCGCAGTTGCTCAGGTCGACGGGCGCGCCGGGCGGGAGGAAGTCGACGTCCTGACCGGTGTCGGTCACGCGGGCACGGCCTGGACCGGGGCGACCGGACGGCACCACTCGGCCAGGGCGTGGAACGTCTCGCGGGCGGCGCGGACCATGGCGTCCGGGTCCCCTCCGGCGGTGACGCGTGCGCGGGCCGCCCGCCGGAACGCCGCCCACATCGCGCCGGTCTCGCCGCCGTACGGGGAGAACGCGCGGATGCGGACGTCGGCCAGCTGCGGCAGCGACGACAGGTGGCGGTCGATGAAGGTGCCGCCGAGCGTGGAACCCTCGAGCACGTAGAGCCGGCCGAGGGCCTCGTCGGTGTCGGCGGGCTCCGGCAGCTCCGGCGCCTCGGCCGCCGGGCCGGCGTCGAGGGCGCGCAGGTCGGCGGCGAACAGCGCGGCCCGGCGGCGCCGGGACCAGTCCAGCCCCTCCGCGTCCGCGGGGTGCGCGGCGGCCCACGCGTCCAGGCCAAGCTCGGCGGCGCGCCAGAACCCGTGCATGCGGGTGAGGACCGCGGCCAGCCGGGCGCGGTCCAGGCCGGTGTCGAGCAGGTCGAGCGTGCGCTCGACGTCCTCGTGCTCGGCGGCCGTCCCGGTGCGGAGCCTGCGCAGGACGTCGTCGTCGCCGCTCTGCGCGGTCAGGTCCTCCGGTGGCATCGCCCCCGAGGGTAGGTGACCCGCGCGGGTCGCGCGGGGTCGGTCAGGGGAGCGCCGCGAGGCGGGCCGCGCGCAGCGAGGCGTGCAGCAGGAGCCGGTCCCCGCCGTCGGCCAGGTCGAGGCCGGTGAGCGCCTCGATGCGGGACAGCCGGTAGTACAGCGTCTGCCGGTGGATGTTCAGGGCGGCCGCCGCCCGGGACGCGCCGCCGGCGGCGTCGAGGAAGGTCTCGGCGGTCGCGGTGAGCACGTCGTCCGCCAGCAGCGGTGCCACGGCCGGGTCGGGCCCCGGCAGCGCGGCGACCGCCCGCCAGGCGCCCAGCTCCGCCCAGTGGGCCACGGGGGAGAGGGCGGGATCGGCCGTCGCGACCCGCGCGGCCGCCCGGGCCTGGGCCCACTGG
>SPQJ01000017.1 GCA_004570425.1 Bacillus sp. AZ43
CGCGCCGCTGCGCGGCTCGCGCGCCGGGCTGGCCGGCTGGCTCGCCGCGGCGGCGGGGCGGGCGGTGGTCGGTGCCGCCACGGGCAGCCGGATCTGGCCGGACGCCCTGGCGCACCCGGCCTCGATCGTGCTGCTGGACGTGCTCATGGCCAGGTCCGTCGTGGGACGCCGGCGCGGCACCCTCGCCTGGCGCGGGAGGCGGCTCTAGCCGGCCACCGACCGGACGATCTCGCGGGCGGCGGCCCGTCCCTCGGGCGCCGGGACCAGCGGGTAGACGTGCACCGCCCCCTCGCACTCCTCCAGCCGGAACGGCGTGCCTGCGGCGGCGGCGCGGTCCCGCAGGAGCCGGGCGTCGGGCAGGCAGATGTCGCGGGTCCCGACGTAGAGGTCGACGGGGGCCAGGCCCGCGAGCGACCCGTTCAACGGGCTGAGCCGGGGGTCGGTCGGGTCGTCACCCCCGGCCCATGCCGCGGCCGCCTCGTGCAGCCCGGCGCTGCTCAGCCAGGGATCGCGCTGCTCGACCGCGGGGACGTCCGGGTTGCTGATGGTCAGGTCGAGCCAGGGGGCGATCAGGACCAGCCGCCGTGGCTGCGGCAGCCCGGCCCCGGCGAGCGTCTGCGCGAGGCCGAGGGCCAGTCCCCCGCCGGCGGAGTCCCCGACGAGGGTGACCGCCGATGCGTCCACCTCGGTCGTGAGCTGCCGGTAGACCTCGGTCAGGAACGGATAGGCCTCGCGGTAGGTGTGCCGCGGGGCCAGGCCGTAGCTCGGCACCTCGACGCGGACGCCGGCGTCGGCCATCCGCGAGACCAGCGCCCAGTGCTGCGGGGCGGTCTCCCCGATGTAGGCGCCGCCGTGCAGGTACACCGCGGCCCGCTCCGCCCGGCGCCCGCGGGGCGCGACCGTGTGGCAGTCGAACCCGCCGACCCGCCGGGTGGTGACGTCGTGGCGACGACGGACCGCGGACGGCGGCCCGGACGGGCCCTTGGGTGCCGCGACCCGCGCCCGCCCGCGCTCGGCGGTGGCCATCCGCGGCTTGAAGACCAGATGCGCGAACGCGGCCACGGCTCTCATCTGCAGGCTCACGGGGCGCCACACTAGGCGCCGCCCCTGCCCTGCCCGCGCCGGCCGGGGACGCTCCGGCGACGATGTCCCGGTGACCGACCGTGTGCAGTTCGACCCCGCCGAGATGGAGACGCGCGCCTTCTACCGCGTGCTCAACTCCGTCGTCGTCCCCCGGCCGATCGCCTGGGTGTGCAGCCGCTCGGCCGACGGCGTGCTGAACCTGGCGCCGCACTCCTTCTACACGGTGGCCTGCGTGGACCCGCCGGTCGTGCAGTTCACCTCGGTCGGCCGCAAGGACTCGCTGCGCAACGTCGAGGCGACCGGTGAGTTCACCGTCAGCCTGACGCCCGAGGCGCTGTTCGAGCAGATCAACGCGACCGGCACGGACTTCCCGGCGGGCATGAGCGAGGCCGAGCAGTGCGGCGTCCGGCTGGAGCCCAGCGACCGGGTCGATGTCCCCCGGGTCGCGGAGTCGCCGGTGTCGGTCGAGTGCGTGCTGCACTCGACGGTCCGGCTGGGCGACAGCACGGTGGTGTTCGGGCGGGTCCTGTCGATCAGCGCCTGGGCCGACGCGGTCCGCGACGGCCGCCCGCGGATCGAGCACCTGCAGCCGCTGGCCCGCCTCGGTGGGAACGAGTGGTCGACGATCGGAGAGGTCCGCGAGATCCCGCGGATCCCCTACCGCGCGTGGGCGGAGGACCCCTCGATCGGCGAGGAGCTCCGTCGCAGGTAGGTCAGCCCGGGAGGAAGGAGGCGACCTCGTCGGCGGCGTCGGCGCCGAACGCCTCGGCGAAACGGGCCAGGAAGCTCTGCTTGGGGAGGTCGTACTCCTGGGTGCCGATCACCTCGACGGCGGCGGTCGCGACCGCGGAGCCGAGCTGGGTGGCGCGCTCGAGGCCCAGGCCCCACATCCGCCCGGCGATGAAGCCCGCCCGCAGCGCGTCGCCGCCGCCGGTCGGCTCGACCGGCTTGGTCTCGGGCACCGCGATGACCGAGATCGGCTCGGCGTCGGCCTGGCGCACGAGGATGCCGTCGGCCGCGCGGGTGGTGATCCAGGTCCCGACCCGCGCCAGCACCTCGTCCTCGTCCCAGCCGGTCTTCTGCTGGAGCAGGTGGGACTCGTACTCGTTGGTGAACAGCAGGTCGGCGCCGTCGACCAGGTTGCGGATCATCTCGCCGTCGGCCCAGGCCAGCTGCTGGCTCGGGTCGGCGGCGAACCGGTAGCCGCGCTGCCGGCACTCCTCGGTGTGCCGCACCATCGCCTTGGGGTCGTTCGGCCCCACGACGACCAGGTCCGGCCCGCCGATGCGCTCGGCGACCGGCCCGAGCTCGATGTTGCCCGCCTCGGACATGGCGCCCGAGTAGAACGACGCGATCTGGTTGTTGGCGGCGTCGGTGGTGCACACGAAGCGGGCGGTGTGCTTGAGCTCCGACCAGTGGACGCTCGCCGTGTCCACGCCGTGCCGGGTCAGCCAGGCGTCGTACTCGGCGAAGTCGCTGCCGACCGCGCCGACGAGCACCGGCTGCAGCCCGAGCAGGCCCAGGCCGTAGGCCATGTTGGCGCCGGCCCCGCCGCGGTGCTGCACCAGGTCGTCGACGAGGAAGGACAGGGAGACGTTCTCCATCTGGCCCTCGACGAACTGCTCGACGAACTTCCCGGGGAAGGTCATCAGGTGGTCGGTGGCGATGGATCCGGTGACGACGACGGGCACGGAACGCTCCCCTGAGTGCTGGATCGGCGGAACGGCCGCACGATGTCGAGTGGCGGCCGCTCGGCCGGCCACGGGGGACACTGTAGAAGTCGGGCCCCCGGTCGGCTCGACGCGCGTCCCCCGCGTCACCCCCCTCCGTCGGCGAGCAGTCGCCGCAGGGAGCGGCCGAGTTGGGCCAGGCCGACCAGCCCGAGGAACGCGCCGACCGCGGTCCCGGCCGTGACGACGACCGGGGCGGCACCCGCCACGCCGGACAGGACGCCCGCGCCGCCGAGGGTCATCCCGGCCATCGCCACCCGGGTGGGGCGCTCCCACACCGACAGCGCCCCGGTCTCGGCCACACCGGCCTGCCCGGCGCGCGCCCGCAGGTAGTCGGGCAGCCAGCACAGCGCGCCGAAGAGGACGGCGAGCCAGCCGGGTGCGCCGGCCGCCCACAGCGCCGCGGCGTAGGCCGCCTCGGTGAGCCGGTCGACGACGGAGTCGAGCACGAAGCCGCGCCGCGACGCCCGGCCGGTGCCGATCGCCAGCGCCCCGTCGAGCGAGTCGAGCAGACCGGAGAACCCGACCAGGACCCCGGCCAGGACGAGCCACGCTCCCCCGGCCACGGCGACCGGCACGGCGGCGACCGCGACCACGAGGCCGGCGGCGGTGGCGGCCAGCGGGGGCCAGCCGGCCAGCGGGCGCGCCAGGGTCCAGGCCACCGTGAGCCACCCGCGCACCAGCGGGCGGTCGGTGGGCGTGTCGCCGTGCCACCGCGACCACGCCGCGAGGTAGTCGTCCCGGCTCAGCACGCCGCTCCCCCGATCACCCGCGCAGTCCACCAAACGGCACGACCGGTGGCGAGCCCGGCGTCCTCACCCGAGCGCCACCACAAGACAGCAACCGGCGAGCAGCGCGGCGACCGGCGTCATGACCAGCCGTTCGGGGCGGCTGCGCGACATGGCGTTCAGCGCGATGCCGAGGACGAAGTAGCCGGTGATCACCCAGATGCCGACCTCGACGAATCCCCCGGGTAGCAGCTCCGCACGGCCGCCGGCCTGCAGCACCACGGCCGCGATCACCGCGTAGACGACGAGGGAGACGACGCTCCCGATGCGCAGCCGCGGCGGCAGCACCTCGTGCTGGCCGCCCCAGGCGAACCGCCCCCACGGCCTGCCCGCGACGAGCAGCAGCTGGAACACCGCGAGTCCGGCCAGGACGAGAAAGGCGAGGACTGCCGCCGACGTGATCATGAGCGCACGCTAGCCAGCAGGCCTCAGACGGGTATCGGTTCGCCGATGAGGATCTGGGTGCCGTCGGGCCGGTAGGTCCGCCATCGGCCGTCGGGAAGGCGTTCGATCCGGAACCCGTGGTGGACCTTGGTGTGGTGCCGTTCGCAGAGCAGCGCTGAGTTCTCCAGCGATGTGTCGCCGCCGTCGGCCCAGTGGATCAGGTGGTGCACGTCGCACCAGTGGGACGGGGCGTCGCAGCCGGCGAAGACGCAGGTCTTGTCGCGGTGCTCGACGGCCTTGCGCAGCGAGGCGTTGGCCACGCGGTGGGTGCGGCCCAGTTCCAGGGGCTCGCCCTCGGGTCCGACGACGATGCGGGTGACGATGCCGTCGCAGGCCAGCCAGCGCGCCCGGGCCGCGGAGATCGTCGCGCCGAAGCCCATCCGCGCCGTACCGGGGCCGGTGGCGGGGTCGACCAGGTCCTGCAGGGGGATGCTGACGACCACGTGCGGCTTCTGCGTGCGCAAGACCGGCAGATCACCCGATGCCAGCTGGTTGTCGCACAGCTGGACGAGCGCGTCGGCCTGCTGCTGGGCGCGGGTCCGCGTGTCACCGGCGGGGCGGGAGGTCTGGACGATCGACTCGATCGCCGTCTGCAGCTTCTCCCCGCCCACCGCATCGAGCTCACCGCGGATGCGCAGCCGCCCGTCGAACAGCGTCGACAACGTCAGCGACCGGCCCTCGGTCGGGTCGGGCTCGGGCCCGTCGGGGTCGAGCCGGGCGAGGAAGTGGCCCACCACCCGACCCAGCTCCGCGTGCGGCCGGGTCGCCGCCACCTCGGTGAGCAGGGTGTCGATCTCGGCGAGGTCGATGCCCTGCCCGACCGCCTCGGCCTGCACCTCCATCGAGCCGACCGGCGCCAGCACCGCTACCTGATCGGCGGTCACCCGCCCGGCGGCGAACGCGGCGGCCAGCGACGGCAGCTGCTCCAGCGCCCGGCCGTTGCCGATCAGCCGGCCGATCTCCCGCGGCGCCAACCGCGCATGGGTGCGCAGCCACGACCGCATCGACGTCAGCCCGTCGTGCTCGCTGGCGCCCACCGCCTCCGCCCGCCGCACCGTGCGGGTCACCTCGGCCGCCAGCCGGTTCGCCGCCGCGGCCAGCCGCGCCACCCGCTCCAGCAGCGCCGGATCGAACAACCCGTCGAGGTCCTGCGCGGCGAGCGCGTCGAGGGCCGCTTCCAGCTCGTCCACGACACCTCCCACCCGTTCGATCAGGTGTTCGAAGTCTACCGCGCACGAGGCGACGCCGCACCACGAATCCCCAGGTCAGGACGCCGTCCACAGATTCGCCGGAGTCGTTGCGTGTCACCCACGGGGCTGCTTGGGCATGACGGGCTCATGGCACAGATCAGCGACGCCGTCGTCGTCGACGTCCTCCGCCGGGTCGACCGGCTGGCCTCGCCGCTCGTCCGGCGGCTCGGCCGCCCCCCGGCCCTCTCGCAGGCCGAGCGCGACGAGTGGTGGGCCGACCGCGTCTCGCGCGTGGCCGCCGGCGTCTCCGCGGCGCCACGCTTCGCCGGCAAGCTCGCCGACCTCCTGCCGCTGCAGAACACCGTGGGCACCGCCGTGCAGTCCGTCGTCGTCCTCGGGGTGGCGAGCGAGCACGGCGTCGAGGACCCGGCCGCGCAGGTCTCCCTGCTCACGAAGGTGCTGCTCCGGCGCGACCTCTCACCCGAGCAGGTGGAGCCGCTGCTGCAGAAGACCCGGGGCGCCTACCTCGACGAGGCACTGGGCGCGCGGGACCAGCGGGGCGGCCTCCGCGGGAACGCCAAGACCCTCTGGCGGGTGGCCGGTCTGCTCGGCCGCATCGACGAGGCCCTCGACGCCCGGCCCAAGGGCCGGTGGCACCACCGCCTGCTCTCGAACCTGCCCGTGGTGGGCGTGGTCGGCGGCTACGCCGCCGAGCGGGAGGGGCTGCGCCGGGCCGCGGCGCAGGCCGCCGCCGTCCTCGAGGGCCGGCCGGTCAGGAGATAGCGGGCAGGCGGGCCAGGTTGGCGTAGACCTCGCGCGTCGCCGTCGACCGGTTCATCGTGATGAAGTGGATGCCGGGGACCCCCTCGGCGAGCAGCGTGCGGCAGAGCTCCGTGGCCACCTCGACGCCGTAGGCGCGCACCGCGGCCTTGTCCTCGGGCCGGTCGCCGTCGAGCTCGGCGAAGCGGTCGGCGAGGTCGGCCGGGAACGCCTGGCCCGACAGCTGGACGATCCGGGTGATCTGCCGCGCGTTGGTCACCGGCATGACGCCGGCGATGATCGGCACGTCGCAGCCCCGGGCGGCCACCCGGTCGCGCAGCCGCAGGTAGTCCTCGGCGCGGAAGAACATCTGCGTGATCGCGAAGTCCGCGCCGGCGCGGCACTTCTCGACGAAACGGGTGACGTCGCTGTCGAAGTCGGGCGAGCGCGGGTGCCGTTCGGGGAAGGCCGCGACGCCGACCGAGAAGTCGCCCATCGACTTGATGAGCTCCACCAGCTCGGCGGCGTAGTTGAGGCCCTCGGGGTGGGCGGTCCACTCGGCCTGCGGGTCGGCGCCCGGCGGGTCGCCGCGCAGCGCCAGCAGGTTCTTCACCCCGGCCGCGGCCAGCCGGCTCACCACGTGCCGCAGCTCGGCGACGCTGTGGTCGACGGCGGTCAGGTGCGCCATCGGCGTCATCGTCGTCTCGGTGGCGATCCGCTCGGTCACCGAGACCGTGCCCTCGCGCGTCGAGCCGCCCGCGCCGTAGGTGACCGACACGAACGACGGCTGCAGCCGCTCGAGCTCGCGCAGCGCCTGCCACAGCTGCGGCTCCGCCTCGGGCGTCTTCGGCGGGAAGAACTCGAACGACCACGTGGGGCGCTCGGAGGCGAGGAGTTCACGCACGGTGCCGGTCACGGGCAACGAGGGTACGGGCGCCCGGCGGCACCGAGAGCCATTGACGCCGGCACGTCACCCCCACGTGCATCCACCGGCGCCGCCCGGGCGGAAGAGGACACGCAGCGAGGACCGGCGCCCTCCGGGGCCCGAGGAGGGGACGACGATGACACACCGCACCGGACCTGCCGTGCTCACGAGGTCGCGCCCCACCGGGTTGGGCAATACTGGGCCGGTGACCGCCGGGACCGACCACCGTCAGGCCACGGCTCCTCCGCTGGCGGCCGCCGAGCTCGACCGGCTGCGGACGGCGGTCAGCGCGGCGCTCGCCGACTTCCTCGACCAGCAGCGCGACACGCTCGCCGCCATGGACGCCAGCCTCCTCCCCGTCGTCGACGAGGTGAGCGCCCTCGCCGAGGGCGGCAAGCGGCTGCGCCCCGCCTTCGCCTACTGGGGCTGGCGCGGTGCCCGCGCCGCAGGGAGCGAGGACGACGCCGCGGTGCTCCGCGCCGTCGCGGCGCTGGAGTTCGTGCATGCGAGCGCGCTCGTGCACGACGACGTCATGGACGGCGCCCGCACCCGCCGCGGCCGGCCGGCCACCCACATCGGCTTCGCCTCCCGCCACACCGCCGAGGCGCTCGACGGCGACCGGGAGCTGTTCGGCACCGGCGCGGCCATCCTCGTCGGCGACCTGGCGCTGGTCTGGTCCGACGAGCTGCTGCGCCGCTCCGGCATCTCCCCCGCCGCGCTCGCCCGCGCCCGGGCGGTGTGGGACACCATGCGCACGGAGGTCACCGCCGGCCAGTACCTCGACCTGCTGCGCGCCGCCGGCGGCCTGCCCGGGGCCGACGGCGCCCTGACCGTCGCGCGCTACAAGAGCGCCGGGTACACCGTGCAGCGGCCCCTCCAGCTCGGCGCGGCGATCGCCGGGGCCGGCCCGGACGTCGTCGAGGCCTGCACCGCCATCGGCCTCCCCCTCGGGGAGGCCTTCCAGCTCCGTGACGACGTCCTCGGGGTGTTCGGCGACCCCGCCGTCACGGGGAAGTCCGCCGACGACGACCTGCGCGAGGGCAAGCAGACGCTGCTCATCGCGCTCGCCGAGGAGGCGGCCGACGCCGACGGCCGGCGGATGCTCGACGAGCTGCTGGGCAACGCCGACGCGCGGCCGGAGGACTTCGACTCCCTCCGCGCTCTGCTCGAGGCCACCGGCGCCCGCGCCCGCGTCGAGGAGCGGATCACCGAGAGCACCGCCCGGGCGCGCACCGCCATCGCCGAGGCGCCCCTGGCCGGCGACGCCCGGGCGGCGCTCGACGCCCTCGCCGTCGCCGCCACCTCCCGCACCGCCTGATGGTGCGCACCGTCCCGGGCCGCACCGACCGCGTGGTCGTCGTCGGGGCCGGGCTCGCCGGGCTGGCCGCCGCCCTGCGGCTGCGCGGCGCCGGCCGCGAGGTGACGGTCGTGGAGCGGGGGGACGGGCCGGGCGGCCGTGCCGGCCGGGTCACCCGCGACGGCTACGCGCTCGACACCGGGCCGTCGGTGTTCACCGCGCCCGAGATCCTCGCCGCCACCCTGGCCGCCGTAGGCGAGAAGCTGGAGGAGCGGCTGACGCTGGTCCCGCTGGAGACGACCTACCGCGCGCAGTTCGGCGACGGCTCGCGGCTCGACGTGCACGCCGACCCCGACGCCTTCGCCGCCGAGGTCGCCGCCCTGTGCGGACCGGCCGAGGCCGGCGCCCTGCGCCGCTACCTGGCCGACCTCGCCGAGCTCTATCGGCTGCAGCTCACCACCTTCATCGACCGGAACCTCGACTCGCCGCTGGACCTGCTCGGCCCGGAGCTGGTCGCGCTGGCCCGGCGCGGCGGCTTCGGCCGGCTGTCCCGGCACGTGGAGAAGTACTTCGCCGACGACCGGCTGCGCCGGCTGTTCAGCTTCCAGGCGCTCTACGCGGGGGTCTCGCCCTTCCGGGCGATCGCCGCCTACGCCGTCATCGCGCAGCTCGACATCGGGGCGGGGGTCTGGCACCCGATGGGCGGCATCGCCGCCGTCCCGGACGCCCTGGCCGCCGCGGCGGCCGACGCCGGGGTCGCCTTCCGGTACGGAGCGACCGTCGCCGAGCTGGAGACGTCGGGACGACGGGTGTCGGCGGTCCGCCTCGCCGACGGCGACCGGCTGGCCGCGGACGCCGTCGTCGTGACCACCGACCAGCCGTGGACGCTCGTCCCGGGTCTGCGAGGCCCTCGCCGGCCGGTGTACTCACCGTCCTGCGTGGCGCTGCACGTCGGCGTCCGCACCGAGCTGCCCGGCCAGGCGCACCACACGATCAGCTTCGGCGACTCGTGGCGCGGCGTGTTCGACGAGCTCACCCGCGACGGCCGGCCGATGAGCGACCCGAGCCTGCTGGTGAGCATGCCCTCGCGCACCGACCGCGGCCTGGCCCCCGACGGCGGCCAGGTGCTGAGCATCGTGGCGCCCACCCCCAACCTCGACCGGCGCAGCGGCGGCAACCCCGACCTGGACTGGACGGCGCTCGGCCCGCGCTACCGCGACGAGGTGCTCGAGACGCTGGAGGCGCGCGGTTGGTCCGGTCTGACCGGCGCCGTCGAGGTCGAGGAGATGGCGACGCCGCGAGACTGGGCGGCGCAGGGCATGGCCGCGGGCACCCCGTTCGCGCTGGCGCACACCTTCGGCCAGACCGGCCCCTTCCGGCCCTCCACGCTCCCCCGCCGCGGCCCGGAGAACGTGGTCCTGGCGGGGTCGTCGGTGCAGCCCGGCGTGGGCGTGCCCATGGTGCTGATCAGCGGCCGGCTCGCCGCGGAGAGGATCACGGGATGACCGCGGTCGCCGGCCGCGAGGAGCAGCTCGCCGCGGCCTACCGGCACTGCGCGGCGATCGCCGCCCGGCACGGGAAGAGCTACCACCTGGCCACCCGCCTGCTCACCCCCGACCGCCGGCCCGCGGTGCACGCGCTCTACGCGGCCGCCCGCACCGCCGACGACCTGGTGGACCTGCCCGGCGCGGACCCCGCCGGCGACCTCGCGGACTGGTCGCGCGCGGTGCTCGCCGACCTGGAGGCCGGCTGGTCCGACGACCCCGTCCGCCTGGCACTGGTGCACACCTACCGTCGCCACGGCATCGCCGTCGAGCACCTCGTCGACTTCCTCGCGGCCATGAGCAGCGACCTCGACGTCACCGGCTACGCCGACCTGGCCGCGCTGGACCGGTACATGTGGGGGTCGGCGTCGGTCATCGGGCTGCAGGTGCTGCCCGTCCTCGGCACCGCGCCCGGTGTCGCGCGCGAGGAGGCCGCGCCGCACGCCATCGCCCTGGGCGAGGCCTTCCAGCTCACCAACTTCCTGCGCGACGTCGGCGAGGACGTCGACCGCGGCCGGGTCTACCTGCCGGAGGACCTGATGGCCGCGCACGGGGTGACCCGCGAGCAGCTCGAGGCCAAGCGGTTCGACGACCGGTTCCGGCAGCTGATGCGGGAGATGGTGGCGGTCGTCCGCCGCCGGTACGACGACGCTGCGCCGGGGACGCCCATGCTGGCGCCCGAGTCGCGGGACTGCGTGCGCGCCGCGACCGCCCTGTACGGCGGCATCCTCGGCGCGATCGAGCGGGCGGACTACCGGGTGCTCGACCGGCGGGTGTCGGTGTCCCGGCCCCGCCGCCTGGCGGTGTTCGCCCGCCGGTTGACCGCCGCCCAGCTGGCCAGGGTGAGGGTCACCATCGCGAAGCCGAAGAGCAGGTCCTCGACCGGCGCGTAGGCGATCCGCGGGCCCCAGATGGCCCGCTCGTCGTAGGTGACCACGTCCAGCCCGGTGAGCACGCCGTTCATGAGCAGCTGGAAGGTCACGATGATCGCGTACGCGGTCCAGAAGGCCTTCCGGGTCACCATCCGCGTCCGGTAGACGGCCAGGTCCACCACCAGGACGGCGACGACGGCGACGACGGCCAGGGCCGAGTAGCTCATGCGTCGGCCTCCTCCGCGGGATAGCCCGCGTCCCAGCCGGTCACCCGGCGCACCGCCTCCAGCGCCAGCACCGAGCACAGCGGGACGACGAGGAAGAACAGCACCTCCTCGACCGGGATGCCGCCCGGCAGCCGGACGCCGACGGTGAGCTCGTCGCTGTAGTCCCAGTGCCCCTGGGCGATCGCGTAGAGCACCCACACGACGAAGACGACGAACTCGGGGGCGACGGCCAGCAGCAGCCGGCGCCAGCGGGCGTACACGCGCACCCGCAGGACCAGCTCGAGCGGGGCGGTGACCAGCAGGCACCCGACCAGCAGGGCGAGGTAGGTCAGGTGCCCCATGCGCGGATCAGAACGCCAGGGCCTGGGCCCGGCGGGTGACCTCGGTGTGCCGGTCGTCGCGCAGCGCCTGCACGGGGGTGCCGGGCAGCGAGTCGTCCTCCCGGAACAGCCAGTCGAAGGCCTCCTCGTCGGTGAAGCCGCCGTCCTTGAGCACGGTCAGCAGGCCCGGGAGGTGCTTGAGGATCGCGCCGTCCTGGACGAAGTCGGCCGGGATCTTCCCGTTCCCGGTGCCCGGGACGGCCATCAGCTTCCGGTCGCGCAGCAGCTGCCGGACCCGGTTCGGCGAGGTGCCCAGGAGCTGGGCGACCTCCGCGGGCGTGAGCGTGTCCATAGGATGCGAGCCTATGGCGGGCAGTGGACCAGCCGACAGCCCGGTACCGGGGCAGCGCCGGCGTGCCGTCGGGGAACCGACGCCCGAGGATCGCGGTGGAGAACCCCCCTTCCTCGACCTGGCCCGGCTCGAGGCGCGCGCCGGCGAGCGGCTGCCGGAGGACGTCTTCGACTACTACGCCGGCGGGGCCGCGACCGAGACGACCCTGACCGAGGCCCCGGCGGCATGGCGCTCGTGGCGGCTGCGTCCCCGCGTGCTGCGCGGCATCACGTCGGTGGACCTGGCGACATCGGTGCTCGGCAGCGCCGTCCGGACCCCGATCGGCGTCGCCCCCTGGGCCTACCAGGGGATGGCGCACCCCGAGGGCGAGCTCGCCACCGCGCGCGGCGCCGCGGCCGCGGGCGCGCTCATGACCGTCTCCACCAGCGCCACGCAGACGCTGGAGGAGGTCGCGGAGGCGGCTGCCGGGGCACCCGCGTGGTTCCAGCTCTACCGGCTGCACTCGGAGCGGCACACCGACGACCTCGCCCGCCGGGCGGGCGACGCCGGGTACCGCGCGCTCGTCCTCACCGTCGACCTGCCGCTGCTCGGCCGCCGCCACCGCGATCTGCGGCACGACTTCGCCCTCCCCGCCGACCTGCGGATGGCCAACCACCCGCCCGAGGACGGCGACCGGCCAGGACTGCGCGACCTGGCGACGGCCACCTGGACCTTCGACTCCATCGCCCGCTACGGCGAGCTCTCCGGGCTCCCGGTCGTGGTCAAGGGGGTGCTCCGGGACGACGACGCCGTCCGCTGCGTGGAGGCGGGGGCATCGGCGGTGTGGGTGTCGACGCACGGCGGCCGGCAGGTCGACCCCGCGGTCGCCAGCGCGCACGCCCTCCCCGAGGTGGTGGCCGCGGTGGGCGACCAGGTCGAGGTCTACGCCGACGGCGGTATCCGCACCGGCTCCGACGCGCTCGTGGCGCTGGCGCTCGGGGCGACCGCTGTCTTCGTCGGGCGGCCGACCATCTGGGGCCTGGCCACCGGCGGGTCCGACGGCGTCTCGCGCGTGCTCACGGCGCTGGGCGAGGAGCTGGCGCACACGATGGCCCTGTGCGGTCTGGACGACGTGCGCTCGGTGCCTCGCGACACCGTCACGGCCGCGCGATAACCTCTCGGGGGGCCGTGACTGGCGCATCGAGGTGGACCACCACCGGGGAGCGGCCTGCACCACCCCGCCGTGCGCCTGGGCACACCGACGTCACGCGCAGGAGCCCTCTCATGACCGCTTTCCCCTCCGCCCCCGCTGCCGCCGCCGGCTTCGACGGCGCCGCGGCGTCGACCGCCTACCGGGCCGCGCTCGAGGTCATCGGCGCCGTCGAGCCCCGCGTGGCCGACGCGATCGGCCAGGAGCTGGCCGACCAGCGCGCCTCGCTGAAGCTCATCGCGAGCGAGAACTACGCCAGCCCCGCCGTCCTGCTGACCATGGGCAACTGGTTCAGCGACAAGTACGCCGAGGGCACCGTCGGGCACCGCTTCTACGCGGGCTGCCAGAACGTGGACACCGTCGAGGCTCTGGCCGCCGAGCACGCCCGCGAGCTGTTCGACGCCCCTTACGCCTACGTCCAGCCGCACTCGGGCATCGACGCCAACCTGGTGGCCTTCTGGGCGGTGCTGGCCTCGCGCATCGAGTCGCCCGCGCTCGAGAGGGCCGGCGCGAAGCACGTCAACGACCTGTCCGAGGCCGAGTGGGCGGACCTGCGCCGCGCCCTCGGTGACCAGCGGATGCTCGGCATGTCGCTGGACGCCGGCGGTCACCTGACCCACGGCTTCCGCCCCAACATCAGCGGCAAGATGTTCGAGCAGAGCTCCTACGGCACCGACCCGACGACCGGGCTCCTCGACTACGACGCCGTGCGCGCCCGCGCGAAGGAGTTCCGCCCGCTGATCCTCATGGCCGGGTACTCGGCCTACCCGCGGCGGGTGAACTTCGCGACGATGCGCGAGATCGCCGACGAGGTGGGCGCCACCCTCGTGGTCGACATGGCGCACTTCGCCGGCCTGGTCGCCGGCAAGGTGCTCACCGGCGACTTCGACCCGGTGCCGCACGCCCACGTCGTCACCAGCACCAGCCACAAGTCGCTGCGCGGCCCGCGCGGCGGCTTCGTGCTCGCCCAGCCCGAGTTCGCCGACGCCGTCGACCGCGGCTGCCCGATGGTTCTCGGGGGGCCGCTGCCCCACGTCATGGCCGCCAAGGCGGTGGCCTTCGCCGAGGCCCGGCAGCCGGCCTTCGCCGCGTACGCGCAGCGCATCGTCGACAACGCCGTGGCGCTCGCCGACGGGCTGCGGTCGCGCGGCGTGCGGCTGGTCACCGACGGCACCGACAACCACCTGGTGCTGCTCGACGTCAGCTCGTTCGGGCTGACCGGCCGGCAGGCCGAGTCGGCGCTGCTCGACTCGGGCATCGTCACCAACCGCAACGCCGTCCCGGCCGACCCCAACGGCGCCTGGTACACCTCCGGCGTCCGGATCGGCACGCCCGCGCTGACCACCCGCGGCTTCGGACCGGCCGAGTTCGACCGGGTGGCCGAGCTCATCGCCGACGTCCTCGCCGGGGCCACGCCGACGACCACGTCGGCGGGCGAGCCGTCGCGGGCCAAGTTCACGCTCACCGACGGTCTGGCCGAGCGGACCCGCGCCGCCGCGGCCGAGCTGCTCGACCGCCATCCGCTGTACCCCGGCCTCGACCTGGCGTGACGAAGCACACCTGAGCGTGCGGCGGACCATCCGTACCAGGGGCCACGGCGGCCCCCCGTACCGCGTGGTTGGCCGTTCCGCGCCCCGGACGCTCCTACACTCGCTCGGGTGGACACAGCCGTGACCGACCCCGTGGTGGGCCTGGTCCTCGAGGGGCGCTACCGCCTCGAGGAGCGGCTCGCCCGCGGCGGCATGTCCACGGTCTACGCCGCCACCGACCTGCGCCTGCACAAGACGGTCGCGGTCAAGGTGATGGCCGAGCACCTCGCCCACGACCCCACGTTCGTCGACCGGTTCACCCGCGAGGCGCGGGCGGCGGCCATGCTCAGCCACCCCAACGTGGTCGGCGTCAGCGACCAGGGCAGCGACCAGGGCCTGGTGTTCCTGGTCATGGAGCTGGTGCGCGGCCGCACGCTGCGCGACCTGCTCACCGCCCGCGGCCGGCTGACGGTCGCCGAGGCGTTCGCCGTCCTGGAGCCGGTGCTCGCCGGCCTGACCGCCGCGCACCGGGCCGGGATCGTGCACCGCGACATCAAGCCCGAGAACGTGCTCATCGGGGTCGACGGCGTGGTCAAGGTCGCCGACTTCGGCCTCGCCCGCGCCGTCGTCGGCACCGGCACCGCGCAGGCCAGCCAGACCGGCGGCGTCCTCATCGGCACCGTCGCCTACCTCTCGCCCGAGCAGCTCGAGCGCGGCAAGGCCGACGCCCGCAGCGACATCTACGCCGCCGGCATCGTGCTCTACGAGATGCTCACCGGGCACCCGCCGTACGGCGGCGACACCCCGCTCGCCGTGGCCTACCAGCACGTCCACCACGACGTCCCCGCGCCGTCCGCGGAGGTCGAGGGACTGCCCTGGGCGGTCGACGAGCTGGTCGCCCGCACGACCCGCCGCGACCCCGCCGGCCGGCCCGTGGACGCCGGCGCGTTCCTCGCCGAGCTCGGCCACGTGCGCAAGGACCTCGGCATCGAGCCGGTCCCCGTGCCGACCGGCCGCAGCACCGCCGGGCCGCAGACGCTGCGCCCGACCAACCGCCCGACCCGCCCGCGGCACCCGAGCGACCCGGGCACCGCCGTCCTGGGCGGCCAGCGCACCGACCGCGCGGGCCGCACCGGCGTGCTCCCGGCCGCCGGCGGCCCCACGATGAACGTCAACGGCCGCCGGCCGGCCGGGCTGGACCGTCCGCGTCCCGGCGTGCCGCAGCACATCCGGCGCCGTCGCGCCCGCTTCGCCCTCGCCGTCGTCGTCCTGCTGGTGGTCACCATCGCCGCCGTCGGCTGGTGGCTGGGCAGCGGCCGCTGGACGACGATCCCCGAGCTCGTCGGCAAGGACCAGGCCGCCGCCATCGACCTGCTGCAGGAGGCCGGGCTCACCCCCGACTGCTGCGACGAGGTCTGGAGCGAGGAGTTCCCCGCCGGCGCGGTCATGTCCACCGACCCGGCGCCCGGCGAAGCGATCCGCGGCACCGACGTCCGCCTGACGGTCTCCCAGGGCCCGGAGCGCTTCGTCGTGCCGGCCGACCTGATCGGCAAGCCCTACGACGAGGTCGTCGCGCACCTGCAGGACACCATGCCCATCCAGGTCGCCAAGGCCGAGAAGCACGACGACGACGTGGCCGCGGGCCTCGTGCTCGGGTTCACCCCGGCCGCCGGGACCGAGCTCCGCCGCGACGAAGTGGTCACCGTGACCGTCAGCCTCGGGCACGCGCCGGTCGCCGTCCCCGACGTCACGGGCCAGAGCCCCGAGCAGGCCACGTCGAACCTCGAGGCGCTCGGCTTCACCGTGGTGCGCGGCGAGGACGGGCGCAGCGCCGCCGTCGACAAGGGCGAGGTCATGGCCGTGAGCCCGGGGCCGTCCGACGCGCCGGCCCCCTACGGCAGCGAGGTGACCATCACCGTCTCCGCGGGCGTGCCCCTGGTCGCCGTGCCCAACGTGGTGGGCATGAACGAGGACCAGGCGAAGGCCGCCCTCGAGGCCGCGGGCCTCAGGGTCGACGCCACGCGGTTCATCGGCAACAAGGTCCGTCAGCAGCAGCCCTCCGCCGGCGAGAGCGTCGAGCAGGGCACCTCCGTCAAGATCCTGGTGGCCTTCTAGCAGTGCAGCACGCCGTGACCGCGCCTCCCATCGGGGCGCACATCCAGATCAAGGGCGGCCTCGCCAAGGGCGGCCTCGCCTACACCGACGCCGTCGGCGCCCGGGCCGTGCAGGTGTTCGTCGGCAACCCCCGGGGGTGGAAGCTCACCGCCGGCGACGCGAAGCAGGACGCCCTCTTCATCGAGGGTTGCGCCGAGCGCGCGGTGCCGTCGTTCATCCACACCCCGTTCCTGGTGAACGTCGGCTCCCCCACCGAGGCGACCGTCGAGCAGTCGATCGCCTCCATCGAGCACAACCTGCGCCGCGGCGCGGAGCTCGGCTGCGCGGGCGTCGTCGTCCACGCCGGGTCGGCGGTCGGCGAGGACCGCTACGAGGCGGCGTTGCGGCAGCTGCACGAGCGGCTGCTGCCGGTCCTCGACGCCGCGCCGGCCGACGGTCCGCGGCTGCTGATCGAGCCGACCGCCGGCGGGGGCAAGGCGCTGGCCGCGACGGTCGAGGAGCTCGGCCCCTACTTCGCGGCGCTGGACGACCACCCGCTGCTCGGCGTCTGCTTCGACACCTGCCACGTGTGGGCGGCCGGCCACGACCTCGTCACCCCCGGCGGGATGACGGCGACGCTCGACGCGGTGACCGCCACCGTCGGGCCGGGCCGGCTCGGTCTCGTGCACGCCAACGACTCGCTGGACGCGTGCGGCTCCAAGCGCGACCGGCACACCACGATCGGCGAGGGCTCCATCGGCGTGGCTCCCTTCGCCGAGCTGCTCGCCCACCCCTCGATCGCCGGCGTCCCCCTGGTGGTCGAGACGCCGTCCGAGCTGGACGGGTCGCCGTGCCTCGGGCACAAGCGCGACATCGACCTGCTGCGCTCGCTGGTCGCGCCCGCCGCCGCGTCCCGCGCCGCCTGACCCACCCGCCGAGATCACGTGATCTCGGCGCTCCGACGGCCCTGATGTGCCGAGATCACGTGATCTCGGCGAGGGGGTCAGCTGGTGAGGAGCTCGCTCAGGACGTCGGCGGCGCGGTCGAGGGCGGCGCGGTCGACGTCGAGGTGCGTCACCAGGCGGATGCGGCGGGGGCTCACCTGCGAGACCAGCACGCCCTGCGCCTTGGCGGCCTCGGCGACGACGGGGGCGTTCACGTCGTCGAGCACCACCATGTTGGTCTCGACGGTCGACGGGTCGACGCCGAGGCGCTTGGCCAGCAGCTGGGCGTGCTCGTGGTCCTCGCCCAGCCGCGGCAGGTGGTGGTCGAGCGCGTAGAGGCACGCCGCGGCGAGCACGCCCACCTGGCGCATGCCGCCGCCGAGGCGCTTGCGCCACAGCCGCGCCGTCGCGATGCGCTCGGCGGAGCCCACGAGCACCGAGCCGACCGGCGTGCCCAGCCCCTTCGAGAAGCACACCGACGCCGTGTCGGCCAGCCGCCCGTAGGTGGCCAGCTCCACGCCGGAGGCGACGTGCGCGTTCCAGATGCGGGCGCCGTCGAGGTGCACCGCGACGTCGGCGGTCCGCGACCAGTCCCACAGCTTCCGCAGCTCGCCGAGCGGCTGCACGCGTCCGAAGCCCCGGTTGTGGGTGTTCTCCACGGCGATCGCGGCGGTCGAGGTCAGGTGCCAGTCGCCCCTCGGCCGCACCTGCGCGATGAGCGCGTCGGCGTCGAGCAGGCCCCGGTCGGAGACGACCGTCCGGGTGGAGATCCCGAAGATCGCGGCGGCCGCGCCCATCTCGTAGGTGACGACGTGCGCGTCGGCGTCGCAGAGCACCTCCTGGCCCGGCTCGCAGACCAGCCGCATCCCGATCTGGTTGCCCATCGTCCCCGACGGGACGAACAGCGCCGCCTCGTGGCCGAACAGGGCCGCGACCCGCTCCTCGAGCGCGCGGACCGTGGGGTCCTCCGCGTAGACGTCGTCCCCGACCTCGGCGTCCGCCATGGCCCGGCGCATGCCGGCGGTGGGCCTGGTGACGGTGTCGGAACGGAGGTCGACCAGCTCAGCAGCCCGGGTCATCCCCGCAGCATCTCCGCGACGAGGAAGGCCAGCTCGAGGGACTGGCCGGTGTTCAGCCGCGGGTCGCACGCGGTCTCGTACCGGCTGTTGAGGTCCTCGTCGCTGATCTCCATCGCGCCGCCGAGGCACTCGGTGACGTCCTCACCGGTGAGCTCGACGTGGATGCCGCCGGGCCAGGTGCCCAGCGCCCGGTGCACGTCGAAGAACCCGAGCACCTCGTCGACGACGCGGTCGAAGTGGCGGGTCTTGTAGCCGGTGGACGACTCGTGGGTGTTGCCGTGCATCGGGTCGCACTGCCAGACCACCTGGTG
Source organism: Bacillus sp. AZ43 (assembly GCA_004570425.1). Taxonomy (GTDB): domain Bacteria; phylum Actinomycetota; class Actinomycetes; order Mycobacteriales; family Geodermatophilaceae; genus Blastococcus_B. The sequence goes on from SPQJ01000017.1 coordinate 18,678, forward strand.
GCCGGAGGCCGTCACCTTCTCCACGATCGCCGGCAGGACGTCGCGGATCTTCCCGTTGCCCATGCGGCTGATCAGCGTGAGGCGCCCCGGGATGCCGTCGGGGTCGAGCCGCTCCACGAGCTCGGTCGCCTGCTCCGGCGTCGTCGTCGGGCCGATCTTCACGCCGATCGGGTTGGCGAGCTTCGAGACGAACTCGATGTGCGCGCCGTCCATCTGGCGGGTCCGCTCCCCCACCCACACGAAGTGCGCCGAGGCGGCGTACGCCCGGCCGTCGTGCACGCGCAGCAGCGCCCGCTCGTAGTCGAGGATCAGCGCCTCGTGCGAGTTGTACAGCTCGACCCCGCGCAGGGCGTCGTCGTCGATGCCGCACGCCTTCATGAACGCCAGCGCCCGGTCGATCTCGCGGGCGATGACCTCGTAGCGCACGCCGGCCGGCGAGTTGGCGACGAAGTCCTTGTTCCAGTCGTGCACGGCGTGCAGGTCGGCGAGGCCGCCGCGGGCGTAGGCGCGGATCATGTTCATCGCCGCGGCGGAGTTCGCGTAGGCGCGCACCAGCCGGTTCGGGTCGGGGATGCGCTTCTCGAGCACCGGCTCCAGCGAGTTGACCATGTCGCCGCGGTAGCTGGGCAGGCCCAGGGCGTCGGTGTCGGACGAGCGCGGCTTGGCGTACTGGCCGGCGACCCGCCCCACCTTCACCACCGGGACGCTCGCCCCGTAGGTGAGGACGACGGCCATCTGCAGCAGCGTGCGCGTGGTGCTCTGCAGATGCGGCTCGGTGTTGAGGTCGAACGTCTCCGCGCAGTCACCGCCCTGGAGCAGGAACGCCCGGCCCTGCGCCACCTCGGCGAGCTGGGCGCGCAGGCCGTCGATCTCCGCCGGCGCCACGATCGGCGGCACGGTGGAGAGGGTGTCGAGCACCGCGTCGAGGGCGGCGCGGTCGGGCCACTGCGGCTGCTGGGCGGCGGGCAGGTCCTTCCACCGGTCGAGACCGGGCAGCAGCTCAGCGGGTTCGGGGAGACTCACGCCCACGAGGGTACGGCGCGGCCGGATTCAGCCGAAGAAGACTTCCGCCTCCGCGTACCGCTCGGCCGGGACGAGCTTGAGCTGGGCGGTGGCCGCGCTCAGCGGCACGCGGACGATGTCGGTGCCCCGCAGCGCCACCATGATCCCCGACTGCCCGTCGTGGACGGCGTCGACGGCGGCCAGCCCGAAGCGGGTGGCCAGCACCCGGTCGAACGGCGACGGCGTGCCGCCGCGCTGGATGTGGCCGAGGACGACCGCCCGCGACTCCCGCCCGGTGCGCTCCTCGATCAGCGCGGCCAGCGCCGCCCCGATCCCGCCGAGCCGCACGTGGCCGAAGGCGTCCTTCTCCCCCGTCGACAGGATCAGACCGCCGTCCTTGGGCTTCGCCCCCTCGGAGACGACGACGATCGGCGAGTACCCGGAGGCGAACCGGTGCCGGCAGTGCTCGACGACGGCGTCGACGTCGAACGGGTTCTCCGGGATCAGGATGACGTTGGCACCGCCGGCCATCCCGGCGTGCAGCGCGATCCAGCCGGCGTGCCGCCCCATCACCTCGACCACGAGGGTGCGGTGGTGGCTGTCGCCGGTGGTGTGCAGCCGGTCGATGGCCTCCATGGCCACGCCGACGGCGGTGTCGAAGCCGAACGTGTAGTCGGTGGCGTCGAGGTCGTTGTCGATGGTCTTGGGGACGCCGACCACCCGCACCCCGGCCTCCGCCAGACGCGTGGCCACCCCGAGGGTGTCCTCGCCGCCGATCGGGACGAGGGCGTCGATGCCCAGCCGTTCCAGGGTGGCCATGACCCGTTCCGGCCCGCCGTCCACCGCGTACGGGTTGGTGCGCGAGGTGCCCAGGACCGTGCCGCCCCGGGGCAGGATGCCGCGGACCGCCGCCAGGTCCATCGGCACGCTGTCGCCCTCGAGGACCCCGCGCCAGCCGTCGCGGAACCCCACGATCTCGTCGCCGTGCTCGCCGATGCCCTTGCGCACGACCGCCCGGATGACGGCGTTGAGGCCGGGGCAGTCGCCACCGCCGGTCAGGATGCCGATCCGCATGCTGGTCCTCCGCTGGGATGGGGTCGTGCGCCGACGCGCGCCATGATGCCGCAGGTCAGACGCCGGTGGCGCCGTCGATCCGCTCGCGCAGCAGGTCGGCGTGGCCGTTGTGCCGCGCGTACTCCTGGACGACGTGGACCATGACCCGGCGCAGCGAGTACTCGTCGCCCGACCGGCGGTCCACCCCGACGACGTCCAGCGACGGCGCGGCCGCCTCGATCCGGCGGGCGTGCGCGATCTCCGCCTCCCACGCGGCGAACGCGTCGGCCGGCGCCGCACCCTCCACGTCGAACGCCGCGGCGTGGTCCCCTTCGCGCGACCACAGCCACGGCACGTCCTGGCCGTCGATCACGCGGCGGAACCAGGCCCGCTCGACCTCCGCCATGTGCCGGACCAGCCCCAGGAGCGACAGCGTCGACGGCGGCGCCGCGCGGCGGCGCAGGTCGCCGTCGGACAGGCCCGCGCACTTCATCGCGAGGGTCTGCCGGTGGAAGTCCAGGTACGCGCGCAGCAGTTCGCGCTCTCCCCCTGCGCGGGGCACGTCGGTCCGGGCGTCGGGCACGGCGATCCTCTCGGTGGAGCCACTCCAACATGACGGAGAGGTCACGACCGTAGCGATCCCGTGCCGGAACGACGCCGGACTGCCGAGATACCGACAGAGCAGCAGATGCGGCGCTGCGACCGATACGAAGGACGGACATGCGCGGGATGACGGCGCCCACCTGGGCCAACCCCTCGGGCTGGGGCATCAGGACCAAGGTGGTGGCGCTGGCCGTGGCCAGCGTCGCGGTGACCGGCGTGGCGATGGGCGGGGTCAGCGCCTGGCAGAGCAGCCGCTTCGCCGACGACGCCGAGACCGACGTCCGCGCTCTCGTCGACGAGGACATCTCGCGGACCGCGGCAGGCGTGCACGCGGTCGTCTCGACCCAGGGTGCGTCCATCTCCGCGAAGGTCGACTCCGACCTCGCCGCCGCGCAGTACGTCCTGCAGCAGGCCGGCGGATTCTCGATCGACGACTCCGGGCGCAACCTGGTGCCCTGGGACGCGAAGAACCAGCTCACCAACGAGGTCACCCCGACCACGCTGCCCCGCGTCCTGGTCGGCGGGGAGTGGCTGGGCAAGAACAGCGACGTCGCCGTCCCCACCCCGGTGGTGGACACGGTGAAGTCGATGGTCGGCGCGACCGTGACGATCTTCCAGAAGACGCCCGAGGGCAACTACCTCCGCGTCGCCACGAACGTGCAGTCGGCGACCGGCGCCCGGGCGATCGGCACCTACATCCCGGCCACCAACCCCGACGGCTCCCCGAACCCGGTGGCGGCCGCGGTGAGCAGCGGCCAGACGTACCGCGGCAACGCGTTCGTCGTCGACTCCTGGCTGGTCTCCGCGTACGCGCCGCTGACCGGCCCCGACGGCGACGTGATCGGCGTCCTCTACGTCGGCGTCAAGCAGGAGAACCTGCCGACTCTGCGCGAGAGCCTCGACGGCACCACCGTCGGCGACACCGGCCACATCGAGGTCTACGGCGGCACCGGCGACCGCGCCGGCACCGTCCTGATCAGCCCGGACGGCGTCCGCGACGGCGAGAACCTGATCGAGGCCACCGACGCCGAGGGCACGCCCTACGTGCGGCAGATCGTCGAGGCGGCGGTCGGGCTCCAGGGCGACGACCAGGCGACCGTGCGCTACGTGGACCCGGACGCCGGGCCGACCACGGTGCGGGTGTCGTACTACGCGCCGTGGGACTGGGTGATCGCCACCGTGGCCCGGGACGGCGACTACTCCGGCCCCGTCGACTCGCTGCAGGACGGCCGCTCCTCGATGCTCGTGGCCCTGGTCGTGTCGGCAGTGCTGATCGCCGCCCTCGGCGGCGCCATCGCGTACTGGATCGGCCGGCGCCTCACCGCCCCGCTGCACCACCTGCGCGACCGCATGGCCGAGATCGCCGACGGCGAGGGCGACCTGACCCAGCGCATGGACGACTCGCGCGCCGACGAGGTCGGTCAGCTGTCGGCGGCGTTCAACCGGTTCGTCGACAAGGTCGCCGGCACCATCCGCGACATCGGCCGCTGCGCCCAGGAGGTGGCCTCGTCCGCCGCCGGCGTCTCCACGGTCGCCGAGGGCCTGGCCGAGCGGGCGTCCCGCAGCCGGGACCAGGCGCAGGGAGCGCACTCGTCGGCCGCCGAGATCAGCAGCAGCGTCTCGTCGGCCGCGGCCGGGGCCCAGCAGATGGGTGCCTCGATCACCGAGATCTCCCGCAGCGCGGCCGAGGCGGCCGACGTGGGCCGGCAGGCCGCCGACCTCGCCGCGCAGACCGAGACCACCATCGCCGCCCTGGGCGCGAGCTCGGCCGAGATCGGCGACGTGGTCAAGGTGATCTCGGGGGTGGCCGAGCAGACCAACCTGCTGGCCCTCAACGCCACCATCGAGGCGGCGCGGGCCGGTGACGCGGGCAAGGGCTTCGCCGTCGTCGCCAACGAGGTCAAGGAGCTCGCCCAGGAGGCCGGCAAGGCCAGCGAGGAGATCGCCCAGCGGGTCCAGGGCATCCAGGCCGAGACGACCGCCGCGGTGAAGGCCATCGCCCGGATCGCCGACGTGGTCCGCACGATCAACGACCACCAGACGACGATCGCCAGCGCCGTCGAGGAGCAGACCGCGACGACGAGCGAGCTGACCCGCAGCGTCGCCGCCGCCGCCGACGGAGCGGGCACCGTGACCGACACGCTGACCGCCGTGAGCCGCGACGCCGACGACAGCGCCGTCGACGTCGACCGCGCCCGGTCCGCCGCCCGGGAGCTGGACGACCTGTCGAAGGAGCTCAACCGCCTGCTCGGGGTCTTCACCGTCTGACGACGGACCCCGCCCTGCCCACCCTCCGCACGCTCGGGGCGGGCCCTGGGCGGGGCCGTCAGGGGGTCGTCATGGACCAGACCGTCGGGCCGCCGGCGGCCAGGCGGGTCTCGTGCCGCACCGACAGGCCGTGCGCCTCGTAGAACGGCACGTTCGCCGGGTTCATGGTGTCCAGGCAGGCCACCAGGCCCTCCGCCCGGGCGGCCGCGATCCCGCGGTCGAGCAGCTCTCCGCCCAGCCCCTCGCCGCGGCGCTCCGGATCGACCCCGAGCAGGTGCAGGTAGGCGTGCGGCCGCTGTGGCCGGAGCTCCCCCATCACCGCCATGGCGCCGCCCAGCTCCGTGGCCCGCTCGCCCATCAGCGCGGTCATCAGCCCGGCGAGCGTGGGCAGCGATTCCGGGCCGGCGTCGTCGTCCCGGCCCGGCCACTGCCACATGGCGACGGCGACCGGCCCCGGGCGTCGCACGCAGTCGACCCGCCCGGACTCCAGGTAGTGCTCGGCGAACAGGCCGAACATCGCCGCGCAGGCGTGCGGCCGCACCTCGGCGTCCGGGAAGAACCAGACCATCAGCGGGTCCTGGGCGAAGGCCCGGGCCAGGAGCGTGCGCGCCTCGACGGCGTCGATGCCGGCCATGGCGGGCAGCTTCCCCAGCCTCCGCCACGAGGCCAAGGGGTCCGTGCGCGCTCAGCGGCGGGCGGTCTCCATCGCCTTCCAGCGCTCGAGGTTGTAGCGGGCGTCGACCAGCGCGTCGTGCGTGCCGGCGGGCTTGGGAGGCAGAGCCGGCTGCCCGAGGTCGTCCCAGCGCTGGCGCAGCTCGCGGGTGAACCGCGGGATCGGCCGCGGCAGCGCCGGCATCGCGCCCCAGAGCTGGCAGAGCGCCACGTGGTCGTAGGCGCCGAACCAGGCCCACAGCTCGATCTCCTCGCCCGGGCCGGTGAGGAAGGCGAGCAGGTCCTCGCGGATCCGCTCGCGGCTGCGCCAGGCCCTGTCCGCCGGCGGCGGGAGCTGGTCGAGGACGTTGCGGCGCACCCACGGGATGGCCTTGCCCGGGTCGAACTCGGTGCTGACGGCGTAGAACTCCCGCCCGGCCTCGTCGACGACGCCGATGGAGACGAGGTCGATCGTGACGCCGTCCTCGATGAACTCGGTGTCGTAGAAGAAGCGCCGCACCCCTGCCACGGTACGCAAGTCAGGGTTACTTGACATCATGTCGAGTAGACCTTACCTTTCGCGGCATGGGGCGGACCTCGGCGAGCGGGCGGAGCAACGCCGTCCGGCGTGCCCGACTGCTGGCTGAGCTCACCCAGGCCGAGCTGGCCGCGGGCGCCGGGGTGACCCGGCAGACGATCGTGGCGGTGGAGGCCGGCGACTACGCGCCGTCGGTCTACCTGGCGCTCGCGATCGCCGAGCGGCTCGGCAGCACCGTCGAGGAACTGTTCGGGCAGACGGCGGCCTCCCCCGCCGACGAGGCACGGAAGGACGCGTGAGCCCTGTGACCGCAGACCGCTCCCAGAACTGGCTGGTCCGATCGGCCGCCGTCATCGGCGACCTGAGCAACCCGTTCTACGGCGAGGAACGCCAGCGGGACGTGTGGAACGAGGCGTCGGCCGTCGCGCTGCAGGTGATCCTGTGGCTGAGCTTCGTCGCCGCGACGGTGGCGGTGTGGTTCGTCGGCGAGCCCGCGGTGCCCTACGTCTACACGCTGATCGGCATCATCGGCGTCGCCAGCTGGGTCGCGGTCCTCTACTCGTGGAGCCTCGGCGTGCAGATCGACAACCCCGCGTGGCTGAACCGGCGGCGGTTGGCGGCCGTCCTGGTGCTGGCGGCCCTCCTCGCCGCCGGGCTGCTCCGGGCGACCGCCTCGGGGATCGCCGTCGACGACTGGAGCACCGTCGCGGGGATGGTCACCGGTGCGGGCGCGGTCCTGGTCGTCCTCGCCCTGGTCTCCCGCTCCGCCCGCAAGCGGCTCGCCGCCCGTGACCAGGACTGAGCCGCCCCGCTAGCGTGCCCCCATGCCGGTGCTCGCGATCGACGCAGGAACGACCGGGGTGACCGCGCTGGTCGTGGGCGAACAGGGCGACGTCCTGTCCCGCGGCTACCGCGAGTTCGCGCAGCTGTTCCCCCGCCCCGGCTGGGTCGAGCACGAGCCCGACGACATCTGGACGGCGACCGTCGCCGCCTGCCGCGAGGCACTGGCCGGCACCGAGGCCGAACCCACGTGCATCGGGATCACCGACCAGCGCGAGACCGCCGTCGTGTGGGACCGCCGCACCCTGCACTCCCCCCGTCCCGCGATCGTCTGGCAGGACCGCCGGACCACGGGCATCTGCGACCGGCTGCGCGGCGACGAGGAGCGCGTCGCCCAGCTGACCGGCCTGCGGATGGACCCGTACTTCACCGGCACGAAGTTCGCCTGGCTGGCCGAGCACGAGCCGAAGGTCTGGTCCGGCGTCCGGGACGGCGCGCTGGCCCTGGGCACGGTCGACTCGTACGTCATCGCCCGCCTGACCGGCGGCGCCGCGCACGTCACCGACCCGAGCAACGCCAGCCGCACGCTGCTCTACGACCTGGAGAAGGGCGGCTGGTCCGACGAGCTGTGCGGCCTGTTCGACGTGCCCCGGTCGGCCCTGCCGGAACTGGTGCCGAGCTCCGGCGTCGTGGGCACGACCGACCCGGACGCGTTCCTGGGGCTCTCGCTGCCGATCGCCGGCATCGCCGGCGACCAGCAGGCGGCGCTGTTCGGGCAGGCCTGCTACTCCCCCGGCGACTCCAAGTGCACCTACGGCACCGGCTCGTTCGTGCTCACGAACACCGGCTCGGACGTCGTCCGCTCGCAGGCCGGCCTGCTCACCACCGTGGCGTGGGACCTCGGCGACGGCCTGGTCTACGCGCTCGAGGGCGCCATCTTCGTGACCGGCGCGGCCGTGCAGTGGCTGCGCGACGGGCTGGGCATGATCGACTCGGCCGCCGAGATCGAGGGCCTGGCGCGCACCGTGCCCGACTCCGGCGAGGTCGTCTTCGTGCCGGCGCTGACCGGCATGGGCGCCCCGCACTGGGACCCGCACGCCCGCGGCGCGATCCTCGGCATCACCCGCGGCACCACGCGCGCCCACCTCGCCCGGGCCACCCTGGAGGCGATCTCGTTCGAGGTGCGCGACGTCGTCGACGTGATGGTGGACGAGGCCGGGCTGGAGGTGCCGGAGCTGTCGGCCGACGGCGGCGCCAGCGCCAACGACCTGCTCCTGCAGCTGCAGGCCGACCAGCTCGGGGTGCCGGTGCGCCGTCCCGTCGTCACCGAGACGACGGCGCTGGGCGCCGCCTTCCTCGCCGGTCTCGGCACCGGGGTCTGGGGCTCGACCGACGAGCTGGCGCAGACCTGGGCGCTCGACCGCCGGTTCGAGCCGACCGCCGGCGCACGGGACGACGGCCGGCACGAGCGGTGGCGGAACGCCCTCCCCCGCGCCGGCAGGTGGACAACGTAGGACCCCTGCAGGGCGGGGGCAGAGGGTCCTCCTACTAGGCGGCGCCCCGCGAGCGGTCGCCGACGGAGTTGGGGCCGAACTCGCGGCCCTGCAGCGCCTGGATGTCCCGCTCGAGCTGGGGCACCCGGCGGGCCGCCGCCTTCATCATCATCTTCTCCGAGATCGCTCCGGTGACGAGCTGGCGCAGCGCCGCGACGGTGCCGACCGAGCGCGGCACGAACACCCGCCGCCCGCGGGTCTCGAGGTTCTCGAGCAGTGCGTCGGCGCAGGCCTCGACCGAGGTGTAGGCCCCCAGAGGCCCCGGCAGCTGCTTCCGGGTCGTCGCGAACGTCGGCAGGGCCGCCTCGGTGTCGCGGACCATGTCGGTGTCGATCCAGGTCGGGTGGGCGCTGGCGACGGTCACCCCGCGGTGGGCGACCTCCAGCCGCAGCGCGTCGCCGAACCGCTCCACGCCGGCCTTGGAGGCGCAGTACGCGCTCATGCCCGGCAGCACCGTGAAGGCGGCCGCCGAGCTGATCAGCAGCACGTGCCCCTTGCGCCTGGCGATCTCCGGCAGCGCCGCGTGCGCGGTGAGCATGGTGCCGATCAGGTTGACCTCGATGGTGCGGGCCAGCGCGTGCGCCGAGCTGGTCATGACGGTCGTCAGCGGGGCGATGCCGGCGTTGGCCACCACGACGTCGAGGCCGCCGAAGGTGTCGACGGTGCGCTGCACGGCCGCCTTCAGGGCCTCGGGGTCGGTGACGTCGGCCTCCACCCACAGGTGCTCCGGCCCGAGCTCCTCCGCCACCGACGCGAGCTGCTCCGGCTCGAGCCCGACCAGGGCGATGCGCGCCCCCCGGGCCGCGGCCCGGCGGGCCAGCTCGGCACCGATCCCGCGGGCCGCGCCGGTGATCAGGACCGTCTTCCCGGCCAGGGACGTGCGGGGACGCTGCCTGCGGAGTGACGCCATGGGTGCTCCCTCGTTGAGTGGACGACCGCTCTCGGATTGAGGCCGCTCACCGGCCGTTGTAGCTTGTTGAGCGTTGCTCAGCAAGCCGAGAACCGCGAAGGAGCCGCTCGGTGACCAGCACACTCGAGACCCCGTCCGCCCCCACCGGCACCGCCGTGCGCGACGTCGGGATCGCGATCATCGGCTCGGGCTTCGCCGGCCTGGGCATGGCGATCGCCCTGAAGCGCCGCGGCGAGTCCGACTTCGTGATCCTCGAGCGGGCCGACGAGGTCGGCGGGACCTGGCGCGACAACACCTATCCGGGCGCCGCCTGCGACGTGCAGTCCAATCTCTACTCGTTCTCCTTCGCCCCGAACCCCGACTGGGGCCGCTCCTACTCGGAGCAGCCGGAGATCCAGGCGTACCTGCGCGGCGTGGCCGACCGGTTCGACGTCCGCCGGCACTGCGTGTTCGGCGCCGACGTCGCCTCCGCCCGGTGGGACGACGCCGCGCAGCGGTGGCTGGTGTCCACCTCCGCCGGCGACTTCCGGGCGCGCGTGCTGATCTCGGCCGCGGGTGCGCTGGCCGACCCGACCTACCCCGACATCCCGGGTCTGGACTCCTTCGCCGGCACGGTCATGCACTCCGCCCGCTGGGACGCCGACCACGACCTCACCGGCGAACGCGTGGCGGTGATCGGCACCGGCGCCTCGGCGATCCAGGTGGTGCCCGCCATCCAGCCGGTGGTCGGCAGCGTCGCCGTCTACCAGCGCACCCCGGCCTGGGTGGTCCCCCGCACCGACCACCCGGTGAAGCCCTGGATGCGCCGCCTCTACCGCTTCGTCCCCGGCTTCCAGAAGGCCGTGCGCGGCTTGCTGTACCTGCTCCGCGAGTTCCTCGTCATCGGCATGGCGAAGAACCGGCTCTTCCTCAAGCCGGTCGGCAAGCTCGCCAAGGCCCACCTGCACCGGCAGGTCCGCGACCCGAAGCTGCGCAAGGCGCTCACGCCGGACTACACGATCGGCTGCAAGCGGATCCTGATCAGCAACGACTACTTCCCCGCCGTCGCGGCGCCGAACGCCGAACTGGTGACGGCGGGGATCGCCGAGGTCCGCCCGCACTCGATCGTCGCGAAGGACGGCGTCGAGCGGCCGACCGACACGATCGTGCTCGCCACCGGCTTCCACGTCACCGACCTGCCGATCGCGGAGAAGATCTGCGGCCGCGACGGGCGCTCGCTGGCCGACGTCTGGTCCGAGGGCATGGTGAGCAACCGGAGCGCCGCGGTCGCGGGCTTCCCCAACATGTTCCTGCTGGTGGGGCCGAACGTCGGCGTCGGCCACACGTCGATGGTCTACATGATCGAGTCGCAGGTCGCCTACGTCGACGACGCGCTCCGGGCGATGCAGACCGAGGGCCTCGCCGTCCTGGAGACCACGCCGGAAGCGCAGGAGGCCTGGCGCTCGCTGATCGCCGAGAAGTCGAAGGGCACGGTGTGGCTCGCCGGCGGGTGCGCCAGCTGGTACCTCGACAAGCACGGGCACAACACGACGCTGTGGCCGGATTTCACCTTCCGCTTCCGGAAGCTGACCCGGACCCTCGACCGCGACAACTACGTCGGCGTCCCCGCCGGCGCCCAGCGCCCGGAGGTGGCCGCGTGAACACGGTCCTGCGCCGCGTCGCCGCCGTCCGCACCTCCGACGGCGCCGTCCTGCACGCCGTCGTCGACGGGTCCGACGACGCCCCCGTCACCCTGGTCCTCGCCCACGGGTGGACGCTCGCCCAGGCCGCATGGGACGACGTGGCGGAGCTGCTCACGCCGAAGGTCGCCGAGGGCGAGCTGCGGCTGATCCGCTACGACCAGCGCGGTCACGGCCGCTCCACCTGGGGCCGCTACGCCGACGACGTCGCCGAGCTCTCCATCGACCAGCTGGGTCAGGACCTCGGTGAGCTGCTCGACGACCTGGCCCCGGCCGGCCCGGTGGTCCTCGGCGGCCACTCGATGGGCGGCATGACGATCATGTGCCTGGCCGCCGCCCGGCCCGAGCTGTTCGGCGACCGCGTGCGCGGAGTCGCGCTGGTGTCGACGTCGGCGGGCGACCTGGCGCCCGCCGGCGAGACGCTGGTCGAGCGGCTGCAGCTGAGGCTCGCCCCCGGCATGGTGTCGGCGGCCATCGGCGGTGCCCGCGCGATCGAGCGGCTCCGCCAGCTGCTCCCGCCGTCGCACCCTCGTCACCAGAAGCTCGTGCGCGAGCTGCTCTACGGGGCGGACGCCACCGACGACATGGTCGTCGCGGGCGCGGAGATCATGCACGCCACGACCATCCGCGCGTTCGCCGCCTTCTACCCGGCGCTGGGCGAGCACGACAAGCGGCAGGAGCTGAAGGCGCTCGCGGACGTGCCCGTGGAGATCCTGGTGGGCGACAGCGACAAGCTGACGCCCAAGCGGCACAGCCGGCAGATGGCGGAGGTGCTGCCGGAGGCGAACCTGGAGATCGTGCCGCGGACCGGGCACATGCTGCCGCAGGAGCGGCCGCAGCTGGTCACCGACGCGATCGGGCGGCTGCTCTCCGCGGCCACGAGCGATCGGGCCGCGGCCTGAGCGCGGCGTCGTCCCACCCCCCGCACCCGCGGACGAGGCGCACGGCGGGCGACCGGCGCGCCCAGCTGGTGCAGATCGGGCTCGAGCTCCTGCCCACGACGCCCGTGCAGGAGCTGACCATCGACGAGGTGGCCCGGCGCGCCGGCATCAGCCGCAGCCTGCTGTTCCACTACTTCGCGAACAAGCGCGAGTACTACTCCGCCGTCACCCGGGCGGCCGCCGACCTCATGTGGGAGCACCTCCTCCCCGCCCCGGGCACCCCGCCGGAGGAACAGGTCACCGGGATGCTCGACCGCTACGTCGGCTGGGTGGAGACCTTCCGCGACAGCCACCTGGCGTTCGTCCGCGGCGCCGGCGGCGGTGACCCCTGGGTCTCGGAGGTCTACGAGGAGACGCGCGCCCGGCTGGTGGAGGTGGCGCTCGCGGCCCTAGAGCTCCCCGACGACGCGCTGCGCCGGCAGCTGATCCTGGCGTGGTTCGCGTTCACCGAGGACCTCGTGGGCCAGTGGGTCGAGGAGCCCACGATGACCCGGCCGGAACTGCTGGACCTGCTCCGGGACGTCCTGGACCGCCTGACGTCCCGCTAGGGCTCAGCCCGCGAGGGTGGTGGGGGCGCGGTCGGCGGCCTCGTCCGGCGGCGGCTGGAGCCGGGCGACGACGTCCGGGGCGCTGGCGCCGGTGGCGTCCATCGACTTCTTCACGGTCGCGCCGTAGACGTCGACGTACTCCTGGCCGGAGAGCGTCATGATCTCGTACATGATCTCGTCGGTGATGGACCGCTCCACGAAGCGGTCGCCCGACATGCCCTCGTAGCGGGAGAAGTCCAGCGGCGTGCCGAAGCGCACGAGCACGCGGGTGATGCTCTTGCCGAACGGCAGCTTCTTCTTGCTGTAGATCATCGCGACCGGGATGACCGGGGCGCCGGTCTCGAGGGCCATGCGCGCCACGCCGGTCTTGCCGCGGAAGAGCCGGCCGTCGGGCGACCTGGTGCCCTCCGGGTAGATGCCGAGGACCTTGCCCTCCCGCAGGGTGCGGATGCCGGTCCGGATGGCGTTCTCGGCCGCGGAGGCGTTGGAGCGGTCGATCGGCACCTGGCCGGCGCCGGAGAAGAACGCGCGCTGGGCCGCGCCCTTGATGCCCGTGCCGGTGAAGTACTCGGCCTTGGCGAGGAAGGTGACCCGGCGCTTGAGCTGGAGGGGCATGAAGATCCAGTCGGCGGCCGAGAGGTGGTTGCTCGCCAGGATCGCCGCACCGGTCGACGGCACGTTCTGCGTGCCCTCGGCCCGTGGCCGGAAGACGAGGCGCACCACCGGGCCGATCGCGACGAACTTGAGGAACCAGTAGAACAACACGCCTCCACTCGTGAGCTGCCAGACTAAGGAGCCCACCGGCCGAATCACAATCGGCCGGTGGTGTGACCTGTTCCGCGAGCACGCCCCGCCGGTCGGCACCGCCGCCGGACGCCGAGGAGGACCCCCGTGTCTGGACCGACCGCACCCACCGGTGTCATGCCCGGCGCCGAGCCGTTCGCCTTCCCCGGCGGGGACGGCCCCGACGGTCGCACCGGCGTGCTCCTGGTGCACGGCTTCACCGGTACCCCGATGAGCATGCGGCCGTGGGGCGAGCACCTGGCGGCCGAGGGCTTCGCGGTCCGCTGCCCCCTCCTGCCGGGGCACGGCACCCGCTGGCAGGACTGCAACGCCAGCACCCACGAGCAGTGGACCTCGACGGTCGCGGATGCCTTCGACGAGCTCGCCGCCGAGTGTGACCGGGTGTTCGTGGCGGGCCTGTCCATGGGCGGCACCCTGGCCACGCGGCTGGCCGAGGTGCGTCCGGACGACGTCGCCGGCCTGCTGCTGGTGAACCCGGCGCTGCTGACCCAGCGGGTGGACGCCAAGCTCCTGCCGCTGCTGGCCCGCATCACGCCGAGCTGGGCGCCGATCGCCAGCGACATCAAGAAGCCGGGCGTGGTCGAGCTCGCCTACCCGAAGCTGCCCACCCGGGCGATGATGCAGCTGCGCGCGCTGTGGGCGCTGACCCGCGCCGACCTGGGCCGCGTCACCGCGCCGGTCATCGTCTTCCACAGCGTCGAGGACCACGTGGTCGAGCCGGTCAACAGCACGATCCTGCTCGCCGGGGTGGGGAGCAGCGACACCACCGAGGTGCTGCTCGAGGACAGCTACCACGTGGCGACCCTGGACAACGACGCCCCGACGATCTTCGCCGGGTCGGTCGACTGGATCCGCGCGCACGTGGCCGCCGGCGAGAACCCGGGCACGGGGAGCCCCGCCGCGGAGTCGCGGTGAGCGCCCGCCGGGGTCGCCGCGACAACGGGATCGACGCCACCCTCTGGAGCCCGCTGCGCGACGTCGACCCGCGCGTCGGCGAGCACCTGCTGGACGTGCTGCAGGCGGCCGGCATCGCGGCCTACCTGGAGCCCTCGACCGACGTCGAGCCGTACACCCGCACCGTGAGCCTGCCCAGCCCGCCGTCGGACCGGCTGTTCGTCGACCGCTCGCGCCGGGCCGAGGCGCGCGGCGTCGTCGACCAGCACGTGCCGGCCGACCCGGCGCGGGAGGCACCGGCGCCCGCGGTCCGCCGCGACATCGACGAGGACGCCGAGTGGGCGCGGATCGTGTCCGCCTTCGAGGCCGAGCACGGCCGTTCCGCCGTCGAGGGCGAGCCGGTGGACGCCCCGGCACCGCCGCCGCACGAGCTGCCCGTGCTGGACCGGCCGGACGAGCACTACGAGCCCCCGCCTCCCCCGCCGCTCCCCGCGCCGGCCCCGGCGTCGCTCTACTCGGTGCTCCTCATCCTCGCCGGGATCCTGCTCATCGGCGCCCCGGGGATCCTGAACCTATCCGCCGACCTCGGCCTCGTCCTCGGGGTGGCCGCCGTCGCCGGGGGCGTGGCCACGCTGGTGTCACGCATGCGCGACCGCACCGAGGACGACGGCGACGACGGGGCGGTCGTCTAGGAGCCACCCGCGCCGCTAGGTTCGCCCCGTGAGCACCGCTTCGCACTCCGCGACCGTCACGGTCACCGGCCACCTGGTGGACACCGGCATCCTCGCCCGGATCCTCGACGACGTCCTCGAGTACGGGGGTGACTACCGGATCGAGAGCCTGGCTCTCGGCCGGCAGCACGAGGACGAGTCGCGGGCGCTCATCGCGATCAGCGCCGAGGAGGCCGAGCACCTCGACCGCATCCTCATGCGCGTCCAGATCCACGGCGCCAACGCCGTCGACCCGGGGACGGCGACCACCCGTCCCGCGCCGTCCGACGGCGTCTTCCCCGACGACTTCTACTCGACGACGAACCTGGAGACCCTCGTCCGGCTCGACCGCGAATGGCTCCGGGTGCGCCAGCCCGAGATGGACTGCGGGCTGGTCGTGACCGAGGAGGACGGGCAGCCGGTCGTCCGGACCGTGCCGGTGAGCGACGTGAAGGCCGGCGACCTGGTCGTCTGCGGCGCGCACGGGGTCCGGGTGGAGCTGCCGCACCAGGCGCCCCGCGGCGAGGAGGACGACTTCGGGTTCATGTCCTCCGCGGTGTCCAGCGAGAAGCCGCAGGCGCTGCTGGTCCGCCAGATCGCCGAGCGGATGCGCGAGGTCAAGGCCGAGGGCCGGCGGATCCTGTGGGTCGGCGGCCCCGCGGTGGTGCACACCGGGGCCTCGCCCGCCATGGTCCGCCTGGTGGACGCCGGCTACGTCGACGTCCTCTTCGCCGGCAACGCCCTGGCCACCCACGACATCGAGTCGGCGCTCTTCGGCACCTCGCTGGGCGTCGACCTGGCCAAGGGGTCGGGCGTGCCGCACGGGCACGAGCACCACATCCGGGCGATCAACACGATCCGGGCGGCGGGCTCGATCGCGCAGGCCGTGGAGTCCGGCGTCCTCACCGGCGGCGTCATGCACGCGATGGTGCGGGCCGGCAAGCCGTTCGTGCTCGTGGGCTCGGTCCGCGACGACGGCCCGCTGCCCGACGTCTACACCGACGTGATCGAGGGCCAGCGCGCGATGCGGGCCCAGCTGCCCGGCGTCGGCTTCGCGATCATGGTGGCGACGATGCTCCACTCGATCGCCACGGGGAACCTCCTCCCCGCGTCGATCCCGCTGGTCAGCGTGGACATCAACCCCGCGACCGTGACCAAGCTGGCCGACCGCGGCAGCGCCCAGGCGATGGGCATCATCACCGACATCGGGCTCTTCCTGGAGCAGCTGGCCCGCGAGCTCTGCCCCTAGGCCTCGCCGTCGGCCACTGCCTGGCGGACCAGGTCGGCGGCACCGACGATGCCGGCCTGTGGCCCGAGTTCTGCGACGACGACGCGCGGTCCCGGCCGGAACCCGCGGCCGGGAAGGGCACGGTCGAGCCGCTCGCGGGCGGGCGCCAGCACCATCTCCCCCAGCTTGCTCACGCCCCCGCCGATGACCACGACCTCCGGGTCGAGGACGGCGCTGAGGTCGGCGATGCCCTGGCCGAGCCAGAGGCCGACCTCGGTGACGAGCTCGAGGGCCAGCGGGTCGCCGTCCGCGGCCGCGCGGGCGACGTCCTCACCGGTGAGCCGGTCGGGCTCGCAGTCGACCCGCTCGAGCAGGCGCGCCGCGGCGGCCGGCGACGTCCGGGCCACCTCCCGGGCGGTCTGCCCGAGCGCGGTACCGCTGGCGTACTGCTCCCAGCAGCCCCGGTTGCCGCACGCGCAGAGCCGGCCGTCGGGGACGACGCGCATGTGCCCCCACTCCCCCGCGACGCCGTGCGAGCCGCGCCGCAGCCGGCCGTCCAGCACGATGCCGCCGCCGATGCCGGTGCCGAGCGTGATCATCAGCGCCAGGTCCGCGCCCCGGGCGGCGCCGTAGCGGTACTCCGCCCAGGCGGCGGCGTCGGCGTCGTTGCCGACCCAGAGCGGGCGCTGGAGGCGGGCGGCGAGGTCCTTGCGCAGCGTCGAGTTCCGCCAGGCCAGGTGGGGGCTGAACAGGACCGTGTCGCCGGTGCGGTCGAACCACCCGGCGGCCCCGACCCCGACGCCGACGATCTCGCCGTCGTGGCCCTCGGCGAGCTCGTCGACGACCGCGGCGATCGCGTCCTCGGTGTCGGTGACCGAGGCGCCGGGCGTGGCGCGGCGTGCGGTGGCCACGATGGTGCCGTCGGTGGCGACGACACCGCCGGCCACCTTGGTGCCGCCGATGTCGATCCCGAGCGCGGCCGGGCCGTGCGCGTCGGTCATGCGATCTCGATCTGCTGGACCGGCGGCGGCTCGTCCTCGCGCGTCGCCGGGCCCGCGTCGGGCGCGTCCTCGGCCGGATGACCGGCCGCGGCGACCGTGCGCAGCGCCGTCGCCGCGGCGGTGAGGGCGTCGGCCAGGGCCGCGTTGATCTCGGGGCGCTCACCACGCACGACGGACGCCGCGAGGCAGATCGGGCACCAGCGGCAGTCGCTCGTGTGCTCCTGCTCGCCGTCGGTGGGAGCGGCCAGCCCGCTGCGGACGGCCTCGATCAGGCGCTGCGCCTGGTCGATCCAGTCGGTCCCGGGGGTCATGGCGTCGTCCTTTCCTCGGCGGTGAGGAGATCGGCCGGCCAGAGGCGCGGATCGGGCCGGAAGTCCACGTCGAGCCGGGCCGCCGCCGTGCCCGGCTCGGCCAGCCGGCCGCCGGTCACCTCGCAGCGGCGCAGCAGGGGGTCCAGCCGCACCGAGCGGCGCAGGCCGCCCACGGTCAGGACCAGGTCGTCCACCCAGCGGGTGAGCGTGACGCTGCCGTGCTCGGCGAACGGGAGCGGCAGCGCCAGCCGCCACGCCCCCTCGTGCCGCTCGGCGGCGGGCACGCCGGAGCCGGTGGTGACGGGCGGGTCGACGTCGACGAGCGCCGCCAGGTCGTCCGGCCCGGCGGGGGCGGTCGCCAGCTCGGGCACGCGGTGCACCGGCGCCACCTCCGCCAGCGCGGCGAGGGCGCCGTCCTGCTCGGCGGCCCGGCGGGCCGCCCAGTCGCCGTTCCCTGCGGACGGGGACAGGCGGCTGAGGACGGCGCCGACGCGCAGGCCGTGCAGCGCCAGTCGGGTGGCCGCGGCGCGCGCATCGGCCACCGACGAGGCGCGTGGCAGCGCCACCAGGTGGACGCCGGTGTCCGCGGGATCGGCGAGGCGGTCCCGCGCCAGCAGCCCCTCGATCGCCGGGACGGCGGACAGCGCCACGTCCACCGGGCCGCGGCGGGCGGCGCCGGACGCCACCGCGGCGGTCCGGACCGCACCCAGGGCGCGCATCCCCGGGGGCATCAGCTGGTCCAGCCACCAGCGCAGCGTCGCCGGCACCGCGACCAGGGCCAGCGCCGAGGGCAGCGGACCCGCGTCGACGACGACCAGGTCGGCCTCGGCGCGGCCGAGTTCGGCGAACAGGGCGACGTCGCCGGCCCCCGGCAGCGGGACGACCGAGGTGGCCGGCGGCACGGTCACCTGGGGCAGCACGGTGCCCACGGTCTCGGCCGTGCCCGACCACACGTCCTGGAAGGCCGCCTGGGCGTCGACGGTCGTGACCGTCAGGCCGTCGACGCCGTCCACTCCCGGGACGGGTGGGCGGGCCGACAGCAGGACCGTCCGGCGGCCGGCGCGCGCCGCACGGACGGCGGCCGCGGCGGCGAGGGACGACGTCCCGGCCCCGCCGGGGCCGGTGACGAGGAGCGTGCGCACCCTCAGCCCTCGACGCGCTTCTTCAGCTCCTTGAGAGCCGTGTCCAGGATGACCTTCTCCGCGCGGCGCTTGATCATGCCGAGCATGGGGATGGAGAGGTCGATGGTGATCGCGTAGGTCACCTCGGTGGCGCCGTCCCGCTCGACGAGTGTGTAAGAGCCTTCCTGACGCTTCTGCATCTGGCCCTTGACCAGCGTCCAGGACACCTTCCGGTCCCCGTCCCAGGTGTAGGCGAGGACGTAGTCGTCCTTGACCGCGCCGGCGTCGAGCACGAAGTGCACCTGCTCAGCCCGCCCGTCGGGCCCGGTCTCCAGGACCTCGACCTTCTTCGCGGCGGCCACCCACTCGGGGTAGGAGGGGAAATCGGCGATGACCGCCATGACGTCGGCCGCGGGCGCATCGACGACGATCGACTGGGTGGACTGGTCGGCCATGGGCAGCAGGCTAGCCGCTCCGGGCCACCGTGCAGGTGGGGCGCTCGGATGCTCTGCTACTCCCGGGTAGGGATTCCCGCTAGATTCGTCGAAACGTCCCTGGCCGGGGCCGTGGGCGACGGTGCTCCCGGACGGCGGGGAGGAGAGGACCAGGCGTGCGCGAGTTCAGCGTTCCTGCGACGACCGAGGTGGGCCCGGACGAGGCCCTGACCGACATGCTCGCCACCAACGTCGCCGAGCACGGCGACGAGGTGGGCCTGCGGCGTCGGGTCGACGGCCAGTGGCGGGACGTCACCTGGAAGGAGTTCGGCGAGGAGGTCCGCGGCGTCGCCAAGGGCCTGATCGCCGCCGGCGTCGCGGCCGGCGACCGGGTCGGCCTGCAGGCGAAGACGCGGTACGAGTGGACGGTCTTCGACTACGCCATCTGGACCGCCGGCGCCGTCGTCGTCCCGATCTACGAGACCTCGAGCCCGGACCAGGTCGCGTGGATCCTGTCCGACTCCGGCGCCACCGCGGTGATCGTGGAGCGCGACGAGCACGCGTCGGCCGTCGAGTCGGTCCGCGAGCAGACCCCCGAGCTGCGCTCGGTGCACGTCATCGACGACGGCGCGGTCGACCAGCTCGTCACCGCCGGCAAGGACGTGCCCGACAGCGAGCTCGAGGCCCGCCGCGCGTCCCTGAACGCCGACAGCCTGGCCACGCTGATCTACACCAGCGGCACCACCGGCCGGCCCAAGGGCTGCGAGCTCACCCACCGGAACTTCCTGTTCGAGATCGGCAACGGCATCACCCTGCTCGGCCGCTTCATGAGCGTCGAAGGCTCGCTGCTGCTGTTCATCCCCCTGGCCCACGTGCTCGCCCGGGTGCTGCAGGTCGGTGCCATCCAGAACCGCACGGTCATCGGCCACACCCCCGACGTCTCGAACCTGCTCGAGGACCTCGGCGACTTCAAGCCGACGTTCGTGCTCGCCGTGCCGCGCGTGTTCGAGAAGGTCTTCAACAGCGCCAAGGCGAAGGCCGAGGGCGACGGCAAGGGCAAGATCTTCGACAAGGCCGCCCAGGTGGCCATCGACTGGTCGCGCGCCCAGGACACCGGCGGCCCCGGCCTCGGCCTGCGCGCGCAGCACGCGCTGTTCGACAAGCTGGTCTACGGCAAGCTGCGGGCCGCTCTCGGTGGCCGGTGTCTGGGCGCCATCTCCGGCGGCGCGCCGCTCGGCGAGCGGCTGGGCCACTTCTTCCGCGGCATCGGCGTCACCGTCTACGAGGGCTACGGCCTCACCGAGACGACGGCGGCGGCGTCGGTGAACCACGACGACGCGCTGCGCATCGGCACCGTCGGCCGCCCCCTGCCCGGTGTGGAGTTCCGCATCGCCGAGGACGGCGAGGTGCTCATCCGCGGCGGCATCGTCATGCGCGGCTACTGGAAGAACGAGGACGCCACGAAGGAGGCGATCGACTCCGAGGGCTGGTTCCACACCGGTGACCTCGGCGAGCTCGACGCCGACGGCTTCCTCAAGATCACCGGCCGCAAGAAGGAGATCCTGGTGACCGCGGGCGGCAAGAACGTCGCCCCGGCCGTGCTCGAGGACCGCCTGCGCGCCCACCGCCTGATCAGCCAGTGCATCGTCGTCGGCGACCAGCGGCCCTTCATCGGCGCGCTGATCACCCTCGACGAGGAGGCGCTGCCGCAGTGGCTCGAGTCGAAGGGCAAGCCGGCCGACCAGAAGGCCGACCAGGTCCGTGAGGACCCCGAGCTCAAGGCGGAGATCGACGCGGCGGTGAAGGAGGCCAACAAGGCGGTCTCGAACGCCGAGGCGATCAAGAAGTTCACGATCCTCGGCACCGACTTCACCGAGGACAACGGGATGCTGACGCCGAGCCTCAAGCTCAAGCGCTCCGTCGTCATGAAGGAGTTCGGCGACGAGGTGGAGAAGCTCTACACCCGCTGACGAACACCCCCTCGCTGAGCCCCGTCCCGCACCTGCGGGGCGGGGCTCAGCGCCGTCCGGGTTCCAGCAGCTCGGCGAAGGTGCCGGCGATCGTGGTCCACGACCAGCGCTCCTCGACCCACGCCCGGCCGGCGGCACCCATGGCGCGCGCCCGGGCGGGGTCGTCGAGCAGGTCCGCGATCGTGCCCGCGACGGCGGCGGGCGACCGGGGGTCCACCACGTGGCCGGTCACGCCCTCGCGGACGGTCTCCGGCGCTCCCCCGGAGGTCCCGGCGACCACCGGCCGGCCGCACGCGGCCGCTTCGAGGAAGACCATCCCGAGACCCTCGACGTCGAGGCCGCCCCGGCGGGTGCGGCACGGCATGGCGAAGACGTCGCCGGCCGCGTAGTACGCGGGGAGTTCGGCCGGGTCGACCGGGCCGGTGAAGACGACGCGGTCGGTGAGTCCGCGTGCGGCGACGTCCTTCCGCAGCGACGCCTCGAGCGGCCCGCCGCCGACCAGGAGCAGCCGGGCGTCCGGGTGCCGCGCCAGGATCCGGGACCAGCCCGCGACGAGCACGTCCTGCCCCTTGCGCGGCACCAGGCGGGACACGCAGACGACCACCGGCGCGTCACCGAGGCCGTGCCGCTCGCGGACAGCGGCGCCGTCGGCGGCGGGGGTGAACCGGTCGACGTCGACCCCCGGCGACAGCTGCTCCATCCGGGTGCGCGACCCGAGAGCGGGAGCGAGCCGGCCGCGGGTGTACTCGCTGATGCAGGTGACGACGTCCAGCCCCGAGGCGATGCGCTGCATCACCTGGCGGCTGCCCGGCAGGGCCACCCAGCCGGTCTCGTGGCCGTGCGTCGCCCCCACCTGGTGGTGCACGCCGGCCGCGCGCAGGGCGGGTGCCAGCAGCCCCAGCGGGGCGGCCGCCCCGAAGAAGGCGTTGTCGCAGCCGTAGCGGCGGGCGAGCTCCACGGCGGCGCGGGCCGTGGATCGCGTCGGCAGCAGCATGCTGGTCGGACGGCGCACCACCGGGTAGGGCAGCGCCGCGTCGTAGGCCTCCCATCCCGCCGAGCGGGACGCGAGCACCACGAGCGACTCCGGTGGCCGCCGCTCCAGCAGCGCGGCGACGAAGGTCTGGATACCGCCCTGGCGGGGCGGGAAGTCGTTGGTGACGACGAGGGTCCGGTTCACGGCCGCTCCAGCCGCGCCCAGTCCTCGGCCATGGCCAGGCGCTGCGACACCGTGGGATGCGAACCGAAGAACCAGTGCCAGGCGTCCGGCGGGTCGGGGTCGGAGAGGTTGGACCCGGCCAGGTCCTGCTGCATCCGGACGAAGGCCTCGGGATCACCGGTGAGGTCGAGGGCGTGCGCGTCCGCCCGCGCCTCGACGTGGCGGGAGACACCGTTCTGCACCGGCGTCGACACCAGCGTGCCGACCGCCATGAGGAAGAGCAGGAGCGGGACCACCCGGGGATCGCCGGGAGACTCCGCACCCGCACGCGCGAGCAGCCGGCGGGAGGACAGCAGCCAGCCCAGCGCCGCCACGCCGGCGCCCGCCCCGAGCGCCCCCATCAGGGTGCCGGTGAGGACGTCGTCGGTGGCCACGTGCCCGAGTTCGTGCGCGACGATCGACTCGATCTGGTCGTCGGGCAACCGGTCGAGCAGTGTGTCGTAGAGGACGACCCGGCGGGTCGAGCCGAAGCCGGAGACGTAGGCGTTCAACGTCGTCGTGCGGCGGGAGGCATCGGAGACGAGGACGTCCTCCACCGGCGTCCCGTTCTCCTCGGCGAGCTGGAGCAGGTCGGTGCGCAGCCGGCTCTCGGCGAGCGGCTCGAAGCGGTTGAAGGCCGGCTCGATGACCACCGGCCAGAGGAAGGAGCCGACGACCACGAGCGCGGCGGCCCCGGCTCCGGCCCAGGCCCACCACAGCCGCGGTGCCCGGCGGGCGAGCCAGACGAGCACCAGCAGGCCGAACGCCGTCAGGGCCGCGTCGATCGCCAGGGAGACGGTGACGTCGCGCGCCCAGAGACCCCAGCTGCGCGTGGACAGCCCGTACCGGTGGCGGACCACCTCCCCGTAGGCCGACAGCGGCAGCGTGGCCAGGCGGCCGATCACGGCGAGGGCGAGGACGCCGAGCAGCACCTGCCAGACCCAGCCCCCGCCCAGCGGCGCGGCGACCGCGCGCACCAGCCGCCCGCCGGCCCGCGTGAGACCGAGGACCGCCGACACGACGAGGCCCAGCAGCAGGGACGCCAGGGAGGCCGGCCGGAGCGCGGCGGCGAAGGCATCGGCACGCTCGACCGCGGCGGCCGGCAGGCCGCCCGTGGGGTCGACCGGGGTGCGACCGCCGGGCGGCTCCGGCAGCGGCACCCACGGCGTACGGACGGCGATGACGACGGCCAGCGCGATGCCGAGGACGACCGCCGCGACCAGAGCGGCGCGGCGGGCGTTCACCGGGCCGATCCTAGAAGGACCCCCTGCCCCCCTCCGCTCGCAGGCTCGCGGCGGGACCCTGCAGGGGGCAGGGGGTCTTCTCAGCCGGCGATGCGACGGGCGTGGGTGAACCCGCTCATCGAGTCGAAGTTCACCACCATGACCGGCTTGCTCGACGTCGAGGCGTGGACCATCTGCCCGTTGCCGATGTACATGGCCACGTGGCTGGTCGGGCTGTAGTAGAAGAGCAGGTCGCCCGGCTGCAGCTCGCCCACCGAGACCGGCTTGCCCATGGTGGACTGGCTCCGGCTCGAGTGCGGCAGGCTCACGCCGGCGGCCGAGTAGGCGTACTGCGTCAGCCCGGAGCAGTCGAAGGCGTCCGGACCGCCGGCGCCCCACACGTAGGCGTCGCCGACCTGCGCCAGCGCGGTGTCCACGGCGACCTGCGCCGCGGCGCTCGGGGCGATGACGCCGCTGGGCGCCGCGACCTGCTCGCCACCCGTGGCCCGCGCGACCTGCGCCTGCTGCGGAGCGGTGAGGGCGTCGTACCGGCGCTGGTAGTCGGCGATCCGGTCCTCGAGCTCCGCCTGCTGCGCGGCGATCTCGTCGACCGACCGCTGCGCCTCGGCGGCGGCCTCGGCCGCGTCGTCCTGGGCGCGCTCGGCCTCGTCGGCGACCTCGGCGATCTCGGCGAGCTGGGCGTTGGTGTGCCCGGCGATCGCGTCGAGCGTCCCGAGCTGGTGGACGAAGTCCTCGGCCGAGTCGCTGGTCAGCATCACGTCGAGGCGGTTGAAGCCCTCACCGGTGTAGGCCGAGCGGGCCAGCTGGCGGACCTGCCCGTCGAGGGCGTCCAGCTGCGCCTGGGCGTCGGCGGCGGCCTGCTCGGCCTCCGCGGCGGCGGCCTGCTGCTTCTCCAGCTGGACCTTCGCCTCGTTGAGCTGCTCGGTGACGCCGACGAGCTCGCGCTCGGCGTCGGCGACCACCTGCGCGGCCTGGGCGGGGTCGGTCACGGCGGCCGGGTCGGCGGTGGCGGTGCCCGGCAGCACGGTGAAGGTCAGGGCCGCGGTCACTCCGAGGAGCAGGCCGGACCGGAGCCATCCGACGTGCCCGGGCCCGGTGGGCGCGGACGGGCCGGCGGTGGCGGACTGTTCGAGGGCGTGCGGCAGTACAGCGTGTGGGGTCGCCACGAGCGGCGGCTCTCCGTTTCTTCCTCTGCAACCGCCTACCGAGTTAGCTGACGGGTTCGGGCTGGGAAGACTGGCCCTATCCCCTGCGCACCGGCGAACCGGCCCAGCAGGAGAACTCACCCCAGGACTGCGGTGGGTCCCCGGCTCGCCGTCGAGCACCTGGGGAGGCGCCGTCGGGCGATTAGGCGGTGCCCGTCCGAGGTCACCCCTCTGCGGATGACGACCACTCGGTCGGACCGGCTGACCCTACGACCGTGATGTTGGCGTGACAAACGGAGGGCCCTGGGGCGGATGTGATCGACGTCGCGCTCGGGGACATCCGCGCTGGTCAGCGGCGCGTCGACCACTCGATGTGACGTGGTGCGGACCGTTCCGTCCGGTCAGCCGGTCCGTCGTCCCCCCGCGCCGCCGTCCCCCGCTTCGCGGTGCCGCAGGGGCGGGACGAGCCCGACGTCGGCGAGCGCGCGGACGGCGCGGCGCTCGATCTCGTCGAACTCCACCACCACCCCGGTGGGCGGTACGACGACGTCCTCGGCGGCGATGCCGGCGTCCGGCCGGTCGGCGGCCCGGGCGCGGCCGGGCAGCTCGACGACCACCGGGTCGGCGCTCTGCCAGCCCGGCGGGGCGCCCAGCAGGACGGTCACGACGCAGTCGGCGCAGCCCGTCGGGCGAGCGGTGCAGGTGTCGCAGTCGATCAGCATGGCTTCTTCTCCTCCGTGAGTCACCCGCACGGTAGGAACGGCCACCGACAATTCCGCCCGGTCGCCGGGTCAGGTGCCCGCGAACTCCCAGTGCCAGGGCTCCTCGCGCCCACGGCCGGGCTCGGCCCAGTCCGGGTGCAGGAAGCCGAAGCGCCCGGCGTTGGCCTTCATCCAGGCGTACTGGGGGGTGCCGAACCGCTCGATGCCCCCGCACAGGTCGACCGCCAGGCCCCAGCCGTGGTTGCTCGTGCCGGGCACGGCGGCCAACGCAGGCTTGCGCCCGTACAGGTCCACCTGGCGGGCATAGGTGCGGTAGGAGTCGGTGATGCAGATCGGGGAGCCGAAGGCGGCGGCGAAGGCCGCGGACATCGCCTTGTAGGCCGCCGCGGCGTCGCAGCGCAGGGTGTGCGCGCCCACCCCGATCGGGCACATCGCGCTGGGCGGGATCAGCCCGTTCGGGTAGCCACCCCACGCCCGCGCGCCGTCGTAGCTGGGCGGGTAGATGGTGTTGCCGCACTCCACGCGGAGCGCCCCGCCCGTCGGACCGGGGGCCGCGACCGGCGACCGCTGGCCCAGGCTCGGGCGGCCGATGCCCAGGAGCTGGTCGGAGGGCAGCGTGCGGACCACGACCGCGCCGGCCCGCCCGTCGGCGGCCAGCATCGTCTTCGGGTCCAGCGCGATCCCCACGTGGCCCAGCCCGGACTCCGGCGTCCCGAGGAACACCAGGTCGCCCGGGAGCACGTCGGCGGCCGGCACCGGCGTCGTGACGGCGAAGAGGTCGGCCTGGGTGTTGGGCAGGGCCACCCCGGCCGCCCCGTAGGCCGTCTGCACCAGCGAGCCGCAGTCCCAGGAATCGGGGCCGGCCGTGCCCGGGGCGTACGGCGCGCCGAGAGCGTCCATCGCGGTGGTGACCGCGGTCAGCGTCTCGGCGGGCAGCACCAGCAGCGACGACGGCTGGCGCGGCAGCTGGGCCGCGCCGCGCTGGGCGCCGCCACCGCTGGCGCCCACCGGCACCAGGCCCGCGGGCAGCCCGGCCGGCGCGTCGCGCAGCTGCGCGGCGGGCGGCGGGGTGATGCCGGCGGCCGTCAGCTGGTCGACGTAGGCCCGCCAGTTGGCGGCGGTCTGCTCGTTGACCTCCAGCTGCTCGCGCTGGAGCTGGGCGAGCTGCCGGTCGACGACCGTCAGCGCCTCGTCGAGCTCGTCGGTGACCGCCGAGGCGGCCGCCTCCAGCTCGGCGACCCGGTCGGCCACGGCGTCGGCCCGCGCGCGGGCCTGCTCCAGCGCGGCGGCGGCGCGTCGCTGCTGGTCGAGGGCCGCCTGCCGCAGCCCGGCGGCGGCGCCGATCACCCCGGCCGCGTGCGCGTCCACGACGTCCAGGAAGCCCATCGCGGCCACCACGTCGGCCGGATCGCCGCCGGAGAGCAGCAGCGTCAGCGGGGTGACGGCCCCGCCGTCGCGGTACACCGCTGCCGCGTAGTCCGCGACCGCCCGCTGGTGGACGGCGAGCTCGCCCTCCGCGGCGGTGGCGACCTCCTCGGCCTCGGCGACGGCTCGCTCGGCGGCGGCCAGCTCCTCGCGGGCCGCCGCGACCTCGGCCTGCTGCTCCTGGAGGCCGGTCTGCACCTCCGTCGCCCGCTGCTGCAGCTGGTCCAGGGCACGGCTGTCGAGGACCGCCGACGTGCCGCCGGGCTGGTCGCTGGGCGCCGCCGCGGCGGGCGCCGCCCCCAGGAGGACGAGGGCAGCGGACGACACGGCGAGCACGCGTGCCGCCGTCCCTGGGGTGCGCCACGGAGAGCGCGGGAGCATCGGACCACCTCTGCGTTCGGGGCGCCTTCGCCCACCGCAGGAGATGGTGTCCCGAAAGGGGCCGATTCGCCAGGTGAACAGGGCGCACACGACCCGGAGGGGCGACGGCGGCACCGGCGCCGACGGCGCGGCATCACAAGAGTGTCATTAGCCCGACCTACCGTCCGGCCCGTGCCCTCCTCCCCCGCCGCCGCGCCACCCGTCCACGGCCGGTACGAGCAGGTCACGATCGACGAGCTGGGGACGCCGCTGGCCGACGTCACCTTCGTCGTCGTCGACCTCGAGACGACGGGCGGGTCCCCCAAGGACAGCGCGATCACCGAGATCGGCGCGGTCAAGGTCCGCGGCGGGGTCGTGCTGGGCGAGTTCCAGACCCTGGTCGACCCCGGCCGAGAGATCCCTCCCTACATCAGCGTCCTGACCGGCATCACCTCGATGATGGTGGCCGCCGCCCCCCGCATCGGCGCGGTGCTCCCCGGGTTCCTGGAGTTCGCTCGCGGCGCGGTCCTGGTGGCCCACAACGCCCCGTTCGACCTGGGGTTCCTCAAGGCGGCGTGCGCGGAGAACGGGATCCCCTGGCCCGCGGCGGCCTCCGTCGACACCGCGGTGCTGGCCCGCCGGCTGCTCAGCCGTGACGAGGTGCCCAACTGCAAGCTGGCCACCCTGGCCCCCTACTTCTCCGCCGCCACCTCCCCCACCCACCGCGCCCTGGACGACGCCCGCGCCACGGTCGACGTGCTGCACGGCCTGTTCGAGCGGCTGGGGCCGCTGGGCATCACGTCGCTGGAGGAGCTCACCGGCCTGACCCGCCAGGTCGACCCGGAGCGGCTGCGCAAGCGTCACCTGGCCGACGACGTGCCACGGGGCCCCGGCGTCTACCTGTTCCGGGGCCCGAAGGACGAGCCCCTCTACGTCGGCACGTCCACCGACCTGCGCAGCCGGGTGCGCAGCTACTTCTCCTCGAGCGAGCAGCGCAGCCGGATCACCGAGATGGTGGCGCTGGCGCAGCGGGTCGACGCCATCCCCTGCGCCCACGACCTCGAGGCCGCGGTCCGGGAGCTGCGGCTGATCGCCGAGCACAAGCCGCGGTACAACCGGCGCTCCCGGTTCCCCGAGCGGGCGCTGTGGATCCGGCTGACCGACGAGGCGTTCCCCCGGCTCTCGGTCGTCCGTCGCGTGCGTCCGGGGGCCGGGGTCTTCCTCGGCCCCTTCCCCGACCGCCGGGCCGCGGACGCCGCCGTCGCCGCCGTGCACGAGGCGCTGCCGTTGCGCCAGTGCACCACCCGGCTGTCCCCGCGCGTGCCCACGTCGGCCTGCGTCCTCTTCGGGATGGGCCGGTGCGGCGCGCCCTGCACCGGCGCGCAGTCGGTGACCGAGTACGCCTCGATCGCCGACGTCTTCCGGGCGGCGGTCGACCACGACCCGCACGGATTGGTGGCACCCCTGCTCGCCCGCGTCGAGCGCCTGGCCACCGAGGAGCGCTTCGAGGACGCGGCGGTGCTGCGCGACCGGATCGCCGTCCTCGTCCGCGCGGTGCGCCGCCGTCAGCGGCTGGAGTCCCTCGCCGCGGTCCCGGAGCTCGTCCTGGCCCGTGCCGACGGCTCGGGCGGGTGGCACCTGTCCGTCGTCCGCCGGGGGCGGCTGGTCGCCGCCGGCGGGGCACCCACGGGGACGTCGGTGCGCCGCACGCTGCCGGGGCTGCTGGCGACCGCCGAGACACCCGTCGGCCCCGACGACGAGCTGGCGGCGACGGTGGACGAGACCGAGCTGATCCTGCGCTGGATGGAGAAGCCGGGCACGCGCCTGGTCGACCTCACCGGCGTGCTGGCCTGCCCGGCACCGGGCACCGGGGCGTTCAGCTCGTTCCTGGACCTGGTGGAGGCCGGCCGCGCCGAGCGTGACCCCTTCGCCGACGACCGGTCGCTGGGCACGCGGGCACGGCCGGAGCGGGTCGCGGCGGGCGCGGGCGTCCGGGCACGGCCACCGATAGGCTCGCCGGCGTGATCACCGCCATCGTGATGATCGACGCCGCCACCGACTCGATCCCGGAGGTGGCCTCGGCCATCGCCGACCTCGACGGGGTCAGCGAGGTCTACTCCACCGCCGGAGAGGTCGACCTGATCGCGATCGTGCGGGTCCGCGAGTTCGAGCAGATCGCCGAGGTGATCGCCGGGCGGATCAACAAGGTGCCCGGCGTGCTCGAGACCGAGACGCACATCGCCTTCCGCGCCTACTCGAGGCACGACCTCGACGCCGCGTTCTCGATCGGCTTCGACACCGCCGACTAGGCGGCGCGGGCCGCCTGGCTGACGCTCACCCAGCGCTCGAGCTGTGCGGTCGCGCGGCCGTCGTCCACGGCCGCCACCGCCCGCTCCAGGCCCGCCGCGATCGCGTCGTGCAGCCGGGCGGGACGCTCGTCGAACGCGGCCAGCGCCGCGGCGGCGTTCAGGAGGACCGCGTCGCGCACCGGCCCCTTCTCCCCGCCGAGCACCCGCCGGAAGACGTCGGCGTTGAACTCGGGCGTGCCACCGCGCAGCGCGTCGGGCTCGGACGCCGGGATGCCGAGCGCCGAGGGGTCCAGCCGGTCGGGCACCACCTCGCCGTCCCGCACGACCCACACCGAGGACGTCGTCGCCGTCGTCAGCTCGTCCAGCCCGTCGTCCCCGCGGAAGACCAGTGCCCGCCCGCCGCGGGCCGCGAGGACGCCGGCCATGACCGGCGCCATGCGGGCGTCGGCGCAGCCGATGGCGGCGGCGACCGGGCGCGCAGGGTTCGTCAGCGGTCCCAGGAAGTTGAAGACCGTGCCGATGCCCATCTCGCGGCGCGGGCCGGCGGCGTAGCGCATCCCGGGGTGGAACACGGGCGCGAAGAAGAAGCCGATGCCCGCCTCCTCCACGCACCGCGCCACCGCGGGGGCGGGCAGGTCGATGGCCACGCCCAGGGCCTCCAGCACGTCCGCCGAGCCGGAGGACGACGAGGCGGCGCGGCCGCCGTGCTTGGCGACCGGTACACCCGCGGCGGCGATCACGACGGCGGCCATCGTGGAGATGTTCACCGTGTGCGCCCCGTCGCCGCCCGTGCCGACGATGTCGACGCACGGGAGGGACAGCGCGACCGGCGTCGCCTGGGCGAGCATCTCGGTGGCCAGACCGGCCACCTCCTCGGCCGACTCGCCCTTGGCCTTCAGCGCGACAGCGAAGGCGGCCACCTGCACGGGCGTCGCCTCACCGGTCATCACCTCGCGCATCGCCCAGGCCGTGTCGGCCGCGGACAGGTCCTTGCCGGCGAGCAGCCGGTTCAGCAGGGACGGCCAGGTCGGGCCGGAGCTCATCGGCCGCTCACCGGCGGACGACGGGCCGCTGCGCGTGGGCGCGCAGCAGTTCCGCCACCACACCGGGGGCGGTCAACGGGTCGACCGGCATCGGGAGCGTGGCCTCCGCCCGGGACCAGTGGGCCAGCCAGCGGTCGGGCTGCCGGGCGATGAGCAGGCACACCGCGGGCCGGTCGGCGACCTCCAGGTCGAGCTGGCGGGTGACGGCCAGGCCGCCCATCGGCTGCGCCTCGCCGTCGAGGATGCACAGGTCCACGCCCCCGGCATCGACCGTCGCGACGACGTCCGCACCGGTCTCGCACTCGAGCCACGTGATCGGACCGACGTCCGCTGCGGGGCGCCGTCCGACGGCCGTGCGCACGGCGTCGCGGACCTCCCGGCGGTGGCTGTAGACCAGCACGGTGGCCGGCACGGACGGGCGGTCGGCGGCGTCGGAGGCGAAGCTCACACAGGGCAGCCTAGTGGCAGAGCAGCACAAATCCCTGAACGGTCCGTGGCGTCGGTAAAGACGAGATCACGGTGACGCCACGCCCATCGCACCCGCGGTCGTCCCGACCCCCCGGCGATGCCATGATGAGCCTCGTGACAACGGCCCCCGTCGCGAGCAGCACCTTCGACACATCGCGGGTGCACTCCCTGACCCGACCGAACATGGTCAGCGTCGGCACGATCATCTGGCTCTCCAGCGAGCTGATGTTCTTCGCCGGGCTGTTCGCCATGTACTTCACCGCGCGAGCCCGGGCCACCGAGGGGTGGCCGCCGGAGCCGACGGAGCTGAACCTCCCCTACGCCACCGTCTTCACGGTCATCCTGGTGCTCTCCTCGGTGACCTGTCAGTTCGGTGTGTTCGCGGCGGAGAACGGCAACGTCTACGGCCTCCGGCGCTGGTTCACCATCACGTTCGTGATGGGCCTGGTCTTCGTCCTGGCGCAGGCGAACGAGTACCGGGTCCTGGTCATGGACCACCACACGTCGATCTCGTCGTCGACGTACGGGTCGGTCTTCTACCTCACGACCGGGTTCCACGCGCTGCACGTCATCGGGGGTCTCGTCGCCTTCGTCTTCCTGCTCATCCGGTCCACCATGGGCCGGTTCACGCCAGCGCAGGCGACCGCCGCGATCGTGGTCTCCTACTACTGGCACTTCGTCGACGTCGTGTGGGTCGGGCTCTTCGCCACGATCTACCTGATCCGCTAGGGAACCGGTGTCCACCACGAACCCGCAGTCCGAGGCCATGCTCGACGGGGGCGACGCCGGCAAGCCGGCCGCCCGTGCCCGGGCCCGCCGTCGGTCCAAGCACCGCCGCAGGCTGGCCAACGTGGCCGGTCTGATGACCGCCCTCGTGCTCACCGGTGCGCTCTACTCCGTGTTCTCGCCCGCCCAGGCGGCCGACGAGACCACCGAGTCCGCCGCCGAGGCGGCCGGGCGCGAGCTCTACGAGCGCAGCTGCATCACCTGCCACGGCGAGAACCTCGAGGGCGTGCCGAACCGCGGCCCGTCGCTGATCGGTGTCGGCGAGGCGGCGGTCTACTTCCAGGTGCACACCGGCCGCATGCCGCTGGTCCGCCAGGAGGCCGACGCCCCCGACAAGCCGGCGGTGTTCTCCGACGAGGAGATCGACCAGCTCATGGCCTACGTCCAGGCCAACGGCGGCGGCCCGACCCTCCCGTCCGGCGACCTGCGCGACGGCGATCTCGCCGAGGGCGGTGAGCTGTTCCGGCTCAACTGCGCCTCGTGCCACAACTTCGTCGGCGAGGGCGGCGCTCTCTCCTCCGGCAAGGCCGCGCCCAGCCTGGCCGACTCCACCGACCTGGAGATCTACACGGCCATGCTCACCGGGCCGGAGAACATGCCGGTCTTCGGTGACAACCAGCTGACCCCGGAAGAGAAGCGCTCGATCATCAACTACGTCCAGACCATCCAGGGCCAGGCCGACCCCGGCGGCGCCGGCGTCGGGCGCGTGGGCCCTGTGGCGGAGGGACTCGTGATCTGGGTCGTCGGCATCGGCGCACTGATGTTCGGGATCTTCTGGATGGGGAGCAAGGCGTGAGCACGCACGACACCCGCCCCGGTTCGACCGGCGGCGCGGACACCCCCGGACCGCTGCACGGCGGCCCGGACGACGACTACACGCCCGAGCAGCTCGCGGCCATGCGCCGCGAGGACCTCGACCGGCTGGGTGCCCGGTACGACGGCGTCGAGATCCTGCACGTGGAGCCCGGCCCCGAGCCCGGTTCCGCCCTGGAGAAGCGCGCCGTCCGCCAGGTGGGCCTCGCCTTCGGGCTGGCCGGCCTGTTCGCGTTCCTCTTCGTGGTCGTCTACGTCGGCTCGGGCTGGTTCCTGCCCGACTGGCACTGGGACATCACCGAGGGCGGCTGGAGCGCGCTGTTCACCCCGCTGCTCGGGCTGTGCATGGGACTCGCGCTGACCTGCGTCGGCGTCGGGCTGGTGCTCTACACCAAGAAGCTCCTCCCCCACGAGACCGCGGTGCAGGACAAGCACGACGGCTCGCACTTCGACCGGGTGACCACGGGCGCCACGCTCGTCGGCGGCTACCACAACAGCGGCCTCGGCCGGCGCAAGCTGCTCAGCCGCTCGCTGCTGTTCATGGGTGGTGGCGTCGGGCTCATGCTGATCATGCCGCTGGGCGGCCTGATCAAGAACCCGAACAAGGGCAACCCGCTGGGCACCACCAACTGGGCCGACGGCGTCCGCCTCGTCCGGGACGACGGCACGCCGATCCGCCCCGGCGACCAGGAGCCCGGCTCGCTCGAGACGGTCTTCCCGGCCGTCCCCGGCGGCAACCGGCAGGCCGACGCGGCGACCATGCTCATCCGCCTCCGTCCCGCGCAGGTCGAGACGCTGCGTCCCCGGGAGGGCCACGCCGACTTCGCCTACGGCGAGTACGTCGCCTACTCGAAGATCTGCACGCACGCCGGCTGCCCGGTCTCGCTCTACGAGCAGGAGACCAGCCGCATCCTGTGCCCCTGCCACCAGTCGCAGTTCGACGTCACCCAGGGCGCCAAGGCGGTCTTCGGGCCCGCCACCCGGCCGCTCCCGCAGCTGCCGCTCGGCGTCGACGACGAGGGCTACTTCATCGCCCGCAGTGACTACATTGAAGCCGTAGGCCCCACCTACTGGAACCGGGAGCGGATCTGATGGCTCGCACCGCCACGGCACCCGGTGCCCCGACGACGAAGCTCGGCAAGGCCGCGCTCGAGTTCGACGACCGCATGCTGGTCGCCCCCTGGCTGCGACGGACCCTGAACAAGGTCTTCCCCGACCACTGGTCGTTCCTGCTCGGCGAGATCGCGCTCTACGCGTTCGTCGTGCTGCTGCTCTCGGGCACCTACCTGACGTTCTTCTTCGACGCCTCGATGCGCGAGGTCGTCTACGACGGCAGCTACGCACCCCTCCGCGGCGTGGAGATGTCCGCGGCGTACGACTCGACGCTGAACCTGTCGTTCGACGTCCGCGGCGGCCTCTTCATGCGCCAGTTGCACCACTGGGCGGCGCTGCTGTTCGTGGCCTCGATCGTGGTCCACCTGCTGCGCATCTTCTTCACCGGCGCCTTCCGCCGGCCGCGCGAGACCAACTGGCTGATCGGCGTCGTGATGCTGGTGCTCGCCCTCCTCATGGGCGTCACCGGCTACTCGCTGCCGGACGACCTGCTCTCGGGCACCGGCCTCCGCATCATCAGCGCGATCCTGCTGTCGATCCCGGTGATCGGCACCTGGGCGCACTTCGCGGTGTTCAACGGCGACTTCGTCGGCACGGAGATCATCGGGCGCTTCTACATCGTCCACGTGCTGCTGCTGCCGGCGATCCTGCTCGCGCTGATCGCCGTGCACCTGCTGGTCCTGGTCAAGCAGAAGCACACGCAGTTCCCCGGCCCCGGCCGCACCGAGCACAACGTCGTCGGCAACCGCCTCTTCCCGACCTTCGCGGGCAAGGCGACCGGTCTGCTGCTCGTCGTCTTCGGCGTCTGCGCCGCGCTCGGCGGTCTCGTGCAGATCAACCCGGTCTGGCTGTGGGGGCCCTACAACCCCGCCCAGGTGTCGGCCGCGTCCCAGCCCGACTGGTACATCGGCTTCCTCGACGGGTCGACCCGCATCTTCCCGCCGTGGGACATCAACCTGCCCGGCGACTACACGGTCCCGGCGCTGTTCTGGCCGACGGTCGTCGTCGCCGGTGCCATGTTCACGGTCCTGGCGCTCTACCCGATGATCGAGCGCAAGATGACCGGCGACACGGCGTCGCACCACCTGCTCCAGCGTCCGCGCGACGTCCCCGTGCGCACCTCGCTGGGCGCGATGGCGCTGACCTTCTACCTCTGGCTGATGATCGCCGGTGGGAACGACGTCATCGCCGACAAGTTCGACATCAGCCTGAACGCGATGACCTGGATCGGCCGGATCGGCGTCATCATCCTGCCGCCGATCGCCTACACGATCACCTACCGGATCTGCCTGGGTCTCCAGCAGCACGACCGCGAGGTGCTCGAGCACGGCATCGAGACCGGTGTCATCCGCCGGCTGCCCAGCGGCGAGTTCATCGAGGTCCACCAGCCCCTCGGCCCGGTGGACGAGCACGGCCACAGCCAGCTGGCCTACGGCGGTGCTCCGGTGCCGAAGCGGATGAACCACGTGGGCGGCGCCCGCCGGGCCATCCGCGGCTTCTTCTCGCCGATCGAGGAGCCGTCGCAGGTGGAGCTGGAGCAGCGGCGCGAGGGCCGCGGCCTGGCCACCGGCGAGGACCGCGAGCTCACGACGTCCGGTCGCCCCTCCGAGGGTGGCCGGCCGCAGGAGCCACGCGACTGATCGCAGGCACGCAGCACGACCAGCAGGGCCCCGGTGGACCTCCACCGGGGCCCTGCTGCGTGTGAGGGGGATCCGGCGGCCCCGCACCCGCGAGGATCCTCGCGGCTCCTGGGGCGTTCCTCCCGCTGCCGGAGTGCTGCAGGACCCCGGGAGCGCGAGGATCGCCCACCAGCGCCTCCCCGCGGGGCCATCGACGGCGTCACACCGGCATCGCGCGTCCTGCAGCACCGGCGACGCCCCGACGACGCCCGCACTCACCCACCCGCGCGGGCCCGGGCGGCTACCAAGGCGATCCTCGCGCTGCCGGAGTCCTGCAGGACCCCAGGAGCACGAGGAACGCCCTACGAGCGCCTCCCCGCCGAGGCATTGACGGCGTCGTACCGGCATCGTGCGCCCTGCGGCCCCCGAGAACGCCGAGGGCCCCGTCCGCGGGTGCGGACGGGGCCCTCGGTGGGGTGCGGGAGCGCTCAGCTCTGCGTGGCGTTCTGCCCCACGTAGAACTCGAACAGGAGCCCGCCGATGGTGATCAGCAGCGCCGCGGCGGCGATGAGGATCAGCCAGGAGTAGAAGAAGGCCAGCGCCAGGCCCATGAGCGCGGCCGAGAGCGCCAGGCCGAACGGCCAGTAGCTCGCCGGCGGGAAGAAGCCCAGCTCGCCGGCTCCGTCGGCGATGTCGGCGTCCTTGCGGTCCTCCGGACGGGCGTCGATGCGCCGCGAGACGAACCAGAAGAACGCGCCGATCATGCCGGTCAGGCCGGCCGACAGCGCGAGCGCGGTCGTGCCGATGGGCTCCTGCGACCACACGCCGTAGACGACGGCCGCAGCCACGCAGAAGACGGCGATGATGTTGAAGATGAGCGCCTCGACCTTCACGGCCGTGCCTCCTCGTTCGTCGGTGCGATCAGGGTCGGGGCGGGGCGCATCTCAGCTCCCAGCCGACGTCTGGTCGACGTTCTTGTTCTGCAGCGACTCGAACGGCGTCGTGGTCGACGACAGGCCCGGCTGGCCGATCTCCTCGAGCGCCTCGTAGGTGTCCAGACCGGACTCGCGCGCCTCGAGGTAGGCGTCGTAGTCCTCACCGGACACCGCGCGGACCTCGAAGTTCATGTACGCGTGGTACGTGCCGCACAGCTCGGCGCAGCGCCCGACGTAGGCGCCCTCCTCCTGCACGGTGACCTCGAAGACGTTGTCCCGGCCGTTCTCGTTGCCGGGGATGACGTCGAGCTTGAAGAGGAACTCAGGCACCCAGAACGAGTGGATGACGTCGGCCGAGGCGAGCTCGAAGCGGATCGTCCGGTCCGTGGGCAGCACCAGCACCGGGATCTCGGCGGTCGTGCCCACCGTGTCGACCGGCTCGCCGTCGGGCCCCTCGGTCTCGGGGTAGACGAACTGCCAGTTCCACTTGAAGGCGTTGACCGCGATCGTCTCGTCGGGCTCGTCGCTGCGCTCCATCACCCGGTTCTGCACGACGACCGTGTAGAAGAATAGCCCGGCGATGATCACGAACGGCAGGATCGTGTAGACGATCTCGAGCGGCAGGTTGTACGCCGTCTGCTTCGGGAGCTCGTCGCTGCGCTTGCGGTGCATGACCACCGACCAGCCGATCAGCGCCCAGACGGCGATGCCGACGATCAGTGCCGCGATGACCGAACCGGTCCACAGCTCACGCATGTCCTGGGACTGCTCGGTGATGCCCTCCGGCCAGCCGAAACGCCAGAACTCGTTGTTCGGCATCTCGCATCCGGTGAGGGTCACGGCCCCCAGGAGACCGAGCGCGGCCAGCCGCGCGAGCCTGCTGCCTCGAGCCACTGCTCGCTGCCTCCTCGTCCTCCGTCCGGGTGCCCGGACGGTCCTCCCAGCGGGACGCCCGCCGGGTCCCGGCAGGCGGCATCCACGCCGATCACAGTGTGCGGCGAGACTATCGGACTCCGCTCGGCGGCCGACCACCGGAGACACCCCACCGGCGGGTCGCGCGGCCCGCCGCCCGCGCGGGCCGCGATGTTCCCGGCCTCCCACGGGCGACGGTTAGAGTCGGGAGCGTGTTCTCCCGGCTGCTGACCCCGAAGTGGCTGCTGCTGCACGTCGTGGTGGCGGCCCTGTTCGTGGCCACGTTCTTCCTGGGCTACTGGCAGCTGAGCAAGGCCGAGGCCGGCGGCGGCGCCGTCAACTGGAGCTACGCGCTGCAGTGGCCGCTCTACGGCGTCATGGGCCTGTGGTTCTACCTGCGCATGGTCCGCGTCGAGCTGAACCGCGACCCGGACGAGGACGCCCCCGGCAATGCCGTCGTCCTGTACCAGCGCCCCCGCATCGACACGTCTGGAGACCCCGAGCTGGCCGCCTACAACGCCTACCTCGCCGAGCTCAACGAGCGCGCCCTGGGCCAGCGGAGCGGCGGCAATGGCCGCTGACCGCACCGCCCCTGCCCGCGACTCCGAGCAGGCGATCGCCGCGGCCCTCGGGCGCTACCGCGTAATGGCCACCGTCGTCGGCGTCCTGCTGGTCCTGCTCTTCGCCGTCGCCATGCCGCTGAAGTACTGGGCGGACATGCCGACGTTCGTCACGGTCCTGGGCACCGCGCACGGCTGGCTCTACGCGCTGTTCTTCCTGTCCGCCGTCGACCTGGCGCTCCGGGCGAAGTGGACCCTCAAGGGCACGGTGATCGCGCTCGTCCTGGGAACCGTCCCGTTCCTGTCGTTCGTCGGCGAGCACCACGTCACGCGGAAGATGCGCGCCGGCGAGCGCGTGTGATCGGCGACAGCCACTCCCCCTGCCCCAGCCCCTCCCCGCTCCCGAGGACCTGCGCCTGATGTGTGGCCTGCTCGCGTACTTCTCCACCGACGCCGATCGCGTCGACGACTCCCGGGTCGCCTCCGTGCGGGCGGCCCAGCACTGCCTGCGGCACCGGGGCCCCGACGAGAACGAGGCCTGGTGGGACGAGCGGGCGGTGTTCGGCTTCAACCGGCTGTCGTTCATCGACATCGAGAACAGCCACCAGCCGATGGCCTACGCCGACGGCCGCTACCGGATCGTCTTCAACGGTGAGATCTACAACTACGTGGAGCTCCGCGAGGAGCTGAAGGCCGCCGGCGCGACCTTCGCCACCGAGGGCGACACCGAGGCGATCGTCGCCGGCTACCACCTGTGGGGCGAGGACGTCGTCCACCGGCTGCGCGGCATGTTCGCCTTCCTCATCTGGGACACGCGGACCAGCACCGTGTTCGGTGCGCGCGACCCGTTCGGGATCAAGCCGTTGTTCACCGCCCGCCTGGCCGACGGCGGACTGGTCTTCAGCTCGGAGAAGAAGGCGCTGCTGGAGCTGCTCGGCGGCAGCGACGCCGCGGGTGGCGTGGACGCCGCCTCGCTGCAGCACTACCTGACGCTGCAGTACGTCCCGGAGCCGGCCACGCTGCACACCGGCATCCGCCGGATCGAGAGCGGCACCAGCTTCACCGTCGTGGACGGCGAGCTGACGACGAAGCGGTACTTCCACCCCACCTTCCCGATCAGGCCGGTCGCGAAGGACGAGCAGCAGGCGCTCTACGACCGGATCGCCGACGTGCTGGACGACTCGGTGCGCGTGCACATGCGGGCCGACGTCACCGTCGGGTCGTTCCTCTCCGGCGGCATCGACTCCACGGCCATCGCCGCGCTGGCCAAGCGGTACAACCCCAAGCTGCTCACCTTCACCACCGGGTTCGAGCGCGAGGGGTTCTCCGAGATCGACGTCGCCGCCGAGTCGGCCGCGGCCATCGGGGTCGAGCACATCACCAAGGTGGTCACCCCGGAGGAGTTCGCCGAGGCCATCCCGCTGGTCGTCTGGTACCTCGACGACCCGGTCGCCGACCCGGCGCTCGTGCCGCTGTACTTCATCGCCCGCGAGGCCCGCAAGCACGTGAAGGTCGTGCTCTCCGGCGAGGGCGCCGACGAGCTGTTCGGCGGCTACAACATCTACCGCGAGCCGCTCTCGCTGGCCGCCTTCGAGCGGATGCCGGCCGGCCTCCGGCGCGCGCTGGGCAGGCTCTCCACGCGCCTGCCCGACGGCATGCGCGGCAAGGACCTGCTGCGCCGCGGGTCGATCCCGCTCGAGCAGCGCTACTACGGCAACGCGCGGATCTTCCGGGACGACGAGCTCGGTTTCCTCGAGCGCCGCGACCCCGACCTCTCGCACGTGACCGTGACCGCCGAGCTGTACGAGCGCACCCGCGCCGCCGGGTACGACGACGTCACCGCGATGCAGTACGTGGACCTGTTCACCTGGCTGCGCGGCGACATCCTGGTCAAGGCCGACAAGATGACCATGGCCAACTCGCTGGAGCTGCGGGTCCCGTTCCTCGACCCCGAGGTGTTCGCGGTGGCGAGCACGCTCCCGGTCGACCAGCGGGTGACCAAGGAGACGACGAAGTACGCCCTGCGCCGCGCGCTGGAGCAGATCGTGCCGGCGCACGTGCTCGACCGGCGCAAGCTCGGCTTCCCCGTGCCCACCCGCCCCTGGCTGGCCGACCAGCTGCACGACTGGGCGCGGCAGGTCATCACCGACAGCCAGACCGACGAGTGGCTCGACCGGCAGCAGGTGCTCGACATGCTCGCCGCGCACCGGGAGAACCAGCGCAACGGCTCCCCCGTCGACTACTCGCGCAAGCTCTGGACGCTGCTGATCTTCATGGTCTGGCACGGCATCTTCGTCGAGGAGCGGATCAGGCCCGTCATCCCCGAGACGGTCTACCCCGTCCGGCTCTAGGGACGACGAACGCCCGGCCCCTCCGAGGAGGGACCGGGCGTCCGGGACGTCTCAGCTCAGCTGAACGAGTCGCCGCAGGCGCAGGAGCTGCCCGCGTTCGGGTTGTCGATCGTGAAGCCCTGCTTCTCGATGGTGTCGACGAAGTCGATCGTGGCGCCGCCCAGGTAGGGCCCGCTCATGCGGTCGACGATGACCTCGACGCCGCCGTACTCGTAGGTCTGGTCGCCGTCGAGGAACCGCTCGTCGAAGAACAGCTGGTAGCGCAGCCCCGAGCAGCCACCGGGCTGGACGGCGATGCGCAGCCGCAGGTCGTCGCGGCCCTCCTGGTCGAGCAGCGCCTTGACCTTCGCGGCCGCCGGCTCGCTGAGCACGACACCCGTGACGCCGGGCGCCCCGCCGTCGAGGGTGGTGGTGTCCTGCACCGACATGTGTGTCCTCCCAGATCCGAGGTGCCCGCTGCGGCACTTCCTGCAGCGAGCCAACACCGCTGTGGCGGTGGCTCTTCCCCTGCTGCCCACCACTGTACGGCGCTCCAGCCGGTTTCCCTGGTCTCCTTCCCCACACACGTAGACTCCGTCCCCGTGAAGCTCCGCCTCCCCGGTCGCCGCGAACCCGCCGAGACGACCGACACGACCGCCTCGGCCGACCTGACCGAGCAGCTGGTGCGCGCCTCGGGGAAGGGCCGGCCGACGCCCAAGCGCAGCGAGGCCCAGGGCCGTCGCCAGGGGCCCCCGCCGCCGCCTCCCACCACGCGCAAGGAGGCCTACAAGCGGATGCGCGAGCAGCAGGCCGCTCGCCGCGCGGAGACCCGGCAGGGTGCCGCGCGCGGGGACGACGCCTACCTGCCCGCCCGCGACCGAGGCCCGGTGCGCAAGCTGGTGCGCGACGTGGTCGACTCCCGCCGCAACGTGGGCAGCTTCTTCCTCGCGATCGCCGCGGTCGCCCTCATCGGCACGGTCGTGCCGAGCCTCGTCGTCCGCAACTACGCGAGCTTCCTGCTGTTCGGCTTCTTCCTGCTGCTGATCGTCGACTCCGTGGTCCTGAGCCGGAAGATCCGCAAGAAGCTCGCCGAGCGCTTCCCGGACGACCCGCAGGCGAAGAAGACCCGCAGCCTGTCCTGGTACGGCATCAGCCGCGCGACGATGATCCGCAAGTGGCGGTTCCCGAAGCCCGACGTCGAGCTGGGCGCCGAGGTCTGACCGCCGGCTGATGGAGGTCACCCTCCTGGGCACCGGCGCGGCCGACGGCTGGCCCAACCCCTGGTGCCGCTGCGCGTCGTGCTCCGACGCCCGGGCGCGCGGGGAGCAGCGGCGCCCGACCTCCGCCCTGGTCGACGGCGTCCTGCTGCTCGACCTGGCGCCCGGCCTGCCGCCGCAGGGCGTCTCGCTCGAGCGGGTGCACACGGTGCTGGTCACCCACGCCCACCCCGACCACTGCTCGCCGTTCGCGCTGCTGTGGCGGCACTGGGCCCGGCTGGCCGGCGAGCTGACCGTCGTCGGCCCGGACGCGGTCCTCGACGAGTGCCGGCCGTGGCTCGCACCGGACGACCCCGTCGTCCTCACCGCGGTGGCGCCCGGCGGGACGCTGCGCCGCGGCGACCACGAGATCCGCGCCCTCGCCGGCGACCACGAGGTGCCGACGCTGCTGTACGACGTCACCGGCCCGGACGGCGGCCGGCTGCTGTACGCCACCGACACCGGCCCCCTGCCGGCGACGACCGTCGAGGCCACCCGGGACGCCGCCTACGACCTGGTGCTGCTGGAGCAGACGTTCGGCGACCACGCCCACCGCACGCTGCACCTCGACCTCGCCTCGTTCCCCGCGCAGCTGGACCGGCTGCGGGCCGTCGGCGCCGTCACCGGGCACACCGACGTCGTGGCCGTGCACCTCAGCCACCACAACCCGCCCGGGCCGGAGCTGGCCCGCCGGCTGGCCGCGCACGGCGCGCGGGTGGTCGAGGACGGGACGACGCTGACCGCCAGGATCTCCGGCCCCTCGCCGGGGCCCGCCGCGAGCCTGCGAGCGGTGGGGGGCGAGGGGTCCTTCTACTAACGTCCCGGCTCGTGGAATTCCGACGCCTCGGCCGCTCCGGCCTGACCATCTCCGAGATCGCCTACGGCAACTGGCTCACCCACGGTGGGCAGGTCGAGGAGGACGCCGCCACCGCCTGCGTGCGCGCCGCCCTCGACGCCGGCATCACGACGTTCGACACCGCCGACGTCTACGCCGGGACCCTGGCGGAGTCCGTGCTCGGACGGGCGCTGGAGGGTCAGCGCCGGTCCTCCTACGAGCTGTTCACCAAGGTCTACTGGCCGACCGGCCCGGGCCGCAACGACCGCGGCCTGTCCCGCAAGCACGTCATCGAGAGCTGCGAGGCGTCGCTGCGCCGCCTGCAGACCGACTACGTCGACCTCTACCAGGCCCACCGGTACGACCCGACGGTGCCGCTCGAGGAGACGATGACCGCCTTCGCCGACCTCGTCCGGTCGGGCAAGGCCCTCTACATCGGCGTCAGCGAGTGGAACGCCCAGGAGATCGCCGCCGGCGCCGCCCTGGCCCGCGAGCTGAACATCCAGCTGATCAGCAACCAGCCGCAGTACTCGATGCTGTGGCGGGTCATCGAGGACGAGGTCGTGCCCACCTCCGAGAAGGAGGGCCTCTCGCAGATCGTCTGGTCGCCGCTGGCCCAGGGCGTGCTCACCGGCAAGTACCTGCCCGGTCAGCAGCCGCCCGCCGACAGCCGCGCCGGCCACGCCGAGGCGGGCCAGTGGATGCGGCGGTTCCTGCGCGACGACCTGCTGACCCGCGTCCAGGACCTGCGGCCGATCGCCGACGACCTGGGCCTGTCGATGGCCCAGCTGGCGATCGCCTGGGTGCTGCAGAACCCGAACGTCGCGGCCGCGATCATCGGCGCCACCCGCCCCGAGCAGGTCCACGACAACGTGAAGGCCGCCGGCGTCCGGCTCGAGGCCGACGTCCTGCGGCGGATCGACGAGGTGCTCGGCGACGTCGTCGAGCGCGACCCGGCCAAGACCGCGCGCGGATGACCGACGGCCTCGCCGTCCCCGGTCAGGGGGCGGCGAGGCCCATCGGGCCGTAGACCTCGTCGTCGCCGTCGAACAGCGTGACGGTGGCGACGCCCTTGTCCAGCAGCTCGCGCCAGTTCTCGCCCAGCCACGACTCCGCGTCGCCCTGGTTCTCGGCGGCGGGCACCTCCACGCCGATGGACGACGGCTCGATCGCCGTTCCGGAAGGGCCCTCGAGACGCCAGTGCCAGGTCATGGCTCGCAGGCTAGTGACCGAGCCGTGCCCGTGCTGTGACCCACCGGCGGATTACGGCTGCTCGCGCAGGGGCATGGCAGTGCATCGACCCGTCCCGGCCGGAGGACCGATGACCGCACCCGCCCCGCAGCCCGACCCCGGTTCTCCCGACCCCGACCGGCTCGAGGCCGAGATCGAGGCGACCCGCGAGCACCTGAGCCGCACCGTGGACGAGCTCGGCGCACGGCTGGACGTCCCCGCCCGGGCCAGGGAGAAGGCGTTCCGCGCCCGGGACACCGCGGTCGAGACCTACCGGGAGAGCCCGCCGGCGGTCATCGGCGCGGCCCTCGCCCTGGCCGGCCTGGTGGCCGGGATCATGATCGTGCGCAGGAAGCGCGCCGCGCGGCGCGCGCAGCCGAGGAGGAAGCGTTGAGCAAGCGCAACAAGGGTGAGGCCCCCAAGAACAAGGGGGCGAAGATGGCCTACCGGCCGATCGGCCTGATCGGTGGTCTCGTCGCGGGCTCGCTGAGCGGGATCCTGTTCAAGCAGATCTGGAAGCTGGTCGCCCAGGAGGAGGAAGCCCCCTCGGCGCTGCAGAGCGAGTACCGGATGCGCGAGGTCGTGCTGGCCGCGGCGATCCAGGGCGCGATCTTCGCCGCGACGAAGGCCGCCGTCGACCGGGCCGGTGCGCGCGGCTTCAAGCAGCTCACCGGCGCCTGGCCCGGCGACTGAGTGCGGACCCTCCTGCTCCACCCGTCGCACGCTCGCGGCGGGACCCTGCAGGAGGGCCGGCGGTCGTCTCCCCCGCAGAGGAGTTACCAGTGGCTGGCACCCGGCAGCGCGAGAGCGCCGTCGACCGGATCCGGGAACGGGTCGAGGAGAAGGCCGCCCGCAGGGCTGCCGCGGCGAAGGCGGCCGCGGCGGCGCCGCCGGGCGACCCCGACCGGCCGCCACCCGGCTCGCCGTCGCCCAGCGAGCTGCCCGGCATCCACGCCGAGAAGCCCACGCAGATCCCGTGGCGCGGGTGGAAGCAGATCGTCAAGCGGGCGTGGGCCGAGAACAAGGCCGACAACATGCCGATCATCGCCGGCGGGGTGGCCTTCTTCGGGTTCCTCTCGATCTTCCCGGCGCTGATCGCGCTGATCTCGATCTACGGCCTGGTCGCGTCCCCCGAGACCGTCGCCCGCCAGGTGGAGGACCTCTCGGCGCAGCTGCCCGACGACGCCGCGGGCCTGATCGAGGACCAGCTGACGGCGATCGTCGACAACAGCGGCAGCGCGCTGAGCATCAGCCTCGTGGTGTCGATCCTGGCCGCGCTGTGGAGCGCCTCGGGCGGCGTCGGGAACGTGATCAC
The DNA here is from genome assembly GCA_004570425.1 of Bacillus sp. AZ43. Classification (GTDB taxonomy): domain Bacteria; phylum Actinomycetota; class Actinomycetes; order Mycobacteriales; family Geodermatophilaceae; genus Blastococcus_B. The sequence continues at coordinate 63,292 of SPQJ01000017.1, forward strand.
CGCGGTGAACATCGCCTACGACGAGGTCGAGGCGCGCGGCTTCGTCAAGCTGAAGCTGCTGTCCCTGGCGCTCACCCTCGGCGCGATCGTCTTCGTCCTCATCACGTTCAGCCTGGTCGCCGTCGTCCCGGCGGTCATCGAGGCGCTGCCGCTGGGCGTCGTCGGCACGGTGCTGGCGCAGATCGCCCGGTGGGTGCTGCTGCTGGCCGTGTTCGCCGGGGCGCTGGCCGTCCTCTACCGGGTGGCGCCGGACCGGGACTCCCCCCGCTTCAGCTGGGTGAGCCTCGGCGCCGTCGTCGTCACGGTCATCTGGGCGGCCGTGAGCGTCGGGTTCGCCGTCTACGTGGACAACTTCGGGTCCTACGACAAGACCTACGGGGCCATCGCCGGCGTCATCGTGCTGATGCTGTGGCTGTACCTGACCTGCTACCTGGTGCTGCTGGGTGCGGAGATCAATTCCGAGGCCGAGCACCAGACGGCGCACGACACGACCACGGGCGACCCGGAGCCGATGGGGCAGCGCGACGCCACGATGGCCGACACGCTGCCCGAGAAGCCGGAGCCGGAGAAGGGCGACAGCGACCCGACCCGCAGGTGAGTCGCGGCGCCCTCAGCGGACGCGCGAGGGCACGAACGGCGGCTTGACGACCTCGACCGGCAACGACCGGCCACGGACGTCGACGGTCACCTCGTCGCCCTCGCCGACGCCGCTCGCCGTGTCCAGCAGCGCCAGGCCGATGCCGACGCGCAGGGACGGTGAGAAGGTCCCGCTGGTCACCGTGCCGATCGCGGCGCCGTCGGCTCCGAGCACCGTCATGCCGGGGCGGGGGCTCTGCCGGCCGGTGGCCCGCAGGCCCCACAGCAGCCGGCGCGGGCCGGCCTCCTTCTCGGCGAGCAGCGCCTCGCGGCCCCAGAACTCCGGCTTCTTCCAGCCGACGGCCCAGCCGGCGCGGGCCTGGACCGGGCTGATCTCCCGTGACAGCTCGTGCCCGTGCAGGGGGTAGCCCATCTCGGTGCGCAGCGTGTCGCGGGCGCCGAGGCCGCACGGCCGGATGCCCTCGGGCGCGCCGGCCTCCAGGACGGCGTCCCACATCTCCCCCGCCCGCTCGGCGGCGACCAGCAGCTCGTAGCCGTGCTCGCCGGTGTAACCGGTCCGGCAGACGGTCACCTCCGTACCGCCTCCGGTGCCGGAGACGAACGACATGTAGTCGAGCTCGCCCGGGAGGCCCAGCAGCTCCAGCACCTGCAGGGCCTTGGGCCCCTGGACGGCCAGGACGGCGACGACGGCGTGCCGGTTCTCCACGGTGATGCCGGACGGCGCGGCGTCGGCCAGCCGGCCCAGCACCTCGGCGGCGTTCGCGGCGTTGGGCACGAGCAGCACGTCGTCGGGACCGTGCAGGTAGACGATCAGGTCGTCGACGACGCCGCCGTCCTCCTGGCAGCACAGCGTGTACTGCGCCTGACCGGGGCCGATCCGGGTCAGGTCGTTGGTCAGGCAGGCGTTGACGAAGTCGGCCGCGCCGGGGCCGCGGACGGTGCCGGTGCCCAGGTGGGAGACGTCGAACAGCCCCACGCCGTCGCGCACCGCGGCGTGCTCGGCGAGGACGCCCCCGCCCGCGTACTCGATGGGCATGGACCAGCCGCTGAAGTCGGCGAGCTTGGCGCCCGCGGAGACGTGCCGGTCGTGGAGGGGGGAGGTCAGCGGGCTCACCGGGCACACGCTAGTGCGGCCCGTACGATCGAGCGGTGCCGCCGACGATCACCGCCACCGACCACCCGCTGGAGAAGCTGACCGGGGACGCCGTCGTCGTCGCCGTCGGCAAGGGCCCCGACGGACCGCTGCCCACGCCGGGCGCGGAGGCCGTCGACCGGCTGCTGGGCGGTCGGCTGCTGCCGGCACTGGCCGACCTGGGCGTGCGCGGCACCGAGGACGAGGTCACCCGGCTGCCCTCCTTCGGCAACGGGCCGTTCCCCGTCGTCGCCGTCACCGGCCTCGGCGCGCCCGAGCCGAGCGGCGCCTACCGGCCGGAGGCCGTGCGCCGCGCCGCCGGCGCGGCCAGCCGGGCACTGGGCGGCCGCGGGTCGGTCGTGAGCCTGCTCGCCGCGGTGGGCGGCACCCCCGACGCCGACCGGCTGCACGCCGTCGGCGAGGGCGCGCTGCTGGGCGCCTACGAGTTCACCGCCTACAAGTCCGATCTGCCCGCCGGCCGGCCGGTGCCGCCGAGCGAGTTCACGATCGTCGTGCCCGACGCCGCGGCCGCCGAGACCGCGCTGCGGCGGGTCCGGGCCGTCGCCGACGCCGTCGCCCTGGTGCGCGACCTGGTGAACACCCCGCCGAACGACCTCCACCCCGCCGAGCTGGCGGCCCGCGGCGCCGCCGCGGGCGAGAAGCTCGGGCTGTCCGCCGAGATCCTCGACGAGGACGCGCTGGCCGCCGGCGGGTACGGCGGCATCCTCGCCGTCGGGCAGGGCTCGGTGCGCAAGCCGCGGCTCCTGCGGCTCTCCTACTCGGGCACGGGGGCGCGCAAGAAGATCGCCCTGGTCGGCAAGGGCATCACCTTCGACAGCGGCGGCCTCTCGATCAAGCCCGCGCTGAAGATGGAGGACATGAAGAGCGACATGGCCGGCGCCGCGGCCGTGATCGCCACCGTGTGCCTGGTCGCCCAGCTCGGCCTGCCGGTCGACGTCGTCGCCACCGTGCCGATGGCCGAGAACCTGCCCAGCGGCACCGCGTACCGGCCGGCCGACGTCGTGACCTTCCGCAACGGCAAGAAGGCCGAGATCACCAACACCGACGCCGAGGGCCGGGTGATCCTCGCCGACGCCATCGCCCGCGCCGCCGAGGACCGGCCCGACTACCTGCTGGAGACCTCCACGCTCACCGGCGCCCAGCTGGTCGCCCTGGGAGCGCGCACCGCCGGCGTGATGGGCAGCGACGACCTGCGCGACGCCGTCGTCACGGCCTCCCGGCGCAGCGGCGAGAGCATGTGGCCCATGCCGCTGCCGCCGGAGCTGCGCAAGGGCCTGGACTCCCCGATCGCCGACTTCGTCAACGCCAACGCCGACCGGATGGGCGGCATGCTGGTCGGCGGTCACTTCCTCAAGGAGTTCGTGCCCGACGGCCTGCCGTGGGCGCACATCGACATCGCCGGCCCGAGCTTCAACACCGGCGCGCCGTGGGGCTACACCCCCAAGGGCGGCACCGGCGTCCCCGTCCGCACCCTGCTCGCCACCATCGAGGACCTGATAGCCCAAGGCTGAGGTGACGTGCCGGAGCGGCCACCGGCCGGCCCCGTCCCGAGGAGGACGGGGTCCTTCACCTAGCGCGTGGTGGGGGGCCGGTGGTCCTTCGACTGCTTCTGGCGCGCGGACCAGTCGCGCATCCGCTGGGGGTAGCCGGTGACCTGCGCGTCGTAGACCGGGATCGACAGGTCGCGGGAGAGCTTGCGCGCGGTGTCCGGGCCGTCGATGCGACGGCGGGTCCACTCGCCGTCGGCGGCGACCAGCACGATCGTCGTCTCGGTGACGGCGGTCCGCGGCTCGACGTAGCCCTCGACGCCGCGGCGGGTGGCGACGAACTGCTCGATGTGCCGCAGGTCGGCGCGCTGCGACGCCCGGTCCAGGGTGCCGCGCCGGTCGTCGGCACGACCGCGTGGGCCGCGTCCGCGCAGCCGGTCGAACAGCCCCATCGCACCTCTCCCGTCCCCGGTCCACCGGTTCCGGCGCGCTCGTGATCTTCGGCACGCCCGGGTAGGCAACGGTGGTCCCGGCCGGGTCGTTCCCGGAGTGGCAGGATGAGGTGCGTCCCCGCCTGCACCGGCGGGACGCCGACGACCGCACCGAGGAGAACTCGTGAGCTCACCCACCTCCCCCGCCGACCTGGTCATCCTCGGCGGTGGCTCCGGTGGCTACGCAGCGGCGTTCCGCGCGACCGAGCTGGGCCTGAACGTCGTCCTCATCGAGAAGGACAAGGTCGGCGGCACCTGCCTGCACCGCGGCTGCATCCCGACCAAGGCGCTGCTGCACGCCGGAGAGGTCGCCGACCTGGCCCGCGAGGGCGAGCAGTTCGGCGTCAAGACCTCGCTGGCCGGCATCGACATGGACGGCGTCAACGCCTACAAGGACGGCGTGATCTCCAAGCTCTACAAGGGGCTGCAGGGCCTGGTGAAGGCCCGCAAGATCACCTACGTCGAGGGCGAGGGGCGGCTGACCTCCCCCACCACCGTCGAGGTGAACGGCCAGACCTACGAGGGCAAGCACATCCTGCTGGCCACCGGGTCCTACGCCCGCTCGCTCCCGGGCCTGGAGATCGACGGCAAGAAGATCATCACCAGCGACCACGCGCTCAACCTGGACCGCGTCCCGGCCTCGGCGATCATCCTCGGCGGCGGCGTCATCGGCTGCGAGTTCGCCAGCGCCTGGAAGTCCTTCGGCGTCGACGTGACGATCGTGGAGGCGCTCCCCCACCTGGTGCCGCTGGAGGACGAGTCGTCGTCCAAGCTGCTCGAGCGCGCTTTCCGGCGCCGCAAGATCGCCTTCGAGCTCGGCAGCCGGTTCTCCGGTGTCCAGGAGACCGAGAACGGCGTCAAGGTGTCGCTGGAGAACGGCAAGGAGATCGAGGCCGAGCTGCTGCTCGTCGCCGTCGGCCGCGGGCCGGTCAGCCAGGGCCTCGGCTACGAGGAGGCCGGCGTCGCCATGGACCGCGGCTACGTCCTCGTCGACGAGTACTGCCGCACCAACGTCCCGACCATCTCCGCCGTCGGCGACCTCATCCCGACGCTGCAGCTGGCCCACGTCGGTTTCGGCGAGGGGATCCTCGTGGCCGAGCGCGTCGCAGGGCTCGACCCGGCGCCGATCGACTACGCCGGCGTCCCGCGGATCACCTACTCCGACCCCGAGGTCGCGTCCGTCGGCCTCACCGAGGCCCAGGCCAAGGAGCGGTACGGCCAGGTCTCGACCCTCACCTACGACCTGGCGGGCAACGGCCGCAGCCAGATCCTGAAGACGACGGGCGCCGTCAAGCTGATCCAGGCCGAGGACGGTCCGGTCGTCGGCATCCACATGGTCGGCAGCCGGGTCGGCGAGCTCATCGCCGAGGCCCAGCTCATCTACAACTGGGAGGCGGAGGCCGACGACGTCGCCAGCCTCATCCACCCGCACCCGACGCAGAGCGAGGCGTTGGGCGAGGCGCACCTGGCCCTCGCCGGCAAGCCGCTCCACGTGCACGGCTGAACCAGCTTCTCCCCATTCCCCCAGCGCCAGAAGGAGCACTGCCCCGATGCCGACGTCCGTCACCATGCCCGCCCTGGGCGAGAGCGTCACCGAGGGCACGGTCACTCGCTGGCTCAAGCAGGAGGGTGAGCAGGTCGAGGCCGACGAGCCCCTCCTCGAGGTCTCGACCGACAAGGTCGACACCGAGATCCCCTCGCCGGCAGCCGGCGTCCTGACCAAGATCCTGGTCGCCGAGGACGAGACGGTCGAGGTCGGCGCGGAGCTCGCGGTCATCGGAGGGGACGGCGACGGCGACGGCGGCGGGGACGCCGCGCCCCCCGCCTCCGCCGAGGACGCCGAGGAGACCCAGACGCCGGCCGAGCAGGTCGAGGACGCCGGCCCTGGGTCGTCGGAGACCGAGCAGCCCGCGCAGGAGCCCGAGCCCGAGCCGGCACAGGCTTCGGACAGCGGCTCCGGCGGCGGCGGCGAGGGGACCCCGGTGACCATGCCCGCCCTGGGCGAGAGCGTCACCGAGGGCACCGTCACCCGCTGGCTCAAGGCCGTCGGCGACGAGGTGACCGCCGACGAGCCGCTCCTCGAGGTCTCCACCGACAAGGTCGACACCGAGATCCCCGCCCCGGTCAGCGGCACGCTGCTGGAGATCACGGTCAACGAGGACGAGACGGTCGACGTCGGCGCCCAGCTGGCGGTGATCGGCGCCGCCGGTGGTGCCCCGGCCGCCGCCCCGGCGCCTGCGCAGGAGGCCCCGAAGCAGGAAGCCCCCAAGCAGGAGGCCCCGAAGCAGGAGGCCCCCGCCGAGGAGGAGCCGCAGGCCGCGCCCGCGGCGAAGCCGGCCGCGCCGGCGACCACCCAGCCCGGTGGTGACTACGGCGCCAGCGGCGCGCAGCCGGCCGCGTCGCCGACCTCGGCCCCGGCGCCCCAGGTCGCCCCGCAGGCGCCCGCCCCGTCCGGTGACGGCGGCGGCGCCTACGTGACGCCGCTGGTCCGCCGCCTGGCCGCCGAGAAGGGCGTCGACCTCGGCACCGTCACCGGCAGCGGCGTCGGCGGCCGGATCCGCAAGCAGGACGTCCTCGCGGCGGCCGAGAAGGCGTCGGCGCCCGCGCCGGCAGCGGCCGCCTCCGGCGGTGCCCGGACCCCCTCCCCCGCCGCCATGCCGGACACCTCGGTGCGCGGCCGCACGGAGAAGCTGTCCCGCCTCCGTGCCGTGATCGCCCGGCGGATGGTCGAGTCGCTGCAGGTCAGCGCGCAGCTGACCACCGTGGTCGAGGCCGACGTCACCAAGATCGCGCGGCTGCGGAGCAAGGCGAAGGCCGACTTCGAGGCCCGCGAGGGCGTCAAGCTGTCGTTCCTGCCGTTCTTCGCGAAGGCGTCGATCGAGGCGCTCAAGGTGCACCCGTCGGTGAACTCCTCCATCGACCAGGAGGCGGGCACCGTCACCTACCACGACACCGAGAACCTCGGGATCGCGGTGGACACCGAGCGCGGCCTGCTGGTGCCGGTCATCCACGACGCCGGCGACCTCAGCCTCGGCGGGATCGCCCGCAAGATCGCCGACCTCGCCGAGCGGACGCGCACCAACAAGGTGACGCCCGACGAACTGGGTGGCGGCACGTTCACGCTGACCAACACCGGCAGCCGCGGCGCGCTGTTCGACACGCCGATCATCAACCAGCCGCAGGTGGCGATCCTCGGCGTCGGCTCGGTCGTCAAGCGCCCGGTCGTCGTCCAGGACCCCAACTTGGGCGAGGTCATCGCGATCCGCTCGATGGTCTACCTGGCCCTGACCTACGACCACCGGATCGTCGACGGCGCCGACGCGGCCCGCTTCCTCACCACGGTGAAGGAGCGGCTCGAGGCCGGGCAGTTCGAAGGCGAGCTCGGGCTCGCGTGACTCTCCCTCGATCGGGGTCCCGGCTCAGGCCGGGGCCCCGATCGTCGTTCCGGGGGCGCAGGAGGAGCACATGAAGATCGCGGTCACGGGTGCGTCCGGGCTCATCGGGACGACGCTCCTCGAGTCGCTGCGCGGTGACGGGCACGAGGTCCTGCGGCTCGTCCGTCGCACCCCCCGGACCGCGGACGAGCACCGCTGGGATCCCCAGCACCGCCGGATCGCCCCCGGGCTGCTCGACGACGTGGACGCCGTCGTGAACCTCGCGGGCGCTCCCATCCGGCCGCGGCCGTGGACCCGGCGGTACCGCGAGCAGCTGCTGACCAGCCGGGTCGACGCGACGACGACGATCAGCGAGGCGCTCGCGGCGGCCCAGGCCGCCGACCCCACCCGGCGCCGCGTCCTCGTGAACGCCTCGGGCATCGGCTACTACGGGGACACTGGCGACACCCCCGTCCGCGAGGACGCCCCGCCCGGGGGCGACTTCCTCGCGCGGGTCTGCGTGCAGTGGGAGGCCGCGACGGCTCCCGCCGCCGAGGCCGGGGTCCGCGTCGTCCTCCTGCGCACCGGCCTGGTGCTCGGCGCCGACGCACTGCTGGTGAAGGTCCTCGGCCTGGTGTTCCGGCTCGGGCTCGGCGGCCGCCTCGGCTCCGGCCGGCAGTACTGGCCCTGGGTCAGCCTCGCCGACGAGGTGGGCGCGATCCGGCACCTGCTGACCGCCGACGTGTCCGGCCCGGTCAACGTCACCGCGCCCACCCCGGTGACCAACGCGGAGTTCACCCGCGCGCTCGGGCGGGTGCTGCGCCGGCCCACCCGGCTGCCGGTCCCGGCGTTCGCGATCTCGGCGGGGCTCGGCGAGTTCGGGCGCGCGAGCGTCCTCGGCGGCCAGCGCGCCGTACCCGCCGCGCTGCTCGACTCCGGCTACGCGTTCCGCCACACCGACCTCCACGACGCGCTGCGGGCCGCCCTGCGCTGACCGGTCAGCCGAGCCGCTGCGCGCTCTCGATGCGCCAGCCCGCGGCCGTGCGCTCCAGGCCCAGGCGCACGGCGGAGTCGGGGCGGCCGGCGACCGGCCGCCCGGGGCCCGCGGGCGGACCGATCTCGTAGCCGGGCCACCGGTCGACCAGATCGACCTCGATCCGGTCACCGCCGCCCCGCACCGACGTCACCGCCACCACCTCGGGGGCGAAGCCGCGCACCCCCTCCCCCGCCGTGACCAGGGCGCCGATCTGCTCCTCGTCCGCTCCCCGCAGCGGGCTGCCCTCGACGTACACGGCCCCGAGGCCGTCCGCGCTCCCTGCGGCGAAGGCCGCGGCGCGGCGCGCGTAGAGCTCGGCGACCAGCGCCCGCCACCCCTCGAGGGACCCGGGCGGCTCCTGCCGGTCGGCCGGCGAGCTGCTCTCCGCCGGAGCGGGCGCCGGGAGGTCGGAGCCGACGGCCGCGACCCTGGCGCCCGCGCCCTCCCGCTCGGTCGGCTCTCCCCCGCGGATGCCGACCCAGCCGCCGACCACCAGGGCGACCAGGACGCCGACGACCACGCCCGCTCGCGGCGCGACGTCCCGCAGCCACGGGACGGGCCGGTCGCGCAGCCGGGGTGGCCTCACGACCAGGGGCGCCGGTCGATGCCTGCGGCCGGGCACCTGGTGGGTCAGCTCCGTCCGGGGGCCCGCGCCGGTGCGCGCCAGGTCGAGGTCCGGGACGCCGTCGGAGGGCAGCCGCACCGGCTCCGGCCGGCAGGCGTGCCGGAGGTCGAGGGCGAAGGCGGCCGCCGATCCGCGGTCGTCCGGGTCGGGCGCCAGCCCCCGGGCGATCACGCCGAGCAGCTCCGGCGGAGCACCGGGCGCCAGCTCCGCGAGGTCCGGCAGGTGCCCACCGGCCGCCACGACCAGCGTGTCCGCCGGCGTGGCCGCGTTCCAGGGCGCGATGCCGGTGAGGGCGTGGAACGCCGCGGCGGCGACCCCGAAGACGTCGGAGGCGGGACCGGGCGCTCCTCCGCGGGCGACCGTCGGGTCGACGTAGGGCGGCGTCACCTCCGCGGCCGCTGCGTCGCCCAGCACGCGGGCCACCCCGAGGTCGGTGAGCACCGGGCGGCCCTCGGCCGTGAAGACGATGTTGCCGGGCGAGAGGTCGCCGTGGACGACGCCGTGGTCGTGCGCGTGCGCCAGGGCGGCCGCCACCGGCGCGATCGCCGTCACCACCTCCCCCGGGCGCAACCGCCCCCGCCGCGACAGCAGCGCCGCCAGGCTGCCGCCGGCGAGCAGCTCCAGCACGAGGGCCACCCGCGCCTCCCCGCCCCGCCGCGGCTGGTGGACGACCTCGATCAGCCGCACGAGGTGCGGGTGGTCGAGCCGGCCGAGCAGCGCGGCCTCGCGGGCCTGGCGTTCCGGGTCGCCGGCCACGAGGACCTTGACCGCCACGGGCTCCCCGCCGCGGCGCGGCTCCGCCCGCCACACCTCTCCGGTGCCACCCCGGCCGAGGAGATCCCCGAGCACGTATCCGGGGACGACGGGTGGCTGGACGGACATGCCGGCGACCGTAGGACGCCGGGCACGCTCCCCGTCGCCGTTGTCCACAGGTGGACCCGCACGGGGCGCCGCCGGCGGCGGCCCCTAGGTTCGGAGCATGCCCGCCGCGCAGCCGACGATCCTCGCCACCAGCATGGGTTTCGCCTCCCGGGGGCGCGGACCGTACGACTGGCGTCCGGGGCCGGTCTTCGACCTCGCCTTCGATCTGGCCGGCCGGCCGGACCGCCCGCGGCTGTGCTACCTCGGCACCGCCACCGGCGACGACCCGGTCCGGGTGGCCGGCGTCTACGGGGCCTTCGCCGGCAGCAGCGTCCAGGTCAGCCACCTGAGCCTGTTCCCCATGCCCACGGTCCCGGACGTACGGGCGCATTTGCTGGCGCAGGACGTCATCTGGGTGGGCGGCGGGAGCGTGGCCAACCTGCTCGCCGTCTGGCGGGTGCACGGTCTCGACGAGATCTTCCGCGAGGTCTGGGAGGCGGGGGTGGTCCTCGGCGGGGTCTCGGCCGGATCGCTGTGCTGGCACGTCGGCGGCACCACCGACTCCTACGGCCCCGACCTGCGCCCGGTCACGAACGGGCTGGGGCTGATCCCGACGTCGAACGGGGTGCACTACGACTCCGAGGAGCAGCGCCGCCCGCTCTACCACCGGCTGGTCGCGGACGGCACGCTCCCGGGCGGGCACGCCACCGACGACGGCGTGGGGCTGGTCTACCGGGGCACCGAGCTCGTCGAGGCCGTCGCGGATCGCCCGTCGGCCGCCGCCTACCGCGTCGAGCGGAGCGCGGACGGGACCGCGGTGGAGACCCGCCTGGAGCCGCGCCGGCTGGCCTGACCGAGGGTGCGTTCCGCGTTCGCCGGGGTAGGGGCACCGCATGAGCGAACAGACCCCTGAGAAGCCCGAGGTCGAGCGCGGCGGGATGGACGAGCAGAGCGACGCCCCGCTCACCGAGACCGAGATCGAGACGTCGAAGAAGCCCGAGGACCGCGACAGCGACGTGTGAGGGCCCCGGCGTCACGGCCCGGGCCTACGCTGGGGCCGTGACGCTCGACGTGCTGCGGCTCGGCCTGGTCGACTACGAGGAGGCGTGGGCCCGGCAGCGGGAGGTGCACGCCCGGGTCGTGGAGGAGAGCGCCCCCGACACCCTGCTGCTCCTCGAGCACCCGCCGGTCTACACCGCGGGCAAGCGCACCGAGCCGCACGAGCGGCCGCAGGACGGCACCCCCGTGGTCGACGTCGACCGCGGCGGCAAGATCACCTGGCACGGGCCCGGCCAGCTGGTGGGCTACCCGATCGTGAAGCTGCCCGATCCGGTCGACGTCGTCGCCTACGTCCGCCGGCTGGAGGAAGCGCTCATCGAGGTGTGCGCCGGTTTCGGCCTGGCCGCCGGGCAGGTCGAGGGGCGCAGCGGGGTCTGGGTGCCCGCCGACCCGGCGACCTCCCGTCCCGAGCGCAAGGTCGCGGCCATCGGCATCCGCGTGGCGCGCGGTGTCACCATGCACGGCTTCGCCCTCAACTGCGACCCGGACCTGGGCGCCTTCGGGGCGATCGTGCCCTGCGGCATCCCCGACGCCGGCGTCACGTCGCTGAGCGCCGAGCTCGGCCGCGACGTTTCCGTCGACGAGGCCGTCGACCCCGTCGAGAAGGCGATGCGCGACGTCCTCTCGTCGCCCTACCGGGCGACACCGCTACCGGGAGCCGTCGCCCAGGCGCAGTGAGCCGTTGCGTCGTGCCTGCGCGGACCCCTCCGGGGCCCACTCGGCACGACCGGACTAACCCAGCACGAAGTTGACCAACCGGCCGGGGACGGCGACGACGCGGCGCACGGTGGCGCCGTCCAGGTAGGCCGCGATCTTCTCGTCGGCCCGCGCCGCCGCCTCCAGCGCCGCGGCGTCGGCGTCGGCCGGCACGGACACCTGGGACCGGACCTTGCCGTTGACCTGGACCGCCACCTGCACGGTGTCCTCGACCAGCCACTTCGGGTCGGCCACGGGGAACGGGTGCCACGCGGAGGAGCCGTCGTGACCCAGCCGCGTCCACAGCTCGTCGGCCATGTGCGGGGCCAGCGGGGCCACCATGAGCACCAGCGGCTCGGCCACCGACCGCGGCACCGGCGACGTCGCGCCGTACGCCTGCGTGAGGTGGTTGGTCAGCTCGGTGATCCGGGCGATCGCGATGTTGAACCGCAGCGTCCCGTAGCCGTCGCGGACACCGTCGATGGCCCGGTGCAGCGCGCGCAGCGTCTCCTCCGACGGCTCGACGTCGTCGGAGGCCCGCACGGCCCCGCTGACCTCGTCGACGACGACGCGCCAGATCCGCTGCAGCAGGCGCTGCGAGCCGACGACGGCCTTGGTCTCCCACGGCCGGGACTGCTCCAGCGGGCCGGTCGACATCTCGTAGACGCGGAAGGTGTCCGCGCCGTACGCCCCGATCATCTCGTCGGGCGTGACCATGTTCTTCAGGCTCTTGCCGATCTTCCCGTACTCGCGGTTGACCGGCTTGCCCTCGTAGAAGAACCGGCCGTCCTTCTCCACGACGTCGGCGGCGGGCACGTAGAAGCCCCGCTCGTCGGTGTAGGCGTAGGCCGAGATGTAGCCCTGGTTGACCAGCCGGCGGAACGGTTCCTCGCTGGAGACGTGGCCCAGGTCGTGCAGCACCTTGTGCCAGAACCGCGCGTACAGCAGGTGCAGCACCGCGTGCTCCATGCCGCCGACGTACAGGTCCACGCCGCCGACGTCGCCCTCGCCCCGCGGGCCCAGCCAGTAGCGCTCCAGCTCCGGGTCGACCAGCTGCTCGTCGTCGCCCGGGTCCAGGTAGCGCAGGTAGTACCAGCAGGAGCCCGCCCAGTTGGGCATCGTGTTGGTCTCGCGGCGGTACTTCTTCGGGCCGTCGCCCAGGTCCAGCTCCACCGTCGTCCAGTCGCCGACCCGCGACAGGGGCGGCTCCGGGGCGGAGTCGGCGTCGTCGTCGGCGAAGGTCTTCGGCGAGTAGTCGTCCACCTCCGGCAGCAGCACCGGCAGCATCGACGTCGGGACGGCGACCGGCAGGTCGTCCTCGTCGTAGACGATCGGGAACGGCTCGCCCCAGTAGCGCTGGCGGCTGAACAGCCAGTCGCGCAGCTTGTAGGTGGTGGTCGCCTCGCCGGAGCCCTTCGCCACCAGCCACTCGGTGACCCGGGCGATGGCGGCGGCCTTGTCCAGGCCGTCCAGCGAGATCTCGTCGTTCGACGAGTTGATCATCCGGCCGGGGCCGGTGTACGCCCCGCTGTCCTCGTCGAAGCCCTCGGGCCGCTCGACCGTCGGGACGATGTCCAGACCGAACTTCTTCGCGAACTCCCAGTCGCGGGTGTCCTCACCCGGCACGGCCATGATCGCGCCGGTGCCGTAGCCGGTCAGCACGTAGTCGGCGATGAAGACCGGCAGCTCGCGGCCGTTCACCGGGTTCGTGGCGGTGACGCCCAGCCACACACCGGTCTTCTCGCGGCCGGTGTCCTGCCGGTCCAGCTCGGAGCGTCGGGAGGCCTGCCGCTGGTACTCGCGCACGGCCTCGGCGGGGGTGGCCGCCCCGCCCGTCCAGCGCGGGTCGGCGCCGTCGGGCCACGCCGGCGCGGTCAGTGTCCCGACCAGCGGGTGCTCCGGCGCCAGGACCATGTAGGTCGCGCCGAACAGCGTGTCCGGGCGGGTGGTGAAGACCTCGATGGACTCGGGGCCGCACGCGAAGCGGATCTTCGCGCCGGTCGAACGGCCGATCCAGTTCCGCTGCATCAGCTTCACCGAGTCCGACCAGTCCAGCCGGTCCAGGTCCTCCAGCAGCCGGTCGGCGTAGGCGGTGATCCGCATCATCCACTGCTTCAGCGGCCGCCGGAACACCGGGAAGTTGCCGCGCTCGGAGCGCCCGTCGGGCGTGACCTCCTCGTTGGACAGCACCGTGCCCAGCCCGGGGCACCAGTTCACCGGCGCCTCGTGCAGGTAGGCCAGCCGGTGCGCGTCGACGACGGTGCGCTTCTCGACGTCGTCCAGCCCGGCCCAGGGACGGCCGAACGGGTTGGTCCCCTCCCCCGGCTCACGCGTGCCGGCGTCCAGCTCGGCGACCAGCTCCTCGATGGGGCGCGCCTTGCCGGCGTCCTCGTCGAACCAGGCCCCGAAGATCTGCAGGAAGATCCACTGGGTCCACTTGTAGTAGCCCGGGTCGATGGTGGCGAAGCTGCGCCGCTCGTCGTGGTCTACGCCCAGCCGGCGCAGCTGGGCCCGGATCGCGGCGATGTTGGCCTCGGTCGTGATCCGCGGGTGCTGCCCGGTCTGGACGGCGTACTGCTCGGCGGGCAGGCCGAACGCGTCGTACCCCATCGGGTGCAGCACGTTGTCGCCGTCCATGCGGCGGAACCGGCTGGTCACGTCGGTGCCCAGGTAGCCCAGCGGGTGGCCGACGTGCAGGCCCGCGCCCGAGGGGTACGGGAACATGTCCATCACGAAGGTCTTGGGCCGGTCGGCGACCTTCTCGAACCCCGCGGACAGGCGTCCGGTCGGGTTCGGCGTGTGGAACGTGCCCTCGGCCGCCCAGCGGTCCTGCCAGGCCAGCTCGATCTGCTGCGCCAGAGCCGGGGTGTACCGGTGCGGGGGCACGTCACCCGGCACCTGCTCGGCGTTCGGCTGGTCGGCGGTCTGGCTCATCGCTGGTGCTCCCGGGGTGTTCGGCACGCTCGTACCGGCGGCAGACATGAAGAAACCCCTCACGCAGGAGGGGTCGCCGTGCTGTCCGATCTGGTCAGGTCAGCACGGCCGCAGAAGGAGGAGCCGGCCGGTCACGGTGCCGATGCTACCGCGACCCACCGGCCGCGCTCCCCGACCCGCCCCTCACCCGTCCGGGCCGTACCCGTCCGCCCGGGCTGCAGGCCGCGCGCCACCCAGCCGATGACTCACGGGTGAGCCGCGAGGAAGGGACGACGGTGCGCGGACGCGCGCCGTCCTCAGGGGTGCTCGTCGTCCTGACCCTTCTCGCGGTGACCCTCTTCGCCACCGGTGTGGGCCCCCGCCCGGACGGCGTCGCCTGGGACCGGCTCTACGACGTGTTCCTCTACAACCTCGCCTACTTCCCGGCGGCCGTCGTCTGCTGCCACGCCGCCGCGCGGCTGCCGCGGGAGAAGCTGGCCTGGCGGGTGCTGGCGGCGTCCCTGGTGCTCAACGCCGTCGCGAACGGGCTGCGTTCGTGGACCGCCGGCCCGGACGGCAGCGGGACCTCCCCGCTGCTGGTCGTCGACGTCCTGTCGCTGCTCGCCTACCTGATGCTCTACGTCGTCATGGTGGTCCTGATCCGCGCGCGGGTCCCCCGGTTCCACCCGAGCATGTGGCTGGACGGCCTCATCGGCGCGCTGGGCACGATGGCCGTCGGGCTCGCCTTCCTCATCGGGCCCTACCTCGACCCGGCGCCGGGTCGCGAGGCGGTGCCGCTGGTCCAGCTGGTCCTGCCGGGCACCGACGTGCTGCTCTTCGCCCTCCTGGGCGCGGTCGGCTCGATCCTCGGGGTGCGGCTGGACCGGACCCTCCTCCTCGTCATGGGCGCGCTCGGGGCGATCCTGGTGGGCGACGTCGTCCTCACCGCCCGCACCGTGCGCGGCACCTACGTCGACGGCACCTGGCTGGAGCTGGTCTGGCTGACCGGCATCGTGTTCGTCGCGCTCGCCGCCCACCACGCGCGCCCCCGGCCGGCCCCCGACCCGTCGGTGACCGGCACCCGGCTCGGCGGGCGGCTGCTCGCCCTGCCCCTCGTCTGCGTCATGGCCAGCCTCGTCGTCCTCACCACGGGCTGGGGTGGCGACCTGCCGCAGGCCTCCGCCTGGCTGGCGATCGCCTGCGTCCTCGCCGCGGTCACCCGGACCGGCGTCACGTTCCGCGAGGTCCGGGCGTTCAGCGAGGTGCAGGCGCAGGCGCTCACCGACGAGCTGACCGGGCTTCCCAACCGCCGGGCGCTGCTCCAGGAGGCGGAGCGCGTGCTGCGCTCGGCCACGGCACGCGAGCCGGCCGCCCTGCTGCTGCTGGACCTGGACGGGTTCAAGGAGGTCAACGACAGCCTCGGGCACACCGCCGGCGACCACCTGCTGCACCAGATCGGACCGCGGCTGCTGCCGGCGCTCGCCCCGGGCGAGCTGCTGGCGCGGCTCGGCGGCGACGAGTTCGCGGTCCTGCTGCCCCACGCCACCCTCGACGAGGCCCAGGCGCGCGCCGAGCGGCTCCGCGCCCTGCTCCTGCTGCCGTTCCCCGTCGAGGACATCCGCCTGCACGTGGGGGTCAGCATCGGCGTGGCCACGGCCCCGGTGCCGGCCGCCAGCGTCCAGGAGCTGCTGCGCTGCGCCGACGTGGCGATGTACGCGGCCAAGGGTGCCCGCGAGGGCGTGCACGTCTACGTCCCGGACCCGCACGGGGGCAGCGGCGACCGACTGCGCACCATGGAGGAGCTGCGGACGGCGCTGGCGGGCGACGAGCTCCTGGTCCACCTGCAGCCGCAGGTGGGGTTCGCCGACGGCCGCGTCGTCGGAGTCGAGGCCCTGGTCCGCTGGCAGCATCCGGTCCGCGGCCTGCTCTCCCCGGCCGAGCTCCTGCCCGCGGCGGAGCAGGCGGGCCTGCTGCGGCCGCTCACCGACACCGTCCTCGAGCTGGCGCTGAGCGCCGCCGAGCTGTGGTGGGCGACCGAGCCGGTGCCGGTGTCGGTGAACCTGTCGGCCGCCAACGTCAACGACGTCGACCTGCCGGCGAAGGTCACCGCCGCGCTCGAGCGGCACGGGCTGCCGGCCGAGGCGCTCACGCTGGAGCTGGTCGAGGACACCCTCATGGCCGATCCGGAGCGCGGCCGGCAGGTGCTCGGCGAGCTGCGGCGGCGCGGCGTCCGCACCTCGATCGACGACTACGGCACGGGCTACAGCTCCCTGGCCTACCTGCGCCACCTGCCCGCGGACGAGCTCAAGCTCGACCGGAGCCTGACGGCCGACGTGACCGGCGACCCGAAGGCCGCGGCGATCGTCCGGCACACCGTGGCGCTGGCCCACGACCTCGGCCTCCGGCTCGTCGTCGAGGGCGTCGAGGACGCCGCCGCCTGCGCGGCGCTCGGCCGCCTCGGCTGCGACATCGCCCAGGGCTACGCCATCTCCCGGCCGATGCCGGTCGCGGACTTCCTGCGCTGGCTGGAGCACCCCGAGCACCCGCTGCTCGACCCGGGCCACTCGCTGCTCGGCTGACCAGCACCCCGTGGCCGGCGGGGTCAGCTCAGCTGCGGGACCACCTCGCTCGCCACCAGGTCCAGGTGGTCGAGGTCGGACAGGTCGAGCACCTGCAGGTAGACCCGCTCGGCGCCGGCCTCGGCGTACCGGCCCAGGACGTCCACGGCCTCGGCCGGGGTGCCGGCGACCCCGTGCGCGCGCAGCTCGTCGACCTCGCGGCCGATGGCGGCCGCCCGACGGGCGATCTCCGCCTCGTCCTTGCCCACGCACAGCACCAGGGCCGTGCTGCAGACCATGGACGCCGGGTCGCGGCCGGCCTCCTCGCAGGCCTCCCGCACGCCGCCGAAGAGCCGCGCGTTGTCCTCGGCCGACATGAAGGGCACGTTGAACTCGCTCGCGTAGCGAGCCGCCAGGCGCGGGGTGCGCTTCCTGCCCGAACCCCCGACGAGGATCGGGATGCCGCCGTCCTGCACCGGCTTGGGCAGCGCCGGCGAGCCGGAGAGCGAGTAGTGCTCCCCCTCGAAGGCGAAGGTCTCCCCCACCGGCGTGTTCCAGAGCCCGGTGACGATCGCCAGCTGCTCCTCGTAGCGGTCGAAGCGCTCCCCGAGGGGCGGGAACGGGATGCCGTAGGCGGTGTGCTCCGCCTCGTACCAGCCCGACCCGAGGCCGAGCTCCACCCGCCCACCGCTCATCTGGTCGACCTGGGCGACCGAGATCGCCAGCGGGCCGGGGAGCCGGAACGTGCCGGCCGTCATCAGCGTGCCGAGGCGGATCCTGCTCGTCTCGCGGGCCAGTCCCGCCAGCGTCACCCAGGCGTCGGTCGGGCCCGGCAGCCCGTCGCCGCCCATCGTCAGGTAGTGGTCGGACCGGAAGAACGCGTCGAAGCCGGTCTCCTCGGTGCGCCGGGCCACGGCGAGCAGGTCGTCGTAGGTGGCGCCCATCTGGGGCTCGGTGAAGATGCGGAACAGCACGCCCCGACGCTATCGAGCCGCCGCCGGGACCGCCGTCCGGCCTGATCCGGGGTGTGCTCGCCGCCGTGACCGGGCAGGATGATCGCCAGACGATCTACTCGGAGGTGCAGCTCGTGTTCCGCAAGCAGACGCGTGGTCAGGTCATCGGCGCCGAGCTCCAGGAGGGTCTCGCCCACATCGGGGTGGCGGCCACCGAAGCCGGCCGCCTCGCTGCCGAGCAGCTGGGGCCGCGCGTCACCGCTGCCCGGGAGGCCGCGGGCCCGGCGCTGGACGCCGCGCAGACGGCGGTCGCCCTCAAGGTGGCGCCCAAGGTCGCGGCCGCGGTCGCGGCGGCAGCGCCCGCCGTGGCCACCGCCCGGGAGACGATCGCCCCCCGGGTGGACAGATC
>SPQJ01000018.1 GCA_004570425.1 Bacillus sp. AZ43
CACGGAAGAACGCGGCGAGATCAGCGCGTAGCTGCGCAGGATCGTGGCACCCGCTACCGGCGTAGGTCAGGGTGCCGAACCGGTTGAGCAGGTTGCCCGCGCAGTACCGGCGGACCCTGGCCCGAGCTGCTCTCCGTCGTCAAGAAGCACAAGCGCACCACCGAGGCGCTGCTGAAGAACGCCCAGGTGCACGGGCTGGCCAACGGCGTCCTCACCCTGTCGACGTCGTCCCCGGCGCTGGCCCGGCGGCTCGGCGACGACCTGAACAAGGACGTCATCCGCGAGGCGCTCAACGAGCTGCTCGGCGTGCGCTGGCGGGTCGAGGCGGTCGTCGAGGGCGCCGCGGCCGCCACCGGGCAGGCCGTCCCGCCCGCGCAGGCGCAGGAAGCGGCCCGCGCGGCCGAGGCCGCCGAGGCACGTGAGCTGATGGCCGAGCGGGCCGCCGACGCCGCCGGCGACCGGGAGCCCGAGCCGGTCGTCGACCAGGAGCAGGCCGCCCTGCAGCTCCTCAAGGCCCAGCTCGGCGCCCAGCCCGTCGACGGCTGACCGGCGTGGGCGCGCGCGACCTCCCCGAGGAGGAGCAGGCCGTCGTCGAGGCCGCCGCGCGCTGGGTCGACCGCGAGGTGCGCCCGCACGCCGGGCGGCTCGAACGCGCGCAGGAGTACCCGAGCGCGCTGATCGACCAGATGAAGGCGATGGGGGTCTTCGGCCTCGCCGTCCCCGCACGGTGGAGCGAGTCCGCCGTCTCCACCCGCTGCTTCGCCCTGGTCACCGAGGAGCTGGCGCGCGGCTGGATGAGCCTGGCCGGCGCGATGGGCGGGCACAGCGTCGTCGCGCGGCTGATCGCCCGGTACGGCACGGCCGAGCAGCAGGAGCGCTGGCTGCCGCGGATGGCCACTGGCGAGGTGCGGGCCGCCATGGCGCTCACCGAGCCCAGCGGGGGCTCCGACCTGCAGGACATCCGCACCCGCGCCGTCCGGGACGGCGACGAGTACGTCGTCGACGGCAGCAAGACGTGGATCACCAACGCCCGCCACGCCGGCCTCGTCGCGACGCTGGTGAAGACCGACCCGCACGCCTCCCCGCGGCACGCCGGGATCAGCATCCTGCTGGTGGAGCCCGGCCACGTGGAGGTCTCCCGCGACCTGCCCAAGCTGGGCTATCGGGGCGTGGAGTCCTGCGAGCTGTCCTTCGCCGGGTCACGTGTGCCCGCGAGCGCCTTGCTCGGCGGCGAGGAGGGCCGCGGCTTCGCCCAGTTCATGGCCGGGCTCGAGCTGGGCCGGGTGCAGGTCGCCGCCCGCGCGGTAGGCGTCGGCCGGGCCGCGCTGGAGGACGCGCTCGCCTACGCGCAGCAGCGCGAGACCTTCGGCAGGCCGATCTGGGAGCACCAGTCGGTGGGCAACCTGCTCGCGGACATGGCGACCAAGGTGCACGCCTCCCGGCTGCTGGTCATGGACGCCGCGGCCGGCATCGACGCCGGCCGGCGCAGCGACCTGGAGGCCGGGATGGCGAAGCTCTACGCGTCCGAGGCGTGCATGCAGGTGGCGCTCGACGCGATGCGCATCCACGGCGCCGCCGGCTACTCCGCCGAGATCGACGTCGAGCGCTACTTCCGCGACGCCCCGCTGATGATCGTCGGCGAGGGCACCAACGAGATCCAGCGCACCGTCATCGTCCGCCGCCTGGTCGAGCGCGCCCGGGAGAGCTGAGGTCCACGGGGCGCCGGGGATCGGCGTGGCGCTGCAGGTCGTACCGGCGGCCTACTCTCGTGGCATGTTCCCCGGTGGTCAGCCCGACATGGCCCAGCTCCTGCAGCAGGCCCAGCAGATGCAGCAGAAGCTGGTGGCCGCGCAGGAGGAGCTCGCGCGCACCGAGGTCACCGGCTCCGCCGGCGGTGGGCTGGTCACGGCCACGATGACCGGCAGCGGTGACGTCACCGCCGTCACCATCGCGCCGGCCGCCGTCGACCCCGACGACCTCGAGACGCTGCAGGACCTCGTCGTCGCCGCCCTGCACGACGCCAAGCGGGCGGCCGACGAGCTGGCCGCGACCACCATGGGCCCGCTCGCGGGCGGCCTCGGTGGCGGCGGGGGCCTCGGCCTGCCCGGCTTCTGATCACCGAACCCCGAGGAACACCCCCGTGTACGAAGGTGCCGTCCAGGACCTCATCGACGAGCTCGGCCGGCTACCCGGCGTCGGCCCGAAGAGCGCGCAGCGCATCGCCTTCCACCTCCTGTCGGCCGAGTCCGCCGACGTCGGCCGCCTGGTCTCGGCGCTCACCCGCGTCCAGGAGGAGGTCCGCTTCTGCGTGACCTGCTACAACGTCGCCGAGGCCGAGCAGTGCCGGATCTGCCGCGACCCGCGCCGCAGCGACGACGTCCTCTGCGTGGTCGAGGAGCCCAAGGACGTCGTGGCCATCGAGCGGACGCGCGAGTTCCGCGGCCGGTACCACGTGCTCGGCGGGGCGATCAGCCCGATCGACGGCGTCGGCCCCGACGACCTGCGGGTCAAGGAGCTCATGACCCGGCTCATGGACGGCGCGGTCACCGAGCTGATCATCGCCACCGACCCCAACCTCGAGGGCGAGGCGACGGCGGCCTACCTGGCTCGGCTGGTCGGCCCCATGGGGCTGACCGTCTCCCGGCTGGCCAGCGGCCTGCCCGTCGGCGGCGATCTCGAGTACGCCGACGAGGTCACCCTGGGCCGGGCCTTCGAGGGCCGCCGCCGCATCGACGCGTGACGACAGGTCCGGGAGCATCGCAGCGAGGGACGAGCGAGGAGCGGACCGGGCCGCGGAGTCGCGCCATGGGTATCGCGTGATCCCTCCCGCCTCCTGCGGGGAACGAGGGCCGTGGCCGCCGATCCGGCGGCCTCGTGCGGGGAACGAGGGGTCGTCCTCGCCGTCGGGCCCCGGGCGTCACCCGGTCAGGGGTACGTGTGTGTGAGCGTTCACAGCTGGAGTCACGAGCGCATAACAGTGCCGACCCAGGACTCCTTGCGGCCTGCACCGAGTGTTAGACCTAGATCCTCCACTGGCCAGACGGCCGCGGTGGCGCCTGCGCGCTCGCGGTCGGCCTCCTTCGAAGACAGAGGTACGGATGACTCCGGGATTCAGCAGCCGTCGGCGGATCGCCGCCACGGCGGGCGTCGCAGCGACGGCCCTGGTGCTGGCCGCGTGCGGCGGCGGTGACGGCGACGGCGGCGGCGGTGACTCCGGCGGCGGTGGCACGCTGACCATCGGCACCACGGACAAGGTCACGACGCTCGACCCCGCGGGTTCGTACGACAACGGCTCGTTCGCCGTCATGAACCAGGTGTTCCCGTTCCTGATGAACACCCCGCTGGGCAGCCCCGACGTCGAGCCGGACATCGCCGAGTCGGCCGAGTTCACCTCGCCCACGCAGTACACGGTCACCCTGAAGTCGGGCCTGAAGTGGGCCAACGGCAACGACCTGACCAGCTCCGACGTCAAGTTCACGTTCGACCGCCAGCTGGCGATCGCCGACGAGAACGGCCCGTCGTCGCTGCTCTACAACCTCGACAGCGTCGAGACCCCCGACGACACCACCGTGGTGTTCAACCTGAAGACCGAGAACGACCAGGTCTTCCCGCAGATCCTGTCGAGCCCGGCCGGCCCGATCGTGGACGAGGACGTCTTCTCGGCCACCGAGCTGACCCCCGACGAGGAGATCGTCGACGGCAACGCCTTCCACGGCCAGTACGTCATCACCAGCTACGACCTGAACAACCTGGTCAGCTACGAGGCGTACCCCGACTACCAGGGTCTGCTGGGCGAGGCGAAGACCGACGCGATCAACGTCAAGTACTACGCCGAGGCCTCGAACCTGAAGCTCGACATCCAGGAGGGCAACATCGACGTCGCCTTCCGCAGCCTGTCGGCCACCGACATCGAGGACCTGCGCGGCAACGACGAGGTCAAGGTCGTCGACGGCCCCGGCGGCGAGATCCGCTACATCGTCTTCAACTTCAACACCCAGCCGTACGGCGCCACGACGCCGGAGGCCGACCCGGCCAAGGCCACGGCCGTCCGCCAGGCCGTCGCCAACCTGATCGACCGCGAGGAGCTGGCCGAGCAGGTCTACAAGGGCACCTACACCCCGCTGTACTCCTTCGTCCCCGAGGGCCTGACCGGCGCCACCCAGCCGCTCATGGAGAAGTACGGCGACGGCGAGGGCGGCCCGGACGCCGACAAGGCGGCCCAGGTCCTGGAGGCCGCCGGCGTGCAGACCCCGGTGCAGCTGAGCCTGCAGTACTCGAACGACCACTACGGCCCGTCGTCGGGTGACGAGTACGCGCTGATCAAGGACCAGCTGGAGTCCAGCGGCCTGTTCACCGTCGACCTGCAGACGACGGAGTGGGTCCAGTACTCCGAGCAGCGGACCGAGGACGTCTACCCGGCCTACCAGCTGGGTTGGTTCCCGGACTACTCCGACGCCGACAACTACCTCACGCCGTTCTTCCTCACGGAGAACTTCCTGAGCAACCACTACGTCGACCAGCAGGTCAACGACCTGATCCTGCAGCAGGCCGCGACCGCCGACCCGGCCGAGCGCCAGGCCCTGATCGAGCAGATCCAGGACCTCGTCGCCGACGACCTGTCGACGGTGCCGTACCTGCAGGGTGCGCAGGTGGCCGTGACCGGTGCGGACGTGGAGGGCGCCGAGGACACCCTCGACCCGTCCTTCAAGTTCCGCTACGGCGCGCTCAGCAAGGGCTGACCACAGCTCCGCTGAACAGCAGGAGCACACTCCGACCCCGGGTGACCCGCAGCGCGGGCCACCCGGGGTCGGGCACGTACGGGCACGAAGACGAGCAGGAGCGATGACCACGACGACCACCGAGCTCACCGGCAGCGGTGCGGCTCCCGAGGCCGCGCCGGCGCCGACGGCGAAGCGACGCGGCGGGGGCGGGGGACTGGGCAGGTACCTGCTCGTCCGCTTCCTGCTGATCTTCCCGACCGTGTTCATCCTGGTGACGACGGTCTTCTTCCTCATGCGCTCGACCGGTGACCCGATCACCGCGGCGCTGGGCGGCCGGCTCACCGGCGAGCAGCTGGCCGAGCGGGTCCGCGAGGCCGGCTACGACCGGCCGCTGCTGGTGCAGTACGTCGAGTACCTCGGCAACGTCTTCACCGGCGACTTCGGGACGGCGATCAGCGACCGACGCCCGGTCACCGAGATCCTCACGACCTTCGGCGCGGCCACCCTCGAGCTCGCCTTCTACGCGCTGATCGTGGCGTTCCTCGTGGGCATCCCGCTGGGCCGGCTGGCCGCCTACCTGCGCGACCGGTGGCCCGACGCCGTCCTGCGGGTGTTCGCGATCCTCTGCTACGCCACCCCGGTCTTCTTCTTCGGCATGATCCTCAAGCTGGTCTTCGCGGTGAACCTGGGCTGGCTGCCGGTCGCCGGGCGGGCCTCCACCGGCTCGGACATCCAGCTCCAGCAGCTCGACGGCGGTACCGGCATCTACCTCATCGACGCGATCAGGCTCGGCGACGGCGAGGTCATCTCCGACGTGCTGCAGCACGCCGTCCTGCCGGCGATCGCGCTCGGCCTGCTCACCGCCGGCGTCTTCCTGCGGCTGGTGCGCACCAACGTCATCGGCACCCTGGGCATGGGCTACGTCGAGGCGGCCCGCTCCCGCGGCGTCCCGGAGCGGCGGCTGCTGAAGAAGCACGCCTACCGGCCCGCCCTCATCCCGATCATCACCGTCATCGGCCTGCAGGTCGCGCTGCTGCTCGGCGGCGCGGTGCTCACCGAGACCACCTTCGAGTGGAAGGGCCTGGGCTTCCAGCTCACCGAGTACCTGCAGGCGCGCGACTTCGTCGCCGTCCAGGGCATCGTCGTGCTGCTGGCCCTCATCGTCGCGGTGACCAACTTCGTCGTCGACGTGATCGCCGCCCTCATCGACCCCCGGGTGAGGTACTGATGAGCACCGCCGTCGCCACCGTCCCCGCGCCGTCGCACGAGCCTCGCTGGAAGCGCCTGCCGCTGGTCCGCCAGGTCCGGCAGAGCGTCGGCCTGCAGCGCGGCATGCTGCTCGCCGGGCTGATCCTGTCCGGCGTCTTCCTGCTGACGGCGATCTTCGCGCCGCTGCTCGCCCCCTACGAGTACAACCAGCTGCGGGACCCCTCGGGCGCGTTCGGCGCCCAGCAGGCACCGTCGGCCGAGCACTGGCTGGGGACGACGGTCGGGGGCTACGACGTGCTGTCCCGGGTGATCTGGGGCTCGCGGACGGCGCTCTACGTCATCGTCGTCGCGTTCGTGCTGTCCTTCTTCGTCGGCGTGCTGCTCGGCCTGGTGTCGGGCTACTTCGGCGGCTGGCTGGACCGCGTGCTGGTCGTCGTCTGCGACGCGATCTACGCCTTCCCGTCGCTGCTGCTGGCCATCGTGGTGGCCATCGCGATCAGCGGCGGCGAGTCCAGCCTGTGGGGCGGCATCATGGCCGCGGCGATCGCGATCACCGTGGTGTTCATCCCGCAGTACTTCCGGGTGGTCCGCGCCGAGACGGTGCGGATCAAATCGGAGGCGTTCGTCGAGTCGGCGAAGGTCATCGGCGCCTCGCACCGGCGGATCATGTTCCGCCACGTGCTGCGCAACGCCACCCGCACGCTGCCGCTGATCCTCACGCTGAACGCCTCGGAGGCCGTCTCCACGCTGGCCGCCCTGGGCTTCCTCGGCTTCGGCATCGAGTCGACGTCGGCGTCGGAGTGGGGCTACGACCTGCAGCGCGCGCTGGCCGACGTGTCCAGCGGCATCTGGTGGACCTCGGTCTTCCCCGGCCTGGCGATCGTCCTGGTCGTGCTCGGCCTGACCCTGGTCGGCGAGAGCCTCAACGACCTGGCCGACCCGCGGCTGCGGGTGCGGCGGCGGGCGGTCGCGTCGCCGGCCGACGTCGCGGAGACGTCGGTCGTTCCCGGCGGGACGCTCGGCGCCCCCGGTGGCCTGGCGGGCCTGGAGGGCCCCGACGACGGAAGGCGGTACGAGCAGTGAGCGACGTCGTCGACATCGAGAACCTGTCGGTCAGCTTCGCCACCGACCTCGGGACGGTCGACGCCGTCCGCGACGTCAGCCTGGCCGTCGCGGCCGGCGAGGTGCTGGCCATCGTGGGGGAGAGCGGCAGCGGCAAGACCGTGACCGCGCGCAGCATCCTCGGCCTGCTGCCCGAGACCGCGCTCACCCGCGGCGCCATCCTGCTCACCGGCAAGGACGGCGGGGCGACGCACGACGTCACCACGCTGTCCGGGGCCCGCCTCGGCGACGTGCGCGGCCGGGACGCCGCCATGGTGTTCCAGGAGCCCTCGACCGCGCTCAACCCGGTCTACCCGGTGGGCTGGCAGATCGCCGAGGGCCTGCGGGCGCACGGGAAGTACAGCAAGAAGGAGGCGCGGGAGAAGGCGATCGACGTTCTCCGCCGGGTCGGCATCCCCGACCCCGAGCACCGCGTCGACCACTACCCGCACCAGTTCTCCGGCGGGCAGAAGCAGCGCATCGTCATCGCGCAGGCGCTGGTCCTCGACCCGGGCGTGATCATCGCCGACGAGCCGACGACGGCCCTCGACGTCACGGTGCAGGCCGAGATCCTCGACCTGCTGCGCCGCTGCCGCGACGAGTTCGGCGCGGCGATCGTGCTGATCACGCACAACATGGGCGTCGTCGCCGATCTCGCCGACCGGGTCGCGGTCATGTACCAGGGCCGGATCGTCGAGCAGTCCGACGTCCGCACGCTGTTCGCGGCGCCGCGGGATCCCTACACCCAGCAGCTGCTGGCCGCCGTCCCGAAGCTCGGCTCGGGCCGGGCCCGCACCCAGGAGCGGGCGGCCGCCCGCCCGGCGGGCTGGCACGAGGCGACGCCGGTCGTCGCGGCGGACGACCTGCGGATCGTCTACCCCGGACGGCTGCGCCAGCCGGACTTCGTCGCCGTGGACGGCGTCAGCTTCGACATCCGCCCCGGCGAGGTGCTCGGGCTGGTCGGCGAGAGCGGCAGCGGCAAGACCACCATCGGCCGGGCGATCGCCGGGCTGACCAAGGTCACCGACGGCTCGCTGCGGGTGCTCGGCACCGAGATGAACGGCGTCAAGGAGAAGGCGTTCCGGCCGGTACGCGAGCGCATCGGCTTCGTCTTCCAGGACCCGGCGACCAGCTTCAACCCGCTGCTCACCATCGCCGAGGCGGTGGCCGAGCCGCTGCTGGTGCACAAGCGGTTCGGCAGCGTGGCCGATGCCCGTGGCCGGGTCGACGAGCTGCTCGAGCAGGTGCAGCTGCCCAAGGCGTTCGGGAACCGCTTCCCGCACGAGCTCTCCGGCGGGCAGCGGCAGCGCGCCAGCCTCGCCCGGTCGCTGGCGCTGGAGCCCGAGCTGCTGATCGCCGACGAGCCGACGTCGGCGCTCGACGTCTCGGTGCAGGCCCGCGTGCTCGAGCTGTTCGACGAGCTGCAGCGCGAGCACGGCTTCGCCTGCCTGTTCATCAGCCACGACCTCGCCGTCGTCGACCTGCTGGCCGACCGGATCGCGGTGCTCTACAAGGGCAAGCTGGTCGAGGAGGGCACGGGTGCGGAGGTGCTCGGCGCGCCGCAGCACCCCTACACCCAGCGGCTGCTCGCCTCGCTGCCCGTGCCGGACCCGGACGAGCAGTCCCGGCGACGCACCGAGTGGGAGCGCCTGCGGGACGCCTGAGCCTCAGGGCCGGAAGTCGGCGACCTGGTCGTAGTGCATCGAGTGCTCGTCGAACCGGGCCAGCAGGGCCCGGGCCGCCGGCGGGACGACCGAGCCGCGCGGGTCCCCGCCGGTGAAGGCCGCGACGGCGGCCACGTCGTCGAAGGTCATCGCGGTGAGCACCTCGCCACCGGTGGCCGGGTCGAGGTCCAGCGCGTGCCGCCGGAAGACGGTCAGGCCGCGCAGACCCGGGACGGCGCGGTCGACGATCGCCGGCGCGATCGTGCCGGTGAGCAGCTGCTCGTAGCGGGCGGTGTGCGCCGGCTCGGTCCAGCCGCGCCACAGTCGGAGGATCACCGGGGACTCCCTTCGTCGAGGAATGTGCAGCAGGCTGTCGTATTGACAGTATGCTGTCAACATGTCCGACGAGCTGACCGCCTACCGGCTGTTGATCGCCGACGTCTACGAGCTGGCGGGGGAGTCCCGGCGCAGCAGCGAGGTCCTGGCCAGGCGGCAGGGGCACACGACGGCGCGCTGGCACGTGCTCAGCGTGGTCTCCGACGGGCCCCGCACCGTCGCGAGCGCCGCGCGCCGGCTGGGCCTGGCCCGGCAGAGCGTGCAGCGCGTCGTGGACGACCTCGCTCGCGCCGGGCAGGTCGTGCTGGCGCCGAACCCCGACCACGCCCGGGCGCCGCTGGTGGTGCTGACCGACACGGGGCGGGACACCCTCGGCGCGCTGGTGGCCGAATCGGACGCTGACCGAACGGAGGCCCTGCGGTCGGCAGGCGTCACCCTGTCCGAGATGGATCAGGCGCGGGCCGTCCTCCGCCGGCTCGTCCTCGGGCTCAGGCGCACGGAGTCCTGAGCGCCCCCCTCACTCGAGGACGACGTCGTCGCCCTGCCGGGTCGCGCGGCGCACGCGCAGGCGCGCGATCCGGCCGAGCACCTCGACGAGCTGGGTGTAGACCGGCGTCGGGCCGTGGTAGCCGAGGAAGCCCTTCGGCCCCTCCACCATCTCGCCGGTCCGGACGTCGTATCGGCTCTGGTGCCAGGGGCAGACCAGGCAGCCGTCGGCGTCGATGCTGCCCTCGGACAGGTCGGCGAGCTGGTGCCGGCACCGGCGGGAGACGGCGAAGTACCGGTCGTCCCCGCGGTTGCCGACCGCCCAGTCGCCGGCCCGGCGGACGGTGCCGGGCGGCAGGTCGGAGGCGCGGAGGCGGTCGGGCTCGGGCACGGGGCTCCCTCGGCGTGCGGGACGGACGGGTCTCCCGCCTACCCCGCGTCGGTAGTGTCGATTCCCGATACCGATGGAGGTGGCCGTGCGCCGGCTGTGCGTCGTCCTGGGTGCTTCGGCCCTGCTCGCCCTGAACGCCTCGCCGGCGTTCGCCGAGGAGCCGTTCCGGCTCGACGACCAGGTCGTCGACGAGGCCGGTGTCCTGGACGACGAGTCGCAGGTCGAGGCGGCCCTGGGGGAGCTGCAGCGCGAGGACGGCGTCCAGCTCTTCGTCGTGCTCGTGGACACCTTCGACGGCATGGACGCAGGCGCGTGGATGGACGCCACGGCGGACCTCTCGGGGCTGGGCGGGAACGACGGGATGCTCGCCGTCGCGGTGGAGGACGAGAACTACGTGTTCGCGTTGCCGCGCAACGCCGACGTCTCGCCCGGCGAGGCCGACGAGCTGGCCGGCGAGGCCGTCGACCCGGAGTTCGGGGCGGGGAACTGGGAGACCGGGATCGCGGCGTTCGCCGACATCGTGCGGACGGGGGACGCGCCCGGCGGCGGTGACGGCGGTGGCGGCGGCGCGCTGCTCGTCGTCGGCGCGATCGCCGTCGTCGGGGGCGGTGCCTACCTGGTCTCGCGCGCCCGACGGCGCCGGCGGGAGGCCGAGCCGCCCCCGGTGAAGCGGCTGGAACGGCCCGACCCCTTCGCCGGCACCTCCACCGAGGAGCTGCAGGGGCGGGCGAGCAACGCGCTGCTGCAGCTCGACGAGGCGATGAAGACCTCCCAGCTCGACCTCGACTACGCCCGCGTGCAGTACGGCGAGGAGGCCGTGGCCGGGTTCGACCAGGCGCTGGCCGCGTCCCGGGACGAGCTCTCCCGCGCGTTCGCGATCCGGCAGCAGCTCGACGACGACGTCCCGGAGGACGAGCCGACCACCCGGCAGATGCTCGGCGAGATGCTGCGGCTGACCGAGGCCGCGGGCGCGCGCCTCGACGCGCAGGCCGAGGCGTTCGCGAAGCTGCGCGACCTGGAGCACACCGCACCGCAGGTGCTCGACGCCCTGACCCCGCGGATCGCCGAGCTGCACGCCCGCATCCCGCAGGAGGACCAGCGGCTGGCGGGACTGCGGCAGCGCTTCGCGGCATCGGCGATCGCTCCGGTGGCCGACAACGTGACCGAGGCGCGCGCCCGGCTGGCCGCCGCCGAGCAGGAGGTGCAGGAGGCGCGGACCGCGCTCGCGTCGCCCGAGCCCGGGACCGCCGTCGGCGACATCCGGGCGGCCGAGGACGCCGTCGCCCAGACCACCCAGCTCCTGGACGCCGTCGGCCGACTGGCCGACGACCTGGCGGCCGCGGGCGGGCGGGTGGCGGCGGTCCGCGCCGAGACGGAGAAGGACCTGGCCGAGGCCCGGTCGCTGACCTCGTCGGGTGACCACTCCGCGCTGCGCCCGCAGATCGCCCGGGCCGAGGCGGCGCTGGCCTCCGCCGACGAGCTGCTGGCCGGCGAGCGGGCGGACCCGATGGCGGCCCTGCGCCAGCTGGAGGAGGCCGACATCGCGCTGGAGCAGGCGCTGGTGGTGGCCCGCGACGCCCAGACCCAGAAGCGCCGGGCGGCGGCCGCCCTGGACCAGGCCGTGGTCACCGCGCGCTCGACGATCGCCGCGGCCGGCGACTTCATCAGCACCCGCCGCGGGGCGGTGGGCCCCGAGGCGCGCACCCGGCTGGCCGAGGCGCAGCGGCATCTCGACCTCGCCGTGAGCCTCGGCCGCGACGACCCGACGACGGCGCTGCGCGAGGCGCACCAGGCCACGACGCTGGCGCAGTCGGCCCTCGACCGCGCTCAGGACGACGTCTCGAGCTGGGGTGGCGGCTACGGGGGCGGGCCGGGCGGGTTCGGCGGATACGGACCCGGCTACCGGCGCGGCGGCGTCGACCTCGGCAGCCTGGTGCTGGGCGGGATCCTGCTCGGCGGCCGCGGCGGTGGTGGCGGCGCCCGGTCCGGCGGGGGCGGTTTCGGTGGTGGCGGTTTCGGCGGCGGCGGTTTCGGTGGTGGCGGCTTCGGTGGGGGCGGACGGGGCGGCGGTCGGTTCTGAGGCGCGACCACCGCCCCGTGGCCGGGCGAGTCAGCGCACGTACTCGTTGACGACCACCCCGGACCGGAACGGCCGGCTCTGCACCAACCGGAGGTGACCGGGCCAGGCGCCGCCTCCGAACAGCGGGATCCCCCGCTCGCCGAGGATCACCGGCTGGACCTTCAGCACCAGGCGGTCGATCCGGTCGGCCAGGGCACCCGCGAGCCGGCCACCGCCGCACAGCCAGATCGCCGCGCCGTCCTCCTGCTTCAGGCGGTCGACCTCCTCGGCCGGGTCGCCGGTGACGAGACGGACACCGGGCGGCACCTCCACCGCCGCGTGCGCCCGGGTGACGACGACCTGCTCCAGGTGGGGGTAGGGATCGGTCAGCCCCATGGGAAGTCCGACCGCGTAGGTGTTCCACCCCATCAGCACCGTCGAGAACCGCGACCTGTCGGCCTCGATGCCGAAGGCGGCGAACGCCGGGGCCGGCAACGCGTCCGCGTAGTGCTCGAACTGCCAGGCCATGTGGTCGCCCTCGACGAGGAAGGCGGAGAAGTCGTCGTCGGGCCCGGCGATCCGGCCGTCGAGCGACACGGCGACGTAGTAGACGAGTTCACGCACAGCAGGTCCTCCTGAACCACGACATCTGAAGTGGTCAGGACAGTACGACAGCTGTCGTGGTTTGCGCTAGTCTGTGCCGCATGGTCCGCAACGACGCTCGCCGGACCCGGCTCACCGACGCCGGGCTGGCGGTCCTCGCCCGGGAAGGGGCCCGCGGGCTCACGCACCGCGCGGTCGACCGGGAGGCGAAGGTGCCGACCGGCACGACGTCGAACTACTTCCGCAGCCGGGCGGACCTGCTGGAGGGCCTGGTGCACCGGATCGGCGAACGGCTGGCGCCGGATCCCGACGTCCTCGAGGCCCTGGGCGCCAGGCGCCCTTCGCGGCGCCTCTTCGCCGAGTACCTGCACCACGTCGTCGATCGGCTCCAGCGTCATCGCGAGCTGGCGCTCGCTCTCTTCGAGCTCCGGCTGGAGGCGGCGCGGCGGCCCGAGGTCGCCGAGGTGATCGGGCGCTGGCGGCGGGAGGCCTACGCGGCCGACGTCGCGTTCAACGAGTCCGCGGGACTGCCCGGTGCCCCCGCGGAGCTGGCCCTGTTCCACTACGCCGTCGACGGGCTGATGCTGGACCGGCTGACCACCTCCATCGACCCCGACACCCCCGTGCGCACGGTCGTCGACGAGCTGGTGCGGCGGCTGCTCGGCGATGCGCCGTCGTCGCCGGAGGGGGCCGGCTCCTAGGACCGGGGGCCGGCGTGGCGGACCCCCTCGGAACTGTCGGAGCCCCGTGGCACCGTGTTCCACCTCACACCCGTGGAGGAGGAGCGATGCCCACGCGAGACACCCCCTGGCCGAACGGCACCCCCTGCTGGGTCGACATCGGCGTCCCCGACGTCGAGGCGGCGAAGGTCTTCTACTCGACCCTGTTCGGCTGGCAGTACACCGGCGGCGCGGCGGAGTCCGGCGGCTACCTGAACGCCGAGAAGGACGGCCGGAGGGTGGCCGGCGTGGCCCCGCAGCAGGATCCGGACGACCCGCCCCGGTGGACCACCTACTTCGCCACGGACGACGCCGCGGCGGCGGTCGATCGCGTGCGGGCTGCGGGTGGGCGGGTGCTGGTCGCACCGATGGAGGTCGGCCCGGTGGGCACCTTCGCGATCCTCCTGGATCCGCAGGGCAACGTGTTCGGGCTCTGGCAGGCCGGCGAGCACACCGGCTACCAGCTGCACAACGAGCCGGGCTCCCTGGCGTGGAACGAGGCGATGACCGACGACGCGCCCGCCGCCCGCCGGTTCTACGCCGAGGTCTTCGGCTTCCGCTTCGACGAGCTGCCGCCCGAGCAGGCCGAGGACGGCCTGGACTACACCACGTTCAGCACCGGCGGGAACCCGCTGGGCGGGCTGGGGGCCTCCGACCCGAGCATGCCGAAGGGCTGGCAGACCTGCTTCGCCGTGGCCTCCACCGATGACGCGGTGGCGCTCGTCGAGGCGCACGGCGGGAAGGTGATCGTGCCGCCGGAGAACACCCCGTTCGGTCGCTTCGCGATCGTCGAGGACCCGTGGGGCGCGGCCTTCGAGGTGCTGGAGGACACGACCGGCTGAGCGACGTTCAGCCGCGGATCTGCCCGTAGGCGTGGTCCGGCCGGAACCGGACGACGAGGCGCCGGTCGGCCACCATCGCCGACCGGTACTCGTCCCAGTCCTCGTGCTCACCGCTCACGCCGCGGTAGTAGGTGATCAGCTCCTCGACGGTGGCGTCGTGCGGGTCGGCGGCGACCGGGGTGAGCTCGGCGGTGCCCTCGACGGCGACCCACGTCCAGAAGTCGCGGGAGGCGACGTGCAGGGTCACCCGGGGGTCGCGCTCGAGGTTGCGGGTCTTCGCCCGGTCGGCGGTCACCGAGACCCGCACCAGCCCCTCCGCCCGGTCGTACGCGTACCCGACGTTGGACAGCTGCGGACGGCCGTCGCGCTTGACCGTGGCGAGCACGCCCCAGCGGTTCTCCGCGAGGAACGCCAGCATCCGCGGATCCGGCGCCGTCACCTGACACGCCCGCGGGGCTTGAGCGGCATCGCGGGCAGTGCGGGGGCCGGCAGCCGGTCGCCGTCGTACCCGACGACGACGCCGAACCGCTCGTCCTCGGCGTTCCAGCGCTCCGCGTACTCCGCGATCTCCTCGCCCGACCGGCCGATGAAGTTCCACCACATGACCAGCTGCTCCTCGAACGGCGCCCCGCCGAGCAGCAGCAGGCTCGCGGCCTCCTCCGACCGCAACCGGAGGGTCCTCCGGCCGGTGCCCAGGTACAGCATCGAGCCGTGCGCCACCGGAGCGCCCTCGACCGTGGCCGACCCGCCGGCGGCCAGCACGGCGTACTCGAAGTCCGGTTCCAGCGGCAGCTCGACATCGGCGCCGGGGGTCAGCTCCAGGTCGGCACCGACCAGCGGGCTGTAGGTCGTGCCCGGGGAGGTCGCGCCGCCGACCGAGCCGACGAGCACCGTCGTGGTCAGCCCGTCGGAGGTGAACCCGGGCAGGGTGGCGTGGTGCTCGAAGTGCGGCGCCACCTCGCGGGAGGCGTCCGGCAGTGCCACCCAGAGCTGGGCGCCGTGCAGGAACCGGGGGTGCACCACGGGGGACTGCTCGGAGTGGGCGATGCCGTGCCCGGCGGTCATGAGCGCCAGCTGGCCCGGTCCGAACACCACGTCGCTGCCCACCGAGTCCCGGTGGTGCACCTCGCCCTGCAGCAGCCACGAGACGGTCTGCAGCCCGGTGTGCGGGTGCGGGGCCACCTGCATGCCGGGGGAGGAGGTGACGTCGTCCGGGCCGTAGTGGTCGACGAACGCCCAGGCGCCGACCATCCGCCGCCCCAGCGTGGGCAGCAGCCGGCGGACCCGGGTGCTCTCGCCGAGCAGCACCTCCTTGCCCGGCAGGAGGTCGAGCACCGGCCCGGCTGCGGTCGCCTCGGTGCCGCCCATCTCGCGGGCGGCCGGGCGGCGGTCGAGGTTGCTCATCGCGGTCTCCTCCGTCAGGACCCGGCGTCCTGCCCAGTCTCACCCCGCACGTCGCCGTGCGGCACGTCCCGCCGGCCGTACTGCGCGGGGATCGAGCCGAGCCGGCCGGCCTGGAAGTCGGTGAAGGCGTCCATGACCTCCTGCCGGGTGTTCATCACGAACGGTCCGTACATGGCGATCGGCTCGCGGATCGGGGCGCCGCCGAGGATGACGACGTCGAGCGCGGGGGTGCGCGACTCCTGGTGGACGGCGCCGTGGACGGTCACCGTGTCGCCGGGGCCGAGCACCGCGAGCTGACCGGTGCGCACCGGGGCGCCGTCGATGCCGACCGAGCCGGCGCCGGAGAGCACGTAGACCAGCGCGTTGAAGTCCGGCCGCCACGGCAGGTCCAGGGTCGCGCCGGGGGAGACGGTGGCGTGCACCATGGCCATCGGGGTGTAGGTCGACCCCGGCCCGGTGTGCCCGGCGACGTCGCCGGCGATGACGCGGAGCAGGGCCCCGGCGTCCGGGCTGGCCAGCAGCACCGACTCGTTCGCCCGCAGGTCCTGGTACCGGGGCTCGACCCACTTCTGGGCACGGGGCAGGTTCACCCACAGCTGCAGTCCGTGGAACAGCCCGCCGCTGACGACCAGGTGCTCCGGCGGCCGCTCGATGTGCAGGACGCCGCCCCCGGCCGTCATCCACTGGGTGTCGCCGTTGCTGATCGTGCCGCCGCCACCGTGGGAGTCGGCGTGCTCGAACGTGCCGTCGATGATGTAGGTGACGGTCTCGAACCCGCGGTGGGGATGCCAGCTGGTGCCCTTCGGCTCGCCCGGGGCGTACTCGACCTCGCCCATCTGGTCCATGTGGATGAACGGGTCGAGGTCGCGCAGGTCGACGCCGGCGAACGCGCGGCGGACCGGGAAGCCCTCGCCCTCGAAGCCCGAGGGGGCGGTGGTCACCGAGCGCGTGCGCCGGCGGACCGTCCGGGGGGCGGGCGCGGGGACCCGCGGCAGGGTGGTGGTGTCCTCGACGGTCACGGCAGGCATGCCGGCCTCCTCGGTTGAGAGTTCAACTAGTGGCGACCGTAACCCCACGGGGCCGCTTTGTCTTCCCCCTTCGCCACCACCGCCGTCGCCGAGATCGCGGGATCTCGGCGATTCGAGGCCGCTGATGCGCCGAGAACGCGCGATCTCGGCAGCCCGGGCCGGGTTTGGCGGGCGGGTCGGCGCGGGCAGGCGGGGGGCATGGAGCCCGATGCGCGCCGGCCGGGCTGCCCGAAGCGCATGGTCTTCGGCCCCTGCGGTGGTGTCCGCGACGACGAGCGCTGCGAGGTCGCCGAGCACCGGTGCGTCTTCCTCGACGGGCCGCTGCCCCGCTGGCCGGGCCCCGACGCCGCGCCGGCCGGGCGGTCCGGTCTGCTCGCCCGCGCGGCGGCCGGGCCGGTGGTCCTCGCCGACCTCTCGGCCCCGGCGTTCGACCCCGCGACGGTGCGCCGGGTGGCCGGGGCGCTCGGCGACGCGGTCGACGCCGTGCTCCTCGGCGAGCACGCCGACCGGCCCGACCTGCCGCCGACCATGCTCGCCGCCGAGGTGCTCGCCGCCGGCGGCCGGCTCTGGACGACGCTGGCCTGCCGCGACCGCAACCGCGTCGTCCTGGAGCAGGAGCTCGCCGGCCTGGCCGCGCTCGGGGTCGACGGCGTCCTCTGCGTGACGGGTGACGCGCGCGGCCCGGACGTGCGGGCGGGGGCCACCCAGGTGTTCGACCTCGACGGCCTCCGGCTGGCGGCGCTCGCGGCCGGCATGGGCCTCCCGGTCGCCGTCCCCGAGTCGCCGGAGACGCCGCCGGTCGCGCTGCGCCCCGTGCGGGTGGCCGAGAAGCAGCGCGCCGGCGCCCAGCTGTGCGTGCTCAACCACGTCAGCAGCCCGGCGCGGGTGGCCGCCTTCGTCGCGGCGGCCCGGGCCGCCGGCGCGACGCTGCCGTTCCTCGCGGGCGTCGCCGTCTACACCGACGAGCAGTCGGCACGCGTGCTGCAGCGGTTCCCCGGCCTGCGGCTGGACGACGCCACCGTCGAGCGGGTGCTTTCGGCTCCTGACCCCAGGGCGGCGGGGATCGAGGCCGCCGTCGCGGAGGCGCGCGAGCTGCTGGCGATCCCCGGCGTCGTCGGCGTCAACCTGTCGGGCTCGGGCTCCGGGCAGGGGTGGGACGACGGCGCGCGGGTCAAGGCGGCCGTGGCGGAACGACTGAGAGGGATGTCGTGAGCGAGCTCGAGAGCGAGGCCATGGAGGCGGAGTTCGACACCGTCGCCGCCTGGACCGAGGAGGCGGTGCGGGCGCTCGGCCCGGAGCACGCGATCCCGGCCGGCTGCCGGGGGAGCGGCAGCGAGGGCGCGCTGCGCTGGCTGGCCGACCGTCTCGACCTGCGGCCGGGCGCGCGGCTGCTCGACGACGGCGCCGGAGTGGGCGGACCGGCCGGCTGGCTCGCCGCCGAGCGGAGGCTCCGGCCCGTCTGCGCCGAGCCCATGGCGGCCGCCGTGCACGCGAGCCGGCGGCTGTTCGGCCTGCCCGCGGTGGTGGCGCTCTCGCAGCGGCTGCCCTTCACCGCCGGCTCCTTCGACGCCGCCTGGTGCCTCGGCGTCCTGTGCACGACCTCGGACAAGGCGGGCGCGCTCGCCGAGCTGCGCCGCGTGCTCGTGCCCGGAGCCCGGCTGGGGCTGCTGGTCTTCGTGGCCGACGGGCCGCTCACCGGACCGCTGCCGGAGGGCAACGAGTTCCCGTCGGAGGAGGAGACCCGCGACCTGCTCGCCGCGGCCGGCTTCGAGCTCGGGGAGACGGCCGAGGCCGATCTCTCCGACAGCCCGGAGGAGTGGACCCGCCGTGCCGACGCCGTCGACGCCGAGGTCGAGCGCCGGCACGGCGGCTCGACGGCGTTCCGCCAGGCGCAGGAGCAGTCCGGCCGGGTCGGCCGGCTGCTGTCGTCGGGGGAGCTGCGGCCCTGGCTGGGCGTGGCCGTCGCCCGCTGACGCTTCGACACGCGCGCGACACACGTCGTCACTAGGTTCTCTCCCCATGGCGGACCTCTTCGACGGCTATCCCCTGGGGGACGTCTGGGACGAGATGTTCGGCGCTCCCGGGGAGGCCCGGCCGGCCTACTCGGGCCTGTTCGCATCGCTCCAGCCCATCGACGGCGAGGAGCTGGCCGCGCGCGCGGACCTGCTCAGCCAGACCTACCGCGACGCCGGGGTCACCTTCGCCCACGCCGGCGAGGAGCAGCCCTTCCCGCTCGACATCGTGCCGCGGGTCATCGGCGCCGAGGAGTGGGACGTCATCGAGCGCGGCGTGGCCCAGCGGGTGCTGGCACTGGAGGCGTTCCTCGCCGACGTCTACGGCGCCGGGCAGGTGTTCGCCGACCGGGTCGTGCCGCGCAGCGTCGTCACCACCAGCGCGCACTTCCACCGGCAGGCCCACGGCCTGGTCCCGCCGAACGGGGTGCGGGTGCACGTCTCCGGCATCGACCTGGTGCGCGACGAGGCCGGCGACTTCCGGGTGCTGGAGGACAACCTCCGCTCGCCGTCGGGGGTCAGCTACGTCATCACCAACCGGGCCGCGATGAGCCAGGTGCTGCCCGAGCTGTTCGCCGACCACCGCATCCAGCCGGTCGCCGACTACCCGAGCCGGCTGCTGGCCGCGCTCAAGGCGTCGGCGCCGTCGAACGTCGCCGACCCGACCGTCGTCGTCCTCACCCCCGGCGTCTACAACTCCGCCTACTTCGAGCACGCCCTGCTGGCCCGCCAGATGGGTGTCGAGCTGGTGGAGGGCCGCGACCTGGTGTGCGCGGGCAACCAGGTCAGCATGCGGACGACGGACGGCCAGCAGCGCGTCGACGTCATCTACCGCCGGATCGACGACGAGTTCCTCGACCCCGTGCACTTCCGGCCCGACTCGGTGATCGGCTGCGCGGGCGTGCTCAACGCCGCGCGCGCCGGCCGGGTGACCATCGCCAACGCCGTGGGCAACGGCGTCGCCGACGACAAGCTGCTCTACACCTGGGTGCCTGACCTCGTCCGCTACTACCTGGGCGAGGAGCCGGTGCTGCAGAACGCCGACACCTACCGGCTCGACGAGCGGGACACCGTGGAGTGGGTGCTGGACTCGCTCGACCAGCTGGTGCTCAAGCCGGTCGACGGGTCCGGCGGCAAGGGCATCGTCATCGGGCCGAAGGCCGACGAGAAGACCCTGGCCGAGCTCGCCGTCAAGGTGCGCGCCCGGCCGCGGGACTGGATCGCGCAGAAGCCGATCGGCCTGTCGACCTGCCCCACCCTGGTGGGCGGGCGGATCGCGCCGCGGCACGTGGACCTGCGGCCGTTCGCGGTGAACGACGGCGAGAAGGTCTGGGTGCTGCCCGGCGGCCTGACCCGCGTCGCGCTGCCCGAGGGCGAGCTGGTGGTCAACTCCAGCCAGGGCGGCGGGTCCAAGGACACCTGGGTGCTCAGCCCGCCCCGCCAGGCCACCGACGTGGAGGAGCCCGACCTGACCCGGATCGAGTTCACCCAGGCCGACCTGCCCGAGGAACCACCGGCGCAGGACCCCGGCCCGCTCAACGACCCGGTGGTCGGCCAGTCGCAGCAGCAGCAACAACTTGGGGAGGCGCGGTGCTGAGCCGGATCGCCGAGTCGCTGTTCTGGATCGGCCGGTACGTGGAGCGGGCCGACGACACCGCACGCATCCTCGACGTGCACACGCAGCGGCTGGTCGAGGACCCGTGGATCGACGAGCGCCGCGCCTGCTCCAACCTGCTCGCGCTGATGGGCTTCCCGACGCCGGAGTCGGAGGCCGACACCGAGCGGGTGCTGGCCGACCTCGCCTTCGACCGCACCAGCCCCAGCTCGATCGTCGGAGCCCTCTCGGCCGCCCGCGAGAACGCCCGCGGGGCGCGCGAGGTGCTCAGCGCCGAGATCTGGGAGTCGCTCAACGTCACCCACAACGCGCTGCCCCAGCAGCGCACGATGGCCCGCCGCTACGGCCCGCACTCGCTGTTCCGCTTCGTCCGGGAGCGCTCGGCGATGGTGTTCGGCCTGGCCGACGCCACGATGAGCCGCGACGAGAGCTGGCTGTTCCTCATCCTCGGCCGCTCGCTGGAGCGCGTGGACATGACCTCGCGGATCATCTCCACCCGCATCCTGGCCGGCGACGCCGCGCCGTCCTGGACGCTGGTGCTGCGCTCGACCGGGGCCTACGAGCCCTACCTGCGCACCTACCGCGGGATGGTGAACAGCAGCAAGGCGGCGGAGTTCCTGCTGCTCGACCGGCTGTTCCCGCGCTCGGTGTTCGCCGCCCTGGAGCAGGCGGAGGCGTGCCTGGCCGAGCTGGAGCGCTCGACGGTGCGCGACGCGGCCCGCATCGGCGTCGCCGGGGAGGCGCACCGCATCGTCGGCCGGGCGCGCACGATGCTGGAGTTCATGAGCCCGCCGGAGCTGCTCGCCCAGCTGCCCTCCCGCCTGGAGGAGCTGCAGCGCACCTGCTCGGCGGCGAGCGCGGCGGTGACCCACCGCTTCTTCACCGAGCAGGCGCCGCAGGTGTGGGTGCCGGAGGAGGCCGGATGAGTCAGCAGACCCAGACCCGGACGACCGACCCGCGCCCGGCCTCCAACCGGTGGCGGCTGCAGGTCGTCCACCGCACCCGGTTCCACTACACCGGTCCGGTGCGGTCCTCCTACAACGAGGCCCGGCTCACCCCGGAGAACAGCAACCGGCAGACGACGCTGCGCTCGAAGGTCGAGATCGAGCCGGCCGCCACCGCCTACGCCTACCGCGACTACTGGGGCTCCACCGTCACCGCGTTCGACCTGCACACCCCGCACTCCGAGCTGGTCGTCACGGGCACGTCGATCGTCGAGGCGGGGCCCGACCTCGCCGAGCACGACCGGGTCGGGTGGAGCGGGCTGCGGGCCCGCGAGGTCCAGGAGCAGTTCGGCGAGCTGCTCGCGCCCACGGCGCTCACCACCATGGACGACGACGTCGTCGCCGAGGCCCGCGCGGTCGTCGGCGACGCCTACCCGCACGAGGCCGGGCCGCTGGTCTGCCGCTTCGTCGCCGACCGGATGGAGTACCTCTCCGGGTCGACGAACGTGAAGACCAACGCCATGCAGGCGTGGGAGAAGGGCAAGGGCGTCTGCCAGGACATCTCGCACGTCACCGTGGGCCTGCTGCGGGCGCTCGGGCTGCCGGCGCGCTACGTGTCCGGCTACCTGCACCCCACGCCCGGCGCGGAGATCGGCCGGGCGGTCACGGGGGAGAGCCACGCCTGGGTGGAGTGGTGGGACGGCGGCTGGAACGCCTTCGACCCGACCAACTCGGTGGACGTCGGCACCCGCCACGTCACCCTCGGCCGGGGCCGCGACTACGGCGACGTCCCGCCGTTCAAGGGGCTGTTCTCCGGGCCCAGGAGCGAGGGGCACACGGTGACCGTGGAGGTCACGCGTCTGGCCTAGCGCCCGGCGCGGATACTGGTTCCCGATGAGCGCACCCCTGAACCTGGTCAACTTCGAGCGGGTGCACAAGGCCTTCGGCACGACCGTCGTCCTCGACGACGTCTCCCTGGGCGTCGCCGCCGGTGAGCGGATCGGCATCGTCGGCCGCAACGGCGGGGGCAAGAGCACCCTCCTGTCGCTGCTGACCGGCGCCGACGAGCCCGACTCCGGCCGGGTCACCCGGCGCGGTGACCTCGCCATGGGCGTCCTCGACCAGTCCGGGACGCTCCCGCCGGGGACGACGGTGCGCGACGTGGTCCTCCCGCCGTCGATGTTCGCCGCCGAGCACGAGTGGGCCGGCGACCCGGCCGTCCGCTCGGTGCTCACCGGGCTGGAGCTCGACCGGCTCGGCCTCGACGCCCCGGTCGCCCCGATGTCCGGCGGTGAGCGACGTCGCGTCGCCCTGGCGGCGCAGCTGATCCGGCCGCTGGACCTGCTCGTGCTCGACGAGCCGACCAACCACCTCGACGTCGAGGGAGTGGCCTGGCTGGCCGAGTACGTGAAGGCCCGCGTCGGCGGCATGGTCGTCGTCACCCACGACCGGTGGTTCCTCGACGAGGTCTGCACCACCACGTGGGAGGTGGCCGACGGCGCCGTGCACTCCTACGACGGCGGCTACTCGGCGTACACCCTGGCCCGGGCGGAACGGGCGCGGATCTCGGCGGTGACCGAGGAGCGGCGGCTCAACCTGGTCCGCAAGGAGCTCGCGTGGCTGCGGCGCGGCCCGCCGGCCCGCACGAGCAAGCCGAAGTTCCGCATCGAGGCCGCGCAGGCGCTGATCGCCGACGAGCCGCCGCCGCGCGACTCCATGGCGCTCAAGGGCTTCGCCGCCCGCCGCCTCGGCAAGACGGTCTACGACGTCGAGGACGTCAGCTACGCCGTCCCGACCGAGGACGGGCCCCGCACGCTGTTCCAGGACCTGACCTGGCACGTCGGCCCCGGCGACCGGATCGGCATCGTCGGCGTGAACGGCGCGGGCAAGACCTCGCTGCTCAAGCTGCTGGTCGGCGAGACCCAGCCGGACGCCGGGACGGTCGTCGTCGGCCAGACGGTCGCGCCGGCCTACCTGTCCCAGCACGTGGCCGAGCTGCCGCCGCGCGCCCGCGTGCTCGAGGCGGTGCAGGACGTCGCCCGCATCGCCCGCATCGGCAACCAGGAGATCTCGGCGTCGTCGCTGGCCGAGCGCTTCGGGTTCGCCGCCAACCGGCAGTGGACGCCGGTCGGCGACCTCTCCGGCGGCGAGCGACGCCGGCTGCAGCTGCTCCGGCTGTTGATGGGCGAGCCCAACGTGCTGGTGCTCGACGAGCCCACCAACGACCTCGACATCGACACCCTCACCGCCCTCGAGGACCTGCTCGACAGCTTCCCCGGCACGGTGCTGGTGGTCAGCCACGACCGGTACTTCGTGGACCGGGTGTGCGACAAGGTCGTGGCGCTGCTCGGCGACGGCTCCCTGGCCGAGCTCCCCGGCGGCGTCGACGAGTACCTCCGCCGCCGCGCCGCGGGCGGTGCGCCGCTGACCACCGCGGCCGGGACGTCCGACGCTCCGACCGCACGCAGCGGACCGGCGGTCTCCGCCGCCGACGCCCGCGCGGCCAAGAAGGAGGCGGCCAAGCTGGAGCGGCGGATGCTCAAGCTCGACGCCGACGAGAAGAAGCTGCACGAGGAGCTCGCCGCGGCCGCCACCGACTACGCGAAGGCCGCCGAGCTCGACGCGCGGCTGCGCGCCGTCCAGGCGGAGAAGGAGCAGGTCGAGGAGGAGTGGTTGGCCGCCGCGGAGCTCGCGGAGGGCTGAGCGGAGGTCCGTGGGCTGGCGCCGGATCAGGCCTCGACGCGGCGGCGGCCGATGATCCTGAGGCCGACCGAGATCGGCGGGATGGCGCCGACGAGGGCGAAGGCGGGCCAGGACCTGGTGACCGCCGTGCGCACCGTCGCGGCCGGGCACGGGCTGCTCGACCCGGCCGCCACCCTGCGGGTCATCGCGGCCTACGCGACCGCACCGGCGCCGGACCCGGCCCGGGCCGCCGCGCTGGCCGGGCTGACCGAGCGGGAGACCGATGTCCTGTCGCTGGTCGCCGCCGGGCTCTCCAACGCCGAGATCGCCGCCCGTCTCTACCTGGGCGAGGCCACGGTCACGACGCACGTCAGCCGGATCCTGCTCGAGCTCGGCCTGCGCGACCGGTGCAGGCGGTCGCGTTCGCCTACGAGAGCGGTCTGGTCACGCCGGGCAGGTAGCCGAACCCGGCCGGTAGGCTGGGGTCACCGCCGGCCGTCGTCCGACGTCAGTGGTGTCCGAGAAGCCCCCTGACTCCCCGGAGACCCGTGCTCGCACTCCTGCTCGTCCACCTGGTGGCCGCCGTGCTGGCGCCCGTTCTCGTGCGGTGGTGGGGCAGGAACGCCTTCCTGGCCCTCGCGCTGGTGCCCCTGGCCGGCTTCGTCTGGGTGCTGACCCGGCTCACCACGGTCACCGGTGGCGGCGAGGTCGCCGAGAGCTCGCCGTGGGTGCCGGCGCTCGACCTGGACATCGCTCTCCGGCTGGACGCCCTGTCGCTCACCTTCGCGCTGCTGGTGACCGGGGTCGGCGCCCTCGTCCTCCTCTACTGCGCCCGCTACTTCGAGGCCGACGACGAGGGGACGGCGCGCTTCGCCGGCAACCTCACCGCGTTCGCCGGATCGATGCTGGGCCTGGTGCTCGCCGAC
The DNA here is from genome assembly GCA_004570425.1 of Bacillus sp. AZ43. Taxonomy (GTDB): domain Bacteria; phylum Actinomycetota; class Actinomycetes; order Mycobacteriales; family Geodermatophilaceae; genus Blastococcus_B. The sequence goes on from SPQJ01000018.1 coordinate 24,743, forward strand.
GACCTGCTGCTCCTGTACGTGTTCTGGGAGCTCACCACGGTCTTCTCGTACCTGCTCATCGGCGGGGCCGGGACCAGGCTGGCGGCGCGGCGGGCGGCCAGCCAGGCGCTGATCCTCACCACCGCCGGCGGGCTGGCGATGCTCGTCGGGCTGATCATGCTGGGCGAGAGCAGCGGCAGCTACCTGCTCTCGGAGGTCGTCGCCGACCCGGGCAGCGGGCCGCTCCTGGTCGCCGGCACGGTGCTCGTCCTCGCGGGTGCCCTGACCAAGTCGGCGATGGTGCCGTTCCACTTCTGGCTGCCCGCGGCCATGGAGGCCCCCACCCCGGTCAGCGCCTACCTGCACGCCGCGGCGATGGTGAAGGCCGGGATCTACCTGGTCGCGCGGCTCGCGCCGGGGCTCTCGGACGTGCCCGGCTGGCGGCCGGTGGTGCTCGGCCTGGGCCTGGCCACCATGCTCGTGGGCGGCTACCGGGCCCTGCGGCAGAACGACCTCAAGCTGCTGCTGGCCTTCGGCACGGTCAGCCAACTCGGCTTCCTCATGGTGCTGGTGGGCGCGGGCAGCCGGGAGCTGGCCGCCGCGGGGCTTGCCATGACGCTCGCCCACGCGCTGTTCAAGTCCACCCTGTTCCTGACCGTCGGCGTCATCGACCACTCGACCGGCGTCCGCGACCTGCGCCTGCTGTCCGGACTGGGCCGGCGGCTGCCGGTCCTGGCGGTCGTCGGCGGGCTGGCCGGCGCCTCGATGGCCGGCGTGCCCCCGCTGTTCGGGTTCGTCGGCAAGGAAGCCGCCTTCACCGCGCTCTGGGAGGGCGGCCTGCCCGACCGCACCGCGGCAGGGATCGAGCTGGCCGGGCTGGTGCTGGGCTCGGTGCTCACCGCGGCCTACACGTTCCGCTTCCTGTGGGGCGCCTTCGCCCGAAAGGCCGGCTGCGCCGACACCGAGGTGGTGCATCCCCCGAGCGCGCTGTTCCTCGCCGCCCCCGCCGTGCTGGCCGCCACCGGGCTGGTCGTGGGCCCGGCCAGCCCGGTGCTGGAGCCGCTGGTCGCCCGGTACGCCGACACGATGCCGCTGATCGCCCCCGAGGCGGAGGAGCTCGCGCTGTGGCACGGGCTCCAGCCCGCGCTCGCGCTGTCGGCTGTGACCCTGCTCGGCGGCTGGGCACTGTTCGCCGCCCGCGAGCGCATCTTCCGGGCGCAGCGGCGGCTGGCCGTCGGCGCCTCGGCCGACGAGGGCTACTGGAACACCCTGCAGGCCGTCGACCGGCTCGCCGTCCTCGTCACCGGGACGACGCAGCGCGGCTCGCTGCCGGCCTACCTCGGCACGATCCTGGTGGTGGTCCTGGCCCTGCCCGGCTCGGTGCTGCTGTTCCGGGCGCCGTGGCCCGGCGAGTGGCGCGCGTGGGACAGCCCGGTGCAGGCCCTGGTCGGGGCGGTCGCGATCATCGCGGCCGTGCTGGCGCTGCGCATCCGGCAGCGGTTGTCCGCGGTCCTCGTCGTCGGCGTCACCGGCTACGCCCTCGCGGTGCTCTTCGCCCTCCAGGGCGCCCCCGACCTGGCCCTCACGCAGTTCCTCGTGGAGACGCTGACCCTGGTCGTCTTCGTCCTCGTCCTGCGCAAGCTGCCCAAGGACATCACCGAGCGGCACCGGCCGCGCGAGCGGGCGGGCCGGGGCGTGCTCGCCGTCGGCGTGGGCGTCCTCATGGCGGCGGCCGGGGCGGTCGCGATGAGCGCGCGCACCGCCACCCCGGTCTCGGTGGACTACCCCGAGGCGGCCTACGACTTCGGCGGCGGCCAGAACGTCGTGAACGTGACCCTGGTCGACATCCGTGCCTGGGACACCCTCGGCGAGATCTCGCTGCTCGTCGTCGCCGCCACCGGGGTCGCGAGCCTCGTCTTCCTGCGGCACCGGACCGGGGCGGTCGACCGGCTGGACCCCGTGCAGCTCGCCCGGCAGCAGCGGACGTCCCGGCGGGCACCGCGCGGTCAGTGGCTGGCCGCCTCCGCCGTGCTCGCCCCGGAACGGCGGTCGGTGATCCTCGAGGTGATCACCCGGGTCCTGTTCCACACGATCCTGGTGTTCTCGATCTTCCTGCTGTTCAGCGGCCACAACGAGCCCGGCGGTGGGTTCGCCGGCGGGCTCGTGGCGGGACTGGCGCTGGTGCTGCGCTACCTGGCCGGGGGCCGCTACGAGCTGGGTGAGGCGGCCCCGGTCGACCCGGGCCTCCTGCTGGGCGTCGGCCTGCTGTTCTCCGGGACGACCGGCGTCGTCGGGCTGATGCTCGGCGCCGACGTCCTGCAGACCGCGATCCTCCAGACGACGCTGCCCGTGCTCGGCGACGTCAAGCTCGTCACCTCGCTGTTCTTCGACATCGGCGTCTACCTGATCGTGGTCGGGCTGGTGCTCGACATCCTCCGGAGCCTCGGCGCCGAACTGGACCGCCAGGTGGACGAGGACGACCCGATCGACGCCGCGCCCGGAGAGGTGATCCTCCGATGACCCCCACCGTCGTCCTGCCGGTGGTCATCGGCGTCCTCTACGCGGCCGGGGTGTACCTGCTGCTCGACCGCAGCCTCACCCGCGTGCTCCTGGGCTTCCTGCTGCTCGGCAACGCGACCAACCTGCTCCTGCTGTCCACCGGCGGCCCGGCCGGCCTCGCGCCGATCCTCGGCTACGGCGACCCGGAGGACATGAGCGACCCGCTGCCGCAGGCCCTCATCCTCACCGCCATCGTCATCACGTTCGGGATCGCGGCGTTCGTGCTGGCGATCATCTACCGGTCCTGGCGCCTGGTGCGGCAGGAGGCGATCGAGGTGGACGAGGAGGACCGCCGGATCGCCCGCCGGTCGGACACCGACGCCGACGACATCGACCCCGACGACCTGGCGCCCGAGGACCGGCCGGCCATGCACGACGACACCTTCGCCGCCGACAACGACGTCGAGCGCAGCCTGGCCAGGCACTACGCGGGGATCCCCTCCGACGACGTGGACCTGCCGCCGACCCGACGGAGGAACCGGTGATCCGCGTCCTCACCCCGCTGCCGGTCCTGCTGCCGCTGCTGGGTGCCGCGGCGGCCCTCCTGGTCGGCGGCCGGCACCCGCGGGTGCAGCGGACGCTGAGCGTCGCCGTCCTCACCGCGGTGCTCGCCGTGTCGGTCGCGTTGCTCCTGCTCGCCGACGCCGACGGCGCGGCGGCGGTCTCGGTCGGCGGCTGGGCGGTGCCGCTGGGCATCGTGCTCGTCGTCGACCGGCTCTCGGCCCTCATGCTCGTCGTCGCCGCGACCGTGGCGCTCGGGGTGCTCGTCTTCGCGGTCGGCCAGGGCGCCGCGGACGGCGACGAGGAGACGCCGATCTCGATCTTCCACCCGACGTTCCTCGTGCTCATCGCCGGCGTGGCCAACGCCTTCCTGGCCGGCGACCTGTTCAACCTCTACGTCGGCTTCGAGATCCTGCTGACCGCCAGCTACGTGCTGCTGACCCTCGGCGGGTCGGCGCCGCGCATCCGGGCAGGCATCACCTACATCATCGTGAGCCTGCTCAGCTCGCTGCTGTTCCTCGCCGCGATCGGGCTGGTCTACGCGGCCACCGGCACGGTCAACATGGCCCAGCTGGCCGGGCGGCTCGCCGAGCTGCCCGACGGCACCCAGCTGCTGCTGCAGTCGATGCTGCTCATCGCGTTCTGCATCAAGGCGGCGGTCTTCCCGCTGTCGGCGTGGCTGCCCGACAGCTACCCGACCGCGCCCGCGCCCGTGACCGCGGTGTTCGCCGGGCTGCTCACCAAGGTCGGCGTCTACGCGATCATCCGCACGCAGACGCTGCTGTTTCCCGGCGGGGCGCTGGACCAGGTGCTCATGTGGGCCGCGCTCGCGACGATGCTGATCGGCATCCTGGGCGCGGTCGCGCAGACCGACATCCGGCGGATCCTCTCCTTCACCCTCGTCAGCCACATCGGCTACATGGTGTTCGGCGTCGCACTGGCGTCGTCGGCAGGCCTGGCGGGGGCGATCTTCTACGTCGTCCACCACATCGCCATCCAGACCACGCTGTTCCTCGTCGCGGGCCTCGTGGAACGGCAGGGCGGCTCGACCGGCGTGGACCGGCTGGGCGGACTGGCGACGGCGTCCCCCCTGCTCGCGATCCTGTACTTCGTCCCGGCGATGAACCTGGCGGGCATCCCGCCGTTCTCCGGGTTCATCGGCAAGTTGGGCCTGCTGGAGGCGGGCATCGCCGACGGCGGCTGGCTGCCGGTCGTCCTGGTCGCCGGCGGGGCGGTGACCAGCCTGCTCACCCTGCTGGCGATCTCCCGCGTGTGGAGCCGGGCCTTCTGGCGCCTGCCCGCACAGTCGCCGGCCGACGACACCTCCGATGCCGCGGCCGCCGACGCCGGGCCCGACCTGTCGCCCGCGCCGGTCCCCGGTGCCGCGGACCAGGACGCCGTCGCGGACCAGCCGACCAGCACCGCGATCGGCGGCGGCCGCGCCGAGGCGCGGCGAGCGGCCTGGGAACGGCACACCGCCGTCGCGACCGCGACCGTGCCGGTCACCGACGGGCTGGGCGACGGCGACCCGCGCGAGCGGCCGCTGCGCCCGCTGCCGCGGGTGATGGTCGGGTCGACCGCGGCGATGGTGGTGGTGACCGTCGGGCTCACCGCGCTGGCCGGTCCGCTGTACGGGGTCGCGGAGCGGGCGGCCGACGACCTCCGCGACCGGAGCCCCTACGTCTCGGCGGTCTTCGGCGGGGAGGACGTGCCGTGACCGGCACCGCCGGTCCCGGCCACCACCTGCGGCACCAGCTGCCGCTGCTGGTCTGGCTCGTCCTCGTGTGGAACCTGCTCTGGGGCACCTGGTCGTGGGCCAACCTGCTCAGCGGGATCGCCGTCGCCCTCGGCGTGACGCTGCTGCTGCCGCTGCCCCCGGTCGTCGGCGGCACCCGCGTGCGGCCGGTCCCCCTGGTGCGGTTCCTCGGGCACTTCGTCGCCGACCTGGTCCGCTCCGGCGCGCTGGTCGCCTGGCAGACGGTCCGCCCGCGGGGCATCGCCCGCAGCGCGATCATCAGGGTGCAGCTGCGCACCGACTCCGACCTGCTGCTCACGATCCTGACCGAGTCGCTGACGCTGGTGCCCGGCTCGATGGTGATCGACCTGGACCGGGAGCGCCGCACGATCGCGCTGCACATCCTGCACGTGCGCGACGAGGCCGACGTCGAGCGCCAGCGCGCCGCCGTGCTGGCCGAGGAGGAGCGGGTGGTGCGCGCGTTCGGCTCACTGGACGAGATCGCGGCGCTCGGGCTGGCGCCCGGCGAGCCCGTCCCCGGCACCGGGCGGAGGACGCCGTGACCGTCGTCCTCTGGCTCGCCTACGGCATGCTCGGCGTCGGGGCGCTGCTCGCGCTGGTCCGGCTCGGGATCGGGCCGTCGCTGCTGGACCGCGTGGTCGCGACCGACACGCTGCTGGTGATCATCGCGGCGGGGCTGGCCGTCCACGCCGGGCTGCAGCGCGACCCGACCGTCGTCCCGGTGCTGGTGGTGGTCTCGCTGCTGGCCTTCGTCGGGTCCGTGTCGGTGGCCCGCTACATCGGCGGCATGCTGGTCCGCTCGGGCGGGGACGGCCAGGACGTCGGCCTGCCCGAGGCGGCCGAGGAGCGCGCCGCCCGGGCCGCGGAGGGGGACCGGTGAGCGGCTTCGAGAACGCCGGCGACGTGCTCGCCGTCGTCCTGCTCCTCCTCGGCGCCGTCCTGTGCCTGACCGCGGGGCTGGGCCTGCTGCGCTTCCCGGACGTCCTCACCCGGATGCACGCCGGCACCAAGCCGCAGGTCCTGGGCGTCCTGCTGATCATGGTCGGGTCGGCGGTCCGGCTGCAGGGCTGGTCGGCCACCTGGATGCTGCTGCTCGTGGCGGTGTTCCAGATGCTCACCGCGCCGGTGAGCGCGCACATGATCAGCCGGGTCGCCTACCGCCGGCGCCACGTGCGCCGCGACCGGCTGCTGGTCGACGAGCTGCACACAGGCGGCGAGGTGCGCGACAGCGTCTACCGGGGGGACGAGCCCGCCGACGCCCCGCCCGAGCAGCCCGCGCAGGCGCTGGCGGAGAGCCGGCGGGAGGACTCTCAGGACAGCTGACCCAGCCAGAACGGCAGCCCCTGGTCGTCCCGGCACAGCGCCGACAGCCCGTAGGACTGCCGCTCGATCTCGCCGGCCTGCCCGCCGGCGGTGCGGACGGCGGCGACGGCGACCTCGATGTCGTCGACGGCGTACATGGGCACGGTGCCGGGCTCGCTGCTGCCGCCGCCGATGCCCACCATGGGCGTCGGGCCCTCGACCTGCCAGCCGTCGGGCACGCGGCCGGGCACCGCCGTCCAGCCGAGGACGGCGCCGTAGAAGTCCAGCGCGCGGCGGCCGTCGGGCACGTTGAGGGTGAGGTAGACCGGGTCGCCCGGCTTCGGCGCGGGCGTGGCCGCGGGCGGCGCGGACTGCAGCATCCAGCGGTGGCCGTACGGGTCGACCAGCCGGCCGGAGCGGCCGTAGGGCTCGTCCGTGGCCGGGCGCTCGACGGTCGCGCCGGCGTCCGCGGCGCGGTCCATGGCCGCGTCGACGTCGGGCACCGAGAGGTGCAGCGAGACCGGCGGCTTCCCGTCGCCGGGGCCCGCGAGGCCGTACTCGGGGTACTCGTCGGCGAGGTAGAGGGTCGCGCCGGCGATCTCGAGCTCGGCGTGGCCGATGCGGTCGCCGTCGAGGTACGGGTCGCCGACCGTGCGGGCGCCGAACGCCTCGGCGTACCAGGAGATGGCGGCACGGGCGTCGCGGACGACGAGGTAGGGGATCAGTGCGGACACGGGGGACCTCCTCGGCTCGGTGGGGACGGCGGGCTGCTGCTGGAGCAGCGCGCGGCGGAGCCGCTCGCGGAGCGCGGCGGCGAAGTCGGGGTCGGGCTCGACGGGCTCCACGGGCAGCCGCAGCCGGCTGAACGGGTCAGTCATCGCTGCCCCCGGTGGTGACGTACGCGCGGCGGAAGGCGGCGCGGGCGCGGACGAGCAGCGCCTCGGTGGCGTGGACGGTGCGCTGCAGGAGGGCGGCGACCTGGGGTACCGGGAGGTCGTCGAGGTAGCGCAGGGTCAGGGCGGCGCGGTGCTGCGGGGAGAGCTGCTCGAGGACCTGACGCGCGCGCAGGCCGTCCAGCTCCTCGTCCCAGGGGTCGTCGGCGTGCGCCGTGCCGCCGTCGAGGAGCCGCAGCCCGCGCTCCTCGCGGTCGAGGCGGCGCCAGTGGTCGACCAGCTTGTGCCGGGCGGTGCCGATCAGCCAGGGCACGGTGGTGGGCCCGCCGCCGTCCTTCTCGGCCCGGACGGCGGCGAGGAACGTCTCGGCCGTCAGGTCCTCGGCCAGGGCGCGCCGGCCGCAGCGGGCGAGCAGGTAGCCGTACACCTGGGGGAGCGCGGTGTCGTAGAGCGACAGCAGCCCGGGATCGGGCGGTGGTCCCACCGCGCGCGATCCCGGGCTGCTCATGTCCCTCCGTCGTCCGGGCCGGGTGTTCTCCGACGCCCCGACGACGAGATTCTCACCGCTGGGCCCGGTTCACCGCCGAGACCACGGCGCGCAGCGAGGCGCTGACGATGTTCGGGTCGATGCCCACGCCCCAGAGGACGCGGTCACCGACGGCGCACTCGACGTACGCGGCGGCCCGCGCGTCACCGCCGGCGGACATGGCGTGCTCGGCGTAGTCGAGCACCCGGACGTCGACGTCGAGCGTCTTCAGCGCGTCGACGAACGCGGCGATCGGCCCGTTGCCCCGGCCCTCGACGGTCACCGGTACGCCGTCGTCCACCAGCTCGACGGTCATCTCGTCGACCTGCTCGCCGTGCGCGGTGTGCCGGTGACCCACGAGGCTGAACCGGCCCCAGGGGGCGGCCGGGTCGGGCAGGTACTCGTTGCTGAACGCGGCCCACATCTGCTCGGCGGTGACCTCGCCGCCCTCGTCGTCGGTGTGCCGCTGGATGACCGCGGAGAACTCGATCTGCAGCCGCCGGGGCAGGTCGAGGTGGTTCTCGGTCTTCATGATGTAGGCGACGCCGCCCTTGCCGGACTGGCTGTTCACCCGGATGACGGCCTCGTAGCTGCGGCCGACGTCCTTGGGGTCGATCGGCAGGTACGGGACGGCCCAGGGGATCTGGTCGACGGTGGTGCCCGCCGCCGCGGCGTCGGCGGCCAGCGCGCTGAAGCCCTTGTTGATGGCGTCCTGGTGGGAGCCGGAGAAGGCGGTGTAGACGAGGTCGCCGCCGTAGGGGTGCCGCTCGTGGACGCCGAGCTGGTTGCAGTACTCGACGGTGCGGCGGATCTCGTCGATGTCGGAGAAGTCGATCTGCGGGTCGATGCCCTGGCTGAACAGGTTGAGGCCCAGGGTGACCAGGTCGACGTTGCCGGTGCGCTCGCCGTTGCCGAACAGGCACCCCTCGATGCGATCGGCGCCGGCCCGGTAGCCGAGCTCGGCGGCGGCGACGGCGGTGCCGCGGTCGTTGTGCGGGTGCAGGCTGAGGACGACCGCGTCGCGCCGGCCCAGGTTCCGGTGCATCCACTCGATCTGGTCGGCGTAGACGGTCGGCTCGGCCATCTCGACGGTGGCCGGCAGGTTGAGGATGGTCGGCCGGTCGGGCGTGGGTTCCCAGACGTCGGTGACGGCGTTGCAGACCTCGACGGCGAAGTCGAGCTCGGTGCCGGTGAACGACTCGGGGGAGTACTCGAACCGGATCTCGGTGTCGCCCATCTGCTCGGCCAGCTTGCGCACCATCTCGGCGCCGTGGACGGCGATGTCGACGATGCCGGCGCGGTCGGAGTTGAAGACGACGCGGCGCTGCAGCGTGCTGGTCGAGTTGTAGAGGTGGACGATCGCCTGCTTGGCGCCGCGCAGCGACTCGTAGGTGCGCTCGATCAGCTCGTCGCGGGCCTGGGTCAGCACCTGGATGGTGACGTCGTCGGGGACGAGGTCGTCCTCGATGAGCTGGCGGACGAAGTCGTAGTCGGTCTGGCTGGCGGCCGGGAAGCCGACCTCGATCTCCTTGTAGCCCATGCGGACCAGCAGCTCGAACATGCGCCGCTTGCGGTCGGGCGTCATGGGGTCGATCAGCGCCTGGTTGCCGTCGCGGAGGTCGACGGCGCACCAGCGCGGCGCGACCGTGGTGACCTTCTCCGGCCAGGTCCGGTCGGGCAGGACGACCGGGGTGAAGGGCGCGTAGCGGTGGACCGGCATCCGCGAGGGCTGCTGCGGATGGCGTACGTGCGGGTGCTGCGGGGTGCTGCTCACGGGGGCTCCTCTGGCGCGGGCTGGACTCAGCTCCGGTGGGGCGGTCAGCAGGCGCCGGGAACGCTCTCGCCCACGACGGATCACCGCGGCGAGGGGGCCGACCTAGGAGAGGGCCTCGCCGCGGCGGATAAGCAGGAGGCTGCCGCGCACGTCGTCCACGGTAGCAGCGGACTATCCCACGTCGCACCGACACGGGCACTCGTCGGCGTGGACGGGCTTCGCGGTCCAGTCGTCCAGCTCGTCGCAAACCGCGGGGCAGGTGCAGGTGAACGCGGGTGCGGGAGGGACCTCGCCGGCCGCCACCCGGCGCTGCCGCTCCTCCTGCCGCCTCCGGCGCGCGGCCCGCTGCCGCGCCGCCGCCCGTTCGGCCGGGGAGTCGCCCGGCTGTGGTCGCAGGTGGTCGTCGGGCACGTCGGTGCGGCCGCGCCAGCGGTCACGCGCGCGGCGCGACCTGTCGAACGTGTACCAGGGCTGGTCGCGTGCGTGGCGGTGCTCGGTGTGCCACCAGTCCTCGTCGCCGTACCGGGTGTCGAGATGGGCGGGGAACCGCCGGTTCGCTCCGTCTCTCACGGAGTCCGCGGTCATCGGACGGGCCTCGTCGCCGGTCGCGTCGAGCAATGCCAGCCTCAGGCCGGCCACGGCGGCCAGACGGGACAGCAGCTCGACGGTCAGACCGCGGCGACCGCTCTCCGCTTGCGCGATCGCGGAATGGGAGACCCCACAGGCCTGCGCCAGCTGCCTTTGGGAGAGATCCGCTCGGCGGCGGATTCGCCGGAGCGCACCCGGCAGGTCGAAATCGGACATCCCCGGATCGTGCGGCGAGAGCAGGGCGTCGACGGGCGGGACAGCGATCTGTGGAGCGGCCGCGCAGGTGTGCACCGAAGCTCGTGCTCTGAGTGCGCTCGGGACTCAGAGCACGAGCTTCCCGGTAGAGGTCCTGGCCGGCCGGGATGTCAGGGCTAGAAGTCCTTCGAGAGCCGGAGTCGGAGGGGGCGGCCGTCGGGGTCGTCGAGCAGGCGGTAGACCGGCGTGGCCCACAACCGGGTGCGCAGCGGGAGCCGCTCGGCACGGTGGCGCCGGAGCCGGCCGGGCGGGCGCGGGCCCTGGCGGCCGCCCTCGTGCCAGGCCTCCAGTGCATCGGCGCGCTGGTCCAGCGTGGCCACGAAGCGCTCGGGGTCGAGGACCAGCTCGTCCTCGCCGCCGTCCTGCGCCAGGTCCAGGTGCTCCCGGGCCAGCGCCAGCCGCAGGTCGCGGGCGAACACCCGCGCGCCCTCGCCGGTGCCGGCCGGATCGCGCGGCTCCCGCGGGTCGCGGGTCGTGTCGAGCACCGCGCTGGAGAGCTCGCTGTCGTGCGTCCACGACCGGCGGTTGAAGTTGTCGCTGCCGACGCTGGCCCAGGTGTCGTCGACGACGCAGACCTTCGCGTGCACGTACACCGGCGTCCCGGCGTGGTTCTCGACGTCGAAGACGTGCACCCGACCCTCGCCGGCGTCGTTGCACAGCTGCAGCGCCTGCCACCGGCCCACGTACTGGGGCCGCTCCGCGAACGCCCCCTCCTGGTCGGGCACCCGGGGCACCACGACGACCAGGTGCAGGTCCGGGTTGTCCCGCAGCGCGTCGGCGAACAAGCGGGCGACCTCCGACGACCACATGTACTGGTCCTCGAGGTAGATCAGCCGCCGAGCCCGCTTCACCGCCTTCGTGTAGCCGCGCGCCACCGACCGCTCCCCGTGGGGCGCGAACCGGTACGGCGGGCGGATGGCCGGATAGGTCCGCAGGTTCTGCACGTAGTGCGGTCCGCACTCCGGCGGCGGGGGCAGCTGCGGCGGCAGCGGATCGCCGTGCAACCGGCGGTGGTGGACCTTGTCGTACAGCCAGGCGATCGGGTGGTCGCTGTCGGGGCTGTTCGGGTCGCTCCAGCGCTCCCGGAACACCGTGTCGAGCACTCCCACGGCGGGCCCGCGCAGCTCCAGCTGCACGTCGTGCCACGGCGGCGTCTCCCCGTACGCGCCGGCCATGGCGACGGCCTGCGGGTCCCCGTGGTGCGCGGCGTCGTCGCGGCGGCTGTGGCACAGGTCGATCCCGCCGACGAACGCCACGTCGCGGGACGGGTCCTGGTCGTGCCGCAGCACGACGAACTTCTGGTGGTGGCTGCCGAAGCGGCGCACCCGCTGGTCGAGGATCACCTCGCCCCCGCCGTGCTCGATCTCGGAGTCCAGCGCCCGGTTCTCCTCCTTGCTGAACGAGGCGCGGTCCATGTGCGAGCGCCACACCAGGCCCCGGACGCAGACGCCACGCTTCACCGCGCGGGTGAACAGCCCGGCCACGGTGGGGCCGCCGTCGCGCAGCAGCTGGTCGGGATCGCCCCGCCAGTCGGTGAAGAACAGGTGGTCGCCGGCGTCCAGCGACTCGACCTCCTCGACCAGGCGGTCGAAGTACGTCGCGCCGTGCAGGAGCGGCCGCGCGAGGTTCCCCGCGGTCCACGCCGGCAGCGACGTCGCAGGGTTGCCGCGCTCCTCGGCGCTGAGCAGCCACTGCTCCGGCGTGTCCACCGCATGATCACATCCCGGCCGATCCGCGGACGCAACCGCCGGAGCCGCGCGGGACGTCGGTAGCCTGTGGACCCGTGGCCCTCGTCGTCCAGAAGTACGGCGGATCCTCCGTCGCCTCCGCAGCGCACATGAAGCGTGTCGCCGAGCGGATCGTCGCCGCGAAGAAGAACGGCGACGACGTCGTCGTGGTCGTCTCCGCGATGGGCGACAGCACCGACGAGCTGCTCGACCTCGCCGGGCAGATCACCGACGAGCCGCCCGGCCGGGAGCTCGACATGCTGCTCACCGCCGGCGAGCGGATCTCCATGGCCCTGCTGGCCATCGCCATCTCCACGCACGGCTACGAGGCGCGGTCCTTCACCGGCTCGCAGGCCGGCGTCATCACCACCGGCAGCCACGGCAAGGCCCGGATCATCGACGTCACCCCCGGCCGGCTCCGCTCCGCCCTGGACGAGGGGTCGATCGTCATCGTCGCCGGCTTCCAGGGCGTCAGCCAGGACACCAAGGACATCACGACGCTCGGCCGCGGCGGGTCCGACACCACCGCCGTCGCCGTGGCCGCGGCGCTGAACGCCGACGTCTGCGAGATCTACACCGACGTCGACGGCGTCTTCACCGCCGACCCGCGCATCGTCCCGAACGCCAAGCGGCTGGACACCATCACCTACGAGGAGATGCTCGAGCTCGCCGCGTCGGGGGCGAAGGTGCTCATGCTGCGCTGCGTCGAGTACGCCCGCCGCTACGGCATCCCCGTGCACGTCCGCAGCTCCTACTCACAGCTCCCCGGCACGACCGTGTCCGGCTCGATGGAGGACCTCCCGGTGGAACAGGCGATCATCACGGGCGTCGCGCACGACCGCTCCGAAGGCAAGATCACCGTCTACGGGGTCCCGGACCGGCCGGGTGAGGCGGCGCAGCTGTTCCGCGTGCTCGCCGACGCCGAGATCAACATCGACATGATCGTGCAGAACGTGTCGGCCGAGGCCAGCAAGCTCGCCGACATCTCCTTCACGCTGCCCAAGAGCGACGGCCCCGCCGCCCTCGCCGCGCTGGAGAAGGTGAAGCACACCGTCGGCTACACCGACGTGCGGTTCGACCAGCACATCGGCAAGGTCTCGCTGGTGGGCGCCGGCATGCGCTCGCACCCCGGCGTGTCCGCCAAGTTCTTCGGCGCGCTCGCGGACGCCGGTGTGAACCTGGAACTGATCAGCACCTCGGAGATCCGCATCTCCGTGGTCTGCCGCGACACCGACGTCGACATCGCCGTCCGCGCGGTGCACGACGCGTTCGACCTCGGCTCCGACGTCGAGGCGGTCGTCTACGGAGGGACCGGACGATGAGCAGCTCAGCCAGCGGCCTGCGGGTCGGCATCGTCGGCGCGACCGGCCAGGTGGGCCGTGTCGTGCGCGAGATCCTCGCCGAGCGGGACTTCCCGGTCGCCGAACTGCGCTTCTTCGCCTCCGCCCGGTCGGCGGGCAGCACGCTGCCCTGGGCCGGCGGCGAGATCACCGTCGAGGACGCCGCGACCGCCGACCCGACCGGTCTGGACATCGCGATCTTCTCGGCCGGCGCCACCACGTCGAGGGCGCAGGCGCCGCGCTTCGCCGAGGCCGGCGTCACCGTCATCGACAACAGCTCGGCGTACCGGCGCGACCCCGACGTCCCGCTGATCGTCAGCGAGGTGAACCCGCACGCGCTCGGCGAGATCCGCAAGGGCATCATCGCCAACCCGAACTGCACCACCATGGCCGCGATGCCGGTGCTCAAGCCGCTGCACGACGAGGCCGGGCTGGTCCGCATCGTGGCCAGCACCTACCAGGCCGTCTCGGGCAGCGGCGTCGCCGGCGTCGAGGAGCTCGACGGGCAGGTGAAGGCGGTCGTCGACAAGGCCGCCGAGCTCACCCACGACGGGTCGGCCGTCACCTTCCCCGACCCGGTGAAGTACGTCGCGCCGATCGCGTTCAACGTGCTGCCGATGGCCGGCAGCGTCGTCGACGACGGCTCGTTCGAGACCGACGAGGAGCAGAAGCTCCGCAACGAGAGCCGCAAGATCCTCGGCATCCCCGACCTGCGGGTCTCGGGCACCTGCGTGCGCGTGCCGGTCTTCTCCGGCCACTCGCTGTCGCTGAACGTCGAGTTCGCCCGGCCCCTGTCGGTCGAGCGGGCCACCGAGCTGCTGTCGAGCGCCCCGGGTGTCGAGCTGTCCGACGTGCCCACGCCACTGCAGGCGGCCGGCCGCGACCCGAGCTACGTCGGCCGGATCCGGCAGGACCCGGGCGTCGACGACGGCCGCGGCCTGGCGCTGTTCGTCAGCAACGACAACCTGCGCAAGGGTGCCGCGCTCAACACCGTCCAGATCGCGGAGCTCATCGCCCGTCAGCTGGCCTGAGGGACTTCCGGCTCCGGAAGTCCCCCTAGGGCTTCACGTGCTTCAGCGCGAAGCCCAGCGCGAGCTCGACCTGGCGGATGGTCTCCTCGATGACCAGCGAGCCGTGGCCGGCGTCGAACCGGTAGACCTCGTGCTCCTTGCCCAGCTCCTCGAGCCGGGCGAGGTAGTTGTCGATCTGCCGGATGGGGCACCGCGGGTCGTTCGCCCCGGCGACGACCAGCACGGGCGCCGCGACGGCGTCGACGTAGGTGATCGGCGAGGACCGGACGTACACGTCGCGCACCTCGTCCGGTGAGCCGCCGAACAGCGCGCGGTCGTAGGCCCGCAGGCCCTCCATCTCGTCCTCGTAGGCGGCCAGGTAGTCCGCGACCGGCACCTCGGCGATGCCCGCCGTCCACCGCTCGGGCTGCGTGCCCAGCCCGAGCAGGGTGAGGAAGCCGCCCCAAGAACCGCCGGTCAGCACCGTCCGCTCCCGGTCGAGGAAACCCTCGGCCAGCAGCGCGTCGTAGACGGCGGCGATGTCCTCGAGCTCGGTGAGCCCCGGCCGGCCGGTCAGCGCGTCGCGCCAGGCCGAGCCGTAGCCGGTGGACCCGCGGTAGTTCACGTGCACGACGGCGTACCCGGCGTCGACGTAGGCCGCCCGCCGGGCGCGGTAGGAGTCGTCGTCGGCCGCCTCCGGGCCGCCGTGCACCAGGAACGCGGTCGCGTACGGCGCCGGCCCCTCGGGGCGAACGACCAGCGCGTGCACGGTGCCGCCCGGGCCGGCCACCCAGCGGTCCTCGACCGGGTAGGCGGCCGGCGGCTCCTCGTCGGCGACCGAGAGCACCACCGGACCGTCGGCCCGGCGGATGACCGGCGGCAACTCCGCGTTCGACCAGGCCAGCTCCACGGTGCCGTCGGGCCGGGCGGTGGCCCCGCGGACCACGCCGGTCGGGGTGTCCAGCTTCTCCAGGGCTCCGGTGGCCAGGTCGTAGCGGTAGAGCTCGCTGCGGGCGGCGTGGTCGTGGCCGACCAGCAGCGCCGACCCGTCGGGGTAGAAGCCGGCCGTGACGTCGCCGGGCAGGTCCAGGACGATCTCGGTCTCGGTGTCGGCCGCGACGTCCCAGATC
Source organism: Bacillus sp. AZ43 (assembly GCA_004570425.1). Classification (GTDB taxonomy): domain Bacteria; phylum Actinomycetota; class Actinomycetes; order Mycobacteriales; family Geodermatophilaceae; genus Blastococcus_B. The sequence continues at coordinate 40,083 of SPQJ01000018.1, forward strand.
AGCAGCTCGTCGCGGCCGCGCCGCTCGTGGCCGACGAGCAGCCGCCGGTCGCCGGGCCGCGGGCCGAACTCGAGGGCGTGCAGGCCCTTGCCCTCGCCGTCCCACTTCTCCGCGACCACCGAGTCGTCAGCGGTGCGCAGGACGCGCAACGCCGGGTAGCGGGGGTCGCCGTGCTCGGTGTGCGAGATGACCAGCAGCTCGTCGTCGTGGGTGAGGGCGTCCACCGACGCCGGGTCGGTGTGCCGGTAGACCACCCGCGGCGTCCCGTCGTGCGGGGCCAGCCACAGCTCGCTGCCGTCGTCGGTGCTGCGGCCGACCGCGACGAGGGTGCGGCCGACCTCCAGCCCGGCCGGGTAGGCCGCCGCGACCTCGGGGACGGCGACCCGGTCGGGCCCGCCGGCGAAGGGCTGGGTCATCCAGACGCCGAACTCGTCGCCGTCGGTGTCGGCGAACCACCAGATCGTCTCGCCGTCGGGGGAGAGCGTGCCGATGAGCGTGCCGTTCGGCCGGTCGGTCACCTGCCGGTGGGTGCCCGCCTCGCGGTCCCAGGCGTACTGCTCGACGACCCCGCTGACGTCGGAGGAGTACAGGTTGCGGTGCGGGGCGTCCTCCGCCCAGTCGGGCAGCGACACCCGTGGCGCGCGGAAGCGGGCCTGCCAGCGGGCGGTGACCTCGGGCGGCAGGGCGGGGGCAGCGGGTTGGGCCGTCACCGGCCCATCCTCCCAGGACCGGCCGGGTCACCCCGTGCGCAGGCTGTCCACCGGATCCATGCGGGTCGCCTGCCACGCGGGCAGGCAGCCGGCGAGTCCGCCCAGCACCGTGCTGCCCACGATGGTCAGCGGGACCAGCCCGGGGGACATGACCAGCTGCCAGTCGCGCTGCAGGCAGACGAGGGCGACCACGGCCAGCCCCGCCGAGCTGCCCACCAGTCCCGCGACCACGCCGCCGGCGAGGCATTCGGTGATGATCAGCCGGAAGACGTGCGGTCGGGTCGCGCCCAGCGCCCGCCAGAGCCCGATGGCGCCGCGCCGCGCGCTCACCGACGACCACCACACGAGGAGCGTGGCCAGGACACCGAGCCCACCGCCCGCCACGGCGAAGGCCTGCATCACCGCCTTGGTGTCGCCCTCCAGGGACTCGCGGAACTCCGCCGGGTCCTGGGGTGCCGACGCGGTGAACGCCGCGGGGTCCTCGGGACGGAGCTGGCGCGGGGCCTGGGCCGCGACCTGCTGGGCCGCGCCGGGGAGCGACCGCACGATCACGACGGACTCCGCCGAGACGTCCCAGGCGCCGAGGTCGTCGGCCGGCCGGGCGATGACCACGCTGTCGAGGAGATCGGGACGCAGCGGGCTCTCCTCGACGATGCCCACGAGCGAGTAGGACAGCCCGTCCACCAGCAGGCTGCCCCGCGGAACGGTGAGCCCCAGGCGCTCGGCCAGCAGGTGGCCGAGCACGACCACCCGGCGTCCCTCCGCCACGTCCCCCGCGTCGATCCACCGACCGGTCAGCCCGAGGTCCGCCGCGTCGGCCAGCCCGGGATCGGAGAGCACCAGCTGGCTCCCGGCCAGGGGCGGCGCGGCCGCCACGGTCACCGGCGAGAGAGCGACCTCGGCGTCCTCGGTGCGGATCAGCAGCGAGCCGGCCGCGCTCACGTTGCGCAGGCGGGCGAGCCGATCCCCCGCGTCCGCCGGGAAGGACCGGATGAGGGGGGCCGCGCCCGCCGTCCCCGGGCCGCCGCCGCTCCCCGCGACCCCCACCTGGACGGCGGTCGCCCGCAGGGCGTCGAAGCGCGCGGACACCTGCCGCTCCGCGGAGGCGCCGAGGGCGGTGACGATGACGACCAGCGCCGCCCCCACGGCCACGAGGCCGATGGACAGAGCCGTCCGGCCCGGCCGCTCGAGCAGCGCGGTCAGCGCCTGGGTGAGCTGGTCGCGCACCCGCAGGACCGAGGCCCGCTGCCGGCGCACCTCAGGCCCCGACCGGTGTCGCGGTCCGGCCGTCGGAGACCTCCACGGTGCGCCCGCACCGGGCGGCCAGCTCGCGGTCGTGCGTCACCAGGACGACGGCGGAACCCTGGGCCGCGATGCCGGCCAGCAGGTCGAAGATGATCCGGCTGTTCTGGCTGTCGAGGTTGCCGGTGGGCTCGTCGGCGAGGAGGAGGTCGGGCTCCTTGGCGATGGCGCGGGCCACCGCGACGCGCTGCCGCTCCCCGCCGGACAGCGTGTCCACCTGCTGGCCCGCCCGGCCGGCCAGCCCGACCAGCTCGAGGGCCTCCATGGCCGGCCCCCGCCGGCCCCGCCGCGGCGTGGAGAAGAGCAGGCCGTCGGTGACGTTGTCCAGGACCGTCCGCTTGGGGGAGAGGTGGAAGGACTGGAAGACGAAGGAGAGGTGGCGCGCCCGCATGTCGGCCCTGTCCCGCGCGCTCATCACCCGGCTGTCGGTGTCCAGGATGCGGAGCTCTCCCGACGCCGGGGTGTCGAGGAGCCCGAGCAGGTTGAGCAGCGTGGACTTCCCGGACCCGGAAGGACCCACGATGGCGAGGAAATCGCCACCGACGACGCTCAGGTTGGCGTCCCACAGACCGACCTCGGTGGAGCCGACGGTGTAGGTCTTCTTCACGTTCACCAGGCTGGCGAGTTCCATCTCCGGCCCGTCACCGCGTCTCGACGAGGGAGCCGACCGGTGGCGCGCCGGAGCGCAGTTCCACCCATCCCTCGGCGGTGAACCCCGGCTCGACCTCCCACCGGCGACGGTCGGGCAGGGTCACGACGACGTCCGCCCCGTCGATCCGCTGCAGGGCCACGACCGGCACGGCGACGACCGCCGCCCCCGTTCCCTGGACGGTCACCGTCAGGAGCACCCCGGTGCCGACGGAGGAGCTCGGTGGCTGCTCGGCCAGCTCGACCTCGACCCGGTACGGCCGCTCCGTGGAGGGCGTGGACCCGATGGCCGCGGCGGCAGGGTCGGCGGCCTCGCCGCTGACGGTGGACGGCTCGCTCGCCACGCTCACCACCGTGCCCGTGAGCGCGGCCGGCAGCGTGCTGGACGTGATCGACACGGCCATCTCCGGCTGCAGCATCTGCGCCTCGCCCATGTTCACGTAGGTGATCGCCCGCAGGGTCGGGTCGCCCAGGGTGACGATCTCCTGGCCGGGTTGGAGCTCGAGGCCGGGGGAGGCGGACACGTCGAGGACCGTCGTCGAGGCGAACGGGACGGCGACGACCTCGTCGGCATCCAGCCGCGTGCCCCTCGCCAGCTCCTCCCGCCGGACGCGCTCCCGCTCCGCGGCGAGGTCGCGCTGGGCGCGGGCGATGTCCCGCTGGCGCGCGGCGCGAGCGGTGTCCACCTGCAGCTGGGCCTGCGCGACGGCCGCGTCCGCACCGGTGCCCCCGTCGCGTGCGGCCCGGGCCTCGCCCAGCACCAGCTCGGCGGCCGCCAGTGCGGCGTCACCGTTGGCCTGGGCGTCCTCCAGCGCGTCGGCCAGCGGCTGGATCGTGTCGGGTTCGGTCGCGGTCCCGGGGGCGTCGTTCTCCGGCGCGGCGTAGCCGAGCGTCTCGTAGAGGGCCGAGAGGGAGTCCTGCGTGGCGACGTCGAAGACGCCGGTGTCCCGGACGCCCAGGGCCTGCTGGAGCTGGCTGACGTCGCCGCCCTCGTCGCCGAAGGCGAGGTCGCGGTAGAAGGCGCCGGGGCTCTCCACCGTGATCACCGGCCGGCCGGCCACCTCCGCGACGACCGCCGGTGACGTCAGCACGGATCCGGCCTGCACCGGGAGCCCCGTGACGACCGACCGCACGCCGTCTGCCGCGGAGACCGGTGCGGACACGGTGACGGCCGTCGGGGCGGTGATGACACCCCGGACGGACAGCGTCTCCGCGAGCGGCCGCTCCTCCACCTCCGCGGAGGTGGGGCCGGGCGGCGGGGGCGTGGCGTTGGCCGCCGCCTGGGTCGCCGAGACGCTGTTCCGGGAGGCGATCACGAGGCTCGTCACGGCGATGACGAGCAGCGCGGACAGGATCACGCCGGCCCACGTGGCCCTGCGAGCCATGTCGTGCCTCCTCGGGATGCGTGCACGGCCGTGGGGGAGCTCCCCACGGCCGTGCGCGCGTTGGTCGGTCGCGGTCAGAAGTCGTAGTCGTCCGGGTCGAAGGACTGGTCGCCGATCGCGTCGTAGAAGAGCGCCTGCCCCTCCATGACGGCTTCCCGGCTGTCCTCCAGGACGTCGTCCCGCAGCTCCCGCAGGCGCGGGGTCAGCAGCTCCTGGAAGCTCCGGAAGCACTGCGCGGCCTCCCGGGCGAGCGCTCCACCGTCGGCGTCGAGGACGCCACGGCCCTGCTCCCAGTCCTCGACCCTCGCCGGGGAGAAGTCGTCGGTCCGGTCGTTCATCTCCGAGATGAGCCAGGAACCGGCATCGGTCGCGTTGCGGCTCACGTCGGCCGGCACCCCGAGCTGGCGGAAGCACTCGCGGTAGCCGTCGGTGCCCGGGTCGCCGGACTCGGCGATCCGCTGGACCTCGGTCCGGACGGTCGTCGGCCAGGCGGCGAACGGGTTCTCGGTCGAGTCGCGGAAGACGACGAACCGGTCGGTGGCCGCGGAGACGCTGCGCGCCCCGTCCTCGCCGAGGCACGTGCCGAGGGCGGCCTGCGCCTCCACCGGGACCGTTTCCAGGGCGGGGTCGGACATGACGACGATCCCGCGGTTCTCCAGCTTGGCCGGGGAGACGAACTCCGCGTGGCCGCGGATGAGGTTGCTCGCGTTCAGCACGGGCAGCTGCGCGTAGTCGGCGACGCCGGCGTCCCGCATGCAGTCGGCGACGGCGTCCGCCTCCGCCTGGGCGAGGAGGAGGCGGGCGCTCTCGTTGGCGCGGGCGCCCGCGTCACCGTCGGTCGGTGCCAGCATGTCGAGGAACTGGGGGGACAGCTCCCTGTCCTCCGCGGTGTCGCCGGAGGACAGGGAGCCGCACGCAGTGAGTGCGGCGCAGAGCACCGCAATCGACGCGCCCCGGAGTGCAGACGCCCTGCGAGGGGTGGAGAAGGTCATGCCTGCGAGCAGCTCGAGCCCTGGAGCGTGTACACGTAGTGGTTCGCCCGCACCCGGACCGGCGCACCGATCAGGTTCGTGACCATGGTGAAGTTGCCGGACTGCGGGTCGCTCAGGGTGTAGCTGTAGCCGGCGTTGATCCACGCGCCCGTCGACTTCTGGTACTCGTCGTAGTACGTGGCGGTCGTGATGTCCGAGCGGATTGTGTAGAAGTACCCCATCGAGACGTTGCCGCTGCAGTAGCCGTGCGCCCCGGTGTCGTTGCGCATGACGACGTCGGCGGCCATCGCGGGCGACGGTGCGGTGAGGGCCACACCGGCGCCGACGGCGAGGGCCACTCCCAACTTGGCGAGCTTCTTCACGACTGGACTCCTGACTGCGAGATGACGGTGACCTGACCAGAGCCGGTGACCAGTCGTGATGACCCGGGTGCGGCCTGTAGTGCGAAGAGTGGCTCAGGTCACTCCAACGAGTCAATAGCGAACCGCACGGTCGGTTTTTTTCTTCCGGGAGGGTAGCCCGGGTCCGCCCCGGGTTCGCCGCCTGGGTGCGCAGCGGGCCGCGCGGGGGTCACGCCGACGCCGCGTACCAGGCGCTGTGGTCCCGTACCGCCTCGAGGAACGGCGGCCCGGCGTCCAGATCCAGTTCCGCCCAGAGGCGGGCGCTGTCGAACCAGTGGTCGGCCGACAGCATGTCGAGGTCGTGCGTGGGCTCCCCGCGCTCCCGCAGGGCGCGATAGGCCTCGCCGTACCCGATGGCCTGCGGATGGACGGGGATGCCGGCCGCGGCCATGAATCCCCGGAGGCAGTCGGCCACCGGGACCGGGACCGGATGGTTGCAGTCGTAGAGCCGCGCCACGCGGTCCGGCTCGGCCGCCAGGGCGCACCGGACGACGGCGTCCGCGAGGCGGCGGACGTCCACCATGGACACGAGGGCGTCCAGGCCGGCGACCCTGCCCTGCAGCAGCGTGGCGAGCCGGACGGCGCTGGGGCCGACCCACCGATCCCCGGTCCCGTAGACGAGGTGGGGGCGGAGGACCACGCCGCCCGCCTCGAGGACCTGCGCCTCCGCGTCGGCGCGGGTGCGCGACAGGGGCGACGCCGGCGCCACGGGGAGGGTCTCGTGCGCCCGGTTCCGGAACGGTCCGCGGCCGTAGACCGCGGCGGTGCTGACGTGCACCACGCGACCCACGTCGGACCGGGCCGCCTCGTCGAGCAGCGCGCGGGTGCCGGCGACGTTGGTCCGCTCCGCCAGCTCGGCGGAACGGCCGACGTAGGAGGCGCAGTGCACGAGCGCGCTCGCGCCGGTGGCGAGCCCGCGCAGCGACCGGCCGTCCCGCAGGTCCCCCTGGTGCGTCTCGGCCGCCCACGTCGGGTCCGGGGTGCGGGCCAGGACGCGCAGCCGGCAGCCGCTCCCCGGCCCCTCGAGCAGGCGACGGACGTGGGAGCCGATGAAGCCCGATGCCCCCGTGAGCACCACGAGCGGCCGCTCCGGCGAGCTGTTCGGTCCGGCCACCGTCGTGGGCCCCGGGTCGACGGCCGTCACCCGGTGGCGACGGGTGTGCTGTCCGCCGGCCGTGCCGTGCCCTCCGGGACGAGACGCCCCACGGCCTCGGGCGACGCCAGGCCGAGGACGAGGATGCGCCACCAGTCGACCAGGGTGGTGTGCAGGTCCACGCGGTCCGACCGGGCCTCGGACAGCAGCTGCAGCCCGGTGAACGACCCGACGATGACGTTCGCGGCCGCCTCGGGCTGGACCCCCTCGGCCAGCTCCCCGTGCTCCGCGGCCCGCTCGAGCAGCGTCGTCACGGTGTGCTGCCACGTGCCGTACCCGGCAGGTTCCTCACCCTCGACGAAGGTGAGCTCGATCGCGAGCCGGACGCTGGCCCGCGCCACGGGGTCGGTCTGCAGCGCTCGTGCGAACTGGTGGCTGAGGTCGATCAGCTCCTGCAGCGGGCCGGCGTCGGACGCCGTGTCGACGTCCGCGTACCGCCGGTCCTCGGTAAAGATGGCGTGGGCCAGCTCCTCCTTCGACCGGAAGTGGAAGTAGAGGGCGCCCTTCGTCACGCCGGCGGCCTCGAGGATGTCGGACATCGTGGCCGCCGCGAACCCTCTCTGGGCGAACACCTCGGCGGCGGCGGAGATGAGCGTCTGCCGTGTCTGTACGGCTCGTTCCTGCATGGGCGTGCCTCCGTGTCCGCCGTCGACTGCGACCTGTGCCGCCCGTGCGGACGCGCGTTCTCGGACCGAGGCGGGGTCGGTGATCGGAAGTTACCGCACGCGGGCGGACGGGCCCGAGGCCGCGGCCGGTGCCCCGTGCGGGCCACCTCGGCCTCTCTCACGCCTTCGTGGGACCGACCCGCACCGTCCCCGTGGCAGCGGCCTGGCCGCCCTGGCTGATCGTCACGTCGACGCGGCGGCCCTCGCCGTCGACGGCCGGACGACTGGTCAGCAGGATCGGGACGTCGAGCTCGGCGTAGCGGCCGAAGGCGAGGTCGAAGCCCCTCAGCCGGGGCCAGGACGCGGGGCCGTCGATGCCGGCGGCGGCCAGCGCCGCGTCCATCAGCAGCATCCCGGGGAGGTGGTCGACGGCGTGGTCGAAGTACGTGGGGTCGGACCGGTCGACCGTCACCAGCGTGGTCCGGGCGTCGCCCTCCGGGGAGGGCTGCGCCGACGGATCGCGGGCCACGGCCTGGTGCACCGCGGCCGGTGCCGGAGCCGGCCGGCGCATCCGTGCGTAGGCGCCGGGGGAGAGGCAGCGGTAGGTCGCGGTCGCGGTCGCGATCCGGACGGACCCGCACCAGGCCTCGATGTCGAGGTGCGCGCCGTTGGGCCGACGGGTGGGGCCGTGCAGGTCCACGCGGATGACGAGGACGACGGTCGTCGGCTCCGGCCGGCGGGGGAGGCGGCTCGCCCCGTACCGGGCGCCGATCGCCAGGAACACGAACTGGTGGCCGAGGGGGACGCCCAGGCGCTCGTGCGTGAGGCAGATCCCGGCCTGGCGGAGCGACTCCACGAACAGGAGGGGGTGTGGATCCCCGTCGGCTTCCGGCCGGTAGGAGGGGTGCCGCCGGGGCCACTGCACCGCGACGGCGTAGCGGTCCGGCCCGAGCTCGGTCAGGTCGGTGACCAGCACCTCGGACAGCGCGGCCTTGTGGACGTGTCGCCGGTCGACCGTGCGCCAGGTGCTCAGCGTCTGCGCCAGCAGCTGCGCCGTATCCCCGTCGATCAGGGGTTCGGCCATCGCGGGCCCTGCGGCCGCCACCCGAAGCTCGGTCATCTGTCCTCCACGACCACACGTGTGGGCCAGATTACATTCCGCACGGTCGGTTTGTTCGATGCGCGCGGCGTGCCGCCCGGACGGCGCGAAGAGGAAAGACGCCGCGGGCCCATGGGCCCGCGGCGTCCACGCCGGATTCCGGCTTCGTCCTGCTGGTCGGGGTGACAGGATTTGAACCTGCGGCCTCGTCGTCCCGAACGACGCGCGCTACCAAGCTGCGCCACACCCCGGTGGTGCGGGGACGAGTCTAGCCGTAGACGCGGCGGGCCCCGGAGGGGGTCCTCTCAGCCGTCGCGCGCGGTGAGCCGGAGCAGCGTCGCCTCCGGCGGGCAGGCGAACCGCACCGGCGCGTACGGGCTGGTGCCGAGGCCCGCGGACACGTGCAGCCAGGTGCCGCTGGGGTGGCCGGGCGTCGGCTCGCTCCACCGGTGCAGCCAGCGCACCCTGTCCCGGTCGATCCCGCAGTTGGTCACCAGGGCGCCGTAGAACGGGATCCGCAACTGGCCGCCGTGGGTGTGGCCGCACAGCAGCAGGTCGTACCCGTCGGCGGCGAACCGGTCGAGCACCCGCGGTTCAGGGGAGTGCGCCAGCCCGATCCGCACGTCGGCGGCCGGGTCGGCGGGGCCGGCGACGAGGTCGTACCGGTCGCGCCGGAGGTGCGAGTCGTCGACGCCGGCGAAGACGATCCGCCGCCCGCCGACGGTCAGCTCACCCGTGGCGTTGGTCAGGTCCAGCCAGCCGCGGTCGCGCATGCCGTCGCGGAGGTCACGCCAGGGCAGCTCGTCCCCGTGCACCCGCTTGTGGTCGGGGAAGAAGTACTTGAACGGGTTCTTCGGCCGCGGTGCGTAGTAGTCGTTGCTGGCCATGACGAAGGCACCCGGCCGGTCCATCAGCGGGCCGAGCGCGCGCAGCGTCCCGGGGACCGCGTCGTGCCCGGCGAGGTTGTCCCCGGTGTTGATCACGAGGTCGGGCTCCAGGTCCGCGAGACCGGCCACCCAGTCCTGCTTGGACCGCTGCCCGGCCGTCATGTGCAGATCGGAGATCTGCAGCACGGTCAGCGGGGCAGACCCGGGGGCGAGCACCGGGACGTCGAAGCGGCGCAGGGTCCAGCGGGTGCGCTCGTAGAGGCTCGCGTAGGCGGTCACCGCCGCGCCGGAGGCGACGGCGGCGGTCGGGAGGGCGGTGTACCAGCGCACCGGCCGAGACTACGTGCGACGTGCGATCACCGGCCGTGCCAGGCTGGAGACGTGTCCGACCTGAAGAATCGCCTGCGCGAGGACCTGACCACGGCCATGAAGGCCCGCGACGAGCTGCGCACCTCGACGTTGCGCATGGTGCTCTCGGCCGTGAGCGCGGAGGAGGTCTCCGGCAAGGAGGCGCGCGAGCTCTCCGACGACGAGGTCATGGGCGTCCTGCGCCGGGAGGCGAAGAAGCGCCGGGAGGCGGCCGAGGCGTTCGCCGGCGCCGGCCGCGCCGAGCAGGCGCAGCGCGAGGAGGCCGAGGGGGAGGTCCTGGCCGCCTACCTGCCGGCGCAGCTGGACGACGCCGACCTCGCCGCCCTCGTCGCCGACGTCGTCACCCGCACCGGGGCGTCGGGCATGAAGGACATGGGCAAGGTCATGGGCGCGGTGCAGGGCGCGGTCGCGGGCCGCGCCGAGGGTGGCCGGGTGGCCGCGGAGGTCCGCCGCCAGCTCGGCTAGTCCGACTCGGGCTCGTCCTCGAAGGGCCAGTCCTCGCCGCGACCACGGTCGGTCGGCGGGCCGTCGGCAGTGCCCTCGCCGTCCCCGCCGTCCTCGCCCTCGCCCTCCGTGGGCGCCTGCTCCTGGTCCGCCGGGACCTCGGGCGCCGTCGGGGCCGGCTCCTCCCGGCTGTCGTCGGGCGCCGTGGGGGCGGGCCGGCCGCCGTTCAGCAGCGCCGGGTCCCCCGGCGGGAACGGCACCGGAGCCTGGGCGCCGAGGATCGGCGCCATCGCGTCGTGCCAGATGGTGGCCGGCTTGTTGCCGCCGTAGCCGCCGATGTTCTGGTTCTCTTTGGGGTTGAGCACCATCACGCTGGCGGCGTACTGGGGGGTGTAGCCCACGAAGGCCGCCGACCAGTTGTTCTGGGAGGTCCCGGTCTTGCCGGCGATCTCGTGCCCGGGGACGGCCGCGCGCGTGCCGGTGCCCTCGGGGCTGGAGACGTCGCCGATGAGGATCTGGTTCAGCGTCGTCGCCACGCCCGTCGGGATCGCCTCGGGCGTGCAGTTGTCGGTCGGGATCAGCGGCGAGCCGTCGTCCTTGACCACCGGTTCGCCCGCCCGGTCGAGCACCTGGGTCACCGGCTTCGGATCGCACTGGGTGCCGCTGGCGGCCAGGGTGCTGTACGCGCTGGCCAGGTCGAGCGGGCTGGTCGCCTCCGGGCCCAGGGTGAACGACCCGAGGTTGCCCGCGATGATGTCGTCGGCCCGGGCGTCCAGGGAGTGCAGACCCATCGCCTGGGCCATGCGCACCGGCTTCTCCACGCTGCCCAGCTGGTCCTCGAGCGCCAGGAAGTAGGTGTTGGAGGAGCGGACGAGCGCGCCCCGCATGTCGAGCGTCGACGGGTAGCTGCCGGCGTTGGAGACGGTGTAGGGCGCACCCCGCGTCCCGCCGTTCTTCTTGTAGACGCGTGACGTGTACGGGTCGCTGGTGGAGATCGTGTGGTTCGCCGTCATGCCCTCGGCCAGCGCGGCGGCGGCGACGAAGACCTTGTACGTGGAGCCCGCGCCCTGGCTGGCCCGGGCGTTGAGGATGACCGACTCGCACTCGGGGCCGTCGCAGCCGTACTGGCGGTTGACGCTCATCGCCAGCAGGTTGCCGGTGCCCGGCTCCACCGCCGTGTACATGCCGGCCAGGGAATCGCCCATCGGCAGGGTGTTGAGGACCGCCTGGTCCCCGGCGGCCTGCATGTCCGGCCGCAGGGTGGTCTGGATGGTCATCCCGCCGGTGTTGATCTCGTTGATGTCCAGGCCCAGCCCGCTGAGGTACTGCAGGACGTAGGCGCAGAAGAAGCCGCCGATCGAGGCGTCGATGCAGCCGTTGGGCGGCGACTGGCCCTCGGCCACCGCGACCGGCTGGCCGAGGAACTCGTCGAGCTCGGCGTCGCTGATGTGGCCCAGGCTGTGCATGCGCTGCAGCACCTGGTCGCGCCGCGCGGTGGCGTTCTCCGGGTTGTTCAGCGGGTCCTGCCGCGTCGGCGTCTGGACCAGTCCGGCGAGCATGGACGCCTGCGGCAGCGTGAGGTCCGCGGCGTTCACGCTGAAGTACTTCTGCGCGGCGGCCTGGATGCCGTAGGCGCCGTTGCCGAAGTAGACGATGTTCAGGTAGCGGGTGAGGATCTCGTCCTTGGAGTAGGTGTCCTCGAGAGCCAGCGCCAGGCGGGCCTCGCGCAGCTTGCGGCCGACGCTCTCCTCGACCGCGGCGGCCTCCTGCTCCGGCGTCGACGCCGTCTGGAGCAGCGTCTGCTTCACCAGCTGCTGGGTGAGGGTGGAACCGCCCTCCTGGACCGAACCCGCCGCCACGTTCTTGACCAGGGCGCGCACGGTGCCCTGCACGTCGAGCCCGTTGTGGTCGTAGAACCGGGAGTCCTCGATGTCGACCAGCGCCTGCTTCATGATCGGCGAGATCTGGTCCGGCGTCACCGGCGTCCGGTTGTGCTTGTACAGGTACGTGATCAGGGAGCCGTCCGCGGCGAGCACCGCGGTGTTCCCGGCGGGCGTCTTGTCGGTGAGCTCGACGGGCAGCGCGTCGAGCAGCGACGCCGAGTTGCGCGCGGCCAGGCCCGACCCGCCGACCCACGGGAAGAGCAGCCCGGCCAGCAGCGCGCCGGCGACGACGATCGTCGCGGCGAGCTTCGCGAGGGTACGGGGCAGGGAGGGCGCGTTCTCCGACATCGGCGTCGAATGTACGTGCCGCGGGGGACCCGGGCCCGCGGTCAGGCGGGACGCGCGGGGAGGACCCGCGTGCGGGGTGTCCCGGTCGGCGTGTCGCCGTCCGGACCGGTCAGCGCCTCGGCCATCCCGCGCAGCCCGTCGAGGTCGTGGACGTCGCCGGCGGCGGCCGGGACGGTGCGCACGGCCACCTCCGGATGGGCACTGGTGAACCGGTCGGCGAGGTGCTGCTCCCGGGTCGCCTGCTGCATCCGCTCGGCGTGCACCCGCAGCGCGGCGGCGGCGAGCTCGGCGCCCGGACCGCCGGCCTCGGCGACCTCCTCGGCGGCTCCCTCGGCGCGGGTGGCCGACAGCACCGTCGTCGCCGGCGGGTGGGTGCGGTTGAGCACCAGCCCGGCCAGCGGCATCTGCTCGGCCGACAGCCGGTCGACGAAGTAGGACGCTTCGCGCAGCGCGTCGGGCTCGGGACTGGCGACGACGACGAACCACGTGCCCGGCCGCCGCAGCAGCTCGTACGTGGCGGTCGCCCGTTCCCGGAAGCCGCCGAACATGGTGTCGAGCGCCGCCACGAACGCGGAGATGTCGCGCAGCAGCTGCCCGCCGAGGATCTTGGAGATGATCCGGCTGAAGAACAGGAAGCCGGCGCTGGCGAACTTGAAGCCGGCGCGGCTCGGGGCCATGAGGAGCCGGATCATGGTCCCGTCCAGGAAGCGGCTCATCCGGTTCGGGGCGTCGAGGAAGTCCAGCGCCGACCGCGACGGCGGGGTGTCGACGATGATCAGGTCCCACTGGTCGCTGGCCCGCAGCTGCCCCAGCTTCTCCATCGCCATGTACTCCTGCGTCCCGGCGAACGAGGACGAGAGCGACTGGTAGAAGGGGTTCTCGAGGATCTGCTGGGCCCGCTCGGGCGTGGAGTGCGCGGCGACGACGTCGTCGAACGTCCGCTTCATGTCCAGCATCATGGCGTGGAGCTCGCCCGGTGCCCCCGGGACGTCGACCCGCCGCGGCTCGTTGTCGAGCTCCACCAGGCCGAGCGACTGGGCCAGCCGCCGGGCGGGGTCGATGGTGAGGACGACGACGGTGCGGCCGGCCTCGGCGGCGGCCAGCGCGAGCGCCGCGGACGTCGTCGTCTTGCCCACGCCACCGGCGCCGCAGCACACGACGATCCGCGTCTGCGGGTCGGTGATGAGCGCCTGCAGGTCCATCGGCTGCGCGGTCACGGAGCCACCCCGGTCCGGAGGTGCTCCTCGAGCCGCGCGGCCAGCTCGTACAGCGCGCCCAGGTCCATGGGTCCGGTGAGCAGCGGCAGCTCGACGGTCGGGCGGCCCAGGGCCTCCACCTCGTCGCGGAGGGCGTCCTGACCGGCCCAGCGGCGGGCGTGCTCGGTGACCTCGGCGGCCAGGGCCGCGGCCAGCTCGGTCCCGCCCGAGAGGTGCGCGGCGGCCAGCGCCGGGGCCAGCTCCTCGGCGCCCAGCCCGCCGTCGGCGGCGCGGGTGAGCGCGTCGACCGGCAGCACCGGCTCGGTGGCCATGTTCACCACGACCGAGCCGACCGGGAGGCCCGCCTTGGTCAGTTCGGCGATCGCGTCGGCGGTCTCCTGGACCGGCATGTCCTCCAGCAGCGTGACCAGGTGGACGGCGGTCTGCGGGGAGCGGAGCACCGCCATGACGCCGTCGCTCTGGGTCTTGATCGGGCCGGAGCGGGCGAGCTGCGACATCTCGGCGGTGACCCCGAGGAAGCGGGTGATCCGGCCGGTCGGCGGGGCGTCGACGACCACGGCGTCGTAGACCTCGCGCCCGTCGCGCCGCCGGGTGACCGCCTCCTTGATCTTGCCGGTGATCAGCACGTCGCGGAGGCCCGGCGCGATGGCCGTGGCGAAGTCGATGGCGCCCATCTTGCGCAACGCCCGGCCGGCGCGGCGCAGGTTGTAGAACATGTCGAGGTAGTCGAGCAGCGCCTCCTCGACGTCGATCGCCAGCGCCTTCACCTCGCCGCCGCCGCGGGCCAGCGCCACCCGGCGCTCCTCGTAGGGCAGCGGCGGGGTGTCGAAGAGCTGCGCGATGCCCTGCCGGCCCTCGGTCTCGACCAGCAGGACCGACCGGCCGTCGGCGGCGAGGGCGAGGGCCAGCGCGGCGGCGACGGTGGTCTTCCCGGTCCCGCCCTTGCCGGTGACGACGTGCAGGCGCACGGCGGACGGGTCGGGGCTCACCCGCCCAAGACTAGGAGCACCGCGGGCGCTAGCGTCGGGCCATGAGCGAAACCGCCCGCCAGAAGTGGGAATACGCCACCATCCCGCTGCTGGTCCACAACACCAAGGCGATCCTGGACTCCTGGGGTGTCGACGGCTGGGAGCTGGTGACCGTCCTGCCGGGCCCGGGTGGGTCCGACCAGCTGGTCGCCTACCTCAAGCGCCCGGCATGAGCTGGCACGCCCGCATGGCGGAGCTGGGCATCCGGCTGCCCGCCGTGGCGGCACCGGTCGCGGCGTACGTCCCCGCGGTCCGCACCGGCAACCTGGTCTTCACCTCGGGCCAGCTGCCGTTCGTCGACGGCGGCCTGCGGCGCACCGGCAAGGTCGGCGGCTCGGTCGACGTCGAGGCCGCCGCGGCCGACGCCAAGGTGTGCGCGCTCAACGCGCTGGCCGCGATCGACGACCTGGTCGGGCTGGACTCGGTGGCGCGCGTCGTGCGGGTCGTGGGCTACGTGGCCAGCGCGGAGGGCTTCAGCGGCCAGCCGCGCGTGGTCAACGGTGCCAGCGAGTTCCTGGGCAAGATCTTCGGCGAGGCCGGGCAGCACGCCCGCAGCGCCATCGGTGTCGCCGAGCTGCCGCTGGGCGCGCCGGTGGAGGTCGAGCTCACCGTCGAGCTCCGATGACCCAGCCGCGGCAGGCCGCGACCGTCCTGCTGCTGCGGGACGGGGCCCCCGGGCTCGAGGTCTACCTGCTGCGGCGCACCACGGGCATGCCGTTCGCCGGTGGGATGACCGCCTACCCGGGCGGGGGCGTCGACCCCCGGGACGGCGACGTCGAGACCCGCTGGGCCGGTCCCGCGCCGGACCGCTGGGCCGCCGCGTTCGGCTGCGACGAGCGCACCGCGCGCGAACTGGTCTGCGCCGCCGTGCGGGAGACGTTCGAGGAGGCCGGGGTGCTGCTGGCCGGCACCGACGACGGCGCCGTGGTCCCCGACGTCTCCGGCGACGACTGGGAGGAGCAGCGGCAGGCGCTGCTGGCGCGTGAGCTGTCGCTGGCCGAGCTGCTGGCCGGCCGCGGGCTGGTGCTGCGCTCGGACCTGCTGCGGCCCTTCGCCCACTGGATCACCCCGCCGGTCGAGCCGCGGCGCTACGACACCAAGTTCTTCGTCGCCGCGCTGCCGGTCGGGCAGGAGGCGCGCGACGTCTCCGGGGAGGCCGACGAGGCGTCGTGGCTGACGCCCTCGGCCGCGCTGGCGGAGGCCACCGCCGGCGCCCGGCCGATGCTGCCGCCGACGACGCACACCCTGGGCCAGCTCGAGCCGTTCGCCGACGTCGCCGCCGCCCTGGCCGGGTCGCCGCCGGAGCCGCTGCACCCGATCAGCCCGACGTTCGAGGAGACGCCCGACGGCAGGTGGGCAGTGCTGCCCGACGGGACGAGGATCCGCATGGTCGTGCCGCTTCCGTCGTGATCCTCCGGATCACACCGCGGCCAGGTGCCGTCCCCCTCCTGGGCTGAGCCGTTGCATCGCGCCGTCGCAGGACCCCTCCGGGGCCCACTCGGCGCGACGTGAAGCACAGAGGCCCGGAACCGCATCGGTTCCGGGCCTCGGTGCTTCGATTCCGGGTGTTACCGCGCGCGGCGGCGCAGGCGCTCCTCGTCGAGGACGACGACGGACTTGCCCTGCAGCTGGATCCAGCCGCGGTGCACGAAGTCGGCCAGCGCCTTGTTGACCGTCTCGCGGGACGCGCCGACCAGCTGGGCGAGCTCCTCCTGCGTGAGGTCGTGCTTCACGCGCAGGCCGTCGCTCTCGCGGCTGCCGAAGCGGTCGGCCATCTGCAGCAGCGCCTTGGCGACGCGGCCGGGCACGTCGGTGAAGATCAGGTCGGCCACGGAGTCGTTGGTGCGGCGCAGCCGGCGGGCGAGCACCTGGAGCAGCTTCTCGCCGATCTCCGGGTGGCTCTCGATCCACGGGCGGAGGACCGCCTGCGGCATGCGGGCCAGCTTGACGTCGGTGACGGCCGTGGCGGTCGCGGTGCGGGGGCCCGGGTCGAAGACCGAGAGCTCGCCGAACTGGTCGGACGGGCCCATGACGGCGAGGACGTTCTCGCGGCCGTCGGGCGACCGGCGGGAGAGCTTGATCTTGCCGGTCATGACGATGTAGAGGCTGTCGCCCGGCTCGCCCTCGTTGAAGACCACGCGGCCGCGGGGCAGCGTGATCATCTCCAAGCGACTGGCGACCGGGTCCACCGCGTCTTCCGAGAGCCCCTGGAAGAGCCCGGACTGGGCCAGTACCTCGTCCACTGCACGTCCTCTCGCAACGTTCGTACGGACGCTCGGGCAGGTGCGCTGGCGTCCGTGTCCGCAGGGAGTCTAGGCGGCTGTGCGGTCGGTCACCCGATCGGTGGGGCGACGCGTCCCCCCGACGAGCGAGTGGGCCGGGCCACAGCCCCCGGTCAGACGAGCGGCGGGTTGGAGCTGCCGGTGCGCTTGCGGCGGCGCCGGCGCCAGCGGAACAGGGCCCGCCGGATGCCGGAGGAGGCGAGGGTGTCGACCTCGCCCGGTGTCGCGGTCTGGAGGAACTCGGTGACCTCGCGCGGCCCGGCCGGGCGGCGCAGCGGCTCCTCGACGCGCTCCATGACCAGCAGGAAGGCGATCAGCAGCGGCGGGAAGAGGATGACGCTGAGCGCGACCACACCTGCCTCCTCCGTCTCGATCCACCCTGCGGGGGCGCGTCCCTCCGCCGGCGCTGTCCCCGTCGATGGTACGGGCGGTCGATGTCAGGGGGGCCGCCTACGCTCGACCGCGTGTCACTGCCCGCCCCGGAGCCGCTCCAGCCGGCCTACGTCCGCCCTGCCCCGCCGCGCCGTCCCACGCTCGCGGCGCGCACCGGCGCCTCCCCGTTCGACCCGGCCGAGACGCCGCTGTCGCGCACCCGGCGGGCCCGTCGCATGGCGCGCGAGCTGGCGCTGATCCATCCCGACGCGCACTGCGAGCTCGACTTCACCAACGCCTTCGAGCTGCTCGTCGCCACCGTGCTGTCCGCGCAGACCACCGACAAGATGGTCAACAAGGTGACGCCGACGCTCTTCGCCCGCTACCCCGACGCGGTCGCCCTCGCCGGGGCCGACCGCGAGGAGCTGGAGACCATCCTCAAGCCGACCGGCTTCTTCCGGGCCAAGGCGAACTCGGTGCTCGGGCTGAGCCAGGCGCTGGTCGAGCGCTTCGACGGCGAGGTGCCGGCCCGGATGGCCGACTTGGTGACACTGCCCGGCGTGGGCCGCAAGACCGCGAACGTCGTCCTCGGCAACGCGTTCGGCGTCCCCGGCCTGACCGTCGACACGCACTTCGGGCGGCTCGTCCGCCGGTTCGGCTGGACCGAGGAGGAGGACCCGGTCAAGGTCGAGGCCGAGGTCGCGCAGCTGGTCCCGAAGAAGGAGTGGACCGACTTCAGCCACCGGGTGATCTTCCACGGACGGCGGGTCTGCCACGCGAAGAAGGCCGCCTGCGGCGCCTGCGGGCTGGCCAAGTGGTGCCCGTCGTTCGGCATCGGCCCGACCGACCCCGAGGCGGCGGCCGCGCTGGTGAAGACCCCGGCCGCCTCGGACACCGAGTGATGCGGCTGCGGCCGGCGCTGGCCGGCCTGGCCGTCGTCGCACTGCTGCCGGCCTGCACCGCCACGGCGGAGGAGCCCGAGCGCGCCCCCGCGGCGGTGGACGTCGCCGACGTCGAGACCGACCTGCCGCCCTGCCCGGAGCAGCCGGACGAGCCGACGGCCGCCCGCGACCTGCCCGGCCTCGAGATCGACTGCCTGGGCGGGGGAGTGCTCGACCTGACCGCCGCGCCGGGCGTGCCCACGGTGCTCAACCTGTGGGCCAGCTGGTGCGGTCCCTGCCGGGAGGAGCTGCCGCTGATGGAGGAGCTGGCCGGCGTCGCCGGTGACCGGCTGCGGGTCATCGGGGTGGCCAGCGAGGACGGCGTCCCGCAGGCCACCTCGTTCGCCGCGGACGCCGGTCTGACCTTCCCCAGCGCCTTCGACGGCTCCGGCGAGCTGGCTGCCGGGCTGGGCCTGAAGGGCCTGCCGCACTCGGTGTTCCTGGCGGCCGACGGCTCGGTGGCCCACGTCGAGACGGGCGCCGTCACCTCGACCGACGAGCTGCGCGCCCTGGTCGCCGAGCACCTCGGGGTGCAGGTGTGAGCGCCCCCGAGCTCGACGGCCTGCCCGAGTACCTGCGCCGGCTCCTCGACGCGGCCGGCGACCTGCCGTTGCGGCACCGCATGCCGAACGCGTCGGCGACCGCCCGGCGCTCCGCCGTCCTCATCCTGTTCGGCGAGGGCCCCCAGGGGCCCGACGTCCTGCTGATCGAGAAGTCGCCGCACCTGCGCAGCCACGCCGGCCAGCCGGCGTTCCCGGGCGGCGGCGTCGACCCGGGCGACGACTACCCCGTGGGGACGGCGCTGCGCGAGGCGCAGGAGGAGGCCGGCATCGACCCGGACGGCGTCCGGGTGCTCGCCACGCTGCAGGAGCTGTACCTGCCGCCGTCGGACCGGCTGGTGGTCCCGGTGGTCGCCTGGTGGGACGACCCGCGCGACGTCGCCGTGGGCGACCCCCACGAGGTGGCCCGCGTGGCGCGGGTCCCGCTCTCCGAGCTGGTCGACCCCGCCAACCGGTTCCGGCTCCGGCACCAGCCGTCCGGCTACATCGGCCCCGCGTTCGCGGTGGCCGACATGCTGGTCTGGGGGTTCACCGCCGGCCTGCTGGAGGCGATCCTCGCCGCCGCGGGCCTGGCGGTGCCGTGGGACGAGCGCGACGTCCGCCCCATGCCCGAGTCCGTGCTCCGGCCCTACACCCTGCCGGGCTCCGGCGACGACGACCCGGCGGGCGACGGCGCCGCGCCGACGGTCGCCGATCCCGCGCCGGACGGGCCGCCGACGCGTACGGTTCCGCCCCGATGACAGAGAGGACCTCCTCGCCCCCCACCTCTCGCAGGCTCGCGGCGGGGCCCTGCAAGCAGGCCTGGACGGCGATCGCCGCGGCGATGGTGCTGCTCGTCGGGTGCGGTGGCGGCGGCGAGTCCGAGGAGACGGCCGCCGCCCCGACCCGGGCGGGCGTCGGCGAGGTGACGACGGCGGCCGACGGCGTCCAGGAGATCACCGTCCAGACGCAGGACGACTACGTGTTCGTCCCCGACCGCTTCACCGTCGACCCGGGTCCCGTGCGGCTGACCCTGATCAACGTCGGCGAGGAGATGCCCCACAACCTCGAGTTCCAGCCCGGCAAGGGCCCGGAGGAGATCGACGCGGGCATCTCGATGGTCGCGGCCGGCGAGGAGAAGACGATCGAGTTCACCGTGACGGCGCCCGGCGACCATCCCTTCGAGTGCAGCTTCCACATCCAGCTCGGGCAGGTCGGCACGATGACGGTGCGCGGGTAGCCGGTGTCCGTCGTCGACCTGGTCCTCATCGGCCTCGCACTCGTGTTCGCCCTGTCGGGTTTCCGGCAGGGCGTGGTGGTCTCCTCGGCGTCGATCCTGGGGTTCCTCGGCGGCGCGGTCCTCGGGGCGCAGCTGTCCGGTCCGGTCGCCGAACGCATCGACGGGTCGAGCGTCACGCGGGTGTTCGCCGCCCTGGTCGTGGTCCTCGCGGGGGCGCTGCTGGGCCAGATCCTGGCCGGGGCGATCGGCCGGGCCATCCGCAGCCGAGTGACCTGGGAACCGGCCAAGATGCTGGACTCGGTCATCGGCGCGGTGGTCTCGGCGGCCGCGGTGCTGCTGGTGGCCTGGATGGTCGCCTCCCCGCTGGCCAGCTCGCCGTTCCCGCAGGTCGCCAGCCAGGTGCGGCAGTCGGCGTTGGTCCAGGCCGTGGACCGCGCCGTGCCCGACGGCGTCCGCACCGTCTACGACAACCTCCGCGACGCCATCGACCGCCGCGGCCTCCCCGACGTCCTCGACCCGCTCACCCCCACGCAGGTGCGCGAGGTCGAGGCCCCCGACCCGGCGCTGCAGAACAGCCCCGTGGTCGCCGCCGTGCGCGGGTCGGTCGTGAAGATCACCGGTGTGGCGCCGTCGTGCTCGCGGCAGATCGACGGCTCCGGATTCGTCTACGCGCCGGGCCGGGTGATGACCAACGCCCACGTGCTGGCCGGCGTCACCGACCCCGTGGTCCTGGCCGAGGGCGAGGAGTACGACGCGACCCCGGTCTTCGTCGACGAGGACGTCGACGTCGCCGTGCTGGCCGTGCCGGGGCTGCCGACCGTGCCGCTGGCGTTCACCCGCCAGCCGGCCGACGAGGGCGACGACGCGATCATCATGGGCTACCCCGGCGGCGGCCCGTTCTACGTCGGCGCGGCGCGGGTGCGCGACCGCGGCGAGATCAGCGGCCCGGACTTCCGGAACACCACGACCGTCGTCCGCGACGTGTACGCCCTGTACGGCAGCGTGCGCGCCGGCAACTCCGGTGGCCCCCTGTTCGCCCCCGACGGCACCGTCCTCGGCGTCGTGTTCGCCTCCGCGATCGACGACCCCGACACCGGCTACGCGCTCACCGGCCCCCAGGTCTCCGAGGCCGCGACGGTCGGCAGCACCGCGACGGCCGAGGTCGACACCGGTCCTTGTGAATGACGGTCAGCTGTGAATGACGGTCAGCCGGCCCAGTCGGCGATGGCCTCGGTGACGAGGGCGGGGGCCTCCTCCTGGGGGAAGTGGCCGACGCCGGGGAGTTCCCGCCACTCGTAGGCGCCGGCGACGTAGCGGCCGGACCCGCGCGCCGTGTCGACCAGCACGCAGGAGTCCAGCCGCCCGTGCAGCTGGAGGGTGGGCGCGGTGATCGGCGCGGCCATCCGGCGGGCGTAGCGCAGTCCGTCCGGCCGCAGCTGGGACCGCGCCGCCCAGCGGTGGTACTCCATCGCGCCGTAGGCGGCCTGCGGGATCCGCGCCGCCGACCGGTACCGCTCCACCGCATCCGCGAAGCCCGGCGTCCGCCGCCAGGCCGGACCCGACCAGCGCTGCATCAGGTCGGCGACCGGGTCGTCGTCCGCCCGGGTGAGCCGCCGCTCGGGCAGCCGGGGCACCTGGAACCCGAGCGCGTACCGCGACGCCCGCCGCTGCGCCGGGTCGGCCATCCCGGCGCGCAGCCGGCGCGGGTGGGCCATCGAGAGCACGACCAGCCGGCGGACGCTGCGCGGGTGCAGCGCCGCCATCGTCCAGGCCAGCAGCCCGCCCCAGTCGTGCCCGACGACGACGGCGTCCTGCTCGCCGAGGGCCTTGACCAGCGCGGCGACGTCGGCGGAGAGGGTGGGCAGGTCGTAGCCGCGCGGTGGCTTGTCGCTGGCGCCGTAGCCGCGCAGGTCGGGGGCCACGACGCGGAAGCCGGCGTCGGCCAGCCCGGTCAGCTGCTCGCGCCAGGTCCACCAGAACTGGGGGAAGCCGTGCAGCAGCAGGACCAGCGGCCCCTCACCCAGCTCGGCGGCGTGCAGCCGCACCCCGTTGGCGGAGATGTCGCGGTGGGTCCACGGACCGGGCAGCAGGACGCTGGTCGCGTCCGGCTGCCCGTCCGGCGGGACGGTCACGCGGTCAGAGCTGGTAGTTCTCGGAGCCCTGCCGCCGCACCCGGCCGTTGGCGACCTCCGGCACGGCGCGGTGGCGCTGCCCCGGGGCTTCGCGGTGCAGCACGTCGGGGAGGTCGGAGAGCGTCTCCATGGTCCGCTCGGGCTTGTCGAGCTTCTTGATCATCCGGAGCCCGATCATCGCGGCCAGCCCGGCGAGCACCAGCAGCAGGACCGTCACGATGCCGTACGAGACCCACCGGGGGAGCCCCAGCGCGGTCAGCGCCTCGGCGAGGGTGACGAACAGGTAGATCCCGGCGAAGGCGGCGAGCACCCCGGCGGCGGCGAAGAGGCCGACGCTGATGCCCGCCTTCTTCGCCGTCTTGCCGATCTCGGCCTTGGCCAGCTCGATCTCGCCCCGCACCAGGGTGGACATGTCGGCCATCGCGCTCTGGACGAGCGTGCCGACCGAGGGCTCCGCGGGTCCGGCGGTCGAGTCCCGGTGGGCCGGCGTCACGCTGTGGGCCACGGGGCCTCCTCCTTCGATCGGTACAGCTGGACAGGGGAATCGTGCCGCACGACTCGGGTGCGCGCCCCATGGCCCCGTCCCGAGGCTCGTCCCGAGCGGGCGAGGGACGAGGAGGACGGGTCCCTTCTCAGTCCTCCGAGGGCGCCGCCGGCAGCTTCTCCTTGATCATGTTCATGACCGAGGAGTCGGTCAGCGTGGTGACGTCGCCGAGCTCGCGGTTCTCGGCGATGTCGCGCAGCAGCCGGCGCATGATCTTGCCCGAACGGGTCTTGGGCAGCTCCTGGACGACCATGATCTGGCGCGGCTTGGCGATCGGCCCGATGTCCTTGGCCACGTGCGTCTTGAGCGTCTGCACCAGCTCGTCGCCTGAGTCCTCCACGTTCCCGCGCAGGATGACGAACGCGACGATGCCCTGCCCGGTCGTGGGGTCGCTCGCGCCGACGACCGCCGCCTCGGCGACGGTCGGGTGGCCGACCAGGGAGGACTCGACCTCGGTGGTCGAGATGCGGTGACCGGAGACGTTCATGACGTCGTCCACCCGGCCGAGCAGCCAGATGTTGCCGTCGGCGTCCTTCTTGGCGCCGTCGCCGGCGAAGTAGACGTTCCTGCCGAACCGGGACCAGTAGGTGTCGACGTAGCGGTCGTCGTCGCCCCAGATGGTGCGCAGCATCGACGGCCACGGCTCGGTGAGGACCAGCAGGCCGGTCGAGTCGTCGGCCAGCTCGTTGCCCTCGTCGTCGACGACCTTGGCCGAGATGCCGGGGAAGGGCACCTGTGCCGAGCCCGGCACGAGCGTCGTGACGCCCGGCAGCGGGGTGATCATGTGGCCGCCGGTCTCGGTCTGCCACCAGGTGTCGACGATCGGGCAGCGCCCGCCGCCGATGTTCTGGTGGTACCAGAGCCAGGCCTCGGGGTTGATCGGCTCACCGACCGAGCCCAGCAGCCGCAGCGACGACAGGTCGAACCCGGCGGGGATGTCCTCGCCCCACTTCATGAAGGTCCGGATCACCGTGGGGGCGGTGTACAGGATCGTCACGCCGTACTTCTGGATCAGCTCGAACCATCGGCCGCGGTGGGGGGTCTCGGGCGTCCCCTCGTACATGACGCTCGTGGCCCGGTTGGCCAGCGGCCCGTAGACGATGTAGCTGTGGCCGGTCACCCAGCCGACGTCGGCCGCCGTCCAGTAGACGTCGTCGTCGGGCTTGAGGTCGAAGGTCGCCCAGTGCGTGTAGGCGACCTGGGTGAGGTAGCCGCCGCTGGTGTGCAGGATGCCCTTGGGCTTCGCCGTCGTGCCCGAGGTGTACATGATGTAGAGCGGGTGCTCGGCGTCGAACGACTCCGGCTCGTGCTCGGCGGACTGCCGGTCGACGACGTCGTGCCACCAGAGGTCGCGGCCCTCGGTCCACTCGACGTCCTGCTCGGTCCGCCTGACCACGAGCACGTTGCGGACGCCGGGGCTGCGGCCCACGGCGTCGTCCACGGCCGGCTTGAGCGCGCTCGGGGCGCCCCGGCGGTAGCCGCCGTCGGCGGTGATGACCAGGACGGCGCCGGCGTCGTCGAGCCGGCTGGCCAGCGCGTCGGCGGAGAAGCCGCCGAAGACCACCATGTGGACGGCGCCGATGCGGGCGCAGGCGAGCATCGCGATGATCGTCTCGGGGATCATCGGCATGTAGATGGCGACGCGGTCGCCGGCGTTCACGCCGAGCTCGACCAGCGCGTTCGCGGCCTTGCACACCTCGTCCTTGAGCTGGGCGTAGGTGATCGTGCGGGTGTCGCCCGGCTCGCCCTCCCAGTGGTAGGCGACCTGGTCGCCGTGGCCGTCCTCGACGTGCCGGTCGACGCAGTTGTAGGCGACGTTGAGCTTCCCGCCGACGAACCACTTGGCGAAGGGCGGGTTGCTCCAGTCGAGGACCTCGTCCCACTCCTGGGTCCAGGTCAGGCGGCGGGCCTGCTTCGCCCAGAACGCGAGCCGGTCGGCGGACGCCTCCTCGTAGACGTCGGGGCCGACGTTGGCGTGCGCGGCGAGCTGCTCCGGGGGGCTGAAGGTCCGGCCTGCGGTCACCTGGCTCGTCTCGCTCATGCGGTACCTCCCCATTCCGGTGGTGCTGCCACGCACCTCCTGTGGCTCTCACCACACACCGTATGGCCTGCGGGCCTGCGCGTCTGCTCCGGGACGACGGGCGGCCGGTTCCGTGCGGCGGCCGGTCAGACTGACCGGGTGACGGGCGGATCGCAGGCGGCGGTGGCGGCGCGGATCCCCGGCGCGGCGGGGCTCGGGCTGGTCGCCCCCGCCGGTGCCGCCGTCGTCCCGGGGACCGCGCTGGCCGACCCGGCCTGGACGGCGCGGTTGCTGGGGGGCGGCCCCGATCCCCGGGTGGCGGCCACGGTCTGGTGGTACTCGCTCTCGCTGGTCCTCGTCACGCCGCCGCTGGCCGGGCTGGTCGTCGGCGTCCCGCTGTCCGCGCGCCTGACGGACCTCTCCGTCGCGTTCTCGCAGGGCCGGCCGGTCGCCGCCGTGTCGTCCGGCGAGGGCGGGGACGCCGCGGCCGACCTGCGCGCGACCCTGGCCGCCGTCGTGTCGGCGGCGGCCGAGGCCGGTCGCATGCGGGAGCGCCCGCTGTGGGCGATCGCCACCGACTCCCTGGCCAACCGGCTGCTCGCGCTCGGGGAGGCGGCCGGGGACGTCGACCGCGCCACGGGGCTGGCGGCACCGCTGGCCGCCGGGGTCGGCCCGCCGCTGCCGATGCCGCGCTACGAGGACGTCGCCGGCCGCCGGTTCGTGCGCCGGGCGTCCTGCTGCCTGCTCGACCGGCTGCCGGGCATGCCGACCTGCACGTCCTGCCCGCACCGGCCCCCCGCGGAACGGCGTCGGCTGCTGGAGCGCGCGGCTCGCTGCTGAGCCGCCGTCAGTACAGCGACGGGGCGGGGCGGGAGCGCCGCTGCTCCGCGTCGGCGATGCGCCGGCTCGGCGGTGGCTCGTTCGCGAAGGGGCGCCGGTACCAGGACGGGTCGGGCCGGCGGCCGAGGACCGCTCGCGCGAGTGCGGCGGGGTCACGGCCCGAGGCGGCGAGGACGGTGTCACCGGCAGCGTCGAACGCGCGCCGTTCGTGGCGGGCGAGGGCGCTCCTCACCGGGACGAGGACGAAGCCGAGGACCGGTCCCGCGATCACGGCCACCCAGAGCGGGATCGCGCCGTCGTCGACCAGCGCCACCCCGCCGACGGCGAGGTGCGGCAGCGCGATCGCGGAGCAGACGAGCCAGCCCCGCCTGCGACGGCGCTGCGGCTCCGGGGACGCCCACCAGCCCAGGGCCGTGGCCAGGTGCCAGTCCTGCTCGGCGGGCGGGGCGTGCAGCAGCGCGGCTGCCACGACGATGCGCCGTGCCCCGCCCTTCCGGTCGACGTCGGCCGGGGGGAGGTCGAGCTTCCGGTCGTCGTCCACCTCGAGCGGCGGGACGGGGATGCCGGCCCGGGTGGCCAGTGCGCGGAGCCGCTCGCGCAGGGCCTCCTCGGTGGACACGTCGCGCAGCATGGCGGACGGGCGACGGTCCGGGCGGCAGCCCGGCCGCACCTGCACACGGGCGGGGGACAGGCGGGAGGGCGCTGGACACCGGGCCGGGATGCGGAACGCTCGCGCTCCGGCGTGCCCGGGGGAATGATCGCGGGGGACCGTCGTCCAGGCGCCCAGGGGGATCGCATGCCCGTCATGCCTGCCGCGTTCTTCGGTCACGGCAACCCGATGAACGCGCTGGAGAAGAACCGCTACACCGAGGCCTGGCGGGCGTTCGGCCAGGCGGTTCCGCGCCCGCGGGCGATCCTGGTCGTCTCGGCGCACTGGTACGTGCAGGCCACCGCGATCACCGCGATGCCGCGGCCGCGGATCATCCACGACTTCTTCGGCTTCCCGCCCGAGCTCTTCCAGGTCGACTACCGCCCGCCGGGCCTGCCGGAGCTGTACGAGGAGATCGCCGACGTCGTGCACCCGACGTGGGTGGGGGCCGACCTGGACAGCTGGGGGATCGACCACGGTGCGTGGTCGGTGCTGGTGCACGCCTTCCCCGACGCCGACATCCCGGTCGTCCAGCTGTCGATCAACGCGCTCAAGTCCTTCGACTACCACCTGCAGCTCGGCGCCGCCCTCGCCCCGCTCCGGGAGGACGGCGTGCTGGTCATCGGGAGCGGCAACGTGGTGCACAACCTCGGCGGGGTGAGCCGGGCGCTGCCGGACGCGGGCTTCGACTGGGCGCAGCGGTTCGACCAGGCCGCCAAGGAGCTGATGCTGACCGACCCCACCGACGTCGGGCGGCTCGACGGGCACCGGGACTACGACCTCGCCGTCCCGACGCCGGACCACTTCCTGCCGCTGCTCTACGTCGCCGGGGTGGCGGGGGCGACGGGGACGCCGGCGGACGTGCTGGTGGGCGGGTACGCGTACGGGTCGCTGTCGATGACGGCGTACACGGTCGGGATGGACGCACCCGCATCGGGCGGCCCCGGCTTCGCTGCGCCCCTGCCCGACGGCCCGCCCGCCGACGGCGCCAACATCTAGGAAGGATCACGTTCCCGCGGGAACGCCGGCCTCGGCGGCCAGCCGCCGGACGAGGTCACGGTTGCCCATGAGGACGTCGACCACGTAGCGGACGTCCATGCGCTCGCCGTTCGCCGGCATCGCGTCGGCCAGCGGTGGTTCCCCCGCGGGGAAGAGCACGCGACCGACGGCCTCGCAGGGCACCGGCCGGTGCAGGGACGGCGTCCGAGCGGACCGCCGTCGGCCGGGTCGTCGTCCCGGCACGGTGTCGATCGGGTGCACGCCGGGGAAGTCCTCCGGATCCACCGCCCCCAGCGCGTCGAGGCCACCGGCGAAGGCGGCGTCGGGGGGGCCCCAGACCCGCCGGCCGTCGGGGGCCGTGACGACCATCCGGCCCCTCACCCGGGCCATCACCAGGCCCTGGTCGTGGACGAGGCCGTGGTCCCGGTCGCACAGCAGCACCAGGTTGGACAGGTCCGTCGACCCGCCGAAGAGCCAGTGGCGCATGTGGTGGACATGGAGGCGCTCGACGCGGGTCTCGAGGCATCCCGGCCGCGCGCACCCGCCGTCGCGGCGCAGCAGCGCCATCTTCTGGGGCCGGGTGGCCCGCCGCCTGCGGCGGCCGACGGCCAGCGGCTCGCGGTCCCGCTCGAGCATCGTGACGACGGTCGCCTCGCAGAGCATCCGGCGAGCCTGTGCCGGGTTGAGTGCCGGTCCGCCCTCGAGGTAGGCCCGCCCGGCTGTCGCATCGTCAGCCAGGACCTGGGCGTCGACGTGCACCACGACCTCGCGGCGGGGCGGGTCGCCCGGACGGCGGTCGGCCTCCGCAGCTGCCTCGGCCAGCGTCGAGAGCGCGGCGAGGCGGCGCCGGGCGAGCCGGCCGGGCCGTTCCCCGCCCTCGGCGCTCCCTCCGGCACGTGCGGCCGCGGCACGCTCCCGGCGAGCCGTGCGCTCGGCGACCGAATCGACCGCCGCCAGGAACGCGGCGCCGTCCTCGGTCCCCATCCGGATCTTCACCGTCAGCGTGCCGGTCTCGTCCCACCAGTGCTCGAACGAGTGGCGGTCCTCCAGCGGCCGGTCCCCGGCGTTGGCGCTCTCCGCCCGACGCCACTGCCGGACCGTCCGCTCGACCTGCGAGGCGGTCAGCTCGAGGGCCAGTTCGAGAAGAGCTGCCTCGCTGTCCGGCTCCGCGATCCGGGTGAGCGCGCGCACCTTGGAATAGGAGAGCCGGCCGTCGGCGAACGCTGCCTCGATCAGCGGGAGCGCACCCAGCGCCCGTGCCACCCGGACGTGCTCACGGGCCGCGCCGGGGGACAGGCCGCACTGCCAGGACAGCCAGTGCCCGCACGTCAGGATGCCGTGGCCGTGCCAGCCGCCGCGTTCGTCGAACTCCGCGATCAGACGGAGCCAGGACGCCGTCGCGGCCGCCAGCCGCACGGCGCCGGCGGTGATGGCGGCGGCCAGTTCGGGCAGTGGGCTTCCGGACCGGTGGTCGGTCGAGGACGGAGCGGGCATGGCGCGGCCTCCTTCGAATGCGTGTTCGAAGGTTAGGGGTCGCCACCGACAGAAACGTCCTGTTCAGAGCGCCGGCGGTGGAGCGGGGCGTTCCCGCGGGAACGCCGTCGCGCGCAGGAGGGCCACCGCGGCGGCCGGGTCGGCGGCGGGGAAGGCGACCCGCGCGACCGGGTGGACCGCCCCGTCGACCTCGACGTCCGCGTCCGCCTCGAAGCGCACCCCAGCAGGTGCACGACGACGATCTCGACCACCCCGACGGCGCAGATCGTCCAGAGAACGGCCCGGTCGATGCCGTTGTACTGGACCGGGACGTCGTCGGGCCCGACGTCGGAGCGGCCCCGCAGGCCCCACCACAGCGCGCGGGCCAGCCCCAGCTGGCCGCGCACCAGGCGGGCCGGCATCAGGCGCTCCGGCCGGGCCGCTCGTCGGCTCCCCGCGGGAGGTCGCTGATCCGCGGGAAGGGTTCGGTGGAGAAGATCGTCTCCACCGGCAGGTCGAAGAACTCGGCGATCCGCAGCGCCAGGTGCAGGCTGGGGTTGTACTCGCCGCGCTCCAGGTAGCCGACGGTCTGGTAGTGGACGCCGAGGGCGTCGGCCAGCTCCCGCCGGGTCACGCCCTGCTCGGCGCGGAGCAGCGCGATCCGGTTGTGGACGGCATCGCCGGCACGGTCACCGGCGCCGCGATCGGGCGCCACGGGTCAGTGCACCCACTGGAGCGAGGCCTCGCGGGCGGCCTCGACCTGGGAGCCGGACTGCCGGCGGGCCATCCGGCGCAGCACCCGCGGCGTGACCAGCGCGCCGAACACCGCCCACGCGGCCAGCACGAGCACGGTGAGACCGGTCCGCCAGGAGTCGCCGAGCTCGACGGTGACCGCCGCGTCCGGGAGGAACGCCGAGCGCAGGCCGAGCCCGATCCAGTAGGTCGGGAAGATCTGCGCGACGACCTGGACCCAGCCCCACAGCGCCTGGATGGGGAAGAAGATCCCCGAGATCGCGGTGAGGAGCATGACCGGCAGCATCCCCCAGGTCCCGACCTTCTGGGTGCTGGGCACGACGGAGCCGAGGATCATGCCGAGCGGCAGGGTCGCGAGCAGGCCCAGCACGACCACCCACGCCACGGTGAGCCAGCCGGCGGCTCCCCGGTGCATGAGGTCGTCGAACAGCAGGAAGCTCGGCACGAGGATCGTGAGCAGCGACGGCACCAGGCCGAGCGAGTGGAACGTGAGCTGGCCGGTCACGTAGCCCTGCATGCCGTGCGGCAGCGACTTGTGCCGCAGCAGCGTGCCGTCCTCCCGCTCCATGGCCAGCGCGAAGGCCGGCCCGATGACGACGCCGAACGCGAGCAGGGCGCCGAGGATGCTGGGCAGCGCGTAGGTCGGGTACATCAGCCCGGTGCCGTCGAGCTCGTTGTCCCGGTTGAACCACAGGAAGACCAGCGTGCCGACGGCGGTGAACAGGTAGAAGCCCTGGTCCTGCGGACTGCGCAGGCTGAGCACGAACTCGGTCCAGCCCCGGCGCAGGCCCAGGCCGATCGCGTGGCGGGTGGCGTTCACCGCGGCACCTCCTCCAGGACGGGCGCGGCCCCGTGGCCGGCCTCGAAGCGCTGCACCATGGCCAGGTAGGTGTCCTCGAGGCTGGCCTTGCGGACCTCGAGGTCGGTGAGGTCGGCGCCGTGCTGGTCGAACAGCTGCCGGACGAAACCGACGACGTCGTCGGTGGGGTGCACGAACCGCTCCCCGCCGCAGGCCCAGCGCACCTCCGAGGTGCCGGCCACCTGCCGGGTGAGCTCGTCGGCGCTGCCGTCGGCCACGATCCCGCCGTTGGCGAGGATGAGGATCCGGTCGGCCAGCTTCTCGGCCTCGGCGAGGTCGTGCGTGGTGAGCAGGATCGTGGTGCCCTCCAGGTCGGAGAGCCGGTGCACCAGGTCGTGGAAGTCGCGCCGGGCCTGCGGGTCGAAGCCGGCGGTCGGCTCGTCCAGGAAGAGCAGCTCGGGCCGGCCGATGATGCCCACGGCGACGTCGAGGCGCCGGCGCTGCCCGCCGGAGAGGGTGCCGATCTTGCGGTCGGCGTGCTCGGCGAGCCCGACCGTCTCGAGCAGCTCGTCGACGTCGTAGGGGCGGTGCCGCTCGGGCGTGGAGTAGGGGACGAAGTAGCCGCCCAGCGAGGCGAGCAGCCGGCGCGGCGTCCAGCGGGCGTGGTCGCGCCACGACTGGAGGACGACGCCGACGCGCGCCCGCCAGGCGTCGCCCGCGGTGGCCGGGTCCTCGCCGAGGACCCGTACCTCACCGGCGGACGGCAGCCGGAAGCCCTCGAGGATCTCGATGGTGGTGGTCTTGCCGGCGCCGTTGGGGCCCAGCAGGCACACCACCTCGCCGGGGTGGACGTCGAAGTCGACGCCGGTGAGGACGTCGTGGGTGCCGTAGGCCATCCGCAGTCCGCGGACGTGGACCACCGGCTCGTCAGCTCGGGCCACGCTCATGCCGGAGATAGTAGAAGTGCTACATCGGCAGCACAAGCACTATGTCGCCGATCAGTCCAGGTCGGCGTCGTCCGGGGGCGGGTCCTCGTGCGGGCCGTCCAGGCCCACGACGGCGCCGACCACCCACACCGCCGGCGGCCGGACGCCTTCCTCGGCCAGCGCGCGCGGCAGGTCGGCCAGGGTCGTGCGGACCGTCCGCTGGGTCGGGGTCGACCCGTCGGAGACGACGGCGACCGGCGTCGCCGGGTCCCGGCCGTGCTCGACGAGAGCGGCGGCGATGGCCGGTGCGGTGTCGACGCCCATGAGGACGACGACGGTGCCGCGCAGCCGGGCGACCGCCGCCCAGTCGACGAGCGACTGCGGGTGGCCGGGTGGCAGGTGCCCGGAGACCACGACGAACTCGTGGGTGAGCCCGCGGTGGGTGACCGGGATGCCGGCCAGCGCGGGCACCGCGATCGCGCTCGTGACCCCCGGGACCACCTCCACCGGCACGCCGGCGGCCACGCAGGCCTGGAGCTCCTCCATGCCGCGGCCGAACACGAACGGATCGCCGCCCTTGAGCCGCACCACCCGCCGGCCGGCCAGCGCGTGCTCGACGAGCAGCGCGTTGATCTGCTCCTGCGCCATCGACCGGCCGCGCGGCAGCTTGGAGGCGTCGATGACCAGCACGTCGCCGGGCAGCGAGGAGAGCAGCGACTGCGGCCCCAGGTGGTCGGCGACGACGACGTCGGCCTGGGCCAGCGCCTGCCGTCCGCGCACCGTGATCAGGCCGGGGTCGCCCGGGCCGCCGCCGACGAGCACGACGCCGCCCTGGCCGCCCGCCGACGCGGCGCGCGAGGCGCGGTCGGCGATGCTGCCGTCGGTGAGTCCGGCCATGACCGCGTCGCGCACCCCGATCGCCCGCTGCGGGTCGCCGCCGCCGTGCACGCCGACGACGAGGTCGCCGCTCCGCCCGATGGCCGGCGTCCAGACACTGGAGGCGGTCCGGTCGTCGGCCCGGGCGCAGAAGATCCGTGCGCGCTCGGCCTCGCCGGCCACCGCCGCGTTCACCAGCGGGTCGTCGGTCGCCGCGACCGCGTACCAGGCCCCGTCGAGGTCGCCGCGCTCGTAGCGGCGGCGCACCCAGGTCAGCCCGCCGGAGGAGACGAGCGACTCGAGGGCCGGTGTCACCTCCGGGCTGACCACCGTGACCCGCGCCCCGGCGTCGAGCAGCCCGGCCACCCGCCGGTGCGCGACCTGCCCACCTCCGACGACCACGACCCGGCGGCCGGCCAGCCGCAGGCCGACGGGGTAGACGACCCGGGTGCCCGGGGGAGGGGTCGCGTCGCTCATCAGGCCTTCTCGGTCACGCCGGCGGAGTCGAAGGTGGCGACGTCGCGCAGGGCCCGCGCCGCGCTGGCGACGAGGGGGAGCGCCAGGAGCGCACCGGTGCCCTCGCCGAGCCGCAGGTCCAGGCCCAGGAGCGGGCGGAGCCCGAGCGACTCCAGCGCGAGGGCGTGCCCGGGCTCGGCGGAGGTGTGCCCGGCCAGCGCGTACTCGAGCGCCGTCGGGCACAGGCCCGCGGCGACGAGCGCGGCGGAGCCCGCGATCGCGCCGTCGAGCAGCACCGGCACCCGCGCGGCGGCCGCGCCGATCACGAACCCGGCCAGGGCCGCGTGCTCCAGCCCGCCGACCTCGGCCACCGCCGCGAGCGCCGCCTCCGGCGTCGAGATC
>SPQJ01000019.1 GCA_004570425.1 Bacillus sp. AZ43
CGCGCCCGCGGCCCCGCCGACGCCCCGCCGCCGCCCGCGGCGTCCCCTCCTGGCGGCCGTGCTGGGTGGCGTCGCGGTGCTGGCCGCGGTCCTCGCCGCCGCCCTCCTCGGCGATCGCGCCACCTCGGAGGCCGGCGCGAACCCCGGCGTCACCACCTCCCCGGCCGGCATCGAGGTCGTGGCGGCGGAGTGGGTCGGGAAGCCCGTGCGCGACGTCCAGGCGGAGCTGATCGGCCGCGGTCTGGAGGTGCGGCTCCTGGCGGTGGAGACCAGCGAGGTGCCGGCCGGCCAGGTCACCGCCGTCGACCCGGCGGGCGTCCTCGCCCCCGGTGACCTCGTCCGGCTGTCCTACGCCGTCCCGCCCGTGTCGGTGCCGGCGCCCGTGGAGGCGCCCCCCGCGGGCGACGGCGGGGCGAACGGCACGACCGGCAACGGCACCACGGGGAACGAGGGCGGCGACGACGGCGACGAGGGGGACGAGGACGAGGGCGACGGGGACAAGGGGAAGGGCAAGGGCAAGGACAAGCCCGGCCGCGGGAACGGCCGGGACTGACGCCCCGCCCCGGGACCGTCCCGGGAGCCGATGAGAGACTCCGTGCCCGTGGCCGACGTCTTCGACTGCTCCGACCCAGGGACACGCGCCGCCGGTATCGACGCGGCGGCCGACGCGATCTCCCGCGGCGAGCTGGTGCTGCTGCCCACCGACACCGTCTACGGCGTCGCCGCCGACGCGTTCACGCCGGCCGCGGTCACCCGGCTGCTGGCCGCGAAGAACCGCGGCCGCGCGATGCCGGTGCCGGTGCTGATCGGCGAGGCGTCGACCCTGGCCGGCCTGGTGGTGAACCTGCCCCCCACGGCGCACGCGCTGGCCCAGGCGTTCTGGCCCGGTGGGCTGACCCTGGTCATGGAGCACGCGCCGTCGCTGGCGTGGGACCTCGGCGACGCCGAGGGCACGGTCGCCGTGCGGCTGCCGGACGACGAGATCACCCGGGACCTGCTCCGGCGCACCGGTCCGCTGGCCGTCTCCAGCGCCAACCGGTCCGGTCGCCCGGCGGCCACGACCGCGGCCGAGGCTGCCGAGCAGCTCGGCGAGCACGCGGCCGTGGTGCTCGACGGCGGCTCCCGGGCGGGCTCGGCCGCCAGCACGATCGTCGACTGCACGGGGCCGGTGCCCCGCGTGCTCCGCGTGGGCGCGCTGCCCGTCGACCGGCTGCGCGAGGTCGTCCCCGAGATCACCGACTGAGCGGGACGGCGGCACGGTCCGAGGGGTCGCGACGTCGTGGCGATACCGTGGGGGGATGAGCACACCGGGCGTCGACGACCGCGCTCGCCGGGCGAACAGCACCGACTGATCCCGTGCGCGAGTACGCCGTCGTCCTCCTCACCGCCGCGCTGGTCACGTTCCTGACCACCCCGGTGGTGCGGATGTTCGCCATCCGGGCCCGGATGATGGCGGCGCCCCGCGAGCGCGACGTGCACGTCATCCCCACTCCCCGGGGCGGCGGCGTCGCGATGTACCTCGGGGTGGCCGCGGCGATCCTGGTGGCCACCCGGTTGCCCGCCCTGCAGCGCACGTTCGACGACTCGCAGACCATCGCGGTCCTCGTGGCGGGCGGGCTGATCTGCGCCCTGGGCGTGCTCGACGACCGCTGGGGGCTGGACGCCCTCACCAAGCTGACCGGCCAGATCGCCGCGGCCGGCGTCATGGTCCTGCTGGGCGTGCAGCTGGCGTTCCTGTTCCTGCCGGTCGCCGACATCGGCACGATCTCGCTGGGCCCCGACATCGGCGTGCCGCTGACGATCCTGCTCACCGTCGCCACGATCAACGCGCTGAACTTCATCGACGGCCTCGACGGCCTCGCCGCCGGCGTCTCGGGCATCGCGGCGCTGGCCTTCTTCGCCTACAGCTACCACCTCGGCAGCGTCGGCTACGACGACGTCGCCAGCGCCCCCTCGCTGATCACCGCGGTGCTCGCCGGCGCCTGCCTGGGCTTCCTGCCGCACAACTTCAGCCCCGCCCGGATCTTCATGGGCGACTCGGGGTCGATGCTGGTCGGCCTCATGCTGTCGGCGGCGGCGGTGTCCGCGACCGGGGGAGTGGACCCGCAGTCGTTCGACTCCGCCGCCAGCCTGGTGCCGCTGGCGCTGCCGCTGCTGGTCCCCATCGCGGTGCTCTTCATCCCGTTCGTCGACCTGCTGATGGCGGTCGTCCGGCGGACCAGGAAGGGCCAGTCGCCCTTCTCGCCCGACAAGATGCACCTGCACCACCGGCTGCTGTCGATCGGGCACTCGCACCGCCGCGCCGTGCTGGTCATGTACTTCTGGGCCTCGCTGCTGTCGTTCGGCGCGGTGGGGCTGTCGATCACCGGCGGGTCGGCCGAGCTGCTGGTGGCGATCGCCGTCCTCCTCGTCGTCGGCGTCGTGGTCGTCCTCAGCCCGCGGGCCCGTCGAGCGGCCCGCGAGGCACGCGCGGCAGAACTGGCGGCCCAGCGCGAGCGCAGCCGCGCCGAGCACCCGACGGCCCGGGCCCTGCGCGCCCAGGCGGCACAGGCGAGCCCGACGAAGCCCACCTCGCCGGCCCGCCCCGGCCCCGAACAGCGCGCCGCGGGCGCGGGACAGGTACTGCGATGACCAGGCCGGGCACGCCCCCGCGCAGCGACGCCCCGTGGGACATCTCCTTCCTCCGGGTGGGAACCGGGGTGACGGGCGCCACTGCCCTGGTGGCGGCGGTCGCGGCCGGGCTGGTCGGCGGATGGGGCAGCGCGGCCGGCGTGCTCGCCGGTGCGCTCGTCGTGACGGCGTTCTTCTGCGTGTCCGCGGTCGTGATCGCCCGGGCCGGTCGCGTCGACGACTCGCTGACGCTGCCCGCCGCGATGGGAACCTTCCTGGTCAAGGCCCTGGTCCTGTTCCTGGTCCTCGGCGCGGTGCCGGAGGACGGCTGGCTCGACCGGCTCGCGCTCGCGTGGACCGTCATCGCCGCCACGCTGCTCTGGGGGGCGGTCCAGGCGCGCTGGGTCTGGACGCGGCAGCTGTACTACGTGCCCCCTCCGGCGGCGCAGCCGGACCCGGAAAAGCCCGCGTCACGCGGCTGAGATAGTGTCCCGACCGATGGCCGAGGACAGCCCTGCTCGCGGGGACTCTCGACCTCGGTCCACCGAGCCGGCCGATCGTCAGCCCAGCGGGGCGGACATCGGCTGGGGGATCACCGGGACGATGCTCTCGGGGATCATCGTGTGGGGCGGGGTCGGGCTGCTGCTCGACCGCTGGCTGGAGACACGCTTCTTCGTCCTGGTCGGTGTGGTCCTCGGTCTCGGAGTGGCCATCTACCTGGTGGTCGTCAAGTACGGGGCCGTCGATCCGCCTGCGGGAGGTCGGCCCACCAGCACGACCCGGGGCGGGCAGCGGAGCCGGCCACCGGAATACCGCAAGACGCAGAAGGGACGACGGTGACCTCCAGCGCCTCAGCGCTCGGCAGCGTGCTCGCGGCCGAAGGATCCGGCGGCGACGGCTTCCAGGCTCCGACCATCGCGGAGTTCTACCCCGAGCCGATCGCGGAGTTCTCGCTCCTGGGCATCGAGTTCGCGATCACCCGCATCACGCTGATCTCCTGGATCGCGACCGCGGCGATCCTGGCTCTGCTCGTGCTGGCGGTGCGCAAGCCCTCGATCGTGCCGGGGAAGCTCCAGTACCTCGGCGAGAGCGGCTACTCGCTGATCCGCGACGGGATCGCGCGGGACGTGATCGGCCCCAAGGGGCTGCCGTTCGCGCCGTTCCTCGCCTCGCTGTTCTTCTTCATCCTCGCGAACAACGCGATGAGCATCATCCCGTTCGCGCAGATCTCCCCGAACTCGAAGTTCGCCTGGCCGCTGGTCCTCGCGGTGATCGTGTGGGTCCTCTACAACTGGGTCGGCATCCGCGAGCAGGGCGCGGCGCGCTACTTCAAGGACGCCGCGGTGCCCCCCGGCGTGCCGGTGGCCGCGCTCGTCCTCGTGACCCCGATCGAGCTGCTCCAGGTCTTCGTGATCCGGCCCTTCACCCTGGCCGTCCGGCTCTTCGCCAACATGTTCGCCGGGCACATGCTGCTCGTCGTCTTCTCGCTGGGCACGGTCTACCTGCTCACCGTCGGCAACTTCTCGGTGATCTTCAGCCCCTTCGCGTTCGCCATGGCCTTGGCCATGACCTTCTTCGAGGTGCTCGTGATCATCCTGCAGGCCTACGTCTTCACCGTGCTCACGGCGACCTACCTCAACGGCGCCGTCGAACCCGCCCACTGACCGCTCTACCCACGCCAGCCGCCCGGGACGACCCGGGCGACCGACACAGGAGGAAGACCCCCCAATGATCGAGGTACTCGCAGAGCTCGAGGGCAACATCGGTGCGGTCGGCTACGGCCTCGCCGCCATCGGCCCCGGTATCGGTGTGGGCATCGTGTGGGCCGCCTACATCCAGGCGACCGCCCGTCAGCCCGAGTCCGCCGGCCTCACCCGGACCTACGCCTTCCTCGGTGCCGCCCTCTCCGAGGCGCTGGCGCTCATCGGCCTGGTCGTGCCCTTCATCTACTGATCGACCAGCCCGGTCCGATCCAGCTGACTTAGGGACGTGCGAAGCATGAACATCCTGGCTGCGGAGAGCGCCAACCCGCTCCTGCCTCCGGTGGGCGAGATCATCGTCGGCCTGATCACCTTCTCGATCCTGCTGTTCGTGGTGATCAAGTTCGTGGTGCCCCGCTTCGAGCAGGTCTTCCAGGCCCGCCGCGAGGCGATCGAGGGCGGCATCGAGCGCGCCGAGGCCATGCAGGCCGAGGCGAAGGCCGCGCTGGAGCAGTACCGGGCGCAGCTGGCCGAGGCGCGCAGCGAGGCCGCGCAGATCCGTGACCAGGCCCGCGCCGAGGGCCAGCAGATCCTCGAGGAGCTGCGGGCCCAGGCGCAGGAGGAGTCGGCGCGGATCGTCGCTCGCGGCGAGGAGCAGCTGGCCACCGCGCGCCAGCAGGTCGTCAACGAGCTGCGCGGCCAGATCGGCACGCTCGCCGTCCAGCTGGCCGGCCAGGTCGTGGGCGAGTCCCTCGCCGACGACGCCCGGCGCAGCGGCACGGTCGACCGCTTCCTCGCCGACCTCGACAGCATGGCGGCCGCCGGCGACGGCGCCGTCGGCGCGCGAGAGGGCTCCCGCTGATGGAGGCCTCCAGCCGGGTGGCGATCGCCGCGGCGCGCGAGCGCCTCGGCGAGCAGTCGGCCGGGGCCACCGGCCCCGCGCTGCTGACCCTGGCCGACGAGCTGTTCTCGGTGGCCCGGCTGCTCGACGGCCAGCTCACGCTGCGCCGTGCGCTGTCGGACCCGTCGGCCAAGGCCGAGGAGCGGGCGGGACTGGCCCGGCGCCTCTTCGGCTCCCGCCTCTCGCCGCAGGCGCTCGACGTGGTCGAGACCGTCGCCCGGCAGCGCTGGTCGCGGCCGCGCGACCTGGTGGACGCGTTCACCACCCTGGCGACGGAGGCCTCGCTCGACGCGGCCGACGCCCGGGGCGAGCTGGAGAGCGTCGAGGACGAGCTGTTCCGGTTCGGCCGCATCGTCGGCGGTGACCGGGAGCTCGCCCGCATCCTGAGCGACCGGTCGGCGCCGGCGGA
The DNA here is from genome assembly GCA_004570425.1 of Bacillus sp. AZ43. Taxonomy (GTDB): domain Bacteria; phylum Actinomycetota; class Actinomycetes; order Mycobacteriales; family Geodermatophilaceae; genus Blastococcus_B. The sequence continues at coordinate 5,621 of SPQJ01000019.1, forward strand.
GGGCAAGCGCGCCCTGCTGGACCGGCTGCTGTCCGGCCGGGTCAGCCCCGTCACCGAGCAGCTGCTGCGCAACGTGCTCACCGGTGCCCACCTCGGCAACGCCGAGAACGCCGTCGAGCGGCTGTCCGAGGTGGCCAGCCGGCGGCGCGGGCAGTCCATGGCCCGCGTGGTCAGCGCCGTGGCGCTGACCGCCGCGCAGGAGCAGCGGCTGGCCGACGTGCTCGGCCGGATCTACGGGCGGACCATCGGACTGCAGGTCACGGTGGACCCGACCGTCCTCGGCGGCCTGATCGTCCAGGTGGGCGACGAGGTCATCGACGGCAGCATCGCCCACCGCCTGGAAGTCGCCGAACGGCGACTGGCCGGCTGACCGCCCCCACCGACCGACACACCCCAGACACGACCCCGCAGGGAAGAGGACTCAGACCCATGGCCGAGCTGACGATCTCCGCAGACGAGATCCGCAGTGCCATCCAGAGCTACGTCACCGAGTACAGCCCCGACATCTCCCGCGAGGAGGTCGGCACGGTCACCGAGGCCGGCGACGGCATCGCCCGTGTCGAGGGACTGCCCTCGGTCATGACCAACGAGCTGCTCGAGTTCGAGAGCGGCGTCCGCGGGCTGGCCCTGAACCTCGACGTCCGCGAGGTCGGTGTCGTCGTCCTGGGTGACTTCTCCGGGATCGAGGAGGGCCAGCAGGTCCGCCGCACCGGCGAGGTGCTCTCCGTGCCCGTCGGTGACGGCTACCTCGGCCGGGTCGTCGACCCGCTGGGCAACCCGATCGACGGCGCCGGCGAGATCACCACCACCGGCCGCCGCGCCCTGGAGCTGCAGGCGCCGACCGTCGTCCAGCGGCAGTCGGTGAAGGAGCCGCTGCAGACCGGCATCAAGGCGATCGACGCCATGACGCCGATCGGCCGCGGTCAGCGCCAGCTGATCATCGGCGACCGCCAGACCGGCAAGACGGCGATCGCGATCGACACGATCATCAACCAGAAGGAAGCCTGGGCCACCGGCGACCCGCAGCAGCAGGTGCGCTGCATCTACGTCGCGGTCGGCCAGAAGGGCTCCACGATCGCCGCGATCCGCACCGCCCTCGAGGAGGCCGGCGCGATGGAGTACACGACCATCGTCGCGGCGCCGGCGTCGGAGGCCGCGGGCTTCAAGTACATCGCCCCCTACACCGGATCGGCCATCGGCCAGCACTGGATGTACGAGGGCAAGCACGTCCTGATCGTGTTCGACGACCTGTCCAAGCAGGCCGAGGCCTACCGCGCCGTCTCCCTGCTGCTGCGCCGCCCGCCGGGCCGCGAGGCCTACCCGGGCGACGTCTTCTACCTGCACTCCCGGCTGCTCGAGCGCTGCGCCAAGCTCTCCGACGAGCTGGGTGCGGGCTCCATGACCGGTCTCCCGCTCATCGAGACCAAGGGCAACGACGTGTCGGCGTACATCCCGACCAACGTCATCTCGATCACCGACGGGCAGATCTTCCTCGAGACCGGTCTGTTCAACTCCGGCGTCCGCCCGGCCATCAACGTCGGCATCTCGGTGTCCCGCGTCGGTGGGTCGGCCCAGATCAAGGCCATGCGTTCGGTGGCCGGCCGCCTGCGCCTGGACCTGGCCCAGTACCGCGAGCTGGAGGCGTTCTCGGCCTTCTCCTCCGACCTCGACGCCTCCAGCCGCGCCACCCTGGACCGCGGTCAGCGCCTGGTCGAGCTGCTCAAGCAGGGCCAGTACTCGCCGTACCCGGTCGAGCGCGAGGTCGTCTCGCTGTGGCTGGGCACCACCGGCAAGCTCGACCGCGTGCCGGTGGGCGACGTCCGCCGCTTCGAGTCGGAGTTCCTCGACTTCATCGGCCGCGGAGACAACGGCATCTTCGACGCCATCCGCCAGGCCCGCGTCCTCGGTGACGACACGGTGGAGAGCCTCGAGCGGGCCGTCGAGTCCTTCTACGGCCAGTTCACCACGTCGGAGGGCGAGTCGCTCCAGGTCAACGAGCCCGAGGCCGAGGCCATGGACGCCTCGGAGCGGGGCCAGGAGCGCGTCCAGGTCAAGCGGGGCAGCTGACCGATGGCCGCTTCCCTCCGCCAGCTGCGGCGCCGCATCCGCTCCACCCAGTCGACGAAGAAGATCTTCTCGGCGCAGGAGCTGATCGCCGGTGCCCGCATCGTGCGCGCCCAGGCCCGGGTGGAGGCGTCCAAGCCCTACGCCCGGGAGATCACGCGCGTGCTGTCGGCGCTGGCGTCCTCCGCCAGCCTCGACCACCCGCTGCTGACCGAGCGGGAGAACCCGAAGCGGGCGGCGGTCCTCGTGATCACCTCCGACCGCGGGTTCGCCGGCTCGTACAACGTCAACGTGCTGCGGCGCACCGAGGAACTGCTCTCGCTGCTGCGGCAGGAGGGCAAGGAGCCGGTCCTCTACGTGGTCGGCGGCAAGGGGGAGACCTACTACTCCTTCCGCAACCGCGAGATGGCCGGGACCTTCACCGGGTTCTCCGAGCAGCCCAAGTACACCGACGCCCAGGAGGTCGGCCGCGTCCTCATCGAGGCCTTCACCGCGGGTGAGGACGACGACGAGGGCGGCGCCGGCGCGGACGGGATCCTGGGTGTGGACGAGCTGCACATCGTCTACACCGAGTTCCGGTCGCTGCTCTCCCAGGTCCCGGTCGCCAAGCGGATGGCCCCGCTGGAGGTCGAGGAGGTCGAGGAGTTCGACTACGAGCGCGAGGACCGGGAGGCGGGCCGGAGCAACGACACCGGCGTGCCGACCTCCTACGAGTTCGAGCCGTCGGCCGAGGGACTGCTCGACGCCCTGCTGCCGAAGTACGTCACCACCCGCATCTACGCGGCGATGCTCGAGTCGGCCGCGTCGGAGTCGGCCTCGCGCCGGCGGGCGATGAAGTCGGCCTCCGACAACGCCGAGGAGCTGGCCAAGAACCTCGCCCGGCAGGCGAACCAGATCCGCCAGGCAGACATCACCCAGGAGATCAGCGAGATCGTCGGCGGCGCCGACGCGCTGGTCTCGTCCGGAGCCGGGGACTGACCCCGGCGGACGCCGGACACCGAACCACCGTCAAGACGCGACACCACCGCAGCCCGAGGGCAGGAGAGCAGTTCAGATGACCGTCACCGAGGACCGTCCGACCAACCAGCAGACGCAGGCCACCGGCCGCGTCGTGCGGGTGACCGGGCCGGTCGTCGACGTCGAGTTCCCGCGCGACGCGATGCCCGACCTGTTCAACGCGCTGAAGGTCGATGTCACGCTGGCCGACCTCAGCAAGACGCTGACCCTCGAGGTCGCGCAGCACCTGGGCGAGAACGTCGTCCGCACCATCTCGATGGCGCCGACCGACGGGCTGGTCCGTGGGGCCGAGGTCACCGACACCGGTGAGTCGATCACCGTGCCCGTGGGCGACGTGACCAAGGGCCACGTCTTCAACGCCCTCGGCGAGTGCCTGGACGAGCCGGGCCACGGTGCCGACGCTCCGCACTGGAGCATCCACCGCAACCCGCCGCGGTTCGACCAGCTCGAGGGCCGCACCGAGATGCTGGAGACCGGCATCAAGGTCATCGACCTGCTCACGCCCTACGTGGCCGGCGGGAAGATCGGCCTCTTCGGCGGTGCCGGCGTGGGCAAGACGGTCCTCATCCAGGAGATGATCCGTCGCGTCGCCCAGGAGTTCGGTGGCGTGTCGGTGTTCGCCGGCGTCGGCGAGCGGACCCGTGAGGGCAACGACCTCATCACGGAGATGACCGAGTCCGGCGTCATCGAGTCCACCGCGCTGGTGTTCGGCCAGATGGACGAGCCGCCGGGCACCCGCCTGCGGGTCGCGCTCTCGGCCCTCACCATGGCCGAGTACTTCCGCGACGAGCAGAACCAGGACGTGCTGCTCTTCATCGACAACATCTTCCGGTTCACGCAGGCCGGCTCCGAGGTCTCCACGCTGCTGGGCCGCATGCCGTCGGCCGTGGGCTACCAGCCCACCCTGGCCGACGAGATGGGCCAGCTGCAGGAGCGGATCACCTCGACCCGTGGCCGGTCGATCACCTCGATGCAGGCGATCTACGTGCCCGCCGACGACATCACCGACCCGGCGCCGCACACCACCTTCGCCCACCTCGACGCGACGACGAACCTGTCGCGGCCGATCTCGGAGAAGGGCATCTACCCGGCCGTGGACCCGCTGGACTCCACCAGCCGGATCCTCGACCCGCAGTACGTCGGCGAGGAGCACTACGCGATCGCCCAGCGGGTGAAGCAGATCCTGCAGCGCTACCAGGAGCTCCAGGACATCATCGCCATCCTCGGCATCGACGAGCTCGGCGAGGAGGACAAGGTCACGGTCAACCGGGCCCGGCGCATCGAGCGCTTCCTCTCGCAGAACATGTTCGTGGCCGAGGCGTTCACCGGGCAGCCGGGCTCGTTCGTGCCGCTGTCGGAGACGCTGGAGGCGTTCAAGGCGCTGACCGAGGGCGAGTACGACCACGTGCCCGAGCAGGCCTTCTTCATGTGCGGTGGCCTCGAGGACCTCGAGAAGAACGCCGAGAAGCTGAAGAAGTAAGGACCCCGCTGCCCCCCACGCTTCGCAAGCTCAGCGTGGGCCCCTGCAGCGGGGCCGGACGAGCGGCCGGGCCCTTCGGGCCCGGCCGCTCGCACGTTCGGGCGAACGAACGGTCACCCGAGTGGGTGGATCCGCGCTACCGTCCCTGCTGGTCAGCACTCCGCGTGCCGACCATTGGACCGATGAGCCCGATCCGCGGGCACCGTGACGAGGACCGACGTGGACGCGAACGACGCGACACCCCGCACCGCCGAGGACGGCTGGAGCTGGCCGCCCTACGCGCCGTGCGACCCGGTCGACGGGGAGCCGTTCGGCGTCGACGAGTGGGCGCCGGCCTCCACGGTGCGCCGTCCCTGGGTCCGGGTCGGGCGCTGGACCCTCCTCTACCGTCGCTCCGCCTGAGGGGACCGGCCCCGCGGCCGCCTGCGACACGCCGCTACAGTGAGCGGCACAGTTCGTTCAACCGAGGAGTGTCGTGGCGACCCTGCAGGTCGAGTTGGTGGCCGTCGAGCGGAAGATCTGGTCCGGCGAGGCGACGATGGTCATCGCCCGCACGACCGAGGGCGAGCTGGGTGTGCTGCCCGGTCACGCGCCGCTGCTCGGGGAGCTCGCCGAGGGCGGCGTGGTCACGATCCGCACCGAGTCCGGTGACGACGTCGTCGTCGCCGCGCACGGCGGGTTCCTGTCGGTGACCGAGAAGGGCGTCTCGATCCTCGCCGAGAACGCCGAGATCTCCACCGAGATCGACGTCGAGCGCGCCCGCGAGGCGCTGCGCCGCGCCGAGAGCGCGGGCGACGACCCGGATGCGCTCGAGGCCGCCCGCCGGGCCCAGTCCCGCCTCCGCGCCGCCGGCGAGAGCGCCTGACCGACCGGCCCCAGCCTCCGCCGAGCACCCGGAACACCCGCGCAGCGTGACCACGGTCCTGCTGGTCCTGGCCGGCGTCCTCGTCGTCGGCCTCGCGGTCGCCTTCCTGCTGCGCCGCCGGTTCCTGCTGTCCGGGCTCGGGGCGGTCACCATGTGGCTGCGGCCGGCCGGCACGCCGCGCTGGTCGGTGGGCGTCGCCTGGTACGGCGGTGACGTCCTGCTCTGGTACCGCGGGCTGTCGCTGGCGGTGCGCCCGCACGAGCGGCTCTGCCGCGCCGAGCTGCGGGTGGAGTCGCGCCGGAACCCCGGCCGCGACGACCTCGCCCTGCCCTCCGACGTCGTCGTGCTCGCCATCGCCACGCCCGAGGGGCCGCGCGAGCTGGCGATGGACACCTCGACGGTGACCGGGTTCCTCTCCTGGGTGGAGTCCGCCCCGCCCGGCAGCTGACGGCGCGGGGTCAGGCGTCCCGGGCCGCGCGCTGCGCGTGCGCGCCGCTGTGCGCGCCCGGCTCCCAGAGGATGTCCCCTCCGGGGTTGGCCACCCGCGACAGGATGAACAGCAGGTCCGACAGGCGGTTGAGGTAGCGGGCGGTCTCGGCGTTGGTGCGCTCGGCGTCGGCCTCCAGCAACGCCCAGACGCTGCGCTCGGCGCGCCGGGCGACCACCCGTGCCTGGTGCAGCAGCGCCGCGCCGGGCGTGCCACCGGGGAGGATGAAGCTGTCCAGCTTCGGCAGCGTGGCGTTGTACTCGTCGCAGGCCGCCTCGAGCCGCTCGGTGTAGGCAGCGGTGATCCGCAGCGGCGGGTACGCCGGCTCGGGCGTCACCGGGGTGCAGAGGTCGGCGCCGACGTCGAACAGGTCGTTCTGGATGCTGCGCAGCAGCTCCGCGACCGGCGCGTCGAAGGTGCCCAGGGCCAGGGCCGTCCCCAGGACGCTGTTGGCCTCGTCCACGTCGGCGTAGGCGACCAGCCGCGGGTCGGTCTTCGCCACCCGGCTCATGTCGCCCAGGTGGGTCTGACCGGCGTCGCCGGTCTTCGTGTAGATGCGCGTGAGCCGGACCGTCATGGCCGAAGCGTATGACGTGGGCGGGTCGCAGAGCCGCCCACCGTAGGGTGGGCCGGTGGAGTGCTTCGAGGTGACCGGCGGCACCGCCCTCACCGGGCGGGTCCGGGTCACCGGTGCGAAGAACAGCGCCCTCAAGCTCATGGCGGCGGCACTGCTGGCCCCGGGGCGGACGACGATCGACGAGGTCCCCGACATCCTCGACGTCTCGATCATGAGCGAGGTGCTGCGCCGGCTGGGCTGCGCCGTCGACTACCAGCGCACCGGGAACGGTGGCGGGGGCGGGCGCGTGCGGATCGACGTCCCGGAGCGCCCCTCCACGGAGACCGACTACGACCTGGTCCGCCGGATGCGGGCGTCGATCAGCGTGCTGGGGCCCCTGGTCGCCCGCTGCGGCAGCGCCCGGGTGGCCCTGCCCGGCGGTGACGCGATCGGGTCGCGCGGGCTGGACATGCACATCGCCGGCCTGGAGCGGCTGGGCGCCTCGATCGTCAGCGAGCACGGCTTCCTCGTCGCGACCGCCCCCCGCCTGACCGGGACGTCGATCTGGCTGGACTTCCCGTCGGTGGGCGCGACGGAGAACCTGGTCATGGCCGCCGTGCTGGCGCGCGGGACGACCGTCATCGACAACGCCGCCCGCGAGCCGGAGATCGTCGACCTCTGCGCGATGCTCGGGGCGATGGGGGCCCGGATCGACGGCGCCGGCACCTCCACGGTGACGGTCGAGGGCGTCGAGTCCCTGGAGCCGGTGAGCTACACGACCGTGCCCGACCGGATCGTCGCCGGCACCTGGGCCATCGGGGCGGTGATGACCCGCGGCGACGTCGTCATCGAGCGCGCGGTGGCCGCGCACCTCACCGTCGCCCTCGACAAGCTCACCGACGCCGGTGCGCAGGTCGAGGTCGTGCCCGACGGCGTCCGGGTGGCCATGGCCGACCGGCCGCGCTGCGTCGACATCGTGACGCTGCCGTTCCCCGGGTTCCCCACCGACCTGCAGCCGATGGCCGTCGCGCTCGCCGCGGTCTCGACCGGGACGGCGCTGGTGACCGAGAACGTCTTCGAGGGCCGGTTCATGTTCGTCAACGAGCTGGTCCGGCTGGGCGCCGACGTCCGCATCGACGGCCACCACGCCGTCGTCCGCGGGCGGGAGAGGCTCTCCAGCGCCCCCGTCGTGGCCACCGACATCCGGGCCGGTGCCGGTCTGGTGCTCGCCGGCCTGGTCTCCGACGGGGTCACCGAGGTGCAGGACGTGCACCACGTCGACCGCGGCTACCCCGACTTCGTCGAGCAGCTGCGCGGCCTCGGCGCGACGATCGAGCGCACCGAGCGACCGGGCTAACCGCCGGGGAACACCGCGGCCAGCGAGCGCGCCCGTGCGGCGTCCTCCGGGAACACCAGGACGTCGGCGCGGTTCGGCGCGGGGCAGCGGACCGTGGAGCGGATCCCGGCGTCGGACAGCACCGCGCGCAGGGCGAGCGCGGACTCGCGGCGGGAGAGCGTCGCGACCAGGGTGAGCAGGCCGTCGTCGTCCCGAGGGGGAGCGGCGGTCCGGCGGCCGTAGCCGGTGCCGAAGGCCCAGCGCATGAACAGCGCGAGCAGGGCGAGGACGGCGAACGCGATCACCGGTCCCACCAGGTAGTGCAGGTCGCCGCCCACGCCGATGGGCATCCGGCCTCCCCTCCGGCCCTCGTGCGGGGGCCCGATCCGGGCGGAGCGAGGATCGGGGGCACGGGGGTCCTCCTGTCGAGTGTGCCACCGGTCATAGTCGGGTGAGGGTGCGGAGCTGGGGCTGCTACCGGCGAGTAACCGCCCTACACTCCGCCGGTATGCCGTTCCCTTCATCGCCGAAGGAGCGCGACCGCCCCTGGGTCATGCGCACCTACGCCGGCCACTCCTCGCCGGCCGAGTCCAACGCTCTGTACCGGCGCAACCTCGCCAAGGGCCAGACCGGCCTCTCGGTTGCCTTCGACCTGCCGACGCAGACCGGCTACGACCCCGACGACGAGCTCGCCGTCGGTGAGGTCGGCAAGGTCGGCGTGCCGATCAGCCACATCGGCGACATGCGCGCCCTGTTCGACGGCATCCCGCTCGACGAGATGAACACGTCGATGACGATCAACGCCACCGCGATGTGGCTGCTCGCGCTCTACCAGGCGGTCGCCGAGGAGCACGGGCACGACGTCAGCAAGCTCGCCGGGACGACGCAGAACGACATCATCAAGGAATACCTGTCGCGGGGGACCTACGTCTTCCCGCCGGCTCCCTCGATGCGGCTGATCACCGACATGGTCGCCTACACGGTGACGACCATGCCGAAGTGGAACCCGATCAACATCTGCAGCTACCACCTGCAGGAGGCGGGGGCGACGCCGGAGCAGGAGATCGCCTACGCGATCAGCACCGCCATCGCCGTCCTCGACTCGGTCCGCGACTCCGGGCAGGTGCCGCAGGAGAAGTTCGGCGAGGTCGTCGCGCGCATCTCCTTCTTCGTCAACGCGGGTGTCCGCTTCGTCGAGGAGATGTGCAAGATGCGCGCCTTCACCCAGCTCTGGGACGAGCTGACCGCGGAGCGGTACGGCGTCGAGGACCCCAAGCACCGCCGCTTCCGCTACGGCGTGCAGGTCAACTCGCTCGGCCTGACCGAGGCCCAGCCGGAGAACAACGTCCAGCGGATCGTGCTGGAGATGCTCGCCGTCACGCTCTCCCGCGACGCCCGCGCCCGCGCCGTGCAGCTGCCGGCCTGGAACGAGGCGCTCGGGCTGCCCCGGCCATGGGACCAGCAGTGGTCGCTGCGCCTGCAGCAGGTGCTCGCCTACGAGACCGACCTGCTCGAGTACGAGGACCTGTTCACCGGGTCCGTGGTCGTCGAGAAGAAGGTCGCCGAGATCCTCGAGGGCGCGCGGGCCGAGATCGCCCGGGTGCAGGAGATGGGCGGGGCCGTCGCGGCCGTCGAGTCCGGCTACATGAAGGGCCAGCTGGTCGCCTCGCTGGCCGAGCGGCGCCGGAAGATGGAGAGCGGCGAGGACGTCGTCGTCGGCGTCAACAAGTTCGACAGCACCGAGCCCAACCCGCTCACCGCGGACCTCGACACCGCGATCATGGTCGTCGACCCGGCCGTGGAGGCCGCCGCCCAGGAGGCGGTGAAGAAGTGGCGCGCCGAGCGCGACCAGGCAGCCGCCGACAAGGCGCTGGAGGCGTTGCGCGAGGCCGCCAGCAGCGACGTGAACCTCATGGCCGCGACCCTCGACTGCGCCCGCGCAGGCGTGACGACGGGTGAGTGGGCGGGGGTGCTCCGCGAGGTGTTCGGCGAGTACCGCGCACCGACCGGGGTCTCGGCGGCCACCGGCGGCGGCGAGGCCGACGAGACGCTGGCCGAGGTCCGCGAGCGGGTGCGGGCCACCGGTGAGGACCTCGGCGGCCGGCTGCGGTTCCTGGTCGGCAAGCCCGGCCTGGACGGGCACTCCAACGGTGCCGAGCAGATCGCCGTCCGCGCCCGGGACGCCGGCTTCGAGGTCATCTACCAGGGCATCCGGCTGACGCCGTCGCAGATCGTCTCGGCGGCCGTGGAGGAGGACGTCCACGTCGTCGGCCTGTCGGTGCTGTCCGGCTCGCACCTGCAGGTGGTGCCGGCGGTGCTCCAGGGCCTCAAGGACGCCGGCCTGGACGACGTCCCGGTGGTCGTCGGCGGGATCATCCCGGACAGCGACGCCCGCCGGCTCCGCGAGCAGGGCGTGGCCCGGGTCTTCACGCCCAAGGACTTCGGGCTGACCGAGATCATGGGGCAGGTCGTGGACGTGATCCGCGAGGCCAACGGTCTGGACGAGAAAGTGCCCGCCCCGGCCTGAGGATGGGTAGCGTCGGCCCATGGCTGACGGTGCTCCCCGGGTCGAGCGCGACGGCGACGTCGTCCGCATCACGATGGTGCGGGCGGCGCGCCGCAACGCGCTCTCCCGGGAGCACCTGACCCAGCTGCTGGCCGCCGTGACGGAGGCCGGGGAGAGCGATGCCGCCGGCATCGTGCTCGCCGGCGAGGGGCCGGTGTTCAGCGCCGGGCACGACTTCGCCGACGTCGCCGGGAAGCCGGTGACCGAGGTGCGCAGCCTGCTGCGGCTGTGCACCGACCTGATGCAGGCGATCCAGGACGTGCCCCAGGTCGTCCTCGCCCGGGTGCACGCCCTGGCCACCGCAGCAGGCTGCCAGCTCGTCGCCTCCTGCGACCTCGCGGTCGCCGCCGAGTCGGCCGGCTTCGCCGCCCCCGGCGGCAAGGGTGGCTGGTTCTGCCACACGCCGATGGTCGCGATCGCGCGCAACGTCGGGCGCAAGCGCGCCATGGAGCTCGCCCTGACCGGCGACGTCATCGACGCGCGGACGGCGCTGGACTGGGGCCTGGTCAACCGCGTGGTGCCCGACGACCAGCTCGACGCCGCCGTCGACGAGCTCATGGCCCGCGCCACCCGTGGCTCCCGGGCGAGCAAGGCGTGGGGCAAGCAGACGATGTACGCCCAGCTGGACCGGCCCGAGCGCGACGCCTACGCCACCGCGATCGAGGTCATGGCGTCGGCCAGCCAGCTGCCCGGCGCGGTCGAGGGGATGGCGTCGTTCCTGGAGAAGCGCCCGCCCGTCTGGCCCGACTGAGCCACGGACGAGTGAACCCGAGCACAGCCGGAATGGCCCCGCGCCCGTTCGGCATTGACCCTGCCGTGCAGAACCTGTGGGGGCTCACGCGTCGGCGTGCCCTGGACTTCGGACGGATGACGACCGCCGGCTGTTGACGCCGGCCGCTCCGTCGTCCCGTCCTGATCTCCCCCCGAAAGGCCCTCTCCTCGTGCTCGCACGTCTCCGCCGCGTCCCGTTCGCGGCACAGGTGCTCCTCGCCCTCGTCGTGGGCGTGGCCCTCGGCCTCCTCGCCCGTGAGATGGGCACCGTCTCCGACGGCTCGCCCAACTGGCTCACCAGCACCCTCCAGACCATCGGTGGCACCTTCGTCACGCTGCTCAAGGCGCTGGTCCCGCCGCTGATCGTCACGGCGGTCATCGTCAGCATCGCCAACCTCAAGCAGGTCTCCAACGCCGCCCGCCTCGCCGGGCAGACCCTCCTGTGGTTCGCGATCACCGCGCTGATCGCCGTCGGCATCGGCATCGGCCTGGGGCTGCTCACCGAGCCGGGTCGCAACAGCTCGGTCGACGCCGCCGCCCAGACCGACCCGGGCACCACCGGCTCCTGGTGGGACTTCCTCAACGGCATCGTGCCGGGCAACATCCTCGGTCTGCAGGCGTCGGCCGGGAGTGACGGATCGGTCGGGCTGTCGTTCAACGTCCTGCAGCTGATCGTCATCTCCGCCGCCATCGGCATCGCGGCGCTCAAGGTGGGCGAGGCGGCCGAGCCGTTCCTGGGCTTCGTCCGCTCCGCGCTGGCGATCGTCCAGAAGGTGCTGTGGTGGGTCATCCTGCTCGCGCCGCTGGGCACCGTCGGCCTGATCGGCAACGCGGTCGCCAGCTACGGCTGGGGGTCGCTCGGCTCGCTCGGCGTCTTCGCCGGCGCGGTGTACGGCGGTCTGGCCCTGGTGCTGTTCGTCGTCTACCCGGTGCTCCTGCGCCTGCACGGCCTCTCGCCGCTGCGGTGGTTCGCGGGCGCCTGGCCGGCCATCCAGCTGGCCTTCGTCTCCCGGTCGTCGATCGGCACCCTGCCGGTGACCGAGCGGGTGACCGAGCAGAACCTCGGCGTCCCGCGGTCCTACGCCTCGTTCGCCGTGCCGCTGGGCGCGACGACCAAGATGGACGGCTGCGCCGCGATCTACCCGGCGCTGGCCGCGATCTTCGTGGCCCAGTTCTTCGGCGTGGACCTGTCGGTCACCGACTACCTGCTGATCGCGCTCGTGTCGGTCATCGGCTCGGCCGCCACCGCCGGCGTCACCGGCGCGGTGGTCATGCTGACCCTCACGCTGTCGACCCTCGGTCTGCCGCTGGCCGGTGTGGGCCTGCTGCTGGCGATCGACCCGATCCTGGACATGGGCCGCACCGCGGTGAACGTCGCCGGCCAGGCGCTGGTGCCGACGATCGTGGCCAAGCGCGAGGGCATCCTCGACATCGAGCGCTACCGGTCGACCTCCACGGTCGACCCGCTGGCCAGGGTCGAGGAGCGCGGCGGCGTCGACGCCGACCTGCGCGAGCCCGCCACCGTCTGAGCCGGAGCCGAACGGCCCGGTCCCCCCCGCGGGGGGACCGGGCCGTCGTCGTCTCAACCGGTGAGGTCGGCGCAGCCCGTCTCGTCGGGGAGCAGCGGCCGGAGGGTGACCGACCAGCGGGCGCCGTCACCGGTCACCCAGGGTGTCGCGGCGTTCGCCTCCCGGGCCGCGGCGAGCACCGCCCGCGCCTCCTCCCCGGTCGCCGTCACGCAGGTGACGTCGGGCGGCCCGCCGGTCGGCTCGCCCGGCAGCGCCGGCCCCGGCCAGGCCGCCTCCGCCTGGACCAGGCCGTCGCCGGGATCGACCCACGGGGTCGCGATCGCCGCCACCGCCGCCGGCTCGTAGGCCGTGGTGTCCTGCGCCGGTTCGGTGAGGGACGTCAGGAGTTCGCTCAGCTCACCCCGAGCCGCCTCCTGCTCCCCGGTCAGGCCGCCGGCCCCCACGCCCTCCCACAGCGCGTAGACCTCCCGGACGTACGTCCTCCCGGTGGTGACGACGGTGAAGCGGGTGGACGTCGCGTCGGCGATCGGCGGCGTCCCCAGGTCGCCGGTCCCGGCCACCCCGGCGTCCAGGGCCCGGTCGACCATGGCCTGCACGTCGGCCGTCGCGATCTCGGCGACCTGCACGTTGGGCAGCGCGGGGCCCGGGTAGATCGCCGCCACCGGCCCCTCGGTGATCACCCGGCCGTCGGCGTAGACGCTGATCATCGGCAGCCGCGCGACCAGCGACGACGGCGTCACGAAGCCGCCCGTCTGCTCCACCCGGAGGACCAGTCCGTCGGTGGCGGCGGCCTCGGACGACGGGGGAGCGCCCGGCGGCCCACCGGTGCTGCCGCGCTCCGCGCAGCCCGCCAGCCCGAGCACCAGGAGCGCGGCGGTGGCCGCCCGCATGATCGTCATGCCCCTCCGACGACGGGAGCGCGAGCGGGGTTCCCGCGCCCGGTAGCGTCGGCCCCCGTGCGTCTGGTCATCGCCCGCTGCTCCGTCGATTACATCGGGCGGCTCACCGCCCACCTGCCGATGGCGACCCGGCTCCTGCTGGTCAAGGCCGACGGCTCGGTGTCGGTGCACGCCGACGACCGGGCCTACAAGCCGCTGAACTGGATGAGCCCGCCGTGCACGCTCAAGGAGGAGCTGACCGACGGCTCGGGCACCTGGACGGTGACCAACAAGGCCGGCGAGCAGCTCATCATCACCATCGAGTCGGTCGACCACGACCACGCCCAGGAGCTCGGCGTCGACCCCGGCCTGCAGAAGGACGGCGTGGAGGCCGAGCTGCAGCGGCTGCTCGCGCTGCACGTGGAGACGTTCGGCGAGGGCTGGTCGCTCGTCCGCCGCGAGTACCCGACCGCCATCGGGCCGGTCGACCTGCTCTGCCGCGACGCCTCGGGCGCCGTCGTCGCCGTGGAGATCAAGCGGCGGGGCGAGATCGACGGCGTCGAGCAGCTGACCCGCTACCTGGAGCTGCTCAACCGCGATCCGCTGCTGGCCCCCGTCAAGGGCGTGTTCGCCGCGCAGGAGATCAAGCCGCAGGCGCGGGTTCTCGCCCAGGACCGCGGCATCGACTGCGTCACCGTCGACTACGCCGTCCTCAAGGGCACGGACGACCCGACCCAGCGCCTGTTCTGAAGTTACCTACGGGTAGCCCCCGAGCGGCGCCGATGGCCGGGTGAGAGACTCACCCGCGATCACCGTCGGTGGGAGGAGATGGCAGCGTGGCCAGGGAACTGAACGAGGTCGGCGTCGTGGGGCTGGGCACCATGGGTGCCGGCATCGCGGAGGTGCTCGCGCGGGCGGGCCTGTCGGTCACCGCCGTCGAGGTGACCGAGGAGGCGCTGGCGCGCGGCCGTGGCCACGTCGAGCAGTCCACCGACCGCGCCGTGAGCCGCGGCAAGCTGGACCCCGCCGACCGGGACGCGATCTTCGAGCGGATCCGGTTCAGCACGTCGCTGGAGGACCTCGCGAACGCCGAGCTGGTCATCGAGGCCGTGCCGGAGCGCATGGAGCTCAAGGCCGAGGTCTTCGCCCAGCTGGACAAGATCTGCGCGCCGGACACCATCCTGGCGACCAACACCTCGAGCCTGTCGGTCACCGAGCTCTCGGTGGTCACCGGCCGGCCGAGCAAGGTCATCGGCATGCACTTCTTCAACCCCGCGCCGGTCATGAAGCTGGTCGAGGTGGTGCAGACCGTCGTCACCGAGCCCTCCGTGGTGGAGGACGTCGAGGCGCTGGCCGAGCGGCTGGGCAAGGTCGACGTCACCATCGGCGACCGCGCGGGCTTCATCGCCAACGCGCTGCTGTTCGGCTACCTCAACCACGCGGTCTCGATGTTCGAGAACCGCTACGCCTCGCGCGAGGACATCGACGCGGCCATGCGGCTGGGCTGCGGCCTGCCGATGGGCCCGCTCGCGCTCATGGACCTCATCGGCATCGACACCGCCTACGAGATCCTCGACACGATGTACAAGCAGTCGCGCAACCGGCTGCACGCCCCCAGCCCGATCATCAAGCAGATGATGACCGCCGGGCTGCTGGGCCGGAAGTCCGGCCGCGGCTTCTACACGTACGCCGAGCCCGGCTCGGCGGAGGTCGTCGCGGACGCGCAGACCCCGACCCCGGGCGGCGCGGCCGAGGGGGCCCGCGAGGTGCGGACCGTCGGCGTCGTCGGCTCGGGCACGATGGCCACCGGCATCATCGAGGTCGTCGCCAAGGGCGGCTACGACGTCGTCTTCGTCGCCCGCGCGGCCGAGAAGGTCGAGGCGGTGCACAAGGCGCTCGCCAAGTCGCTGGAGAAGCAGGTCCAGCGCGGCCGGCTCGAGGAGGCGGCGCGCGACGAGATCCTCGGCCGGATCACCGGCACGACGTCGCTGGACGACCTCGCCGACCGCGACCTGGTCATCGAGGCCGTCGTCGAGTCGCTGCCGGTCAAGGAGGCGCTGTTCGCCAACCTCGGCGAGATCGCCAAGCCCGGCGCGGTGCTGGCCACGACCACCTCCAGCCTCCCGGTGATCGAGTGCGCCAAGGCCAGCGGCCGTCCGGCCGACGTGGTGGGCATGCACTTCTTCAACCCGGCCCAGGTCATGAAGCTCGTCGAGGTCGTCTCCACGATCTCCACGGCGCCCGACGTGGCCGCCACCATCCACGCCGTCTCGGCGCAGCTGAAGAAGCACCCCGTCTCCTGCACCGACCGCGCCGGCTTCATCGTCAACGCGCTGCTCTTCCCGTACCTGAACGACGCGGTGAAGATGCTCGAGGCGCACTACGCGACCGCCGACGACATCGACGCCGCGATGAAGGTCGGCTGCGGCTACCCGATGGGGCCCTTCGAGCTGCTGGACGTCGTCGGGCTCGACGTCTCCCTCGCCATCGAGCGGGAGCTCTACACCGAGTTCCGCGAGCCGGGCTTCGCGCCCGCCCCGCTGCTCGAGCACCTGGTCACCGCCGGCTACCTCGGCCGCAAGACCGGCCGGGGCTTCCGGGACTACGCCACCCGCTGACGGGTGCCCCGTCGCCGTCCTCGGCCCGGTTCACGACCGTCCGGTCGTGAACCGGGCCGACGCGTCGAGAACGTCGAGGAGTCCGGCGACGGCGACTGGGTGGTCCGCCCCCTCACCGGGTCGTCGACCGGCAAGACCTACCGCTGCCCGGGCTGCGACCAGGAGATCCGCCCGGGGACCCCGCACCTCGTGACGTGGCCGGCGTACGCCCGGGACTCCGACCTCGACCCGTGGGACACCGAGTCGGCCGCCGACCTGCGCCGGCACTGGCACGCCACCTGCTGGCGGGCCCGCGCCCGCCGCCGCTAGCCCCGCGCGGGGCCGAGGACGAGCCGTGCCACCAGCCCGGCCACCAGCGCCCAGAAGGCGGCGCTCACCCCCGCGACGGCGATGCCCGAGGCGGCCGTCGCGAAGGTGACGACGGCGGGGATCCGCTCCCCGGGATCGGCGAGGGCCGCCTGCAGCGAGGCGGCGAGCGTGCCGAGCAGCGCGAGCCCGGCGACGGCCGGGATGACCCCCTCGGGGGCCAGCAGCACGAGCGCCCCGAACGCCGCCGAGGCGACGCCGAGCAGGACGAACCCCACGCCGGCGGTCACGCCGGCGACCCAGCGCCGCGAACGGTCCTCGCCCGCCTCGGGGCCGGCGGAGAGCGCCGCGCTGATCGCCGCGAGGTTGATCGCGTGCCCCCCGGCCGGCGCACCGAGCACGGTGCCGACGCCGGTCACGAGCATCGAGCGCCGCCACGGCACGGTGTACCCGAGGCCGGCCATCACGGCGACGCCCGGGACGTTCTGCCCGGCCATCGTCACGAGGTAGAGCGGCAGCGCGATGCCGACGACCGCCGCGACCGTGAACGCCGGCGCGGTCAACTCCAGCCGCGGCGCGAGCGCGGCGGGGTCGAGCGCGACGTCCGAGGTGGCGAGGTGGACGCCGATGACGACCGCCGCGGCGACGAACGCGAGCGGCGCCGCCCAGCGAGGCGCGAGCCGGAGCGCGAGCAGCCAGACGGCGACGACCGGCGCGACCGCGAGCGGGTTCTCCGCCAGCCCGGTGACCGGTCCCAGGCACAGCTGGAACAGCACCCCGGCGAGCATCGCCTGGGCGACCGACGCCGGGATGCCGGCGATGAGCGCGCCCAGGCGCGGGACGAGGCCGGTCAGCAGGATCAGCCCGCCGGTGACGAGGAAGGCGCCGACCGCGGCGGGCCAGCCGCCCTCCACCGGCCCGGTCGCGGCCAGCAGGGCGGCGCCCGGCGTCGACCACGCGACGGTGATCGGCAGCCGGGTCCAGGACGCGAGCGCGATGCACGCCAGGCCCATCGTGACGCTCACCGCGAGCAGCCCGCTCGACGCCTGGCCGGCGTCCGCGCCGACGCCCGTGAGGCCGCTCAGGACGACGACGAACGCGCTCGTGAAGCCGACGAGCGCCGACACCACCCCGGCCGAGACCGGCCGGAGGTAACGGGCATCCGCTATGACGACGCTCCCTCGGCGAAGACCACCACGTTGTCCTCGTAGCTCCCCCGCGCCCGGTCGAAGGCGCCGCCGCAGGTGATCAGACGCAGCTCCGCGCCCTCCACCGGCGCGTAGACCTCGGCGGTCGGGAAAGAGGTCTTGGGCGTCCGGACGACGCGGGTGACGGTGAAGCGCGCCGTGCCGCCGTCGGCGCGGGCGACGACCACCGCCGCGCCCGGCTCGACCCGGGCGAGCGCGGCGAACACACCCGGCGCCCCCGCCCAGTCGACGTGCCCGGCGATCGCCGCGGGACCGATCGCGCCGGGCGCCGGGCCGCCGGTGTACCAGCCGGCCACCGCCGGATCGGCCGGAGGCGCGAAGGCGCCGGAGGGGTCCAGGCCCACCCCGGTGAGCGGGGCGTTCACGCCGACCGAGGGCACGACGAGGCGGACCGGCGCCGCCGGCAGCGCGGCCGCGTGCGGGGAGGTCACGGCGCCCTCGGCCGAAGCGGGTCCCGGCGCGGTGAGGAGGGCGGTGGCGGTCAGGCCCGCCACGGTCAGCAGGACCCGGGCACGGCGCCGCGCCACGACGAGACCGGCCAGGACGGCGCCGGCGGCCGGGACGAGCCCGGGACCGCTCCCGGCCTCCACGGCGCCGGTGGGGACGACGCCGGGCCCGGCCGCGTCGAGGACCGTCCGGACCTCCAGCCCGCCGCCGGGCCGGTCGAGGACGAGCAGCGTGACGACGGTGCCCGCGGCCACGGTGACCGGCACCTCGGCGGCGCCGACGGCGAGGGTCAGCGTGCCCGCCGGGACGGTCCCGGCCGCGCCGACGTCGCCCGGGGCGAGCCGCTCCGCCGGGGCGTCGCCGCCGACCACACCGACGTCGACGGGTCCGGCCGCGGCGGACAGGACCCGTACCCGCGCCGAGCCCGGGGGAGGGGCGCTGAGGTCGTCGGGGACCGTCGCGAGCGCGGCGTCGGCGAACATGCCGGTCAGCGTCACGGTGCGCGCCGCGCCCGCCGCCAGCTCCACGCGGGTGGAGAGCACGGGCGGGGTCGAGCGGTCGCTGCCCGCGGCCCGCACGCTCACGGCGTAGCTGCCCGGGGGGAGCGCGGTCGCGGGGCTGACCGTGCCGTAACCCAGGCCGCTCGCGAGGTCGTCGCCCGGATCGGTCAGCGGGCCGCTGCCCGGCGGCAGCGGAGCCACGGCGACGTCGACCGCGGGGGTGTCGGGGGAGAGGTGGGCGAACCGCAGGCCGGCCTCGTCCGCGGCAGCGGCCACGGGCGTGCCGGACGACCAGAGGAACGACGCGAGCGCCGCGAGCAGGAGCCCGCGGCGCCCACGTGCCGGGAGAACTCGGATCAGGAGCGGCCCTGGCCCTGGCCGACCGGCTGGTCGATGGCCTGGGTCGGCGGGTTCTGCGGCGCCTGCGTCGCGCCGTGCCGCGGGGGCATCGGCAGCTGACGGGTGGCCGCGGGCTCCGGACGGGTCGGCTGGCGGGCCGCAGCGGCCTCGCTCTCGCCCCGCGGCGCGCTGCTCGGCGCGGCCGGTGCCGTCGAGGGCGCGGTGGCCGACGACGACGTGGTGGGCGCGGCCGACGCGGGAGCGGGCTGCGGCCGGCGCTCGTCCTCGCGGGCCGGCGTGGACGTCGCGGCGGCCGGGGCGCTGGGAGCGGGCTGGGCGGCCGGCTGCGGGGCGGCGGGCTGCTGGGGGGCCGGCTGCTGCGGGCGGTCGCTGAGGTCGGGCAGCGTGGTGAGCAGCTGGCGGGCCTGGAGCAGGCGGCTGGTGAGCTCGTCGCGCACGTCGCGGATCGCCTCGGCCTTGGCCTCCGCCTCGGCGATGAGCTGGGCGGCGTGCTGCTCGGCGGCGGCGATGCGCTGCCGGGCCGCCTGGGTGGAGACGCGCTCGCGCTCCTCCTCGGCGGCGGCCGCCTCGGCGCGGCGGGCGCGCTGGGCGATGTCGAAGTCCTCCTCGACCTTGGCGCGGCGGGCCTGCGACTCGGCGTCGAGGCGGGCGACCCGCTCCTGGGCCTTGGCGACGAGCTCGTCGGCGCGCTGCTGGGCCTTCTGCATGATCTGCTCGGCGTTCTGGCGGGCCTCGGCGAGCATCCGCTCCACCTCGGCCTGACCCGCGGCGTGCCGCTCGAGCAGGGCGCGCTCCTCGGCGGCGGTCTGCTCGCGGACGGCCTGCGCGTCGAGCTCGGCGGCGCGGCGGATCTCGCCCGCCTCCTCCTCGGCGAGCTGCAGCATGTGCTGGATCCGCTCGCTGATGTTCTCGAAGGTCGGGGCCGAGGCCGTGGCCGCCTTGCGGCGCAGCGACTCGATCTCGCCGTGCAGGGCGGAGAGCTGGCTGGCGAGGTCCGCCGACCGGCTCACGGCGGCGTCGCGGTCGGCCAGGGCGATGCGGAAGTCGGCCTCGAGGCGCTCGATCGTCTCGGCGACCTGGCTGCGGTCGTACCCCCGCAGGACCACGTCGAACGAGTGCTGGGCCTCGTGCATCGGCAGCTGATCGTGGCGGGGGTCGCTCATGTCATCCATCCTCGCAGACCGCCGGACGCGCGTCAGCGTGTCGGCGGCCAATCCGTTGCCAGTGGGACAACTGTGCCGCGGGGCGCCGAGGCCCCGCGGCACAGCTGCTCCGTCGATCAGACCCCGCGGAAGCGGTTGATCGCGTCGATGTGCTTCTCGCGCTTCTCGGCGTCCTTGACGCCGAGACCTTCCTCGGGGGAGAGGGTCAGCACGCCGACCTTGCCCTGGTGGGCGTTCTTGTGGACGTCGAGGGCGGCCTGGCCGACCTCCTCCATCGGGTACACCTTCGACAGGGTCGGGTGGATGAGCCCCTTGTCGATGAGCCGGTTGGCCTCCCACGCCTCCTTGTAGTTGGCGAAGTGCGAGCTCAGGATCTTCTTGAGGTTCATCCAGAGGTACCGGTTGTCGTACTGGTGCAGGTAGCCGGTGGTGGAGGCGCAGGTGACGACCGTGCCGCCCTTCTTGGCGACGTAGACGCTGGCGCCGAAGGTCTCGCGGCCGGGGTGCTCGAAGACGATGTCGACGTCCTCGCCACCGGTCAGCTCACGGATCTTCTTGCCCAGGCGCTGCCACTCCTTGGGGTCCTGGGTGTTCTCGTCCTTCCAGAACTTGTACTGCTCGGCGGAGCGGTCGATGACCAGTTCCGCGCCCATCTTGCGGACGATCTCGGCCTTCTCCGGGCTGCTGACGACGCACACCGGGATCGCGCCGCCGTTGAGGGCCATCTGGGTGGCGTAGGAGCCCAGCCCGCCGGAGGCGCCCCAGATGAGGACGGTGTCGCCCTGCTTCATCGCCGCGCCGTTCTTGCTGACCAGCTGGCGGTAGGCGGTGGAGTTGACCAGGCCGGGCGCGGCGGCCTCCTCCCAGGAGAGGTGCGCCGGCTTCGGCATGAGCTGGTTGCTCTTGACCAGCGCCATCTCGGCGAGGCCGCCGAAGTTGGTCTCGAAGCCCCAGATCCGCTGCTGCGGGTCCATCATCGTGTCGTCGTGGCCGGCCGGATCCTCGAGCTCCACGGAGAGGCAGTGCGCGACGACCTCGTCGCCGGGCTTCCACTTGTTCACGCCCGGGCCCACGCGCAGGACGACGCCGGCGAGGTCGGAGCCCACGATGTGGTACGGCAGGTCGTGGCGCTTGGTCAGCTCGGAGACCCGGCCGTAGCGCTCCAGGAAGCCGAAGGTCGAGACCGGCTCGAAGATCGACGTCCAGACGGTGTTGTAGTTCACCGAGGAGGCCATGACGGCGACGATCGCCTCACCCGGCCCCAGCTCGGGGGTGGCGACCTCCTGCACGTGCAGCGACTTGCGGGGGTCCTTCTCCTTGGTGGCCATGCCCTGGAACATGTCCTGCTCGTCCTTGCGCACCACGACGGCGCGGTAGGACTCCGGCACGGCCAGACCCCCCACGGCGTCCAGCTGGTCGGCGAGGATGGCGTCCCTGATCTCGTTCACGCGAACTCCTGGGTCTTCGTCGGCTCGGAGGCGTCGGCGGTGCGGGTGGCGCGATGTTACCGATGGGTAACCGGGACGGCGAGCCCGGTCAGTGGGTCGGGTGAGCGGCGGGCTGGACCAGCTCGACGAGCACGCCGCCGGCGTCCTTCGGGTGGATGAAGTTGACCCGGCTGTCCGACGTGCCGCGCTTGGGCTCGTCGTAGAGCAGGCGCAGACCGCGCTCGCGCAGGGTCGCGCTGACCGCCTCGACGTCGTCGACGCGGAAGGCCAGCTGCTGGAGGCCCGGGCCGGAGCGGCCGATGAACTTGGCGATCGTCGACTCCGGGGTCAGCGGGGCCAGCAGCTGGATCCGGGTGTCCCCGTTCCCGACGGCGAGCATGGCCTCGCGGACGCCCTGCTCCTCGTTGGTCTCCTCGTGCACCGACTGCACGCCGAAGGCCTGCGCGTAGAACGCGATGGCCTCGTCGAGGTCGGGGACGGCGATCCCGACGTGGTCGATCGTGGTGAACAGCTCGCCGGGCAGCCCGGTACGCGTCTCGTTGGTCACGCGGGCATACTGCCGCCAGACGTCTCAGACGTCACATCGATGTGGTGCTGTTCACGCTCGGGTGGGAGTGCGCGACAGCGGGGTGGCTCGTTGCACAGGTCGCCCTATCCTCATCGGCAACGAGATCGCACACGACACGGCTGCCAACGGCGGCGGCCCGGCACTGGAGGCAGCAATGTCCCGCTCCGTCATCGTCAGCGGCGCCCGCACCCCGATGGGCCGGCTCCTCGGCTCGCTGAAGGACTTCTCCGCCGCCGACCTCGGCGGCATCGCCATCAAGGCGGCGCTCGAGCGGGCCGGCATCTCGGGCGACCAGGTCGACTACGTGATCATGGGTCAGGTCATCCAGGCCGGCGCCGGCCAGAACCCTGCCCGCCCGGCCGCGGTCGCCGGCGGCATCCCGATGTCGGTGCCCTCGCTGACCATCAACAAGGTCTGCCTCTCGGGCATCAACGCCATCGCCATGGCCGACCAGCTCATCCGCGCCGGCGAGTACGACGTCGTCGTGGCCGGCGGCATGGAGTCGATGACCCAGGCCCCGCACATCCTCGCCAACTCGCGCACCGGCACGAAGTACGGCGACACCAAGCTGATCGACTCGATGGCCCACGACGGGCTCTCCGACACCTTCGACCAGGTCGCGATGGGCGTGCTGACCGAGCAGGCCAACAGCCGCTACGACCTGACCCGCGAGGAGCAGGACGAGTTCGCCGCGGCCAGCCACCAGAAGGCGGCGCGCGCGGCCAAGGACGGGATCTTCGACGAGGAGATCACCCCCGTCCTCATCCCGCAGCGCAAGGGCGACCCGATCGAGTTCCGCGAGGACGAGGGCATCCGGCCCGACACCACCGCGGAGAGCCTCTCCAAGCTCAAGCCCGCCTTCGCCAAGGACGGCACGATCACCGCCGGCACCGCCTCGCAGATCTCCGACGGCGCCTGCGCCGTCGTGGTGATGAGCGCGGAGAAGGCCGCCGAGCTGGGCATCACGCCGATCGCCGAGATCGGTGCCCACGGCGTCGTCGCTGGGCCGGACGCCACGCTGCAGAGCCAGCCGTCGCGCGCCATCCAGAAGGCCTGCGCCCGCGAGGGCATCGACCCCACGGACCTCGACCTGGTCGAGCTCAACGAGGCCTTCGCCGCGGTCGGCATCGTCTCCACCCGCGAGCTCGGCATCGACCCGGAGAAGGTCAACCCCAACGGCGGCGCGATCGCGCTGGGCCACCCGGTCGGCATGAGCGGTGCCCGCATCGTGCTGGACCTGGCGCTCGAGCTGCGCCGCCGCGGCGGCGGGGTCGGCGCGGCCGCGCTGTGCGGCGGCGGCGGTCAGGGCGACGCCCTGATCCTGCACGTCCCCGCCAAGGCGTGACGGACGGCACCGCCGTCCAGACGGACGCCCCCGCCACCCCCAGCGGGCGGCGGGGGCGCCGGGCCGTCGACGTCCCGACGCTCGTCGAGCGTGCCCGCGAGGGCGACGCGCGGTCGGTGGCGCGGCTGATCTCGCTGGTGGAGGACGCCAGCCCCGCGCTGCGCGAGGTGGCGGCGGCGCTGGCCCCGCACACCGGGAGGGCCCAGGTCCTGGGCCTCACCGGGTCGCCCGGCGTCGGGAAGTCCACGACGACGACGGCGCTCGTCCGGGCCCTGCGCGCGGCCGGCAAGCGGGTCGGCGTGCTCGCCGTCGACCCGTCGTCCCCCTTCTCCGGCGGCGCCCTGCTCGGCGACCGCGTGCGGATGCAGGACCACGCCGGCGACAGCGGCGTCTACATCCGGTCGATGGCCTCCCGCGGCCACCTGGGCGGGCTGTCCTGGGCCACGCCGCAGGCGCTGCGGGTGCTCGACGCGGCCGGCTGCGACGTGGTGCTGATCGAGACGGTCGGCGTCGGGCAGTCGGAGCTGGAGATCGCGTCGCTGGCCGACACGACGCTGGTCCTCATGGCGCCCGGGATGGGCGACGGGATCCAGGCGGCCAAGGCCGGGATCCTCGAGGTGGCCGACGTCTTCGTCGTCAACAAGGCCGACCGGGACGGCGCCGACCAGACGGTGCGCGACCTGCGCTACATGCAGTCGCTGGGCGGCCGGCACTCCGAGCCGGGCGGCTGGCGCCCGCCCATCTGCCGGACCGTCGCCGCGCGGGAGACCGACAACGGCATCGACGACGTCCTCGAGAAGATCGAGGCGCACCGGCAGTGGCTGGAGTCCTCGGGCGAGGGGCACCGCCGCCGGGCCGAGCGGGCCGCCCGCGAGATCGAGGCGATAGCCCTGGCCTCGCTGCGGGAGCGGATGGGCGACGTCCACGGCTCCGCCGCCCTGGGCGCGCTGGCCGACCGGGTGGTCGCCGGGGAGACCGACCCCTACCGCGCGGCGGACGACCTGCTCGAGCAGCTCTGACCTGCGCGTCCCCGGTCGGCCGATGAGGATGGACCGATGAACGGGAGACCGGACGCCGTCGTCGTCGGCGCGGGGCCCAACGGGCTGGCCGCGGCGCTGCGCCTGTCCGCCGCGGGGCTGCGCGTGCAGGTGGTCGAGGCCGCCGAGCGACCCGGCGGGGGCATGCGCACCGAGGAGCTGATGCGCCCCGGCTACCTCCACGACGTGTGCTCGATCGTCCAGCCGATGGCCGCGGCGGCGCCGTTCTTCCGGGAGTTCGACCCGGAGAGCCGCGGTGTGCGGCTGGTGCACCCCGAGATCAACTTCGCCCACCCGCTCGACGGCGGGCGGGCGTCGCTGTCGTACCGCTCGCTCGAGCAGACCGCCGCCGGGCTGGGGGCGGACGCCGCTGCCTACCGCCGGCTGTTCGGGCCCCTGGTGGAGCACGGCACCGACGTCGTGGACTTCTTCCTGACCAGCCGGCTGCGCAGCCTGCCCACCCGCAGCCCGCTGCAGATCGCGCAGTTCGGCCTCAACGGGCTGCCGAACGTCCGATGGCTCGCGCACCGCTGGTTCGACACCGAGGAGGCGCGTGCGCTGCTCGGCGGCGCAGCCGCGCACGGGATGCTCGACCTCAGCCAGCCGCTGACCTCGGCGCTGGGCATGCTGCTCACGATGCTGTCCCACCACGTGGGGTGGCCGCTCGTCGAGGGCGGCTCGCAGAAGCTGGCCGACGCGATGGTCACCGCGCTCGAGGAGCAGGGCGGCGAGGTGGTCACCGGCCACCGGGTCACCGATCTGCGGGAGTTCGAGGGCGTGCCGGCCGTCCTGCTGAACACCACGCCGGAGGCGTTCGTCGACATGGCCGGTGACCGGGTGCACGAGGGCTACCGCCGCTGGGTCTCGCGCTACCGGCACGGCGCCGGTGTGTTCAAGATCGACTGGATCCTGTCCGAGCCGGTGCCGTGGACCAACCCCGACGTCCGCCGGGCGGGGACGATCCACGTCGCCGGCACCCTGGACGAGACGATCGCGGGGGAGCGCGCGCCGAACGAGGGGCGGATCACCGACGAGCCGTACGTCCTCGCGGTGCAGCCCACCGTGCCCGACCCCACGCGGGCGCCCGAGGGCGGGCACGTGTTCTGGGCGTACGTGCACGTCCCACACGGCGCCGATGTCGACATGACCGAGGCCATCGAGAAGCAGATCGAGCGGTTCGCGCCGGGCTTCCGGGACACGGTGGTGGAGCGGTACACCAAGACCGCCGTCGAGATGGAGGAGTGGAACCCCAGCTACCTGGGCGGCGACATCTCCAACGGCCAGGCCACGCTGCGCCAGATGCTGGCCCGTCCGGTGCCGCGGTGGAACACGTACCGGACGCCGGTGACGGGCGTCTACCTCGCGTCGGCGGCGACGCCTCCGGGCCCGGCGGTGCACGGCGCGTGCGGCGACAACGCCGCACGGGTCGCCCTGCGCGAGGTCTTCGGCGTCCGATCGGTCCCACCGCTGCGCCCGCCCCTCCGCTGACCCGCGCACGCGCCGGTTGACAGCGCGGGGCGGCCGCGGTCAGGTACGGGGACGCCGCGGAGCTGGGGGGAACAGTGCGCGCACGCGATCCGAGACGATGCATCCTGCCGCCGAACGTGCTCGACCGGCTGGCCCGCTCCGACGATCCGGACGTGCGGCGGGCGGCGCTGGACGCGCTCTCGCACGACGTCCGCTTCCGCATCGCGCGGGCCGAGGCGGCGTCCCGCGCGGGCGGACGGCTCGCGCCGGTGGTCACCTTCGCCCGCATCGGCGGGAAGCCCAACCGGACGATCTACGACCAGCAGCACGCGACGACGCAGACCCTGGGCGTCGTCGTCCGCGCGGAGGGCCAGCCCGACACGGGGGACGTCGCGGTGACCGAGGCCTACGACGGGCTGGGTGCCACCTACGACCTCTACTGGAGCGAGTTCCAGCGCGACTCGATCGACGGGCAGGGCCGCACGCTGCACGGCTGCGTGCACTACGGGCAGGACTACGCCAACGCCTTCTGGGACGGCCGCGCGATGTGGTTCGGCGACGGCGACGGCCGCATGCTGCTGCGGACGACCCAGGGCCTCGACGTCATCGGCCACGAGCTCACCCACGGCGTCGTCCAGTTCGAGGCCAACCTCGTCTACTCGGGGATGTCCGGCGCGCTGAACGAGTCCATCTCCGACGCCTTCGGGATCATGGTCAAGCAGCGGGCGCTCGGCCAGGACGTGACGACGTCGGACTGGCTGATCGGCGCCGACATCGTCGGCCCGGCGCTGCCGGGGGCGCTGCGGTCGATGAAGGAGCCGGGCACCGCCAACCCGGCCGACGAGCAGCCCGCCGACATGGACGGCTACCTGCCCGACGGCGACGTGCACCTCAACTCGGGCATCCCGAACAAGGCGTTCCACGTGCTCGCCACGACCCTCGGCGGCCGGGCGTGGGACGCGGCGGGCCCGATCTGGTACGGCGCGCTGCGGGACGCGCGGTTGAGCCCGACCGCCACGTTCACCGACTTCGCGCGGCTGAACCTGCTGTTCGCGCAGTCGACCTACGGGCACACCAGCACGGAGGCCGACGCGGTCCGGGGTTCGTGGGACGCGGTGAAGGTGCCACTCTGACCGGGTGCGCATCCGGGTTCGCCGCGTGGGCGGCATCGCAGGCAACGTGGCGCTGGCCGCCGAGCTCGAGACGTCGGGGCTGCCCTCGCCCGACGCGTCGCGGTTGGAGGCCGCGGTCACCGGGCTGCCGTGGGGAGGGGGCGACGTCGCCCCGGCCCGTCCCGACGCGTTCCGCTACGAGGTGGACCTGCCCGACGAGCCGGGCCGGGGGACGGCGGTGCTCGACGAGACCGGGCTCGAGGGCGACCTCGCGCCGCTGCGCAGCCACCTGCAGCAGAACGGGACGGTCGAGCCCGCCCGGCGGCGCGGGTGACCGCGCCGCCGCGCGGACCGGGTCAGGCGATGCGGCGGGCGAAGGAGTAGCCCTCCATGTCGACGCTGCGCTGCGAGACGCCGGTCGACTCGTTGCCGGCGTCGACCATCTGACCGTCGCCGACGTAGATGCCGACGTGGCTCACCGGCTCGTAGAAGAAGACGAGGTCGCCGGGCAGCAGCTGGTCTCGGGAGACCGGGGTGCCCATCTCGGACTGGCTGCGGCTGGAGTGCGGCAGCTCGATGCCGGCGGCGCGGTAGGCGTACTGGGTCAGCCCGGAGCAGTCGAAGGTGTCCGGGCCCGCGCCGCCGTACTCGTAGGCCTTGCCGACCTGGGCGCGTGCGGTGTCGACGGCGGTCTGCGCGGCCGCGGAGGGCGCGGCGGTCGAGGAGGCGGCCGGCGCGGGAGCCGGCTCGGCCGCCACGGCGGCGCCGGGGGCCAGGCCGATCGCCAGCGAGGCGGCGGCCCCGGTGAGGAGCCCGGCGCCGAGGCGGCGGGTGCGGAGTCGGGAGTTCGGGCGAGTGGTCACCATGCGGTGGCTCTCCTTCCGTTCGCCCGCCGCGGCGCGCGGCACACCGCTGACGAGGGGCGTGGGAGCGCGGTTCGCTCGCCGGGCGGGCCCTGTCGGGCGCACCGCTCCGGGGCCGCGGCGGTACCGGTCCCGGGGCCACCCTCGTCGGGCGGCGACCACCCGGCCGGCGTCATCGACCGTACGAAGGGCGTGCGGCGACCACAACCGCGGGATCGACATGTCGCCACGTCGACGAGCTGACATGTCGCGCCAGCAGCGGGAATACGGGCGGCGTTGTGGACCGGGTCACACCGAGATGCGGCGGAGGCCGCCTACGACTGCGCCCGTTACCGGATCAGTGCTGATCTCGATGCCAGGACGCGCTCGATCCGGGACAGGAGGAGATCCGGCCGGTGCAGGTCGGCCGCGGTGACGAAGACGACGAGCCAGCCCGCCGCCGTCAGCCGGTTCAGCCGTCTCCGGTCGCGGCCGAACTGGCCCGGCTCCCCGTGCCACGCGCCGTCGTACTCGAGCGCGACACGCAGTTCCGGCCAGGCGAAGTCGACGCGAGCGATCTCGCGGCCACCGTCCCGGATGCGGCACTGGGCGACGGGGTCGGGCAGCGCCGACCGGTGGAGCAGGAGACGGAGCCGGGTCTCCTGAGGCGACTCGGCCAGCCCGTCCGCGAGCCGGGTCACGGCTCTGATGTGCCGGCAGTCCCGGCCGGTCAGGTCGTCGGCGGCCGCGCGCACCTCGTCGAGGAAGACGAACCCAGGCAGCAGGAACCTGTCGAGAGCGACTACCGCCTCGTCGCGCGGCCGGATCCGGCAGAGGTCGAGGGCGGTGCGCAGGGCGCTCGTGCACCGGACGCCCCGGCGTCCGGTGACTTCGTCAGGCAGCAGGGCCCGTCGGTTGAGGGTCAGGCCGGACCGGGAGCTCGCACCGGCGCCCGGAAGGACGGTGCAGTCGACCGGATCGTCGACGTCGGCCAGGTCGACGCCCCAGAGGACCGCCGCCGTGCGGCCACTCGCGACCGCACCCGGGATGAGAAGCGCCGCCGCCTCGGCGCGCAGCTCGTGGGTGACGGGCAGGGACGCGCAGGCGTAGACGTCGGGGAACAGCCGACGCCACGCCGTGCTCTGCAGCTGGTGACGGGTGAGCTGCCCGGTCCGGACCGCCCGCGAGCCGCGGAAGACGGAGGCTCGCAACTCGGCAGGGCGATGAGGACGTCGTGGCACCGGGGCACGATCGCCGATCTGGCTCGGCGGCGTGCCGGTCGTCCACAGGACCCCATCGAGAAGCGAGCCAGACCGGTATCCCGGTCGGGTGACACCGGTCCCTCACTGATCTCGGCGCATTCCGGCGCCGGTAGCGTTCCGCGCATGGTCCGACCGCTGGGGCTGCCCTTCGACCCCATCGAGCGGGCCGCCCAGACCTGGGAGCAGCGCTTCGGCCCCGCCTCGGCGATGCGCGCCGCGACGAGCGTCTTCCGGGTCCAGCAGATCCTGCTCGCCCGCTTCGACGAGGTGCTCAAGCCGCACGCGCTGACCTTCGCCCGGTACGAGGTGCTGGTGCTGCTCACGTTCAGCCGCGCCGGCGAGCTGCCGCTCAAGGTCATCGGCAGCCGCCTGATGGTGCATCCGACCAGCGTCACCAACGCGATCGACCGGCTGGTGGCGGCCGGGTACGTGCGCCGGCGTCCCAACCCCGACGACGGTCGCGGCGTCCTGGCCGGCATCACCGATGCGGGCCGGGCGGTGGTCGAGGTCGCGACGACGGCGCTCACCGACCTCGACTTCGGCCTCGCCGACCTCTCCGAGGACGAGCGGACGGCGCTCTTCGAGACGCTCCGCACGGTCCGCCTGGGCGCCGGCGACGTCCGGGACGCCACCCCGGGCGGATGATCGACGGAAGATAGTTGGACGTCCTACTATCTGGTCATGGCACAGGACGCCGCCCAGCGGTGGCAGCAGCGGTACGACGCGGCGATGGCCACGGGCCTGGTCCGGGACGCCGACTTCACGACGCTGTCCGGCGTCGAGGTCGACCCCGTCTACGGGCCGGCCGACGAGAGCGCGGTCGAGAACTTCGAGCGCATCGGCTATCCCGGTGAGTTCCCGTTCACCCGCGGCCTGCACGCCACGGGCTACCGCGGCCGGGCGTGGACGATCCGCCAGTTCGCGGGCTTCGGGAACGCCCGGCAGACCAACGAGCGCTACCGGATGATCCTGGCCGAGGGCGGGGGAGGTCTCTCCGTCGCCTTCGACATGCCCACCCTCATGGGGCGCGACTCCGACGACCCCCGTGCGCTCGGCGAGGTCGGGCACTGCGGCGTCGCCATCGACAGCGCCGCCGACATGGACGTCCTGTTCGACGGCATCGACCTGGCGGCGACGACGACGTCGATGACGATCAGCGGCCCCGCCGTCCCGGTGTTCTGCATGTACCTCGTGGCCGCCGAGCGCCAGGGTGCCGACGTCGGGACGCTCAACGGCACCCTGCAGACCGACATCTTCAAGGAGTACATCGCGCAGAAGGAGTGGCTCTTCGCCCCCGAGCCGCACCTGCGCCTGATCGGCGACCTCATGGAGTACTGCGCGGAGAACATCCCCGCGTACAAGCCGATCTCCGTCTCCGGCTACCACATCCGCGAGGCCGGCTCCACCGCCGCGCAGGAGCTCGCCTACACGCTGGCCGACGGCTTCGCCTACGTGGAGCTGGGTCTCTCCCGCGGCCTGGACATCGAGAAGTTCGCGCCCGGCCTGTCCTTCTTCTTCGACGCGCACATCGACTTCTTCGAGGAGATCGCGAAGTTCCGTGCCGCTCGCCGGATCTGGGCCCGGTGGCTGCGCGACGTCTACGGGGCGACGACGGACAAGGCGCAGCAGCTTCGGTTCCACACGCAGACCGCCGGGGTGTCGCTGACCGCCCAGCAGCCGGACAACAACATCGTCCGGACGGCGATCGAGGCGCTGTCCGCCGTTCTCGGCGGAACCCAGTCGCTGCACACCAACGCCCTCGACGAGGTGCTGGCCCTGCCCAGTGCCAGGGCCGCGCAGATCGCGCTGCGCACCCAGCAGGTCATCGCCGAGGAGACCGGCGTCATGAACGTCGCCGACCCGCTGGGTGGCTCCTGGTACGTCGAGGCGCTCACCGACGAGCTCGAGCGGCAGGCCGAGGAGATCTTCGCCCGGATCCGCGACATGGGCGCCGACGGGACGATGACCAGCGGCATCCTCCGCGGCATCGAGGACGGCTGGTTCACCGGGGAGATCGCCGAGGCGGCCTTCGTCTACCAGCGCGCGCTGGAGAAGGGCGACAAGAAGGTCGTCGGCGTCAACACGCTGACCGGCACCGTGCAGGGCGAGGAGCCGCTGCAGATCCTGCGCGTGAGCCACGAGGTCGAGCGCGAGCAGAAGGCCGAGCTGGCGGCCCGTCGGCAGCGCCGGGACGACGCCGCCGCGCGGGCCGCCGTGGAGCGGATGGTGGCGGTGTCGCGCACGGAGCAGAACATGGTGCCGGCGATGCTCGACGCCGTCCGTGCCGAGGCCACCCTCGGCGAGATCTGCGACGCCCTCCGGGCCGAGTGGGGGAGCTACACCGAGCCCGCCCGGTTCTGACGTACCCCTGGGCCATGCTCCCGGCATGGCTGACACGCACCGGCACCACGCCATCGACTACGTCGAGCTGACCGTCACCGACCTCGGACGGGCGAAGCGCTTCTACGCCGAGGCCTTCGGCTGGGAGTTCACCGACTACGGCCCCGGGTACGCCGGCATCCGCGATGCCGACGGCGAGGTCGGCGGACTCCGGCTCGACACGGAGCCGCCGAAGGCCGGAGGCCCGCTGGTGCTGCTGTTCTCGGCCGACCTCGACGGGACGGTCGCGTCGGTGGAGGCGGCCGGCGGCACGGTCACCGACGGCCCGTACGACTTCCCCGGCGGCCGTCGCTTCCACTTCCGCGACCCCAGCGGGAACCAGCTCGGCGCCTGGGGGCAGGCCTGACGCCCGGGTTCTGACCTTTCTCGGTCCGTAAGTTACCGGCGCGTAACCGGCCGCGATGTGCCCTCGTTCACACGGCACCACTCCCGGACCCGGAGGTCGCCGTGCCCCGCATCCCGCTGCGCCGCCTCGCGGTGGTGCTGTCCGTCAGCGCCGTGGCCGTCGCCGGACTCGTGACTCCGGCGGGGGCTGCGCCGTCCGAGGGGGAGACCGGGTACGGCGGTGTGCGGAACATCCTCCCGCCGGGGCAGTCGGGCGGGATGACGCTGCCCGGCGCCGTCGGCGCCGTGCTCGGCGATCCCCTGGGCCGGCAGGCCGTCGACGGCCGGAACGCGCCGCGGAACTTCGCCGACCAGCTCGAGATGTACGACGCGCTGAACGCCGCCGACCTGGCGAGCCTCACCGACGAGCAGCTCGGGGACTACTACAAGGACGCACCGCTCACCCTCTCCGACGAGGACGCGGTGCGCATCGAGCGGCCCCGAGACGGCGTGGTCATCCGCCGGGACGCCTTCGGGGTGCCCTACATCGAGGCCGAGACCCGCGAGCTCGCCGCCTGGGGCTCGGGCTACGCCGGTGTCCAGGACCGGATGTTCCTCATGGACGTGCTCCGGCACGTCGGCGCGGGGCGGGCGTCGGAGTTCCTCGGTCCGAGCGCGGAGAACATCGCGATGGACCAGGAGCAGGTCCGCACCGCCTACTACACCGAGGAGGAGGCCGCCGCCCAGGTCGAGGACGTCGCCGGCCGGTTCGGCGAGGAGGGCCAGGCACTCCTGCGCGCCACCGACGCCTTCCTCGAGGGCATCAACGCCGGCCAGCGCGCGCTGTGCCCGGGGCTCGTCGTCGGCCCGCACTGCCCCGCCGAGTACGTCGCCCTCCAGAAGGTGCCGGAGGACTGGGACCGCGCCGACCTGGTCTACATCGCCTCGCTCGTCGGCGGCATCTTCGGCAAGGGCGGCGGCGCGGAGTACGCCAACGCCCGCTGGCTGCAGCAGCTCGAGGCACGGTTCGGGCCCGAGGAGGGCCGCCGGATCTTCGACGACCTCCGCTCCGCGGACGACCCGCAGGCCCCGACGACGTCCTCGGAGCCCGCGCCGAACGGCGGCGGCACGCCGGTGGACCCGACCCTCCCCGGCGTGGCCCTGCCCGACCTCGACGGCCCCACGGCCCCCGGCACCGGCGCGGACGCCGGCGGGCACGACATCCCGCTGCCCTCGCTGGGCTCGCTGAAGGGCCGGCTGGACCCCGCGCCCATGCGGATCACCGGGCCGTTCGGCACCCTCGACCTCGGCCAGGTCGGCGACGGCATGAGCAACGCCGCCCTCGTGGCCGGGAAGCACACCGAGGACGGCCACCCGCGCGCCGTCTTCGGCCCGCAGACCAGCTACTACGCGCCGCAGCTGCTCACCGAGCAGGCCGTCGTCGCCCCCGGCGTCCGCGCCCGCGGCGTCTCCTTCGCCGGCACCCACCTGGTCGTCCAGCTCGGCCGCGGGGTCGACTACGCCTGGTCGGCGACCAGTGCCAATAGCGACAACGTCGACACCGTCGTCGTCCGGCTCTGCGATCCCTCCGGGGGGCCGGCCACCGTGGAGTCCGAGGGCTACCTGGACGACGGCAGGTGCGTGGCCATGGACCGCCGGGTGCACGAGCAGGTGGCCCTCCCGACCCTCGGAGGCGCGGGGGCGCCGCAGGTGCTGAAGTTCCTCGTGCTCCGCACCGAGCAGGGGATCGTGCAGCTGCGCACGACGGTCGACGGCGAGCCGGTGGGCGTCGTGCTGCAGCGCAGCACCTACCACCGCGAGCTGGACTCGGTCGTCGGCTTCGAGCGCCTCGGCAACCCCGAGCACACCCGGGACGCCGAGAGCTTCCAGGAGGCCGCGGCGGCCATCGACTACACGTTCAACTGGTTCTACGCCGACGACCGCGACATCGCGTACTACTCGTCGGGCCTGCTCCCGGTGCGCGCCGAGGGCACCGATCCGCACCTGCCCCGCTGGGCGGGCGAGGAGTACGACTGGCAGGGCTGGATGGACGCCGACGACCACCCGCAGCAGGTCGACCCGCCGTCGGGCTACCTGGTCAGCTGGAACAACAAGCCGGCGCCCGAGTGGGCCGCGGCCGACGACGGCTGGGGCTGGGGTCCGGTGCAGCGCAGCCTGGCGCTGTCCGACCGCATGGACGCGCTCGTCGGCGACGGCGGCGTGACCACCGCGGACCTGGTGGCCGCCGTCCAGGACGCCGCGACCGTCGACCTCCGCGCCGTCGAGACGCTGCCGGCCCTCCTGGGGACGATCGGCGACGACCCGGCGCTCGCCGAGGCCACCGCGCTGCTGCGCGACTGGCAGGAGCGCGGTGCGCACCGGATCGACGCCGACCGCGACGGCTCCTACGACGACCAGGCGGCGATCGCGCTCTTCGACGCCTGGTGGGAGTCGACCGCCGACGACGGCACGGTGACCTCGGTGGCGCACGAACTGCTCCGCGGCACCCTGGGCGATCTCGTCACCGAGCTGCCGCAGCGGCTGGACGACCACCCGCGCCAGGGCGTGGGCTCCGCCTGGAACAACGTGGCCTGGTACGGCTACGTCGCCCGGGACCTCGGCGGCGACGAGGACGGCGTCTGGTCGCGGACGTACTGCGGCGGCGGCGACGGCGCGGCCTGCGCCGACGACCTGCGGGCGTCCCTGCGGACGACGGTCGACCGGGTGCTCGCCGAGCAGGGCGTCGCGTCGGTGAGCGAGCTGACCTACGACAAGCACCAGGACGACATCAGGTCCACGGCCACCGGTGTGATCGGGGTGCGCGACATCGACTGGCAGAACCGCCCGACCTTCCAGCAGGTGGTGAGCTACAGCGGACACCGGCCCCGCTGACCTGCGCGGCGGCGCGGTGGGATCATGTCTCCCATGCAGCCCACCCGTCCCGGACGCCCCGACCCTCGGGCCGCGGCGCAGCAGGCGCAGCTGGCGGCCGCCATGTCCGGCGCCGTCGACCTCGCCGCCGTGAAGGCCCGCTCCGACGCCGCCGCGCGCGCCGCGGCGGCACCGCCCCCGAGCGCCACCGCGCCCGGCGGGGCGCCGGGCTCGGCCGTCGTCGACGTCACCGAGGCCACCTTCCAGGCCGAGGTCCTCGACCGCTCCTTCCAGGTGCCGGTCGTCCTCGACCTGTGGGCCGAGTGGTGCGGCCCGTGCAAGCAGCTGTCCCCGGTGCTCGAGCGGCTCGCCGCCGAGGGTGGTGGCAGCTGGGTGCTGGCCAAGGTCGATGTCGAGGCGAACCCCGCGCTGGCCCAGGGCCTGCGGGTGCAGGGCATCCCGGCGGTCAAGGCGGTGTGGCAGGGACAGCTGGTCGCCGAGTTCACCGGGGCGATCCCGGAGGAGCAGGCCCGGCAGTTCGTGGACGAGCTGGTGCGCGCGACGACCGGCGGGGCGGTGCCCGGTGCCGCCGCGGCCGAGGCGCCCGAGGACCCGCGGCTCGACGCCGCCGAGGCGGCGCTGGAGCGGGGCGACCTGGCCGCGGCGGAGGCGGCCTACCGGTCGATCCTCGACGCCGAGCCCGACCACCCCGAGGCCGGGCTGGCCCTCCGGCAGGTCCAGCTCTTCCGCCGGGCCGAGGAGGCCGGGCCGGACGCGCTGGCGAAGGCCGACGCCGCGCCCGACGACGTCGAGGCGCAGACCCGCGCCGCTGACTTCCTGCTGGGCACCGGGAACATCGAGGCGGCCTTCGACCGGCTGCTCGACGTCGTCCGGCGCACCTCCGGCGAGGACCGCGACCGCGCCCGCACGCACCTCGTGGAGCTGTTCGCCGTGGTCGGCGACGAGGACCCCCGCGTCGGTACCGCCCGCCGTCAGCTGATGGCCGCGTTGTTCTGAGCGGTCAGGCCCCGACGTCGCAGGCGTCGAGGCCCTCCTCGAACCCGTTGCGGAAGAGGTCGACCAGCTCGAACCCCGAGAGCTCGGCGGTGGGGAGCACGGTCGCCGACCGGCCGTAGGTGAGCAGGAACTGCACGCTCTCGTCGAGGTCGCCCGGCGAGATGGTCAGCCCGGCCTGCCCGTTGTAGACCTTGGCGGCGTACCAGCCGGTGAGGCAGACCGCCGAGCGGATGCCCGCCGGGTCCTCGTCGGAGAGGCCGAGCTCGTCGCGGACGGCCTGCGCGTACGGGATGGCGACGGCGGTGACCACCGCGAAGTCGCCGATGTCGGCGTAGGCGGGCTGGGCGAGGTCGGCCTGGTCGAAGGCCACCAGCTGCTCGTCCGCGCAGTGCACGAGGTCGAGGTCGGGGTCGTCGGCGCAGGCCGGGGCCCGCCGGTCGAAGGGCTCGACCGACGGCGCGGTGAAGTCCTCGCGGAACACCTCGCGGAACGCCTGCTCCCACACCTGCGCGAGCGACGGCTCGAGCGCCTGGACGACGAAGCCGTACTCCGCGTTGCCCCGGGCGGCGAAGTCCCGGTCGTCCACGAACTCGCCCTGGGTGAAGACGCGCTCGGGGCCGAAGTCGTCGCGGCAGGCCTCGGGGCCGTCGTCGAAGCCGTCCTGGAACGCCGACACGCGGTCGAAGTAGGAGCCGTGCGCCGACTCCTCCGCCGAGCTCGTGCCCACCGGGTCGCGCAGCAGGAAGTAGCCGCGGAGCAGGTCGTCGAGGTCGGGCTCGTCGAGGCTGGAGCGGGCGGCCTCGCCGTCGGCCACCCACCGGGTCCAGCTGCCGGCCAGGCAGTCGGCCTGCGTCTCGGTGGCGATCGACGTCCGGGGCAGCCCGACCCGCGCCTGCACGGCGTGGCCGAACTCGTGCGCCATGACCAGGGCGGGGAGGAACGCGCCGTAGTTCTCGCCGAGCTCGCCGAGGAACGCCCGGTCGTAGCTGATGGAGTCCGCGTTCGGGGTGTCCGGTGACTGGCAGTAGAACGCGTTGTTCTCGACCTGGCGGGGGTCGGAGCCGCAGCCGATGCCGTCGGGGTACGCCGCCGGGTCGACGTCCCCGGGGTCGACGCTGAAGTAGCCGCCCGCCAGGGGCTCGAACTCCCCGCCGAAGACGTCCGGGAACGTGTCGGTCCAGTACTCCTCGAGGTCGGCGAGCGCGTCCGCGGCCAGCCGGTCCACCGGGCCACCGTCGGCCCCCACGACGGTGACCGGGCCCCCGGTGTCCCGGGGGCGCGACGGCTCGGAGCGCGGCCCGTCGACGACGATCGTCGCGCACCCGGTCAGCCAGAGGACGGAGACCGCCAGGAGGGCGGGCAGCGCACGACCCGGGCGCGAGACAGCCATGGGCGGTGCATCGGCGTTCCCGGGCCGGTGCAAACGTCACCGCTCGAGGTCGCAGGCCTCCCCGCCCTCGAGGAAGCCGGCCCGGAACGCCCCGACGAGCTCGAAGCCCGAGGCGTCCACGTTCGGGAACACCTCGGGGTCCACGCCGTAGGTCAGGAGGAACTGCACGGCCTCGTCGATGTCGCCCGGGCTGATGGCCGCGCCCGGGAGGATGTCGCCGAACTCGCGGTTGTACCACTGGGCCTCGTACCAGCCGGTCAGGCAGACGGCCGAGCGGGTGGCCGCGCCGTCGTCGGTCGACAGGCCCGCCTGCTCGCGGACGGCGAGCGAGTACGGCAGCGCGATGGCCGTCGCGAGGGCGAAGTCGCCGATCTCGTCGTACGCCGGCGTCGCGAGGTCCGACTCGTCGAGGTAGACGGTGTTGTCCTCCGCGCAGTAGCCGAGATCGCGGTCGTCCAGCCCGTCGCAGTCGGGCGCGTCGCCCTGGAAGCCCTCCACGACCGGGGGGTCGAACTCGTCGCCGAACGCGGCCGGGAACACCTCGCCCCAGAAGTCCGGCAGGCTGGTGTCGATCAGGGAGACGAGCTCGTCGAACGAGGCGTCGCCCTGGGACGCGGCGTCCAGCGGATCCTCGAACGCCGCGGCGGTGAACAACCGGTCGGGGCCGAAGTCGTCGCGGCAGGACGCCATGCCGCCGTCGAACCCCTCGTAGAAGGCCGAGACCCGGTCGAAGTAGGAGCCGTGGGCCTGGGTGTCGTCGGGATCGCTGCCGACGTCGTCGCGCAGCAGCAGGAACCCGCGGACGACGTCGTCCAGCTCGGGCCGGCGGATGGACACGTGCTCGGCCTCGCCCGCGGCGACCCACGCCGTCCAGGCGCCGGCCAGGCAGTCGGCCTGCGTCTCGTCGAGGATCGCGCGCTCGGCGAACCCGAACCGGGCCTGCATCGCGTGGCCGAACTCGTGCGCCATGACCACCGGCACGAGGAAGCGGCCGTACTCGTCGGCGAGCTCCTCCAGCAGCGCCCGGTCGAACGCGATGACGTCGCACTCCGGGTCGTAGAACGCGTTGTCGGCCACCTCCTCCGGCGGCGTGGGCGAGCCCGCGCAGCCGATGCCGGTGTCCTCGGGGTACGCGCTCGGGTCGAGGTCCAGGGAGTCGACCGAGAAGAACCCGCCCTGCAGGGGCTCGTACTCGTCGTCGAAGTACTCGGGGTAGGCCTCGGCCCAGAAGGCGTCGAGGTCGGCCAGCGCGTTGCGGGCGAACCGGTCGATCGGCTCGTCGCCGGCCCCGGTGACCGGGAACTCGTCGGCCGGCACGTCGACGGGTCCGCCGGTCCCGGGGGAGGCCTGGCCCGCCACCACATCGGTGCTGCAGCCGGCGAGCAGGAGGGCGGTGACGACGACGGGGACGGCGCGGCGCAGCACCGTCACAGGATGCCCGTTCGAGGGCCCCCGCGGGGGCCCTCGACGCATCAGCCCTCGTGCACCAGCCAGACGGTGCCCAGCGGGGGAGCGGCGACGGTCGCCGAGTAGGGCAGGCCGTGCCACGGCTCCTCGACGGCCTCCACGCCGCCGAGGTTGCCCACGCCGGACCCGCCGTAGCCCTCGGCGTCGGTGTTGAGCACCTCGCGCCACTGGCCGCCGCGCGGGAGCCCGATCCGGTAGCCGTGGTGCGGCGCGCCGGAGAAGTTCACCACGCAGGCCAGGGCCGAGCCGGCGCCGTCGTCCGCGGGCTCGGCGCCCTCCTTGACGGGCTTGCCGTACCGCAGGAACGACAGGACGTTGCCGCCCGCGTCGTTGGCGTCGATCCACTGGAAACCCGACGGGTCGACGTCGAGCGACCACAGCGCGTCCAGCTCCTTGTAGCGGCTGTTGAGGTCGGTGACCAGCTGCAGGACGCCGCGGTGCGCCGGGTCGTCGAGGTGCCACCAGTCCAGCGAGCGGCTCTCCGCCCACTCGGAGTCCTGGGCGAACTCCGAGCCCATGAACAGCAGCTGCTTGCCCGGGTGCGCCCACATGTAGGCGAGGTAGGCGCGCAGGTTGGCCAGCTGCTGCCAGCGGTCGCCGGGCATCTTCCGCAGCATCGAGCCCT
Organism: Bacillus sp. AZ43; assembly: GCA_004570425.1. Lineage (GTDB taxonomy): Bacteria > Actinomycetota > Actinomycetes > Mycobacteriales > Geodermatophilaceae > Blastococcus_B. The sequence continues at coordinate 44,947 of SPQJ01000019.1, forward strand.
TGCCGTACACGACCTCGTCGTGGCTGATCGGCAGCACGTAGTTCTCGGAGTAGGCGTACATCATCGAGAACGTCAGCTGGCCGTGGTGGTAGCTGCGGTAGACCGGCTCGCGCTCGACGTAGGCCAGCGAGTCGTGCATCCAGCCCATGTTCCACTTGAAGCCGAAGCCCAGGCCGCCGAGGTGCGTCGGGCGGGTGACGCCCGGCCACGCCGTCGACTCCTCGGCGATCGTGACGACGCCGGGCACCTCGCGGTAGACGGTCGCGTTCATCTCCTGCAGGAACGCCACCGCCTCGAGGTTCTCCCGCCCGCCGTACTGGTTGGGCAGCCACTCCGAGCGCGAGTAGTCCAGGTAGAGCATGGAGGCGACGGCGTCGACGCGGATGCCGTCGACGTGGAACTCCTTGGCCCAGTACAGGGCGTTGGCCACGAGGAAGTTCCGCACCTCGGAACGCCCGAAGTCGAAGACGTAGGTGCCCCAGTCCAGCTGCTCGCCGCGGCGCGGGTCGCCGTGCTCGTAGAGCGGCGTGCCGTCGAAGCGGGCCAGGGCCCACTCGTCCTTGGGGAAGTGGGCGGGCACCCAGTCGACGATGACGCCGATGCCTGCCTGGTGGGCGCGGTCGATCAGGTAGCGGAGGTCGTCGGGGCTGCCGAAGCGGGAGGTCGGCGCGTAGTAGGAGGTGACCTGGTAGCCCCAGGACCCGCCGAAGGGGTGCTCGGCCAGGGGCATGAACTCGATGTGGGTGAAACCCGCGGCGGCGACGTAGTCGACGAGCTCGTCGGCCAGCTCCCGGTAGGAGAGCCCCTGCCGCCACGAGCCCGCGTGCACCTCGTAGACGCTCATCGGACGCTCGTGCCAGCCGCCCGCGGCGCGCTCGGCCAGCCAGGCCTCGTCGTTCCACTCGTAGGCCGACTCCGTGACGACCGACGCGTTCAGCGGCGGCACCTCGGTGGCGAACGCGAGCGGGTCGGACTTCTCCCGCCAGGTGCCGTCGGCGCCCAGCACGTGGTAGCGGTAGCGGCTGCCGACCTGCACGCCGGGGACGAAGATCTCCCAGACGCCGGAGGAGCCGAGCGACCGCATCGGGTAGGCGCGCGCCTCCCAGTAGTCGAAGTCGCCGGTGACCTTGACGCCGCGGGCGTTGGGCGCCCACACGGCGAAGGAGACGCCCTCGACGGTGCCGCGCGGGGTGTCGTAGCGGCGGACGTGCGCGCCGAGGACCTCCCAGAGCCGCTCGTGCCGGCCCTCGCGGATGAGGTGCTCGTCCAGGGGGCCGAGCGTCGGGAGCCAGCGGTACGGGTCGTCGACGGTGTGCGTGGTCGTGCCGCCCTGCCCGTCGGGGTAGACGACCTCGATGCGGTAGTCGCCCGGCTGCCGGGGGAGCGAGGCCTCGTGGATGCCGCCGTCGTGCAGGCGGGTGGTCTCGTACCGGGTGCCGTCCTCGTCGACGACGGCGACCGAGACGGCGTCGGGCCGCAGGGTGCGCACCACCCAGCCGTCGCCCGACTCGTGCGCGCCGAGGATGCCGTGCGGGTCGTGCGACCAGCCCTCGACGATGGCGCGCAGCTCCTCCTCGGTCACCTGCCGCGTGGTGGCCGCCTGCGGGTCGTTGGATCCGTCCTCCGGGGCCGCCGCGGAGACCGCGGCCTGCGGCGCCGACGCCTGCGACGTCTCCGGTGCCTGCGGCTCGTTCGGCTCCGCCGGGTCGGGGGAGGGCGCGACCGGCTGGCCGGCCGGGGCCCCGGTGCCGTCGCCCGGTTCGGCGATCGGCGCCGGCGCGACCACCGGGTTGGCGGTCACCGGGCTCTCCTCGGAGCCCGGCTCCGGCGTCACCGTGGAGACCGCCTTCCTGGCGGGTGCCTTCTTCGCCGCGGCCCGCTTCGCCGGTGCCTTCTTGGCGGGCGCCTTCTTCGCGGGTGCCTTCTTGGCCGCCGCCCGCTTGGCGCTCGTGCGCGGCGGGTCGGCGTTCACGACCGGCTCGGCCTCGGCCGCCTCCGCTGCGGCGACCTTCTCCTCGACGGCGCGCTGCAGGTCGTCCTTGTCGGCCACGGGGCCGTTCTCGTCGCTCGTCATCGTCTCGCCGTCCTCTTCCGTGCTCGGGTTGCGTGCCGGTCCCGGCGGGTCACTCGCCGCCGGCCAGCCGGGTCAGCGAGTTCAGCGGGATCATCAGCCAGTGCGGACGGTTGCGTGCCTCGTAGACGCACTCGTAAACCGCCTTGTCGGCCTCGAACGCCCGAAGGAGTGGTGACTCTCCGCACGGGTCCAGGCCGCTCGCGGCGGAGTAGCCGGTGCAGTAGGCCGCCCGGTTGCGGGCCGCCCACTCCTGGGCGCGGTAGGCCCGCTGGGCGTCGTCGGGCTGCTCGACGAGCATGTGACGGGCCGCGTAGTCGAAGCTGCGGAGCATGCCGGCCACGTCGCGCAGCGGGCTGTCCAGCTCCCGCCGGGCGGCCAGCGGCCGGGCCGGCTCGCCCTCGAAGTCGAGCACGATCCAGCCGGTCGCGGTGCGCAGCACCTGACCGAGGTGCAGGTCGCCGTGCACGCGCTGGCGCACGACCGGTTCCCGGCTCCCGGCCACCGCGGCGTACAGCGCGCGCAGGCCGTCGGCGTGCTCGGCGAGCTGCGGCACGACCTCGATGGCGGCGTCGAGCCGCTCGTTCATCTGGGCCGCGACCGCCGCGTACCAGCCCTCGTCGGCCGGCTCGGTCGGCAGCACCTTCGCCATGTCGGCGTGCACCGAGGCGGTGGCCGCGCCCAGCCGCTCGCTGTCGGCCGCGAAGTCCCCGCCCACCTCGTCGGCGTGCAGGTCGCCCTCGGCGTACAGGTCGCGGACGCTGGCGGTCGCCAGCCGCCACCCGTCGCTGGCGTTGGGCACGAAGGTCTGCAGCATCGCGACCGTCGCCGGCGGGGTCGACGGGTCGTCGTCCTCGTCGATCTCGACGTAGCCGAGCAGCGGCGCGATGTGCTCGTTCTCGGTCCGGCGCAGCGCGTCGTGGATCTCGACGTCGGGGTTGAGGCCGGGCTCCAGGCGGCGGAACAGCTTGAGGATCGCCTCCTGCCCGTAGATCAGCGAGGTGTTGCTCTGCTCGCCGGAGACGATGTCGCCGGGGAGGCCCTCGGGGATGTAGGCGACGCCGGCCGGGTGGAAGTGCATCGGCCCGACGGTCGAGGCGTTCACCAGGTGGATCAGCCAGGGCGGCGTCGCGTCCCGGTCGCGCATGGCGTCGTAGGCGTAGGTCTCCTTGCCGTCGTTGGCGACGGCTCCGACGAACGCCGACTCGAGCTCGTCGGCCGGGTGGTCGCGCCACGACAGCGGCACCAGGTAGGTCTCGCGCACGCCGTCGGTGTAGGTGATGTGCACCCGGTGCACCGAGAGGACCGGGTTGGCCCGGTCGAGGAAGAAGCCGTTCTCGGTGACGTCGGCCCACTCCCGGCCCTTGCCTCCGAACCACCGCTGGTGGGGCATCCAGTCCCGGAAGAGGTCGGTCAGTGCCTTCATGACGTCTCTCCCTGGTCGCGGGTGTCGCTGTCGCCCGGGATCTCCTCGGCGTCGCTCACCAGGCCGGCGGCGAGGAGGGTGTCGGCGACGGTGCTGGAGGTGGCGGCCTCCCAGTCCTCGTGCTCGTCGGCCGGCGCCGGGGTGGCCGGCTTGGCGAGCTCGAACCAGTAGAAGCCGTGCCCGGCGAGGGTGAGCATGTAGGGCAGGACGCCGATCTGCGGGAACTCCACCCGGCCGGTCAGCTCGATGGGCGTGTAGCCCTCGTACTGGCGGAGGTCGAGCTCCACCGGCTGCGGGAACCGCGACAGGTTGTTCACGCAGAGGACGACGTCGTCGCCGAACTCGCGGACGAACGAGAGCACCGTGGGGTTGCGCGAGCCGATCTCGGTGAAGCTGCCGAGGCCGAACGTCGGGTGCTCGTTGCGCACCTGGATCATCCGGCGGATCCAGTGCAGCAGCGACGTGGTGTTCCGCAGCTGCGACTCGACGTTGGTGACCTGGTAGCCGTAGACCGGGTCCTGGTTGAGCGGCAGGTACATCCGCTGCGGGTCGGCCGTGGAGAAGCCACCGTTGCGGTCGGGCGTCCACTGCATGGGGGTGCGGACGCCGTCGCGGTCGCCCAGCCAGATGTTGTCGCCCATGCCGATCTCGTCCCCGTAGTAGAGGACCGGCGAGCCCGGCAGCGAGAGCAGCAGCGCGTTGAAGAGCTCGAGCGTGTTGACGTCGTTGTCGAGCAGCGGGGCCAGCCGCCGGCGGATGCCGATGTTGGCCTTCATGCGGGGGTCCTTCGCGTACTCCGCCCACATGTAGTCCCGCTCCTCGTCGGTGACCATCTCGAGGGTCAGCTCGTCGTGGTTGCGGAGGAAGACGCCCCACTGGCAGTTGTCGGGGATGTCCGGCGTCTGCGCCATGATCTCCGAGATCGGGAAGCGCTGCTCCCGGCGCACGGCCATGAACAGGCGCGGCATCACCGGGAAGTGGAAGGCCATCTGGCACTCGTCGCCGTTCTCGCCGAAGTACTCGACGACGTCGGCCGGCCACTGGTTGGCCTCGCACAGCAGCACGCGGTCGGGGTAGTCGGCGTCGACCACCTTGCGCACCTGCTTGAGGAACTCGTGGGTGCGCGGCAGGTTCTCGCAGTTGGTGCCCTCCTCCTCGAAGAGGTAGGGCACGGCGTCGAGCCGGAAGCCGTCGATGCCCAGGTCCAGCCAGAACCGCAGGGCGTCGATGATCGCCTCCTGCACCCGCGGGTTCTCGAAGTTGAGGTCCGGCTGGTGGGAGAAGAAGCGGTGCCAGAAGTACTGCTTGCGGACCGGGTCGAACGTCCAGTTCGAGCTCTCGGTGTCGACGAAGATGATCCGCGCGTCGGCGTAGCCGGTGTCGTCGTCGGCCCACACGTAGAAGTCGCCGTACGGGCCGTCGGGGTCGCTGCGGCTGGCCTGGAACCAAGGGTGCTGGTCCGAGGTGTGGTTCATGACGAAGTCGATGATCACGCGCATGCCGCGCGCGTGGGCCTCGTCCAGGAACTCCTTGAAGTCCTGGATGTCGCCGAACTCCGGCAGGACCGCGGTGTAGTCGCTGACGTCGTAGCCGCCGTCGCGCAGCGGCGAGGCGAAGAACGGCGGGAGCCAGAGGCAGTCGACGCCGAGCCACTGCAGGTAGTCGAGCTTGTCGATCATGCCGCGGAGGTCGCCGACGCCGTCGGCGTTGCTGTCGGCGAAGCCCCGGACCAGCACCTCGTAGAAGACCGCGCGCTTGTACCACTCGGGGTCGGTCCCGGGCGGGGGCAGCGCGGAGCGGCTGTCGGGGAAGTCGGGGACGGGAACGGTCATCGGGGGAGGTCGACCTCGTTCGGATCGCAGGTGCGGTCGGGAGAAGGGGGTTACGCGACCGGCGGCGGGAACTGCACCGGTCGCGGCAGCGTGACCGCGAAGACGTGGGCGGGCTCCCGGTGGGGATCCAGCTCCAGGTAGTTGAACTGGCCCCAGTCGTAGTGGGCGCCGGTCAGCTCGTCGGTGACGCCGAACCGCTCGTGCCAGTCCAGGCCGAGGGTGGGCATGTCCAGCGCGGTCGTCCCGATCTGGGTGTCGCGGCTGGACAGGTTGACCACGACGATCACCGCGTCCTGCGACCCCGGGTCGGTCTTGGAGAAGCAGATCAGGTTGGGGTTGTCGACCGCGTGGAAGCGCAGGGTGCGCAGCTGCTGCAGCGCGGGGTGGGCGCGGCGGATCTCGTTGAGCCGGCGGAGGTAGGGCGCCAGCGTGCGGCCCGACGCCTCCGCGCCCGCCCAGTCCCGGGGCCGCAGCCGGTACTTCTCGCTGTCGAGGTACTCCTCGCTGCCCGGCCGGACGGCGACGTGCTCGAACAGCTCGAAGCCGGAGTAGACGCCCCAGGTCGGGCTCATCATCGCGGCGAGCACGGCGCGGATCTTGAACATCGGCGGGCCGCCGAACTGCAGCGACTCGTGGAGGATGTCCGGGGTGTTCACGAAGAAGTTGGGCCGCATGTAGTGGCAGTTGGCGGCCAGCTCCTGGCCGTACTCCTCCAGCTCGGCGCGCTCGGTGCGCCAGGTGAAGTACGTGTACGACTGAGTGAACCCGATGCGGGCGAGCTGGTGCATCATCGCCGGCCGCGTGAACGCCTCGGCGAGGAACAGCACGTCCGGGTCGGTCCTCTTGACCTCCCAGATCAGCCAGTGCCAGAAGTTCAGCGGCTTGGTGTGCGGGTTGTCGACGCGGAAGATGCGGACCCCGGCCTCGACCCACACCCGGATCACCCGGAGGCACTCGGCGTAGATGCCCTCGGGGTCGTTGTCGAAGTTGATCGGGTAGATGTCCTGGTACTTCTTCGGCGGGTTCTCCGCGTAGGCGATGGTCCCGTCCGGCTTGGTGGTGAACCACTCCGGGTGCTCGGCGACCCACGGGTGGTCGGGCGCGGCCTGCAGCGCGAAGTCCAGCGCGACCTCCATGCCCAGCTCGCGGGTGCGCGCGACGAAGGCCCGGAAGTCGTCCATCGTGCCGAGCTGCGGGTGGACGGCGTCGTGACCGCCCTCGGCGCTGCCGATGGCCCACGGCGAGCCGACGTCGTCCGGTCCGACGTCGTGCGGGTTGCCGCCGGGGAACTGGGCGGAGTTCGGGCCCTTGCGGTTCACGGTGCCGATCGGGTGGATCGGCGGCAGGTAGACGACGTCGAAGCCCATGTCGGCGATGGCCGGCAGCCGGTCGGCGGCCGTGGTGAACGTGCCGTGGGTGGGGACGCCGCCGACGACGGGCCCCTCGGAGCGGGGGAAGAACTCGTACCAGGAGCCGTAGAGCGCGGTCGGCCGGTCGACCCACACCTCGTACTCGGGCGTGGCGGTGACCAGTTCCCGGACCGGGTGCTCGTGCAGGTAGCGCTGCAGGCCGGCGGCCAGGGCCGGCGCGATGCGGACGGTCAGCTCCTGGTCGGTGTCCCGCAGGGCGGCCGCCGCGGCCTCGACGCGGCCGCGCCACTCGTCGTCGGCGTCCTTCGCCACGCGGTCGAGCAGGCGGGCGCCCTCCTCCAGGTCGTTGGCGAGCTCCTCGGCGCCCTGGCCGGCCTCGACCTTGACCTCGACGGCGTGCCGCCAGGTGGACAGCGGGTCGCTCCAGGCCTCGACGCGGAAGGTCCACAGGCCCTCGCGGTCGGGCACCACGGTCGCCAGCCAGCGGTCGGGCTCCGGCGGCAGCTTCGCCATGCGGAGGAACGGGCCGTTCGCGTCGCCGTCCGGACCGGTCCAGACGACGTTCGCCGCGACGGCGTCGTGGCCCTCGCGGAAGACGGTCGCGGTGATCGGCAGGTGCTCGCCGACCACGGCACGGGCGGAGAAGGATCCGCAGGACACGACAGGGGCGACATCGGAGATGCCGAGGCGGAGGTCAGCGCGGCCAGTCATCACCGACCACGCTACTGACGTCGGGCCCCACCAGCACCTCGGCTGCGATCACGCCTCATCTGCCTCACCCGATGGGGCCGGGTCGCCGGTGTCCCGGATTGTTCGTCGCAACCCCTGGCGGTACGGCTCCGGCTGGTTAGTCTCGGCCGGTGCGTGCTCTTCGTCGGTTCACCGTCCGCGCGGCGCTGCCCGAACCCCTGACGCCCCTGTCCCAGCTCGTCATGAACCTCCGGTGGTCCTGGCACCCCGAGACCCGTGACCTGTTCGAGGCGCTCGACCCGAACCTGTGGGAGTCCTGCGGCGCCGACCCGGTCCGGGCGCTCGGCGAGGTCTCGGCGGAACGGCTGGCGACCCTGGCCAACGACCGCCGATTCGTGCGGCGCCTGCAGGACGCCGTCGACGACCTCGAGGAGTACCTCGCCACCCCCCGCTGGTACCAGTCGCTGGGGCCCGAGGCGCCGGCGAGCATCGCGTACTTCTCCGCGGAGTTCGGCATCACCGAGGTGCTGCCCCAGTACTCCGGCGGCCTCGGCATCCTGGCCGGCGACCACCTCAAGGCGGCGTCCGACCTCGGCGTCCCGCTGATCGGCGTCGGGCTGCTCTACCGGGCCGGCTACTTCACCCAGGGCCTGTCGGCCGACGGCTGGCAGCTGGAGCACTACCCCTCGCTCGACCCGCACGGCCTGCCGGTGAAGCTGCTGCGCGAGCCCGACGGGTCCGCCGCGGTGATCACCGTGCCGCTGCCCGAGGGGCGCACCCTGCACGCCCACGTGTGGCGGGCCCAGGTCGGTCGCGTGACCCTGCTGCTGCTCGACAGCGACATCGAGGAGAACGCGCCGGCCGAGCGGCTGGTCACCGACCGGCTCTACGGCGGCGACGAGGACCACCGCCTCCGGCAGGAGATGCTGCTCGGCATCGGTGGCGTCCGGGCCCTGCGCACCTACTGCGGCCTCACCGGCACCCCGCTGCCCGAGGTCTTCCACGCCAACGAGGGCCACGCCGGGTTCCAGGGCGTCGAGCGCATCCGCGAGCTCACCGAGGCGCACTCGCTCTCGTTCGCCGAGGCGCTGCAGGCGGTCCGCGCCGGCACCGTGTTCACCACGCACACGCCGGTGCCCGCGGGCATCGACCGCTTCCCGAAGGCGCTCATCGAGCGCTACTTCGCCGGCTTCGGCGTGCCGCTGCACGACCTGCTCGCGCTCGGCGCCGAGGAGGACCCGTCGAAGTTCAACATGGCGCACATGGGCCTGCGGCTGGGCCAGCGGGCCAACGGCGTGAGCGAGCTGCACGGCCACGTGAGCCGCGGCATGTTCAACGGCCTCTGGCCGGGCTTCGACGAGGGCGACGTGCCGATCGGCTCGATCACCAACGGCGTGCACGCGCCCACCTGGACCGCCCGCGAGCTGCTCGACATGGGCACCCAGAGGACCAGCCAGGGCGACCCGGTCGAGGTCGACGGCCCGGTGCACTTCGACGGCGTCGACGGGATCCCGGCCGCGGACCTCTGGAACGTGCGGCGCACGCTGCGCGCCCGGCTGGTGCAGGAGGTGCGCCGCCGGATCCGGGAGACGGCGCTCTCCCGCGGCGCGACCGAGGCCGAGGTCGGCTGGACCGACACCGCCTTCGACCCCGACGTCCTGACGATCGGCTTCGCGCGGCGGGTGCCCTCCTACAAGCGCCTCACCCTGATGCTGCGCGACCCCGCCCGGCTCAAGGCGCTGCTGCTCGACCCCGAGCGGCCCATCCAGCTGGTCATCGCCGGCAAGAGCCACCCGGCCGACGACGGCGGCAAGAAGCTCATCCAGCAGATGGTCGAGTTCGCCGACGACCCGGAGATCCGCCACCGGATCGCCTTCCTGCCCGGCTACGACATCGGGATGGCGCGCTACCTCTACTGGGGCTGCGACGTCTGGCTGAACAACCCGCTGCGCCCGCTGGAGGCCTGCGGCACGTCCGGCATGAAGGCGGCGCTCAACGGCGGGCTGAACCTCTCCATCCGCGACGGCTGGTGGGACGAGTGGTTCGACGGCCAGAACGGCTGGGCGATCCCGACGGCCGACGGCGTGAGCGACGCCGACCGCCGCGACGAGGTCGAGGCGCGGGCGATCTACGACCTGCTGTCCACCCAGGTGCTGCCGCGGTTCTACGAGCGGGACGCCGCCGGGATCCCGGGCCGCTGGGTCGAGATGGTGCGGCACACCCTCCGCGAGACCGGTCCCAAGGTGCTGGCCACCCGCATGGTCCGCGACTACGTGCAGGCGCTGTACGTGCCGGCCGCCGGATCGTCGCGCGTCATGGCGGCCGACGGCTACGCGCCGGCCCGCGAGGAGGCCTCGTGGCGGGCGCACCTGCTGTCCAACTGGCCGACGGTGCGGGTCGCGCACGTCGAGGCGACCGGCGCGGGGGACACCCCGGAGATCGGCTCGACCCTCGCGCTGCGCGCCGAGGTGGAGCTGCCGGGGCTCACGCCGTCCGACGTCCAGGTGCAGGCCGCCTACGGCCGGGTGGACGACGCCGACGGGCTGCACGACGTGACGAGCATCCCGATGGCGCACGAGCAGACGGAGGGCTCGCGGCACTGGTTCACCGCGACCGTCCCGCTCGAGCGGACGGGTGCTTTCGGTTACACCGTGCGCGTGCTCCCGCACTCCGAGCGCATGGCGGTGCCGTCCGAGCTGGGTGTGGTGAGCACCGCATGAACGTTGTGCACCAGGCACTTCGGTCACGCGCGTCCCACGGGCCTCGCGGAACGTGGTGACCGCCCGGCGTGGCGGGGACGTGGCAGCGCCGAGACCGCGCGTCGATCACTAGGCTGGAGGCCATGCCTGACCGCTGTGAAGTCCTCCCCGGAGATTCCGTCGTCGCTCGCCGCGGCGGCGGGCTGCTGTGGGTCGACGCTCCCGGCTCGCCCGCCCTCGTCGCGGCCCTGCACGCCTGCCTCGGTGTGTCCGGTCCCGGCGCCGACCGCGTGCTCGCCGCCGTCGCGGGGCAGGTGAGCTCGCTCGCCCACGGGGCTGCCTCCTTCGCCCTCGTCATCGCCGACCCCGCCGGCACCGGCACCGGTGTCGCGCTCTGGTCCGGCAAGGGCCAGCCCGCCGTCGACGGCGTCCCGGTCTCGGGGTCGTCGGTCGAGGGCGGCACTCTCGCCTCCGGCTTCCAGCTCGGCCAGACGCTGTACGTCGGCCCCGGCCAGGCCGCGCCGCAGATGCCCCCGGGCGTCTCGTTCGACCTCGTCGAGGGCACGGTGCCCGGCTCCGGTGCGATGCTGCAGCTGGCCGCCCCCGCGCCGTCGGCGTCGTCGGCCGTCCCGGCGTCGTCCGGGTCGTCGTTCAGCGCCGCCTCCGACGCCGGCTTCGGCTCGGGCGCCAGCCGGGCGTCGGCTCCCGACTCCGGCGAGCAGACCGCCTTCTGGCGCCCGGAGAAGGACGCCGCGGCGCCGATCCTGCGGTTCGACGACGGCATGGTCGTGACCGTCGACGAGGACATCGTGCTGGGCCGCCGTCCCGACAACCACGAGATGGTCACCAGCGGCGGTGCGCGGCCGGTGCCGATCGCCGACACCCAGAACGTGCTCTCGTCCGCGCACGCGGCCCTGCAGCGCTCGGGCAACGAGGTGTCGCTCGTCGACCTCGGCTCGCTCAACGGCACCCACGTCGCCGGCCCCGAGGCCACCGAGTGGACCCAGCTCGAGCCGGGCGTCGCCCACCCGCTCTCGGACGGCGACCGCCTCCTCCTCGGCTGGACGGTCATCACCTTCGAGCAGCCGAACGACTAGTTCGCCCGACGACGTGCGCTGAGGCCCCGTTCCGGCCCCGGAACGGGGCCTCAGCGCACTCCGTCACGGCCGTCGGATGACTCGCAGCACCCAGACGCAGCGGCCGGGGAGCTCGACCTCGCCGGGGGCGACGATCACCTGCTCGGGCGGGGCGCCGGTGGCGTACTCGGTCGAGACCACCAGCTCGTAGCCGTCGGCCCAGGGCGGCCCCGGGAGCTGGACCGTCACCGGCGCGGGCCCGGCGTGCAGCTGCACCAGGTACGAGTCGTCGACCACGCGCCGGCCGTGCTCGTCCCGGTGCCGGATGCCGCGCCCGTCGAGGTACATGCCGAGGGTCTGCAGGCCGGTGTCGAACCAGTCCTGCGTGGTCAGCTGCCCGCCGTCGGGCGCGAACCAGGCGAGGTCGCGGGTGCCGCCGGTGCCGGGCACCTCGTGGCCCTCGAAGAACGCCTCCTGGCGCAGCACGGGAGCCGACCGACGCAGCCGCACCAGCCGCGCCACGAACGCCACCAGGTCCTCGTCGACGTCCTTCCAGTCGATCCAGGAGACCTCGTTGTCCTGGCAGTAGGCGTTGTTGTTGCCGCCCTGCGTGCGGCCCAGCTCGTCTCCGGCGGTCAGCATCGGCACCCCGGTGGAGATCAGCAGCGTCGTCAGCAGGTTGCGCACCTGCCGCCCCCGCAGCGCGTTCACGTCCGGATCGGAGGTCTCGCCCTCGACGCCGCAGTTCCAGCCGCGGTTGTGGCTCTCGCCGTCCCGGTTGTCCTCGCCGTTGGCCTCGTTGCGCTTGTGCTCGTAGGTGACCAGGTCGCGCATCGTGAACCCGTCGTGCGCCGTCACGAAGTTGATCGAGGCGAACGGCCGCCGGCCGTCGGAGCGGTAGAGGTCGGAGGAGCCGGTCAGCCGGTAGGCCAGGTCCCGCACACCGACGTGGGCGCCGGACCAGACGTCGCGCACGGTGTCGCGGTACCTGCCGTTCCACTCCGTCCACGGCGGCGGGAAGTTGCCGACCTGGTAGCCGCCGGGGCCGACGTCCCACGGCTCGGCGATGAGCTTGACGTTGCTGACCACCGGGTCCTGGTGGACGACGTCGAAGAACGCCGACAGCCGGTCGACGTCGTGCATCGAGCGGGCCAGTGCCGAGGCCAGGTCGAAGCGGAAGCCGTCGACGTGCATCTCGGTGACCCAGTAGCGCAGCGAGTCCATGAGCAGTGCCAGGACGGCGGGACGGCGGACGTCGAGGGTGTTCCCGCAGCCGGTGTAGTCGGTGTAGCGGGCCGGGTTCATCCCGTCGAGCCGGTAGTAGCCGGCGTTGTCGATCCCCTTGAACGACAGCGTCGGGCCGGTGTGGTCGCCCTCGGCGGTGTGGTTGTAGACGACGTCGAGGATCACCTCGATGCCCGCCGCGTGCAGCTCCTTGACCATCGTCTTGAACTCGAGGACCTGCCCGCCGCCGCTGCCCGACGAGCTGTAGCCCGCGTGCGGCGCGAAGTAGCCCAGGGTGTTGTACCCCCAGTAGTTGGTGAGCCCGCGGCGGAGCAGGTGCGGCTCGCTGACGAAGTGGTGCACCGGCAGCAGCTCGACCGCCGAGACCCCGAGCGCCTGCAGGTGCTCGACGAACGCCGGGTGGGCCAGCCCCGCGTAGGTGCCGCGCAGGTGCGGCGGCACGTCGGGGTGGTTCGCCGTCGCGCCCTTGACGTGCACCTCGTAGATGACGGTGTCCGACCACGGCGTCCGCAGCGGCCGGTCGCCGTCCCACGGGAAGGGGTCGTGGACGACGACGCCGCGCGGGACGTAGGGCGCGGAGTCCTGCTCGTCCGGCGTCGCGCTGTCGACCGCGTCGCCGGGGTAGCCGAACAGCGCGGGGTGCAGCGTGAGGTCGCCGTCGACGGCGCGGGCGTAGGGGTCCAGCAGAAGCTTCGCGGGGTTGTGCCGCAGCCCGGCGGCGGGGTCGTAACCGCCGTGGACGCGGTAGCCGTACCGCTGGCCCGGACCGATCCCGGGCAGCCGGCCGTGCCACACCTGGTGCGTCGTCTCCTCGAGCCGGTGGCGGTGCTCGGTGCCGTCGGCGTCGAAGAGGCACAGGTCGACGGCCTGCGCGCCGGCCGACCAGAGGGCGAAGTTGGTGCCGGTGCCGTCCCAGACGGCGCCCAGGGGAGTGGGGCTGCCGGGCAGTGCTCGCTCGCTGCCTGGTCCGCTCATGACGTGATCGTGCCAACTCGATCGCCCATGCGTGCGCAGGTCCGGCGCGACGGGTTGGTTGGATGGGGGACGTGTCGAGTACAGCCGCCGGTGAGGCGGTCGTCGAGATGACCGGGGTCGACGTCGTCCGGGGCGAGAACCACCTGCTCCGCGGCGTCGGCTGGACCGTCGAGGCCGACCACCGGTGGGTGATCCTGGGCCCGAACGGCGCCGGCAAGACCACGCTGCTGCAGCTGGCCGCGGCGCAGATGCACCCCACGCGCGGCACGGTCAGCCTGCTGGGGGAGACCCTCGGCGCGGTCGACGTCTTCGAGCTGCGCCCCCGCATCGGGCTGACCAGCGCGGCGCTGGCGCAGCGGATCAGCCCGCGGGAGACGACCGGCGACATCGTGGTCTCGGCCGGCTACGCGGTGGTCGGCCGGTGGCGGGAGCGTTACGACGTCCACGACCTGACGCGCGCCGGGATCCTCATGCAGCAGTGGGGGATCGCCCAGTACGCGCACCGCCCGTTCGGCACCCTCAGCGAGGGCGAGCGCAAGCGGGCCCAGATCGCCCGCGCCCTCATGCCCGACCCGGAGCTGCTGCTGCTCGACGAGCCCGGCGCCGGTCTCGACCTCGGCGGCCGGGAGGACCTCGTCACCCGGCTGTCGGACCTGGCGCGCTACCACTACGCGCCCGCTCAGGTGCTGGTCACGCACCACGTCGAGGAGATCCCGCCGGGCTACACCCATGCCCTGCTCCTGCGGGACGGCGCGGTGGTCGCCTCCGGCGCCGCGGACGACGTCCTCACCGCGGGGAACCTCTCCGACACCTTCGGGCTGAAGCTCGCCCTGACCCGCACCGACGGCCGCTTCACCGCGCGGAGGGCATGACGGCTCCCTCCGGAGGCTCGGCCCGGGCGAAGCGAGGGTCGAGACGAAGGGGCCCTTATAGGGTGCGATCCATGTCTGGAGCGCCCGAGTTCGTGACCCTGCAGGTCGAGGACGGGGTGGGCACCATCCGCCTCGACCGCCCGAAGATGAACGCGATCGACGAGCAGCTGCACATGGAGGTGCGGGCCGCGGCGGTGGAGGCGAGCGAGAACCCCGACGTGCGCGCCGTCGTCCTCTATGGCGGCGAGCGGGTGTTCGCGGCGGGGGCCGACATCAAGGCGATGTCGCAGCTCGACGGCAGCGGCATGACCGCGTGGGGGCGCGAGCTCCAGGACTCCTTCCGCGCGGTCGCCCGCATCCCGAAGCCGGTCATCGCCGCGATCACCGGCTACGCCCTCGGCGGCGGCTACGAGCTGGCCCTCTGCGCGGACTTCCGCGTCCTCGGCGCCGGCGCGAAGATCGGCCAGCCGGAGATCCTGCTCGGCATCATCCCCGGCGCTGGCGGCACCCAGCGCCTCGCTCGCCTGGTCGGGCCCGCCAAGGCCAAGGACCTGGTCTTCACCGGCCGGCACGTGGGCGCCGAGGAGGCGCTCGAGATCGGCCTCGCCGACGCCGTCGTCCCGGACGACGAGGTGTACTCCACCGCGGTGGCCATGGCCCGCAAGTTCGCCGCCGGCCCGCCGCTGGCCCTGGCCGCCGCCAAGCGCGCGATCGACGGCGGGCTCGACGGCACCCTCGACGAGGGGCTCGACCTCGAGACCCGCCTGTTCGCCGAGCTGTTCGACACCGAGGACCAGAGGACCGGGATGCAGTCGTTCCTGGAGCACGGACCGGGGAAGGCCGAGTTCACCGGTCGGTGATCGTTCACCACACGTTCGTGCGCCGTAACCGCCCCTGAGCACGCGGCGTCAGCCACAATCTCGACGCCGGCCGCCCGGCGCCAACGGGGCGCCGGGCCGGTACGGCGCCAACTCAGGAGGACACGTGCGACGAAGCTCCCTGCGGACCGCGGTCGCGGTCGTCACGGCCGGGCTCACCCTCACCGCGTGCGGTGGCTCGGACGACGGCGGCGGCTCCGGCGGCAGCGGGTCCGACGCCGCGACCGCCACGTCGGCCGAGGACTTCGGCGGCATGGACGCGCTGATCGAGGCCGCGCAGGAGGAGGGCACGCTCAACGTCATCGCGCTGCCCCGCGACTGGGCCAACTACGGCGAGATGCTCGACACCTTCAGCGAGAAGTACGGCATCGAGATCAACGAGGCCAACCCGACCGGCTCCAGCCAGGACGAGCTCAACGCGGTCGAGAGCCAGCGGGGCCAGGACCGCGCGCCCGACGTCCTCGACCTCGGCACCGCGTTCGCCCGGCAGGCCCAGGCCGAGGGCCTGACGGCGCCGTACCAGGTGGAGACGTGGGACGAGATCCCCGAGGGCCAGAAGGACCCGGAGGGCCACTGGTTCAACGACTACGGCGGCTACATCTCGATCGGCTGCAACGCCTCGGTGATCGCCGAGTGCCCGACGACGTTCGCCGACCTGCTCGACCCCCAGTACGCCGGCCAGGTCGCGCTCAACGGCAACCCGACCCAGGCCGCGGCGGCCTTCGCCGGTGTCTGGGCGGCCTCCCTGGCCAACGGCGGGGACCTCGACGACATCGGCCCGGGCATCGACTTCTTCAAGCAGATCAAGGACGTCGGCAACTTCAACCCGGTCGAGATCACCCCGGCGACCATCCAGAGCGGCGAGACGCCCATCGCCATCGACTGGGACTACCTCAACGCCTCGTTCACCGAGGACTTCGCCGCCGACGGCGTCGAGTGGCAGGTCGCCGTCCCGTCCGACGGCCTGTTCGGCGGGTACTACAGCCAGGCGATCAGCAAGTTCGCCCCGCACCCGGCGGCCGCCCGCCTCTGGCAGGAGTTCCTCTACAGCGACGAGGGGCAGAACATCTGGCTGAAGGGCGGCGCCCGGCCGGTCCGCCTGCCCGCGATGGAGGACGCCGGGACGGCCGACGCCGAGGCGCTCTCGGCCCTGCCCCCGGTCGAGGGGACGGCGGAGTTCCCGACCCAGGAGCAGGAGACGGCGGCCCAGGCGGTCGTCGCCGAGCGCTGGAACGCGGAGATCTCCGGCTGAGTACCGCAGCCCCGCACGCGGTCGCGCCGGCTCCCCGCAGGGGGGACCGGCGCGGCCGCGTGCTCGCGTTCCTCGGCGCCCTGCCGTTCTTCCTCTACGTCGCGGTCTTCCTGCTGCTGCCCATCGCGGTGCTGGCCGTGGAGTCCTTCCGCGTCACCGACCCGGTCACCTTCGAGGAGAGCTGGTCGGCGGCCAACCTCGGCACGGTCACCGAAGGCGCCTACCGCCGGGCGTACCTGGGCAGCCTGCAGCTGTCGGCCATCACCGCGGTGCTCAGCGCCGTGCTGGGGCTGGCGCTCGCCGTGGCGATCCTGCGGGCGCGCCGAGGCCGCCTGCTGCGCCGGCTGGTGCTCACCGCCTCGGGCGTCCTGGCCAACTTCGGCGGCATCCCGCTGGCGTTCGCCTTCATCGCCACCATCGGCACCAACGGCGTGGTCACCGCGCTGCTCACCGACACCCTCGGCCTCGGGCTGGGCGGCTTCTCGCTGTACTCGATGACCGGCCTCGCGCTGGTCTACCTCTACTTCCTCGTCCCGCTGATGGTGCTCACGATCGTCCCGGCGCTGGAGGCCCTGCGGCCCCAGTGGCGCGAGGCCTCGGACAACCTCGGGGCCAGCGGCTGGCAGTACTGGCGGCACGTCGGCGGGCCGGTCCTCGCCCCGCCGGTCATCGGCGCCACGATGCTGCTGTTCGCCTCGGCGTTCGCCGCGTACGCCACCGCCCGCGCGCTGGTCGGCAGCAGCGTCCCGCTGGTGACCCTGCAGATCGCCGACGCGCTGTCGAGCAACGTGATCGTCGGATCCGAGAACCTCGGCAAGGCCCTGGCCCTCGGCATGGTCCTGCTCATCGCGCTGGTGATGGTCTTCTACGCCTGGGTCCAGCGCCGTACCCAGCGGTGGCTGTCGTGACGGCCCTCGCCGAGAGCGTCGCCGGGGCGGGCGGCGTCGCGCCCGAGACGCCGGTCCGGCCGGGACGACGGGGTGCGGGCGCCTGGCGCTCCGTCGTCCTCGTCGTCCTGGGGCTGTACTTCCTGGTGCCGATCGCGGCGTCGGTCTGGTTCACGATCCGCGAGCGGGACGGCGTCTCGCTGGAGACCTACGGGCAGATCCCCGGCGCCGAGGGCTTCGCCGAGGCGTTCGCCCGATCGCTGGCGCTGGCCGGCCTCACCGTCGTCCTCGCCTTGCTGCTCATGGTGCCGACGGTCGTCCTGGTGAACCTCCGGCTGCCCCGCCTCCGGACGACGGTCGAGCTGCTCACCCTGGCGCCGCTGGTGCTGCCCCCGATCGCGCTGGTCGTCGGGGTGCGCAGCGTGCTGGCGTGGGCCCCGGACCACTTCTTCGGGACGCCGCTGGCCGAGGTGTTCTTCGCCCTCCAGGAACCGTCCCTGCCCTGGATCCTGGTGTTCGTCTACGTCGTCCTGGCGCTGCCGTTCGTCTACCGGGCACTCGACGCCGGGGTGCGCGGAGCGGACCTGCGCACCCTCACCGAGGCGGCCCGCAACCTCGGCGCCTCGTGGCCGCGGGTGCTGGTGTCGGTCGTGCTGCCGGTGCTGCGGACGTCGGTGCTCAACGCCTCGTTCCTCACCGTCGCCCTCGTGCTCGGCGAGTTCACCGTGGCCAACATCCTCGGGTTCGAGACGTTCCCCACCTGGATCCTGCGCATCTCGGGCTCCCAGTCGCAGCTGTCGGTCGCCGTCTCGGTGCTGTCGCTGCTGATCACGTGGGCGCTGCTGCTGCTGATCTCCGCGCTGGACCGCCGGCGCGGCACGAAGGAGACCTCATGACCGCCGTGACCGCCCGGGTCCTCGGCCCGGCCGACCTCCGCGAGCGGCCGGGCGTGCCGATCCGGCTGGAGGGGCTGACCCGCCGGTACGGCTCGGTGGTCGCGCTGGACGGCCTCGACCTCGACATCTCGGGCGGTGAGTTCCTCGCCCTGCTCGGGCCCTCGGGCTGCGGGAAGACGACGGCGCTGCGGGCGATCGCCGGGTTCGACCGGCCGGACGCCGGCCGGGTGCTGGTCGACGGCCGCGACCTGACCGGCGTCCCGGCGAGCAGACGCGACATGGGCATGGTGTTCCAGGCCTACAGCCTGTTCCCGAACCTGACCGTCGCCGAGAACGTCGCCTACGGGCTGCGGGTGCGGCGGCGGCCGAAGGCGGAGCAGACCGCGCGGGCCGCTGAGCTGCTCGACCTCGTCGGCCTGGCCGACCGGGCCGCCCGGTACCCGCACCAGCTCTCCGGCGGTCAGCAGCAGCGGGTCGCTCTGGCCCGCGCCCTGGCGGTGGCGCCGCAGGTGCTGCTGCTCGACGAGCCGCTGTCGGCGCTCGACGCCCAGGTGCGCGTGCAGCTGCGGGAGGAGATCCGGCGGATCCAGCTGGAGCTGGGCATCACGACGGTCTTCGTCACGCACGACCAGGCCGAGGCGCTCTCGGTCGCCGACCGGGTGGGCGTGATGCGCGGCGGGCGGCTCGAGCAGGTGGCGAGCCCGGACGAGCTCTACGAGCGGCCGGCGACGGCGTTCGTCGCGGAGTTCGTCGGCACGATGAACCGGCTGCCCGCCGAGCTGTCCGGCGGTGAGGTCCAGGTGCTGGGGGTGCGCCGTCCGGTCGCCGGCGCCGCGCCGTCGGGCGGGCCGGTGGTGGCCCTCGTCCGCCCCGAGGCGCTCACCGTCTCCGCCGACCCGACCGGGAGCGGCCGGGTGGTCACCCGCACCTTCTCCGGCGCCTCGACCCGCGTGCTCGTCGCGCTGCCCGAGGGCACCGAGGTACGCATCGACGTCGCCAGCGCCACGAGCGGCGACCTGACCCCCGGGACGGCGGTGACGGTGACCCCTGCGGAGCGGCCCGTCCTCGTCGTCGCCGCGGACCCGGCGTGACGGCGGTCGACGTCGACCGGTCCGACCCGACGGGGCGGGCCTGGGTCGACCGGGCCGTCGCGGCCGTCGAGGCCGACGCCCGTCGCAGCGCCGACACCCACCTGCTCGTCTACCCGCTGCCCGCCGAGTGGGGCATCGACCTCTACCTCAAGGACGAGTCGACCCACCCGACCGGCAGCCTCAAGCACCGGCTGGCCCGCTCGCTGTTCCTCTACGGCCTGTGCTCGGGCCAGATCATCGAGGGCAGCACCGTGGTGGAGGCCTCCAGCGGGTCGACGGCGGTGAGCGAGGCGTACTTCGCCCGGATGCTCGGCCTGCCGTTCGTCGCGGTGATGCCGCGGACGACCAGCCCCGAGAAGGTCGCGCTCATCGAGTTCCACGGGGGCCGCTGCCACTTCGTCGACCGGGCGCCCGACATGTACGAGGAGGCCCGGCGGCTGGCCGCCGAGTGCGGCGGGCACTACCTCGACCAGTTCACCTTCGCCGAGCGGGCGACCGACTGGCGGGGCAACAACAACATCGCCGAGTCGATCTTCGAGCAGCTCTCCGCCGAGCGGCACCCGGTGCCCGAGTGGGTGGTCGTCGGGGCCGGCACCGGCGGGACGAGCGCCACCATCGGCCGGTACCTGCGGTACCGGCGGCACCCCACCCGGCTCGCCGTCGTCGACCCGGAGAACTCCGCGTTCCTGCCCGGCTGGGTGGAGCGCGAGCCGGCCTGGACCACCGGGATGCCCTCGCGCATCGAGGGGATCGGCCGGCCGCGGGTGGAGCCCTCGTTCGTGCCGACGATCGTCGACCGGATGATCGGCGTCCCCGATGCCGCGTCGCTCGCCGCGATGCGCGAGCTGGAGCGGGTCACCGGTCGGCGGGCCGGTGGCTCGACCGGCACCAACCTGTGGGGCGCGTTCCAGCTGGTCGCCGAGATGCTGGCCGTCGGCCGAACGGGCAGCGTCGTCACGCTGCTGTGCGACGGCGGCGAGCGGTACGCGCACACCTACTACTCCGACGCGTGGCTGGCGGCGCAGGGCCTCGACCTGACGCCGCACACCGCCACGCTGGCCCGGTTCGCCGCGACGGGGGAGTGGCCGGCGGCAGGGTGAGCTGCGTCACCGCACCCCCGACCCATTGCAGCGTTACCAGCCAGTAACATCCATGATCGGAGCCAGGCGGGCCTTCGTGTCCGCGTCCTGAACGCGTCCTGAGGAAGGTCAGCGCGATGAACATCGTCGTTCTTGTGAAGCAGGTCCCGGACTCGGGAAGCGAGCGGAAGCTGGACCCGGCGGACAACACCGTCGCCCGCGCCTCGGCCGACAACGTCATCAACGAGATGGACGAGTACGCCATCGAGGAGGCGCTCACCATCAAGGAGGCGCAGGGCGGTGAGGTCACGGTCCTGACCGTCGGCCCCGACGGCGCCACCGACGCCATCCGCAAGGCCCTCTCCATGGGTGCCGACAAGGCGGTGCACGTCTCCGACGAGGCGATCCACGGCTCGGACGCCGTCCAGATCAGCGCCGTCCTCGCCGCCGCCCTGCAGCAGCTCGAATACGACCTCGTGCTGTGCGGCGCGGAGGCCACCGACTCGCAGATGAGCGTCATGCCGGCGCTGCTGGCCGAGCGCCTCGGCGTCCCGCAGCTGTCCGGTGCGCGCAAGCTCACCGTCGAGGGCGGCACCGCCCGGATCGAGCGGCAGACCGACGGCGGCTACTGGGCCGTCGAGGCGCCGCTGCCCGCGATCGTCTCCACCTGGGACACGATCAACGAGCCGCGCTACCCCTCGTTCAAGGGGATCATGGCCGCGAAGAAGAAGCCGGTCGAGACCAAGTCCCTGGCCGACCTCGGTGTCGACGGCTCGGCCGTCGGCCTGGCCAACGCCACCACCCAGGTCCTCGACTTCGCCGGGCGCCCGCCCAAGGGCGAGGGCGTCAAGGTGACCGACGAGGGCGACGGCGCCCAGAAGTTCGTCGAGTTCCTCGCCAGCCAGAAGATCGTCTGACCCCGGCCCGGATCGAAGGAAGAGGAGAAGCTACTCATGGCAGAGGTCCTGGTCCTGGCCGAGCTCAACCCGGCCGGCGGCGGCGTCCGCAAGACCACCCTGGAGGCCCTCACCGCGGCGCGCGCGCTCGGTGAGCCCTCGGCCGTCGTCCTCGGCGCCCCCGGCACCGCCGCGGGTGTGAAGGACGCGCTCGCCGAGTACGGCGCGGCGAAGGTCTACGTCGCGGAGGCCCCGGAGATCGACGAGTACCTCGTCGCTCCCAAGGCCGAGGTGCTCGCGCAGCTCGTCGGCTCGGCGTCCCCGGCCGCCGTCGTCATCCCGTCCTCCCCGGAGGGCAAGGAGATCGCCGCTCGTCTCGCGGTCAAGATCGGCAGCGGGTTCCTGACCGACGTCACGGAGATCGCCGCCGACGGCACCGCGACCCAGGTCGCGTTCGCCGGTCAGACCATCGTGCACTCGAAGGTCACCACCGGGACGCCGGTCTACACCCTGCGCGGCAACTCGGTGACCCCGGAGCCGGCCCCGGCGGCCGGCGCCGAGGAGCAGGTGTCGGTGTCGATCTCCGACGCCGCCAAGCTCGCGCGGGTCACCGACCGCGTCGTCGAGCAGAAGAGCAACCGCCCCGAGCTCACCGAGGCCTCGATCGTCGTCTCCGGCGGTCGCGGTGTCGCCAGCGCCGAGAACTTCTCGATCATCGAGGCCCTGGCCGACTCCCTCGGCGCCGCCGTGGGCGCCTCGCGCGCCGCGGTCGACTCCGGCTTCTACCCGCACAGCTTCCAGGTGGGTCAGACCGGCAAGACCGTCTCGCCGCAGCTCTACGTGGCCGTCGGCATCTCCGGTGCCATCCAGCACCGCGCCGGCATGCAGACCTCGAAGACCATCGTGGCCATCAACAAGGACCCCGAGGCCCCGATCTTCGAGCTGGCCGACTTCGGCGTCATCGGTGACCTGAACACGGTCGTGCCCGCCGCGACCGAGCTGATCACGGCCCGCAAGGGCTAGTCCGGCACGTCACGTCCGAGGGCCGGTTCCCGTGCGGGGGCCGGCCCTCGACGCGTCCGGGAGGAGGGCGACGTGAGCGGTCCGCTGCGGCTGCGCGACGGGCGGCTCGAGGACGCCGACGTGCTGGCCTCGATCCACCTGCGCTCCCGGGCCGCGGCGATGCCCTGGCTGCCGGTGCTGCACGACGAGGCCGAGACGCGGGGCTGGATGCGGGGCGTCGTGCTGGCCTCCCAGCGCGTGCTGGTCGCCGAGCGGGACGGCCGCGCCACGGGCTTCGCCGCCGTCGACGGCGACTGGCTCGAGCAGCTCTACGTGCTGCCGGAAGCGATCGGCACCGGGGTCGGGAGACTCCTGCTCGACGCGGTGAAGGGCGAGCACCCCGACGGGCTCTCGCTGCACGTGTTCGCGCGCAACGAGCGCGCGCGGCGCTTCTACGAGGCGGCCGGCTTCGTCCTGACCTCCGAGGGCGACGGCAGCGGCAACGAGGAGGGGCTGCCGGACTGCGTCTACGTGTGGCGGAGCGGGAAGCAGCCGGGCGCCGGAACGGTTGGCTGAGCACGTGGAGCAGAGCGGACCGGCGTCGGTGTTCGACCGCCGGAACCGGCTCACCACGGCCGGTCTGCTCATGCTCGTCACGTTCGTGGCCTTCGAGTCCATGGCCGTCGCGACGGCGATGCCGACGGCGGTCCGCGAGCTCGACGGGCTGGCCTGGTACGGCTGGCCGTTCAGCGCCTTCCTGGTCGCCTCGGTGTTCGGCATGGTGCTCGGCGGTGACCTCGACGACCGCCGGGGCTCGCGGGTCGCGCTGCTGACCGGGGTCGGGATCTTCGCCGTCGGGCTGCTGGCCGGGGGGCTCTCCGGCTCCATGGCCCTCTTCGTCGCCGCCCGCGCGGTCCAGGGCATCGGCGGCGGGATCATCTCCGTCTCGCTGTACGTCGTCGCGGGCCGGGCCTACCCGCCGGAGCTGCGACCACGGCTGTTCGCCGCCTTCTCCGCGGCCTGGGTGCTGCCGGCGCTCGTCGGCCCGCTGCTCGCCGGCCTGCTCACCACGCACCTGGGCTGGCGCTGGGTGTTCCTCGGGATCCTGCCGCTGATCGTCGTCGGTCTGGCGCTCCTGCTGCCGGCGCTGCGCCGCTTCGGCGGGCCCGAGGCGGCCGCGGCACCGTCGTCCGCCCGCCGGTGGTGGGCGCTGCTCGCCGGTCTCGGCGTCGCGGCGCTGCAGTACGCGGGGCAGCGGCTCGACGTCGCGGCGCTCGCCATCGCGCTGGCCGGAGCGGGCGCTCTCGTGCTGGGCCTCCCTCCGCTGATCCCCGCCGGGACGGTGCGCCTGCGCCGCGGCCTGCCCACGGTCATCGCCGGCCGGGGCCTGCTGGCCGGCGCCTTCTTCGGCATGGACGCGCTCCTGCCGCTCACCCTCACCGAGCTGCACGGCTACGGCCCGACGACGGCCGGCATCCCGCTCACCTTCGGTGCGCTCGGCTGGGCGCTGGCCTCCCAGCTGCAGGGACGCCGTCCCGACGTGTCGCGGACCGTGCTCCTGCGCACCGGCTTCGTGCTGCTCGCCGTCGGCCTGGCCGCCACGGCGCTGGTCGCCGTCCCCGCCACCGGCGGCTGGACGTCGTACCTGTCCTGGGCCGTCGCCGGCTTCGGGATGGGCCTGGGCATGCCGAGCCTCAGCGTGCTGCTGCTCGGGCAGTCGGCGGAGGAGCGGCGCGGTGCCGACTCCGCCGCGTTCCAGATCGCCGACGTCACCATGTCGGCGGCCTGCATCGGCCTCGTCGGCGTGCTGGTCGCCGCCGCGGCCGCGGGAGCCCTGTCCTTCCCGACGGCGGTGGTGTCGGGCATCGCCGTCCTCACCGCCCTGGCCGCCCTGGGTGCCTGGGCCGCCCCGCGGGCCGGCGCCCCGGCCGCGGCCCCGGAGGCCGGCGTGCCCGCGACTACCCTGGGTGCGCCATGACCTACCTGGACCACGCGGCGACGACCCCGGTGCTGCCCGAGGTGCTGGCCGCCATGACCGAGCAGCTCGGCCGCGTGGGCAACGCCTCCTCGCTGCACGCGAGCGGCCGCGCCGCCCGCCGGGCCGCGGAGCAGTCCCGCGAGCGGCTGGCCGACGCGCTCGGCGCCCGCCCGTCGGAGGTCCTGTTCACCGGCGGCGGCACGGAGAGCGACAACCTCGCCGTCAAGGGGCTGTTCTGGGCGCGCCGGCAGGCCGACGCCGCGCGCCGCCGGATCGTCGTGAGCCCGGCCGAGCACCACGCCGTCCTCGACAGCGTCGAGTGGCTGGCCAAGCACGACGGCGCCGAGGTCACCTGGCTGGCCGTCGAGCCGAGCGGTCGCGTGACCCCGGCCGCCCTGGCCGAGGCTCTCGGCGACGGCTCGGACGTCGCGCTGGCCAGCGTGATGTGGGCGAACAACGAGATCGGCACGGTCAGCGACGTCCCCGCCCTGGCCGCGGTCGCCCACGAGGTCGGCGTCCCGTTCCACACCGACGCCGTCCAGGCGGTCGGACAGGTGCCGGTCGACTTCGGTGCCAGCGGCGTGGACGCCCTCACCATGACCGGGCACAAGCTGGGCGGCCCCATGGGCGCCGGTGTGCTCCTGCTGCGGCGCGACGCCGAGTGCACGCCGCTGCTGCACGGCGGCGGTCAGGAGCGCGACGTCCGCTCGGGGACGCTGGACGTCGCGGCGATCGTCGGCCTCGCCGTCGCCACCGTCGCGGCCGTGGGAGCGCGCGAGGAGCGCGCCGCGCGGCTGGCGGAGCTGCGCACGCGCCTGGTCGACGGCGTCGTCGCCCGGGTGCCCGACGCGCAGCTCAACGGCGCGCCGCTCGACGACCGGCTGGCCACCGGGCCCGGCCGGCTGCCCGGCAACGCCCACCTGTCGTTCCCCGGTGCCGAGGGCGACGCGCTGCTCATGCTGCTGGACGCCCGCGGCATCGAGTGCTCGACCGGGTCGGCCTGCAGCGCCGGCGTCGCGCGGCCGAGCCACGTGCTGCTCGCCACCGGCGCGGACGCCGAGCGGGCCCGCAGCTCGCTGCGCTTCAGCCTCGGCCACACCTCCACCGACGCCGACGTCGACGCGGTGCTCGACGTGATCGCGCCCGTGGTCGACCGCGCCCGGCGCGCCGGGATGGGCCGGTCGTGAGGGTCGCATCATGAGGGTGCTGGCCGCCATGAGCGGCGGAGTGGACTCCGCCGTCGCCGCCGCGCTCGCCGTCGACGCGGGCCACGACGTCACCGGCGTCCACCTGGCGCTCTCGCCGGACCGGCAGACGCTGCGCAGCGGCGCCCGCGGCTGCTGCAGCGTCGAGGACTCCCACGACGCCCGCCGGGTCGCGGACGAGCTCGGCATCCCGTTCTACGTCTGGGACCTCGCCGACCGGTTCACCGAGGACGTCGTCGACGACTTCGTGGCCGAGTACGCCGCGGGCCGCACGCCCAACCCGTGCCTGCGCTGCAACGAGAAGATCAAGTTCTCCGCGGTGCTCGACCGCGCGCTGGCGCTCGGCTTCGACGCCGTCGTCACCGGCCACCACGCCCGGCTGGAGGACGGCGAGCTGCGCCGCTCGGTCGACGCCGCCAAGGACCAGTCCTACGTGCTCGGCGTGCTCACGCCCGAGCAGCTGGCCGCGGCCTGGTTCCCGCTCGGCTCGCTGACGAAGGACCGGGTGCGCGAGATCGCGGCGGAGCGCGGGTTCGCCGTCGCCACCAAGCCGGACTCGCACGACATCTGCTTCATCCCCGACGGCGACACCCGCGGCTTCCTCGCCCGGCGGCTCGGCAGCATGCCGGGGCCGGTGGTCGACGCGGCCACGGGCGCGACGGTGGGGCAGCACGACGGCACGTACGGCTTCACGGTCGGCCAGCGCAAGGGCCTCGGTGTCGCGGTGGGCGATCAGCGGCCCCGCTACGTGCTGTCCATCGAGCCGGTCACCCGCACGGTGACGGTGGGGACGGCGGACCTGGCCGGCGTGTCCGCCGTCCGCACCGGGGTGCCCTCGTGGACCGGCCCCGCGCCCTCGCTGCCCTTCACCGCCCAGGTGCAGGTGCGGGCGCACGCCGAGCCGGTGGACTGCCGGGTCAGCGCCGAGGACGACGGCGGGCTGCTGGTCGAGTTCGCCGACGCGCAGCGCGGCGTCGCGCCCGGCCAGTCCGCGGTGCTCTACGAGCCCGACCCGGTGCGCGGGGACCGTGTGCTCGGCCAGGCGGCCGTGACGGCGGCGTGACGGCGCCGGTGTGGGGTGCCGCGACCGGGGTGGGGTCGCTGCCGGGCACCGATCCGGCCGAGGCCGTGCGGCTGGTCGTGGGAGAGCTGCCCGACTTCGCCCACCTGCCCGAGCTCCCGGCGCGCGGCGCCGGAGCGGACATGATCGGCCGCAGTGCCGCGCTGCTCGTCGACCTCGCCGTGGACCTGACGCCCGCCGGGTGGCGGCTGGTCCCGCGGCCCGGCATCGACCAGCGGCGGGCGCAGGAGTTCCTCGCCCGCGACCTCGACGCCCTGCACGACGTCGCCGAGGGGTGGAGCGGGCCGTTCAAGCTGCAGGCCGCAGGCCCCTGGACGCTGGCGGCGGGCCTCGAGCGGCTGCGCGGCGAGCGGGCAGTGGTGGACGCCGGCGCGCGCCGCGACCTCGCGCAGTCGCTGGCGGAGGGGCTGGCCGCGCACGTCGCCGCGGTGACCGCCCGGGTTCCCGGGGCGCGCGTGGTGGTGCAGCTCGACGAGCCCTCCGTCCCGGCCGTGGTCCAGGGCGGCCTGCCCACCGCCAGCGGGTTCGGCAAGCTGCCCGCGGTGGAGGAGAGCGTCGTCGAGCAGGAGCTCACCGAGCTCGTGCGCCGCCTGGACGTGCCGGTGGTCGTGCACTGCTGCGCCGGCCGGGCGCCCATCGGGCTGTTCCGCGCGGCGGGCGCGGCGGCGGTCTCCTTCGACCTCGGGCTGGTGCAGGGCCTCGACGTCCTCGGCACCGCGATCGACGCGGGCACCCACCTGCTCGCCGGCGTCGTGCCCGGGACCGACGCGGCGCTGCCGGCGCCGAAGGCCACGGCCTCCCGCGTGCAGGCGTGGTGGCGCGAGCTCGGCTTCCCCGTGGACGACCTCGCCGCGGCGGTGACCCTGACGCCGTCCTGCGGGCTGGCCGGGGCCACGCCCGGCTACGCGCGGTCGGCGATGGCGCACGTGCGCGAAGCGGCGAAGTACCTGCAGCCGGAGTAGCCCCGGAACTGTCGGTGGTCGAACATACGATCGATCACATGAAGTCGGCGGCGGGCCCCCTGGGCGCGGTGCAGGCCGCGGATCGGGAGATCGCGCGGCAGACGGCGCTGCGGGCGCGCGCGCTGGTGGCGTTCGCCGCGGCCCGGCCGGCGTCGGCCGACCGGGCGCCGGG
>SPQJ01000001.1 GCA_004570425.1 Bacillus sp. AZ43
GATCTCCGTCCCGGCCGGCGGCGGGGGCGGCCGACGGGCCGAGGGCCAGCGCGAGGGCCTCGGGGGACGGGCCGCGCAGGCCGAGCACGCGGGCCACCGACGCGGCGGGCACGGCTGTCGCGGCGCCGCCGCCGACCACGGCCGCTACCGGTCCGCCCAGTGCGCGCAGGGCCGCGAGGACCGCTCGCGGGTCGTGCGTGTCGCACGCGACCCAGCGGTCGACGAGCCACTCCGCGCCGTCGCCGTCGTCCGCAGGGTCTCGGGACAGCACGACCGTCCCGAGACCACGCCGCTGGGCCCGGTCGAGCAGGGCCTCGCCGGGCGCGAGGAACCGCTCCCCCAGGCGCACCGCGCCGGGAGCGGCGCGATGCGGACGGTCGAGGCCGAGGCAGACGAACCAGGGCGGCGACATGATTCCCGGAGCCGGCCCGGCGGCGGTGTGGCGACCCACGCGCACAAACGTACCGGACGGTTGGTTTTCTTCCTACCATTTGCGTCGTGACCACGCGACGGAACGCCGCCCGGCAGGCGGTCGGGAGGGTGTAGCGTCCCGCCCAGCGGCGATGCGCAGTGCGTCGACCCTGCGCCCAAACAGCGGCGCAGCCGCGATGCGGGCCCTCCATCGGGGTCCGCTGCCGAGGCCACCCGCCCCCGGTGTCACACCCGGAGGATCTGCCGTGGACGGCACGTACGCCCCTGGACCCGCGACCGCTACCGACGCGCTGAAGCAGCTCGGTGGGCTGTCCCTGCGCGACCTGTCGATGGACACGCTGCTGCAGACGGTGGCCGACCTGACCAGGACGGTGATGCCCGGCAACCCGGACACCTCGGTCCTGCTGCTGGTCAAGGACCGCCCCACCACGGTGGTTTCTACCGGCCAGCTGGCCGTCGACCTCGACGAGACCCAGTACGCGCGAGGCCACGGCCCGTGCCTGCACGCGGCCCGGACCGGCGAGCTGACCGAGATCCCCGACACCCGGACCGACACCCGCTGGCCGGACTACACGCGTCGCGCGGCGGAGCGGGGAAACCTCAGCTCCCTGTCCATCCCGCTGCTCATCGACGGGGAGGCGCAGGTGACCGGGGCGCTGAACATCTACGCCCGCCGGCCCCACGCCTTCGACGAGGCCAGCCGCTCGGCCGCCACGCGGTTCGGCCCGTACGCCGCGGTCGCCGCGGGCAATCTGCACGCCTACCAGGCCGCCCGCGACATGGCGGACAACCTGCAGGCCGCGCTCGAGTCGCGTGCGGTGATCGACCAGGCCAAGGGCGTGCTGATGGAGCGCTACAAGCTGACGCCCGACCAGGCCTTCCAGCTCCTGGCCCGCGCATCCATGCACACCAACCGGAAGGTCCGCGACATCGCCGACCACCTCGTGCACACCGGCGAGCTCCTCGGCACACCGCCGGGCGGCGACCGCGGTCGTCGCTGACCCGGTCGACCTCTCGTCCCCGGGCAGCCGCAGCGCGTCCGGCCACCCGCTGCCGCATCCGCCGCGACGGCCGTCCGTCTCGGAAGGACTCCCATGGCCGGCACCGCCGTCGCCTGCCCCTTGACCGTCGTCGCCCGGTGGCTCGGGGACCTGGCGCCGAACGCGCTCTGGTGGGCCTACCTGGAGTGCGGCGGCAACCAGTCCCGCATCGACCTCGCGCAGTACCTGGGCGGCACCGCCCTCTGGCCGGACGGCGAGCACAACGCCTTGTCGCAGGCCTTAAACGAGGCCCTGTGGGACATCGGCTGCCCGAGCCTCGTCCCGCTCCGGGAGGGCCCGCCGGTCGGCGCCGGGACATAAGCACCCTGCGGCCAGGGACGACTCAGGCCGCCCTCCCGGAGGAGGACGGCCTGGTCGACGGGGTGGAGCTGAGGGGACTCGAACCCCTGACCCCCACACTGCCAGGCCGTCATGATCGCGTTCGTCGACGTACGTCGGCGTCCTCAACAAGGCACTGACCAGCGCCTACGTCGTACTGGCGCATCCGGGCGAACTGTGCCGGATGCTCGCGAATCGACCGCAACTGCAACCAGAACTGCAACCAGGTTGAAGCCATCCGGAACAGGCCGGTCGCCGCGGACTCACACTGTGCTGGGGCTCGGCACCTCGCCGGGGAGGCCCTGTTGGAGACTCTGGCGTGACTGGGTCATCGGGTTGCGCCCGCGGTGCCAGCGTCCGCGATTCGCGTGCGCGGGGTCCCGTTCGCAGCTGCGAGGTAGGCCGGGTCCGAGCACAAACATCCTGATGTGCGTTGCCGGGGCCGGTTGATGACCTGAGGCAGTCCTCGAAGCAGGTCTAGACGCGCTTCCACCGGTTGTGCTCGACGCTCGCGCATCGCGGGCACGTGCGCGGCGTAGTACGTAACCGCCAGCATGATGCCTGCCAGGGCCGACTGGTGGGCGAGGGGAACGAGCGCGTCGTCGGGCTCGTCGCTGCCGGGCACGCGCATGAGCCCGCCGGCGCAGACACCGTCGCGATACAGCTGACCGATTGGCATGCCTGCCCAGTGTGCGGCTTCCTCGGGCGAGACCCGTCCCGCCGCCACGAGATCGCCGAGCAGTGGCTGGGTCAGCCACATGCCGGCCTCGGGGGGCGCCGGCAGGTCGGGCACGGTCGCCAGCAGCGGAAGCGGTGCGCCGACCGGCGCGCCGGTGATCAGGTAGGTCAGTACCCGGAGCGGGTGTTGTGCGAGGGCGGCGGCGATGAGTTCGTGTTCGTTGGGTCGTTCTCGGTCGGGGTAGTAAAGGCAAGCTAGGCACGGCTGGACGCCGAATTGCTCGTGTCGCGACCAGCCAATGTCCGTGGGCTGAGTCCACGCGTTGTACGCGGCGTTCGGCAGTGCGGCGGCAACGGTGATCCGGTCGGCTGCGCTGTCGAGCGCGGTCAGGACCGTCTCGGTGCCGGGTCCGGTCCGGGCGTCGGCGCCCCACGGGGTCGGGACCGGTTGGACCGTCAGCTTCGATCCAAATGCTGCCGCTTGCGCGACCTCGACCTTGGCTTGCCGGACGCTGGTGTCGTCGGTGAGCAGGTAGCGCTGCAGGTTCGACAACGTGATTTCTTGCGGGTCGACGACGGTGACGGTCGCGGTCACGTCCGCGTGGATGAGCGCCCACAGGCATGCCTGACCGATGGCGCCGGCGCCGACGAGCGTCACAGGCGGCAACTCCGGTTGTGGTTCATCGGGGGATGGGCCGACCCAAACCTCGTCGGTGGCGGCGTCGGCCGAGGTGTCGCCGGTGAGCAGGTTGATCGATCCGGGTTGCCGGCCGGCTCGGCCGCGGTCGGCGAGAGCGTCGGCGAACGCGGCGCGGAACACCTCGCCCATGCCCAGCGCGACGGCCGCGGCGTTAGCTAGCGGGTGCGCGGCCGGATTGCTTTCGCCGTCGCCGAGGGAGCGGCGGAGTGCGCCGGAGCGGTCCGGCGGCGTTGGGTCGATGGCAATTGTCCATCCGGTCGCGCCGATGCCAATGATGTCGGCAGCGCCGGGACTGTCCCACACCAGGTGCAGGTGGCGGCGGGGGTCCGCGCTGGCGTCGGTGCCGACGCTGTTGTCATGGCCGCTGTTGTCGTGGCCACCGTCGTGCTCGTGCTGGCGGACTGTGGCGTCGACTCGGTGCTCATCGGTGACGGTGGTCAGGTGCCCGCCGGGGTGGATCGCGCTCGCAAGCGCCTGCGCCTGCGCCAACCAGCCCGGGTCGCCGTGCAACGTGATGTTCGGATACAGCCGGGCGGCGAGGTTGACCGCAAGCAGGCTCGCCCGGGCGCGTTCGCTGTCGCCGGGGGCATGGATGTGCACTTCGATCGTGTCCAGGTGTGCCGCGAGCGCATCACGGTCGAGCCCGGCGACCGGGGTGAGTGCGTCGGCGACGCGGGAGAAGAACCTCGGCAAGGTCATGGGGCTGTCCCTGGATTGATCTCGACGCGATCCGCTGCGGTCAGCGGGTCCCACTTGCCGGTGCCGACCAGGCGATACCACGCCCACCGCTCGATGTCGCCCGGCGCGTTGAACGCAAAGTCCGGGATCACAAGCGACAGTGCGCCGGTGAGAGTGACCAGCGGATTGTGGTCGTCGGTGTCGGAGTGGTATGCGTCGGTCGGATGTGAGTGGATTTGCCCAGCGAGCACCTCCCCGCGGCTGTACAGGGTCCGGTTCACGTCAAACAACGCCTCGCCGTCGACGGTGACCAGGAGCCCGTGTGCGGTCTTGTGTGCGGTCTGCGCGGGGGCGATTACCGAGTCGAACACGACCTGGTGGCCGTCGCGCGAGACCCGTCCGCCCCAGAGCACGAATGCTTCGAATCCGCGTCGGCCGGCGTCGCGGAGGATCTCCAGAGTCTGCAGCATCCGGTCGGTGTCGATGCGGAAGTCCCGGACCCGCTCCAGTGGGCTGCTCACGGCAACAATGGCCCTTGCGCCTGCGCGGCCCCCATCGGCTGCGCGGCCTGCATGGCTTGGGCCTGCGCGGCCGCCGCGTCCAGCCCATTGGGGGCGCCCGGCAGGGCGGTCAGGTCGCCTTGGGCGATGGCCACCTGAAGCTCGGTGCCGACAGCGGGTGGGAACGCCTGCATGGTCACGCGCAGTCCGATGACGTTGACGACCATCCGTTGCCAGATCCGCTCGCAGATGACGGCGATCCGTCCTGCGCCCGAGCGCCGGTGCAGCAGCCAGTCGTCGCCGGAGTGCTGGGGGTGGCTGTGGTATTCGCGGATGCCGGGAAGGCACAGAAACGGCAGACCGGTGACCGGGTGGTTCTCCACCAGCGCATCGCGCACCCCGTGCTCGCCGTTGGCGGGGGCCCGAACGACGGGAGGGGCCGGCTGGCGGGTCCGCGGGTCGATGAACGTGACACTCGGCGGCCACAGGTCGTAGTTGGTGTAGTCGATGCGAACGCAGGCGGTGATGACTGGGGCGGCGAGAACTCCGACCAGTGGAACGCTCGCGACGAACGCGATGTCAACCTGCTGTTCGGTGTGCTCGAGCATCACCCACCCACGCCGTTGGTAGATCTCGGCGTTTGCCTGCCAGTCACACAGTTCCGCCTGAAGTTTTGCCGCGGTCACCTGCTCGGGCACCAACGCGGGCACCGGTCCGGGCTTGGGGACACCGTCAGCGACGCTCTCGACAGCGTGGCCGGGCTCGCCGAAACCGCGGTGCCCGCTGGCCGGGTGGCCGTCGGCGGGAGATGACTGCCCGTTGACCGGCTCGCGATCGCCGATCCCGACCGGGCCGTCACGCTCGGCCGGGTTGACGTCCGCGCGCCCGTAGGCGTCGGCCCGGTCAGCCACCGGCGCCGGCCCGCGGGTTCAGAAACAGCGTTTCGCCCTCGTGCAGCCCGGCGTCGGCGGCCCGCTGGGACTGCGGGAGAAGTGCACCGCTCTGGGTGCGCAGCTCCCAGTCCGCGGGCGGCTGGCCGACGTTGCCGGACTCCTTCAACGCGTCGCGCACCAGGTGCTCGAGCGTCTGGTTCGACTTCACGTGGGCCGGGACGGGCGAGCCGGAGACGACGACGATCACGTCGAAGTCGGTGGGCTTGTGTTGAGACTGACCGGACATGGGCCACCCTGTCTGCTCGTGGGCCCCGCGCGGGCCCCGCTGCTGTGGATCGTGGCCCCGGCCGCGGCTCGCGGCGGGGCCTTCACCTGCTTGTAGGCAGCCCGGGTGGGCATCTCGCGCGAAATCTTGGAAGAGTTTTCCGCTCGGCTGGCGCGGGCGGCCCCGTCGCGGGCGACCGAGCAGACCCCCGCACCGTCGAAGCACAGTTGTGGCGGACGGATTGTCGTACCCCTCAGGCAATATTGGCGCCGTGACCAGGCCGGACATGGCTACCAGGGCAAGCGCCCTGCTGTTGGCTGTTGCTGCCGGGCGTCCTGGCGCGGCGACCGAGCTGGCCACCGAGCTGTACAAGGTCCTGTTTGCCGCCGCTCGCAAGCGGGCGAGGGCCGTCGGTGGGCGCGTCCGTGCCGGGACCGATGGGATCGCGATACCGCCGGTGCCGCCGGCGGACTGGGATTCGGTCGCCCATGACGTGACCGTGCATGCGCTGAACCGGCTGGTGGCGAACGCCCGCCGATTCGACCCCGACCGCGGCGACGGGCTGATGTGGGCGCTGCGGCAGGTGAACTTGTCCTACGTCGACGTCGTGCGCGACACCTACCAGTTGCGGCGGGCCCTGCGTGCGGTTCCTACCGATGACGAGCAACTCATTCCGGTCGCCGAGGCCCGCCGGCCGGGCCCGGACACGGCCGCGCTCGTGGAGGCCCGCCAGCAGTTGGACGCTGCGCTCGCCGCGCTGACGCTCGAGGAACGGCAGGTCACCCTGGCGCTCTCTCACTACGGCTACAGCTACGCTGAGACCGCGCAGTTGGTGTTCGGTGAAGCCGCCGCGACCGGGCGAGTGGACCGTGTCCGGCGCTCGGCGAAACGGAAGTTGACGCTGGCCGAGGCCCGCTGGCGAGCATCCGCCGATGACGCTCCAGCCGCCGAAGCACCCGGAAACGATGGTTGACGATGCCGACACCCATTTGGGCAGTCGTCACAGCGGTGGATCACACCGTGGTCAAGTGTGGTGGTTATGCTGCCGATGTGTAGGTCAGACAACGGGATCGGAGGCGATGGCGACGATGAGCACTCATGACGCGGCTGCGTCGCGTGTACCGACCTTCGACGAGCTGCTAGCCGACCCGAGCGAGCAGTTCGATGTTCGCTCGGAGCTGCTCGCCAGTGTGCTCACCTATCTGTCTGCGCCGCCGGCGACAGCGGGCACCCAGCCTTGGCATCCCAACGTGGGCCCGAGCCACGCGTGGCTGTTTGCACCATCATCGACCCCCGGAGCCACTACCGGCGGTATCGCAGTCGCCTGACCCATCACCCGCGCCACTTCGGCCGCGACTCCTCGCTTCCCCGCCGCATGCGACCGCACTCGCCGTGGTAGGCCACAGCCCGCGCGCGTCACTGCATGCTGACAAGCCTCTGAAGCCGCGCTAGCGATAGCCGTCCCTGCCGCTGGCCCCGACCACAACTCGCCCGCTCGTCGGTCCTCCGGCTGTTCAGATCTCCAAGATCATCGACCGTCACACGTCTTGCACTTCGGAGTGCGCAATTCGTTGTGACAGATAGCAGCAACGTCTGCGTGCCCTTTGGCCTCAGCTGTCGGCCACGGGTCCGCGGAAGTTCAGAGAAGTCCTTCCGCTCAGCGCGACTGCACTGCGGCACGACGACGAACACAAGCGAACGACCTGGCACGGACAGCGATGGTGGTCTCGCGGGCGCTCACCTCAACCTCGAGGCTGGCCCCGAGGCCGCTGGCAGGACGTTGCCCGACGCCATGAGCGCCGCCGTCGCCAGCGGCACGTCCTCTGCGAGCAGAAGAGGCCGTTCGGGGCGGCCATACTCGCTTGCCGCCGGCGCACTACTCGCGCCGCATGTTCACCTTGTACTCCGGCTTCCAACTGTCCTCGGAGTAGCTGCTCACGGCACCGACCCGCCGGAGGCGGGCCAGCAACTGCGCGACGCCAGGGATATTTGGCACTTTAGGCCGGTGATGTCCGCGCTCCAAGAGCTGGCTGTACGGTTCGCCGAGCGAATGCACTATCGGCTGGATCTGCTCCAAGCTCCACTCCCCCACGCCGAGGGCGAGTAGACGCAGAATCGCCGGTTGGCTGGCCTGCGCACCCGCCAAGGCCGCAACCACTTCGCTAGGCTGCGCGCCGCCTAACGAAGAGGCCCGTTCGGCCAGCGCCGTTGCGGCAGGCGCTTCTAAAGCCTCTCGGAGATCTACGACTTGCCCCAGCAGCCAGTCCTTCGCAGCATCGGGTACAGCACGGCTCGTCGCGATGCCCGTGACGTCGGCAGAGGACAGTTCGAGTTCAGGGAGATAGTTCGAGAACTGGTCGGAGGCCTCGATGAGCCGCTCCTTGGTACTCCACTCCCTGTCCGATAGGCGCGCATATGCGGCAGCATTGTCGACAATCAGGTCGGCGCGAACCAGCGCGGGAATTATGGTGACGGCTTGATCAACAATCAAGTCAGGATCAATATAGGACTCAAGGTTGAGGCTGCTTAGCAGTGAAATCTTGGCGTCGTCCTCGAGCACCGGGGCATTCATGAGCGTAATTGCCAGAGACATGCGCGTGGCTTGAGAGTCGTCGAGTTCGCTGATTGCGCCGCAAGCAGACGCGTGGTCCGCGAACGCTTGGTCGACGCCATGCTCGTCGATGTACGCGGCCACATTGGTCAGCGTCAGCGGGAACCGCTGCGCGGCCGCCAGGGCCGGCCACGCCGCAGGCTCGATGGCGGAAAGGTCAGACACCACGCAGCTGCCCGTCGCCCTTCGCGCGACCTCTTCGAGAGCATCGGGAGCAGCTTCGTGAACATCGACCAAGACGGCGACGAATGCACCGGCGTCGCTGACGGTCTGCAGCGAGGCTTCCGCCACGACTTGGAAGTAGTCGTCGAGGTGGGCCAGCACGTGCGGGTAGAGCGAGTCCGCACCAGACGCCCTGATTGCGTCGAGCGACAATGAGGAGCCAGTGCCGAGAACCGCCACGAGGTTGGTATGTGTGACTGGAAAGATCCGCTGCCCTACTAGCTCCGCGCGGAGCGTTTGCGGGACCACCGAGAGGTCTCTGATCTGAACACCGAACCGCTGCAGCAACCTGGCGACTCGAGCGGCGAGCGGGGCGTCCAAGGGCTGGTTAAAGAGGGCGAGGCTGGCATACCGCCGCTCGATCGCTTCGCGCTCCGCGACCCCGATCGTGTAGTTCACCGTCAGTCGTGCGCCAGCCAGCGCAGCATTCAATTGCCGGGCGCGGAGCGCCTCGTCCTCCACACCCTCAAGACCAACCAAGTAGGTGAAGGTCCCAGGCCAAAGTCCGCTTACGCGCTCGATGAACTCACTCACCCTCTGACCAGAGGCGATGTAGGCGTCTATGAACTCCGTGTCGCTGGTCGCAGAAGCCGCGAGGCGCGACAGTGGAGAGGCCAGGCGGTCTGGGTCGGTCTCAAGAAGCCGATCGAAGATTTCGATGTTGTAGACACTCCGGCCTGCGAGCAGCCGCTCGGCCTCTTCCCGCACGACCGCGTCGATGTCTTCAGGAGCATCGAAGTGGTACGGGATGTCCATCTCGTTGCCTTGTACGGCGTGCAAGATGAAGTTCATCGCGGCTACTGGAACGCTCACGCCATGGAAGTCCGCGACATACAGCGTGAAGTTCTCGTCGATGTAGCCGCGCCGCAGAAGTTCAAGCGGTAGGGCGGCATCACCTACCAACCTTGCCGAAACCTGACTGAGGGTGCGCGGCTCACCGTCGTAGGTGACAGTGAGATCCACTCGCTCGAACACTTCGGCCATCGAGGCGCGGGTAACCACGCGACGCAGGTCTCGCGCGGCCTGGGCCTCTTCCTCCAACTGGGCCCGGTCTTCGTCACTCCAGTCCGAGAGTGACAGGGATACTCCCATCAGCCGCTCTATTTGCTCAAGCTGGAACGAGACAGGCTGAATGTAAGATCGCGGCGCGAACGTAAGCGAGCGCTGAGCGAACAACGCGTGCCAGAATTCTGGCTTGTGCAGTTCATTAGCTACGAAGTTGCCTTTTCCCGGAACTTGAACCTGCGCTTGGGTGGCGTTGAATTGGTCCGCCGCGACCGTGCCCCGCAGCGCCTCGAGGAGACGATCCCCGTAGCGTCGGCTACGAGGAACGATGTCATCCAGTCGCTCGAGCTGGGCCTGTGCTTTCGTTCCTCGCCTACGCGCGAGGTCCGCCTGCTCCGAGACGAGCACGCGGTACTGGCGATATACGTCATCGAGTGAGCTCGTGCCCTCACGGACAGACTCGAAGTCCCGCAGGTAGAGGTTCTTGTAGACCATCATCGCGAACAAGCGGTCCGCATCGAGTTCCTTGAGTCCCCGCGGCGGAAGGATCCGCTGAGCGAAGATCTCGTACTCGTTGCAGATGTTCTTGATCAGGCGCATGTCGGTCAGATGCGCGCCGACCAGGTCAACGATGCCAACCTGCGGCCGGTACTCGTCAGGTAGCGAAGCGAGCTCCCGGCGAATTAGGTCACGGGAAGTGCGGTGCGAGATAAAGGGCACCATCGGCAATACGAGGTCGAAGAACTTGGTGCGATTCGTCGACGTGAGCCGCCGCGTCTCGGTCTCTTGCGTGTCCGTCGATTCAGGCTGGGAGTCGTCGCCGGCCGCGTCGACACCCAATTCCTCGAAAATGCTATCCCGGATGGCGTACACGAACCGGATCGGTCGCGTCTTCAGCTGCTCGGCGCTGTTGAGAAGGGTGTTGACCTCCCTAAGCGTCTCGAAGATGTGGGGATCCTTGAACCGGTCCAGGTCCTCAAAGATCGCAACAGAGGTCCTCGACTTCTGGAAGAAGTAGACGATCTCGTCAAGGTATTCATCGAAATACGAACTGTTCTCATCGCTGAGCGCAACGGTAGCCGGTCCCGCCGTAAACTTCTCAATCCGAATACGGTTGTGGACGAGTCGCGTGAGTCCGATGGAAATCACCCAGGCAAGGAGCATCACAGCGGGTATTGCCAGCCAAGGCGTCCACTTGTGATCGGCCGTGAAGCGCGACGGCAGCACTGGTCCGACCTTGCCAGGCAGATCGCTGAGAAGGCCAAGGAACCCTGCCACCGCGGCGACAATCGCCGACCAGCCCAGTGCTGATCGCCAACGGAACATATCCAGACGTCGGTATCGCGACGCTGGCATCGCTGTCGGCGCCTTGCGGTAGAGCAGTTGTTTGACGATTTCTTTTTGGATCAGATTTGTAGTCTCGCGGGCGGGTTCGACCTCGGTGGGGCGGTCGTTGCCCACCCCCAGGCTGGGAAGCGACAGATTGACGACCTCAACACCCTCAGCCCGGAGCTGGCGTTCCACCTCCGCGATGACACTGCTTTTGCCGCTGCCGTAGTGCCCTGTGAGCGCGATGTTGCGGGGGGCATCGGCTCCGGGTTGCCGCAGCGCGCCCAGTAGCAGCACAACGTGCTGGCCGTGCTGGTCGTCCTCGTACTTGGGCCTGAGAGAGCGCAGGACCGATGGGGCGACTGGCACTCTGCCTACCGTCGGGGTGCCAACCTGATCCGGGACCGCGCTCATAGGCGCGATGCTAGAGATCGCTACCGACACAGTTCGGCTTGCTTGCAAGCCGTGTCGGAACGGGGTCCTCCGCTAACCGACCAGCTTCCACCCGGTTGACGCGGCCCCTGAGAACTGACTGTCTACGTTAAAGGGCGATGCCGGACTGAACACGATTGATGCGTCCACGCTTGCCACTCGGTCGGAACCTCAACCTCACCCACGTCCCGGTCCGTGCCGCGGCCATCCACTCGCTTCTCAATCCAGGACGGGTCCTGCTCGAACGTTGGCAAGCTCATTAAGGCGACCGAGCTGAATCCCCCCGGACCGAAGAGTGCAACGCCCGCCGGTGGGCCGCCCGCAACCGGAGGCCCCTCTCGGGACGCTCCGAGGTCCACTCGCGCCAGTTCCCGACTGTGAATGCCAAGCGTCGATAACGGGAGCACTGCACGAGCTCCCCTCTGACCTAGCCGGGACAGCCTCCTTCGCAGGACTTCCTTCCCCCTGGCGCCAACCCACTGCACCGCCTCATAGGACCAAGATCAACGACCGTCACACCTTATGCACCTAGGGTCCGGCGATTCGTGGTGACGGGTTTCCGGAGACTCGTCCGGAGGCTTGACGGCATGGGAACCAGCGGTAGTCCCGAGTACCGAGCCCGACGGCGGGAGCGCGAGCGGCAACGGCGTCAGCAATCCCAGCGGACGACCCCCAAGACCCGCTCGGACCCGGCCGCAGCGGACGTGCACGGTCGCGAGCGGAGGACTGCGGCGACCGCCTGCGGGTGGTGCGGTGGACCCATCACTCCGGGAAGCCGGGGGCCGATCCCGAAGTGGTGCTCGGTCACCTGCCGGCACCGGGCGTGGGAGCAGGCCAGGGCTGCTGCCTCCGGTCTGTCCGCGGTGGAGCTGGTCGAGCGGCGCGTCGAAGTCCAGGTTCCTCTCGTGCCCACCCGCCGCGACTGGCCCAGGCTGCTCGGCGAGCTCGCCGGCCAGCTGAACGACGGTCGGGTCTACGACCGCGACCTGCCAGCCCTTGGGCGGGCACTGCAACCGGTACTGGAGGCGTACCGGAGACGGGCCCACCTGACCGGCGCCCTCGATGTGCGTTGAATCTGAGGCTGCAGGACTTCTCCAGTCGGCAGACGGCCGCCGCTCGGTTCTCCTGTCGGCCGGGGTCACCGCTGAGTCGCCGTGACTGGTGAGTGACTGGAGATTGTCGGCAGGCCGCTCCCCCACCGTCGTACGGCAGCCTTCCCGCAGCAACGCGCGAACG
Organism: Bacillus sp. AZ43; assembly: GCA_004570425.1. GTDB lineage: Bacteria > Actinomycetota > Actinomycetes > Mycobacteriales > Geodermatophilaceae > Blastococcus_B. Next base: position 12,361 of record SPQJ01000001.1, read on the forward strand.
ATCCGGGAGAGGTCGACATGGGTGACCCTCAGCCGCTCCGGCACGTCCTGGCCGGCCACCGGCTCCTCCTCACGCCCGAAGAGGCAGCGGAGGTCCTCCGCATCGGTCGCACGACGGTGTACGCCCTCATGAAGAGCGGGGAGCTGCGTCCTGTGCACATCGGCCGCAGCTGCCGGATATCCCAGGCGGAGGTCGAGCGCTACGTCCGCCGGCTCCAGGCTCAGCCGTTCCTTCCACATCCTTCGCCGGACGCCGCGTGAATTCACAGGGCGCGTGCCCTAATCGAGGTGCTCGATGAGACTGAGCCTTCGCAAGAGCGCCAAGGGGTAGCGGATGGCGGGACGCGCGGCGAACGGCGAGTCGACGATCTACAAGGGCGCCGACGGGCGGTGGCACGGCTACGTCTCCGTCGGGTTCAGACTCGACGGCAAGCTCGACCGCCGGCACGTCAGCAGCAAGAACCGCGGCGTCGTGGTCGCGAAGGTCCGAGAGCTCGAGCGTCAGCGCGACACCGGGACCATCACCGAGACGTCGGCACCCACCGTGGCGACGTGGCTCGAGCACTGGCTGACCACCATCGCGCCACGCCGCGTGCGACAGCGGACGCTGGAGAGCTACGAGTCGGCGGTCCGCAGGCACCTGATCCCCAGCATCGGCCGGCACCGCCTCGACCGGCTGCGGCCGGAGCATCTGGACCAGCTCTACACGGCCTTGCTCGACGCCGGCTACTCCCCCGCGTCGGTGCTCCGCCACCACCACCGGATCCTGTCCCGGGCCCTCACCGTCGCCGTCCAGCGCGGCCACGTCCCGCGCAACGTCGCCGCACTCGTCGACCCGCCCGCCCAGCGGCCGAGCGACCTCGCGACCGCCCTGGACCTCGACGAGGCCCGCGCCGTCCTGGAAGCCGCCGCGACCGTCCGCAACTCGGCCCGCTGGACGGTCGCCCTGGCCCTCGGGCTCCGCCAGTCCGAGGCGCTCGCCCTGCAGTGGAAGGACATCGACCTGCTGAACACCACCCTCACGGTCCGGCGCAGCATCCACCGGGTCCGCGGCGGCGGGCTGATCTACGAGGAGCCCAAGAGCAAGCGCAGCCAGCGCACCCTGGCGCTCCCGCTACCGCTCGTCGCCGAACTGCACCGGCACAAGGCCGCGCAGCTCGGCGAGCGGATGCTGGCCGGCTCCGAATGGCACGACGAGGACCTCGTCTTCGCCCAGCCCAACGGCCGGCCGATCGACAAGAAGACCGACTACGACGACTGGACGCGGCTGCTGCAGAGGGCAGGCGTTCGCCACGTCCGCCTGCACGACGGGCGGCACACCGCCGCAACCCTGCTGCTGACCGAGAACGTCCACCCGCGGGTGGTCATGGAGCTGCTCGGCCACAGCCAGATGCGCACGACCATGGACATCTACAGCCACGTCATGCCGGCCCTCGCCCGGGAGGCAGCCGACCGGATGGGCGCCCTGCTGCTGCCAGGTAAGGGCAGGCAAACTGCAACCACAACTGCAACCAGAGACGACTCAGGCCGCCCTCCCGAGGGAGAACGGCCTGGTCAGACGGGTGGAGCTGAGGGGACTCGAACCCCTGACCCCCACACTGCCAGTGTGGTGCGCTACCAGCTGCGCCACAGCCCCGAACCGACCCGGTCTGGTGCGTCCGAGCCGGGAGCAACTGTACAGGCCCCGGTGAGTGGACCGGCGGAGGGGTGGGCGACGCGGCGAACGGGTCAGGGCTGCTTCATCTGCGCGATGCGGATGTGGTTGCCGAACGGGTCGCGGAGGCCGAAGTCGATGCCGTAGGGCTGGTCGACCGGCTCCTCGGTGATCTCGACGCCCTTGGCCTTGAGCTCGGCGTGGGTGCGATACGCGTCGTCGCAGGCGAAGAACAGGTGGCCGCCGGCCACGCCCTTGCTGATCGCCTCGCGCACCTGGGCGGCGGTCTCCTCGCTCATCGACGGCGGCCCCGGCTTCTCCAGCAGGACGGCGCGGTCGGGCTGCCCCGGCAGGTTGACGGTGAGCCAGCGCATGGGCCCGAAGTTCATGTCGGACTGGACCTCGAAGCCGAGCTTCCCGACGTAGAAGTCGAGCGCGGCGTCCTGGTCGGGCACGTAGATCTGGGTGATGGTGATCGCGGTGAGCATGGGCGCAACGCTAGGGACCGTCACCGCTCGGGCGCTTCTCCGAAACTGCTGGGTCGCAGCCAGGCCATGGCGAAGCAGGACGGCACCGGCGGCAGGGCGCCGCGCCGCCGGTAGGCCGAGGGCGGCTCCCCCACGACGTCCCGGAACACCCGGCTGAAGGTGCCCAGGCTGGAGAACCCGACGTCCATGCAGATGTCGGTGACGCTGCGGTCGGTCGTCCGGAGCAGGAACATGGCCCGCTCGACCCGGCGCCGCTGCAGGTACCGGTGCGGCGTCTCGCCGAAGGTGGCGCGGAACGTCCGGATGAAGTGCGCCTCGGACACGTGGGCGATGCGGGCGAGGCCCGGGACGTCGAGCGGCTCGGCGTACCGCCGGTCCATCTCGTCGCGCGCCCGCAGCATGCGGCGATTGGAGTCCTCCGCGGCGCTCGGCACTGCGGAATCACATCACGGCGCCGGACGAGGTTCGCCGTACGGCAGCCAGGTGCGCGGTACACCGCGCACCTGGCTGCGACATCGCGCGGACGACGGCGTCCGGCGCGGGCGGGTCAGACGGAGACGCCGCGCTCGGCGAGCCAGGTGACCGGGTTGACCCGCTCGCCGTCCTCGCCGCCCTTGTGCACCTCGAAGTGCAGGTGCGGGCCGGTGGACTGGCCCCGGTTGCCCAGCAGGGCGATCGTGTCGCCGGCGTCGACGTACTGCCCCGGCTCGACGAGGATCTCGTCCATGTGGCCGTAGACGGTGACGTCGCCGTTCTCGTGGAGGATGTAGACGGCCAGGCCGAACCCGCTGGCGGCGCCGGCCCGCAGGACGACGCCGTCGCCGGCCGCGTACTCGGGCGTGCGCATCGGCGCGGCCAGGTCGATGCCGTAGTGGAAGGTGCCCCAGCGGCTGCCGTAGCCGCTGGTGAGCCGGGCGCCGTTCACCGGGAGCACGAACTTCGGGCGGGCGGCCTCGCGGGCGGCGGCCTCGGCCTCGGCGCGGGCGGCACGCGAGGCGGCCACCTCCTGCAGGCGGGCCTGGGCCTCGGCGACGGTGACCGACGCCTGCGGCTTGACCTCCAGGCCCTCCTCCTGGCCCAGCAGCGCCTGCTGGGCCTCGAGGACCGAGGTCGCCTCGGCCGACGCCGCCGGAGCCCCGTGCACGCCGAGCACGGCGGCGCCGACACCGCCGGCGAGGGCCGCGGCGAGCAGCAGGGCGGGGCGACGGCGCACCGTCGGGACGGGGCGGCGGCCGACCGCCGCGTGCCGACCGGTCGGGGTCACCGAGGTCAGGAGATCGGTGGCGGCCTCCTGGCCGGAACCTGCGCGCATGCACCTGCCCGTTCGTCCGTGCGGGGAGAGCCGGAGGGGAAGTTCGGCTCTCCGTCATACAAACACTCCGTGACTCTCTCGTGACCTGGCGTACGGCGCGTCGTCCGGGACACGCCGTGCGAGCTGCCTCACACGTCCCGCTGGTCACAGCCGTTACTGACACGGATGTCATTCGTGACCAGCGCGGACGGGTCGCCGCCCCGCCCTCCCCGGCGTGTGGACCGGCCACTCCGTACACCCGAGCGGGTGGTCGCGGGGTTTGGCCGGCGCCGAGGTCGGGCAGGCTCGTCCTCCGGCGTGAAACCGCTCGCGCCGCTCCCGCGTCTAACGATTTGGGCGTCCGGTGAGCGGATCGACGCTCGAGCCATTGCGCGGGACCCCGCTGCACCCGTGTACTGCTGATCACCGTCGGCCCGGAACTGGGACGGCTGCGATGAGCCGTGCTCACGAACTGACGAGACGGAGGGATGTTGACCCGAGCAGAGACCTTCCCCCTCCCCCTGAGCCCGGGCCCGCTCACGGCGGAGGTCTCCCCTGGGACCAGTGCGAGCGCGACCGTCCTGGCCGACCTGCCCAACGTGGTGGCGTCGGCGACCGGGATCCGGCCGCTCACCCAGGAGACGCTCGGACAGCACGACGAGCAGCTGATCGTGCCGACCTACGACCGGTCGGCCCTCACCCCGGCCGTCGTGCACTTCAGCGTCGGCGGCTTCCACCGCGCGCACCAGCTCCTGTACTTCGACGAGATCGCCGAGCGCCGGATCAGCGACGGCTGGGGCGTCGTCGGCGTGGGGCTGCACAGCCGGCACATGAAGGACGCGCTGGCGCCGCAGGACCACCTCTACACGGTGGTCGAGCGCAGCCCGGACGGTGAGCGGGCCCGCGTCGTCGGCGTGATGGTCGACTACCACTACGCGCCCGACGACCCGGCGGCGGTGCTCGACCTGCTCACCGACGAGCGCACGCGGATGGTCTCCCTGACCATCACCGGCAACGGCTACCGGCTGTGCCCGGCCAGCGGCCTCTTCGACGCCGACGACGCCGACATCCGGCACGACCTCGGCCAGCCGGGCCGCCCCCGCACCGTCTTCGGCTTCCTGGTGGAGGCGCTCGACCGGCGTCGCCGCGCCGGCCTGCCGCCGTTCACCGTCGTCTCCTGCGACAACATGCACCGCAACGGGGACGCCGCGCGGGCGGCCGTGGTCGGGTTCGCGCGGCTGCGCGACGAGGTGCTCGCCCGGTGGATCGCCGACCGCGTCGCGTTCCCGAGCAGCATGGTCGACCGCATCACGCCGCACACGACCGCGGAGCAGCGCGAGGCCGTCGCCCAGCGCTACGGCGTGGACGACAACTGGCCGGTCATCACCGAGCCGTTCTCGCAGTGGGTCATCGAGGACGACTTCTGCAACGGCCGCCCGCCGCTGGACATCGTCGGCGTGCGCTTCGTGCCCGACGTCGCCCGCTACGAGCTCATGAAGACCCGGCTGCTCAACGCCAGCCACTGCGCCCTGGGCTACCTCGGATCGCTCGCCGGCCACACCAGCATCGACCGGGTGATGGCCGACCCGCTGTTCGCCGAGTACGTCGAGCAGCTCATGGACGCCGAGGTCACGCCGTTGCTGCCGCCCCCGGACGGCATCGACCTCGCCGAGTACAAGCGGACGCTGCTCAAGCGGTTCGCCAACCCGGCGATCGCCGACCAGCTCTACCGGCTGTGCCGGCGCGGGTCGACGAAGATGCCGCACCACCTGCTGCCCTCGCTGCGGGAGGCGCTCGCCACCGGGCGGCCGCACGCCCTGCTCACCCTGGCCGTCGCCGGCTGGTTCCGGTACCTGCACGGCGTCGACGACGAGGGCCGGCCGTTCGTGGTCGACGACCCCCGGGCCGACGAGCTGCAGGCGCTCGCGCGCGCCGGGGGGCCGGACCCGCGGCCGCTGCTCGGCGTCCGGTCCGTCTTCGGCGATCTGGGCGACGACCCCGCCTTCGTCGCCGAGCTCTCCGCCGCGCTGGAGATGCTGGAACGCGACGGCGTCCGGGTCGCCGTGGCCCGATCGCTGGCCCCGTCCGACCGGTTCCGCCCGTGACCACCCACCACCACACGAGGGAGACCCCCCGCATGCCGCCCGTCCAGACGCCGCTGCTCGAGCAGGTCGAGTACCTGCTGTGCGACGCCGACGGCAACCTGTTCCCCTCCGAGGAGCCGGCCTTCGACGCCTCGGTCGAGGTGACCAACGCCTTCCTGGCCTCGATCGGCAGCGACCGGCGGTTCACCGCGCCCGAGCTGCGGCTGGCCGCGACCGGCCTGAACTTCCGCTCGACCGCGCAGCGGCTGGCCGCCGAGGCCGGCGTCCTCGACGTGGACGTCGAGCCGTGGGTCCAGGAGGAGAAGCGGGCGGTCACCGCCCACCTGGCCGCCACCCTGCGCCCGCACCCGGAGACCTCGGCCGCGCTGACCGCGCTCGCCCGGCATCTGCCGCTGGCCGCGGTCAGCTCGAGCGCCCTGGCGCGGCTGGCCGGCTGCTTCACCGCCGCCGATCTCGACGAGCTCATCCCGCCGGAACGCCGGTTCAGCGCGGAGGACTCGCTGCCCACGCCCACGAGCAAGCCCGATCCGGCCGTCTACCTGCACGCCTGCCGGCAGCTGGGGATCGCCCCGGAGGCCGGCCTGGCCGTCGAGGACTCGCTGCCCGGCGCGCAGTCGGCCGTCGCCGCAGGCTGCCCCACGATCGGCAACCTGCTGTTCGTCGCGCCGGAGGAGCGCGCGGAGCGCGCGGCCCTGCTCGAGTCGGCCGGCGTGCTCGCCGTCGTCTCCTCCTGGCAGGAGATCGCCGACCTGCTGCTGCCCGTCCTCGAGCGTCGCGACGCCGTCCTCCCGAGCGGGGCCGGCCGATGAACATCGTCTACAGCGCCTTCCGGGGGCACTTCTCCGACAGCCCCCGCGCCATCTACGAGGCCCTGCTGGAGCGCGGCATCGACGCGACCCACACCTGGCTGGCCGCGCCGCACCTGGCCGGCACGTTCCCGGCCGACGTCGACACCGTGGAGTTCGGCAGCCCCGAGTGCATCGCCGCCCTGGAGGGCGCCGACCTCGTCGTCTCCAACGACCACATCCCCCTGGACTGGGAGAAGCGGCCGGGGACGACGTACCTGCAGACCTGGCACGGCACGATGCTCAAGCGCATCCACAACGACGTGCTGTGGGCGCCCGAGGGCCGGCTGGCCTACCTCGAGCAGGACATCGCCCGCTGGGACCTGCTGCTCTCGCCGAACGCCGCCAGCACCGACCGGCTGCGCAAGGCGTTCGGGTTCACCGGCCCGATCCACGAGACCGGCCTCCCCCGCAACGACCTGCTCAGCTCACCGGAGCGCGACCGGGTCCGGGCGGCCGTCCGGGCCGACCTCGGCATCGCCGACGACCAGAAGGCGGTCCTCTACACGCCGACCTGGCGCGACGACCTGGTGTTCAACAAGACCGGCCCCCAGGACTTCGAGTTCGCCATCGACCTCGACGACTTCGCGAAGCGGCTGGGCGACGACCACGTGCTGCTGCTCCGGCTGCACAACATGGTCATGGACCGGCTGGAGATCACCGACGGCTCCGCCGTCCGCGACGTCTGCAGCCACCCCGACATCCGCGACCTCTACCTCGCGGCCGACCTCATGGTCACCGACTACTCGTCGACCATGTTCGACTTCGCGATCACCGGGAAGCCGCAGCTGTTCTACACCTACGACCTGGAGTACTTCCGGGACGAGCTGCGCGGCTTCTACTTCGACCTGGCCGAGGCGGCGCCCACTCCCCTGCTGCGCACCAGCGAGGAGCTCGTGTCCGCGATCGCCGACATCGACCGGATCGCCGCGGAGAACGCCGACCGGTACGCCCGGTTCCGGGAGACCTTCACCCACCTGGAGGACGGCTCGGCCACCGAGCGCGTCCTGCACCTGCTGTTCCCGACCGGCGCACCCCGCGACCGGCAGACGACCGAGGGAGATGAGAACCGTGCGGACCTCTGACCGCGTTCTGAGCAATGTCCTGCGTGGCCGATCCCCCTCACGGACGGCGCGCCTGCAGACCGTGGCTCCCCCGCTCCAGGTGATCATCCTGGCGGCCGGCATGGGGACCCGGCTGGGCCGCGACCATCCCAAGTGCCTGACCCCGCTGACCGACGGCCGCACGATCCTGCAGCGCCAGCTCGACGGCCTGCGGGCCGTCCTGGGCCCGGACGTACCGATCACCGCGGTGGTCGGCTACCGGTGCGAGATGATCATGCAGGCGGTGCCGGACCTGACGTTCGCGTACAACCCCGACTTCGCCACGACCAACACGTCGAAGAGCCTGCTGCGCGGCCTCGCCAACTCGCGTGACGGCGGCGTCCTCTGGCTCAACGGCGACGTGGTCTTCGACCCGGCCGTGCTGGAGCTGGCCCTGCCCTGCCTGCGCTCCGAGCAGAGCTTCGTCTGCGTCGACACCAACACGGTGGCCGACGAGGAGGTCAAGTACACCCTCGACGGCGACGGGTACGTCCGCGAGCTGTCGAAGACCGTGGTCGGCGGCCTGGGCGAGGCGGTGGGCATCAACTTCGTGTCGGCCGCGGACAAGCACGCCCTGATCGACCACCTCGACGCCTGCGACCTGCAGGACTACTTCGAGCGCGGCATGGAGACCGCCATCGAGGAGCGCGGGCTGCGCTTCCGGCCGGTCGACATCTCCCAGTTCAACGCGGTGGAGGTCGACTTCGAGACCGACCTGCAGCGCGCGAACACGCTCCTGCCCGGCACCCTCAACCACGTCGTCGACGACGTGGCGGCGGTGGCCGAGGTCGGCTGACCGTCGCGCGTCCGGTCCCGGTCAGCCGACCGGGACCGGACGCCCCGGGCCCGCGGCCGCGGGCTCCCGGAAGCGCCGCACCGCGGCGATCCCCCCGCCGACGAACCCCAGCCCGAGCGCCAGCAGCAGGGCGACCGCCACCCGGGCGAGGGGCTGCGGGCCGCTCGACAGCACGTTCGCCGTCCAGAGGACGTCGACGTCGGGCAGGCCCTGCACCAGCAGCAGCCAGCCGAGGACGACGGCCAGCAGGCCGGTCATCGCGCCACGACCCCGCCGGGACGCCCGGAAGCCGAGGGCGGCCACCAGCGCCGCGGTGAGCGCGGGCAGCATCGCCGAGATCACCGCCCCGGCGTGCGAGGAGATGCTCACCGGCGGCTCCGGCGTCGCCCCGGCGTGCCACAGCGCCGCGGCGGCCCCCACCAGCAGCAGCGCGCCGAGCGGGCGCGGGCCCCGGGCCAGCAGCCCGGCCGCGAGGGCCAGCAGCACCACCGCCGCGTAGAGCGGCCACACCAGCCACGGGGCCGGCGGCGGGCTCCAGGTGAGCTCACCGGCGACCTCGACGGGCGTGCCGCCGTGCTGCAGCGGCACGACCCACTCGAACACCGTGTGCGCGCGGTCGGGCTCGGCGGCGACGGCGGGGGGCAGCTGCTCCGCGCTCATCCAGTGCGTGCGGTGGTCGTGCCACACGTAGGAGGGCTCGGTGGACACCTGCACCCAGTCCGGCTCCGCCCCGCGCTCGGCGTGGTCGGGCAGGTCGACCCGGCCGTACCGGTCGAGGTTGATGTACGTGGCGGCGCTGTTGGCGTTCCGCCAGACCCCGTCGGGACCGATGCGCAGGTACGGCTCGCCGTCGTACCCGGGGACGGCGACCTCGGTGCCGGTGCCGTTGACCAGCTCCAGCTCGTCGCCGAACGACAGCACCCGGACGCTCAGGCCCGGGACCTCGGGGGTCACCGACAGCACCCGGGCGTCGTAGTCGCTGCCCGCGGCGCCGCCCCCGACGTGCGCCCCGGCCGGGCCGGCGACCGCGAGCACGGCCACCAGGCCGAGCAGCACGACCACCAGCCGCCGGATCACACGCCCTCCGCGACCAGGCGCAGGTCGGCGGCGATGTCCCGGGCGTTGTTCCCGTTGTCGAAGGCGACGTGCGCCTCGTCGTCGGCGCCGTACAGCAGCAGCAGCGACGAGTGCAGCCGCCCCTGGTCCTCGGCCAGCGGCACCCCGGCCGCCAGCTGCGCGCGGTCGACCTCGCCCTGGCTGCCGGTCAGCCCGACGAACCGGACCGGCAGGTCGGCGTCGAACTGCCGCAGGTACTCCCCCAGCACCTCCGGGCTGTCGGTCGCCGGGTCGGTGGTCACGAAGACCACCTGCAGGTCGGCCACCTCGTCGGCGTCCAGCCCCCGCAGCGCGACGGCGACGTCGGCCATCGTCGTCGGGCAGATGTCGGGGCAGTCGGTGTAGCCGAAGAACAGCAGTGTCGGCCGGCCCGCCGTCGCCGCCCGGAAGTCGAACGGGGCGCCCTCGGTGTCGGTGAGGGTGAACGACGGCCGCTGGTACGGGTCGGGCAGGTCGAGCCCGGCGAACCGGTCGTCCGGCCCCTCGACGACGGCCGGGCCGCCTGAGTGGTCGTGCCCGTCGGTGCCGCCCTGGGCCTGCGGCGTGGACTCCCCGCCGCAGCCGGTGAGGACCACGAGGAGCGAGAGGGCCATGACGAGCAGGGGCACGGCCGCCGGCACCGGGCGCTGGCGGCCGCCGACGGCGGAACTCACGAGGACACGGTACGTCGGTTCGCCCGCCACCCGAGGACGACGCCGCCGACCGCGGCGAGCAGCGCCAGGATGGAGAGGAACAGCGCGAGCCCGGCCGGCGAGCCGTCGGCGTCCCCGTGCCCGTGGTCGGCCTCCTCCTCCGCGGCGGCCTCGGTGGCGGCCGGCTCGTCGGTCGCCGCGGCCAGGCTCAGCACCGGGGCGGGGCGCTCGGGCTCCTCCTGGCCGTCGACCGTCGGCTCGATCCAGGCCGCCTCCCTGCCGTCGCTGTAGAGCTGGACCGCGGGGAAGGACACCTGGCCGGCGTCGGGGAAGGGACCGCCGGAGAGCGCGAACTCCTGGAACTCACCGGGGGCGATCCCGCCGCCGTCCGCGGCCCGGAACTCGACGACGGAGACGTACTCGGTGATCTCCTGACCGTGGTTCTCGAGGGGCTCGGCCAGCTCGGCGGTGGTCAGCGCCGCCGTCCAGCCGGGCACCGGCTGGGTGCGCAGGGACGCGAGGGCCGCCTCCTCGGGGATCTGGATGCGCAGCCCGACGGTGCTGGCGGTGTCGCTCTCGTTGGGCACGCGGAAGACGAGCTTCCCGTAGCCCCCCGGGGCGGCGTCCTGGCTGGACACCGTCACGTGCGCGGCGGCGGTGCCGGCCGAGGCCGCGAGGGCGGTGACGACGGCCAGCGCGAGGACGGCGAGCCGGGCGAGGGGGCGGGGCAGGGCAACGACTCTCGACAGCACGGGACTCCTGTTCATCGGGGGGTGGGCCCGGAGGCGGACTCGGGGAGGAGTCAGCGCACCGGGAAATCGGTACTCGCGGTGGTGGCGGTGAACTCGTCGAGGCGCACGGTGACCGAGAGGGTCCAGGTGCCGGCGCCGGGGATGGCCATCCCGTCGCCGACGTAGTGCCCCGGGCCGGCCGGTTCCAGGTCGACCTCGAGCGGGCCGAGGTCCTGCGACCGCTCGGTGAGGGTCACCGTGATCGCCTCCGGCTGGGTCAGCCGGCCGGTGTCGTCGAACAGGTAGAGGTGCAGCGTGTTCGGTCCGGGCCGGGCGGGGTCGACCGACACCTGCACGCTGCCCGAGGGCCCGCCGCTGCCCTGCAGCGGCAGCACCACGTCGACCGGCTGCGCCACCGCCGACCGCGCCGGCGGCGTGCCGACGAGCACCGCGCTCAGCGCCAGGACGACGGCGGCGATCGCGAACTCGACGAGCACCGACCGGCGCAGGGCGGGCACGTGCTCGGCGGCGGCCTCCGCCTGCAACCGGCGGCGGGTGTCGGCGGCCTCCTCGACCGCCGGGTCGGCCCCCGGCGCGGCGAAGGCGTGCGCCGTCACCGTGCGGCGGCCCTTCGGCCGGGCCCGTCCGGCGCCCAGCCGCTGCTGCACCCAGACCCGCGACACCCCGGCGGCGGCGAGGAGGGCCAGGACGAGCACCAGCTTGGCGACCAGCAGCCAGCCGTAGGTGGTCGCGAACAGCGCCGTCGGCGACTCGACCTCCCGCACCGCCTGCACCGCGCCGCTGACCACCAGCGCGGCGACGGCGCCGAACGCGACGCGCGACCAGGGTCCGAGCACGCGAGCCAGCTCCGCCCCGCCGGTCGCGGGCCTGAGCACGACGGCGAGCAGGGCGGCCAGGCCGCCGAGCCAGACGGCCATGCCCGCGGCGTGCACCGAGGCGACCACCACGGCGAGCCCCGGCCAGGGGCCGGCCACCGGGTGGCCGATGGCCGCGGTGGTTGCCACGACCCCGAGCGCGAGCACGCCCGCCACGACGGCCGGGCCGGTCGACGGCGGTGCGGCACGGCGCCAGGCCGGGCGCAGGACGAGGGCCAGCGCGAGGGCCAGCGCCGCCCGTGCCAGGAGCGTCCAGCCGGCCACCGACGACAGCGTGGCCCCCAGCAGGGTGGGGTCGAACACGCCGGACGGGCCGGTCGCGGCCGCGTAGGGGCCCTGCAGCAGGAAGGTCAGCACCGCGGAGCCCGCGACGGCGAGCGCGCCCCCGGTGGCCAGCCGGCGCAGCGCGGCGGAGCCCCAGCCGGCCGGCCAGCAGGCGAACGCCAGCACCGGCACGCCGACCGCCAGGGCCAGGCCGGCGAAGCCGATCCAGCGGCTGACCGGCAGCGCGGTCGCGACCACCGGGTCGACGGGGTCCTCGTCGGCGCCCGCCGCCGCGGCCACGAGCTCGCCGTCCCCGACGACGAAGGAGTACGCGCCGGAGATCGGGTGCGAGTCGGCGGAGATGACGCGGTAGCTGACCAGGTAGCCCGCATCCGGCAGGCCGGTGCGCAGCGGGATGGTGAGGACCCGGCCGTCGACGGTGGCCGCGCCGCTGTCCACGCGCGCGCCGTCGCCGTCGAGGACGCGCGCGTACCCCGCGCCCAGGGACACGCCCTCGCTGAACTCGAGCGTCACCCGGGCCGGTACGGCGTCCAGCCGGGCGCCCTCCCCGGGATCGGTGGAGACCAGGGTGGCGTGCGCGGACGCGGGGGCGGCGAGGACGACGCCACCGCCCAGCCACGCCCCGAGCAGGACGCCCAGCAGGACCCAGGAGCGCCTCACGCGGGCACCCGCCGCCCGGCGAGCGCGCGCAGCGCGCCCCGGCGGCGGCCCCGCCACGCCACCGCGGAGACCAGGACCACGCCCGCCAGCAGCAGCACGTGCGCGCCCGCCCGCTCGGCGTGCACGTGCCCCGCGCCGAGGTCGGCGAGGGTGACCGGCAGGAGGAGCCCCGCGAAGGTGGCCAGGAACGGCAGCGCACCGGCCGCGAGCCGGGGGCCGGCGGCGACGGCGAGGAAGGCCGCGGCGACGGCGAGGTTCCACGCGCCCGACTCGTGCGCCATGTGCACCGGCGCGCTCATCGCGCCGGCGCCGGAGGTCAGCACCGGCCAGGCGAACGCCGCCTGGGCGACGCCCACGGCGAGCAGGGCCAGGCGCAGCGCGGAACCGATCAGCCGGGACCGCGCCTCGGCGGCGGCGCCCGGCAGCTCCCGCGGCAGGGCCGCGAGCACCGCGACCGTGAGGTCGGGCACAGCCGGTGCGGGGGCGAGCCGGGCCCGGCGGGTGACCGTCGCGGCAGCCTCCGCCCACTCGGCGCAGGCCGGGCAGGCGGCGAGGTGCCGGTCCACCTCGGCGGACGGCAGGCCGCCCGCCTCGCCGTCGAGGCGTGCGGAGAGGGCCTCGCGGAACGGAACGCACGTCATGCTTGGTTGGTCGTCCACGGGGGCCGTACGGTTCCCGGCCGGACGGAGAAAGGTGCTCCGCACCTCCGGAGGGGTCCTCCGCGACGAGAAACGGGACATGGACGAGCTGCAGCGCACGGCGAGCGAGGCGGCCGGTGGCGACCCCCTGGCCGCGGCGGCGTTCGTGCGGGCCACGCAGGCCGACGTCTGGCGGCTGTGCGCCGCGCTGGGCGACCCGGGCTCGGCCGACGACCTGACGCAGGAGACCTACCTGCGCGCCTTCGGTTCGCTGCACCGCTTCGAGCACCGCTCGTCGGTCCGCACGTGGCTGCTGTCCATCGCCCGCCGGGTGTGCGCCGACGCGGTCCGCTCCCGGCGCCGCCGCCGGCTGACCCTCGTCCGGGACGACGCCGACCTGGAGACCCTGTCCGGGCCGGTGCACGGCGATCCGGTGGCCGAGGGCGCGACGGTCGAGGACCTGCTCGCCCGCCTCGACGTCGACCGGCGCGAGGCGTTCGTGCTCACCCAGCTCCTGGGGCTCTCCTACGCGGAGGCCGCCGAGGTGGCCGGCTGCCCCGTGGGCACCGTCCGCTCGCGGGTGGCGCGCGCCCGGGCCGATCTGATCGCCTCCCTCGACGGGGTGGAAGGCGGCGACGGCGAGAGCGACGCGGCTCACGCCTGACCCCTGCGGCGGCGGGCCGGGGCGCCGCGGCGCCTATGCTGCCCGACGGTCCTGAATCGCCACCCGGCGTTCTCCGGCCGTTCACCATCCCCGAGACGGAGTCGTCGCGTGCCCTTCAGCCTCACGCCCAAGGACTCGAGCTTCTACCCGCTGTTCACCGCGTCCGCGGAGAACCTGGTGGCCGCCACCGACGTCCTCAGCGAGTTCATCCACGACCACGCCCGCCGGGAGGAGCTGGCCGGCCGGCTGCGCGACCTCGAGCACTCCGCGGACCAGACGACGCACGCCATCTTCCGCCAGCTCAACACGAGCTTCGTGACGCCGTTCGACCGCGAGGACATCTACTCGCTCGCCAGCAACCTCGACGACGTCATGGACTACGTGGAGGCGGCCGCCGACCTGGTCATCCTCACCGGCCTGGGCACCTTGCCCGCCGAGATGAGCCAGCAGGTGGCGCTCCTGCAGCGCTGCGCGCAGACCACCGCCGAGGCGATGCCGCGGCTGAAGACGCTCAAGGACCTCTCCGACTACTGGATCGAGGTCAACCGGATCGAGAACGAGGCCGACAAGCTCTACCGACGGCTGCTGTCCCGGCTCTACAGCGGGGAGTTCGACGCGCTGGAGATCCTGAAGCTCAAGGAGGTGGCCGACCAGCTGGAGGAGGCCGCCGACGCGTTCGAGCACCTGGCCAACGTGGTCGAGACGATCGCCGTCAAGGAGTCCTGAGCCGCATGGACGCGGCCTTCATCGGTCTGATCATCATCGTCCTGGTCGCCCTGGCCTTCGACTACACCAACGGCTTCCACGACGCCGCCAACGCCATCGCGGTCGCGGTCTCCACCAAGGCGCTCACCCCGCGCGTGGCGCTGGCCCTCGCCGCGGTCATGAACCTCGTCGGGGCGCTGCTGTCGACCGAGGTGGCCAAGACCGTCGGCGCGGGCATCATCGACCCGCCCGAGGGCACCGGCGGTCTGGAGATCGTCTTCGCCGCCCTCATCGGGGCGATCACCTGGAACATGATCACCTGGTGGTACGGGCTGCCCTCGTCGTCGTCCCACGCGCTGATCGGCGGCCTGGTCGGCGCGGCGCTCGCCGCGGCCCACTCCGTGCAGTGGATGGGCGTCTTCGAGAAGGTCATCATCCCGATGATCGTGTCGCCGCTGGTCGGCTTCGGCCTCGGCTACCTGTTCATGCTGCTGCTGCTGTGGAGCTTCCGGCGCGCGCACGTCTCGAAGGCCAACCGGAACTTCCGCTACGCCCAGATCGTCAGCTCGGCGACCATGGCGCTCGGGCACGGCATGCAGGACGCCCAGAAGACGATGGGCATCATCACGCTCGCCCTGTTCACCGCCGGGGAGATCGACTCCTTCGAGGTGCCCTTCTGGGTCGTCCTGGCCGCCGCGGCGGCGATCAGCGCCGGCACCTACGCCGGTGGCTTCCGGATCATGCGGACGATGGGCCGGCGGATCATCCAGCTCACCCCCGCCGGCGGCTTCGCCGCCCAGACGGTGGCCTCCAGCGTCATGGTGACGACGGCGACGGTCTTCGCCGTGCCGGTGTCGACGACGCACATCACGACGACGTCGATCATGGGCGTCGGCGCGACCCGCCGTCTCTCCGCGGTCCGCTGGGGCGTCGCCGGCAACATCGTCGCGGCCTGGGTGGTCACCCTCCCGGCCGCCGGCGCCGTCGCCGCGCTCGCCTACTTCCTCACCACCCTCGTCGTCTGACGCCATGACCGGCGGCCGGGGCGGGGCGCTCGCGCTGGGCAGCGCGCCCGGCCGGTGGCTGGTCGCGGTCACCGTGCTCGCCTCGGGCATGGCGTTCCTGGACGCCACGGCCGTCCAGGTGGCGCTGCCGTCGATCGGCGAGGACCTCGACGCCTCGCTGTCGGGACTGCAGTGGACGGTGAACGGCTACACGCTCACGCTCGCCGCGCTGATCCTGCTCGGCGGTTCGCTGGGCGACCGGTACGGCCGGCGCCGCGTCTTCGTGCTGGGGGTCGTCTGGTTCGCCGTCGCCTCGCTGCTGTGCGGGCTGGCGCAGGACACCGGGCAGCTGGTCGCCGCACGGGCGCTCCAGGGCATCGGCGGGGCACTGCTGACGCCGGGCAGCCTGGCGCTGATCCAGTCCTCGTTCCGGCACGAGGACCGCGGCCGGGCCATCGGCCTGTGGTCGTCCCTGTCGGGCATCGCGGTGATGGTCGGCCCGTTCCTCGGCGGGCTGCTGATCGATGCCGTGAGCTGGCGGCTGATCTTCCTGATCAACGTCCCGGTCGCGGTGCTCGTCGTCGTCATCGCCGGCCGGCACGTCCCCGAGAGCCGGGACGGCGGCACGCACGGCCGCTTCGACGTCGCCGGCGCGGTGCTCGGGGCGGTCGCCCTCGGCGGCGTCACGTACGCGCTGATCGCCGCCGAGGAGACCTTCGCCCGCACCGACGTCGTCGTCTCGGCGGCCGTCGGGATCGCCTCGGCGGTCGCGTTCGTCGTCCGGGAGCGGCGGGCCGCCGACCCGATGCTCCCGCTGGGGGTGTTCGCCGACCGGCAGTTCACCGGCGCCAACCTGGCCACCCTCGCCGTGTACGGCGCCCTGGGCGGCAGCGGGCTCTTCCTCGTCCTGCAGCTGCAGAACGTGCTCGGCTACGGGGCGGCGGCGGCCGGGGCCGCCATGCTGCCGTCCGTCCTGCTGCTCACCGCCCTGTCGCCGCGGGCCGGCGCGCTGGCGCAGCGGATCGGCCCGCGGCTGCCGATGACCGCCGGTCCCCTGCTGGTCGCCGTCGGCACCGTCCTGCTGGCCTTCGTCGACGGCGACGCGCCCTACGTCGTGGAGATCCTGCCGGGGTCGGTCCTGCAGGGGCTGGGGATGGCGCTCACCGTCGCGCCGCTCACCGCCACCGTGCTCGCGGCGGCGCCCGACGCGATGGCCGGCGTCGCGAGCGGGGTCAACAACGCCGTGGCGCGGGCCGCGCAGCTGCTGGCGGTGGCCGCGCTGCCGGTCGCGGTCGGCCTCGGCGGCGCCGACTACGCCGATCCCGTCGCGCTGACCGACGGCTACCGCATGGCCACGCTGCTCTGCGCCGGGCTGTTCGCGCTGGGCGGTGCGGTCTCCTGGGCGACCATCCGGAACGACGTCCTGAGGGCCTGATCCCGCTCCGCGGACCCTGCGTTGCATATGTCCATCGATCTGGTAGACATATCCCCATGGCGGCGACGGCGGTGCTCCTCGTGGGGCGGATCCACGTCGACCTGCAGCGCGTCTGCACCGCCACCTGTCCGGGCTGCTGACTCCCCGCGCCTGAGGCCTCTCCTCTCGCACGTCCTCCCCCGCTCGCCCGCCGCTGCGGCGCCCGTTCGCGCGCCCGCGGTCATCCAGACTCGGAGTCAGACCCGTGAAGACCCTCGTCCTGCTCGCCCTCGTCGGCCTGGGCGCGCAACTCGTGGACGGCAGCCTCGGCATGGCCTACGGCGTCACGTCGACCACCCTGCTGCTCGCCATCGGCACCAACCCGGCGGCCGCCTCGGCCACGGTGCACCTCGCGGAGATCGGCACGACGCTCGCGTCGGGTCTCTCGCACTGGAAGTTCGGCAACGTCGACTGGAAGGTCGTCGCCAAGATCGGCCTGCCCGGCGCGGTCGGCGCCTTCGCCGGCGCGACGTTCCTGGCCAGCCTCTCGACCGAGGTCGCCGCCCCGGTCATGTCACTGATCCTGCTGACGCTGGGCGTCTACATCCTGGCCCGCTTCACCCTGCGCGGCATCGACCGCCGGCACCTGGGCAAGCCGATGCGCAAGCGCTTCCTCGGCCCGCTGGGCCTGGTCGCCGGCTTCGTCGACGCCACGGGCGGTGGCGGCTGGGGTCCGGTGGGCACGCCGGCGATCCTGGCCAGCGGCCGCATGGAGCCGCGCAAGGTGATCGGCTCCATCGACACCTCGGAGTTCCTCGTCGCCCTGGCCGCCAGCCTCGGCTTCCTGTTCGCGCTGGGCTCGCAGGGCATCAACCCGACCTGGGTCGCCGGCCTGCTCATCGGTGGCCTGATCGCCGCCCCGATCGCCGCCTGGCTGGTGCGGCACATCCCGCCGCGCCTGCTCGGGTCCCTCGTCGGCGGCATCATCGTGCTGACCAACACCCGCACGCTGCTGAAGAGCGACTGGATCGGCGCCGACGACGCCACCCGCTACGCCGTCTACGCGGTGATCTACCTGGTGTGGGCCGCCGCGGTGGCGCACTCCTACCGCGAGTACCGCAAGGACCGCGCGCTCGAGTCCGCCGACGCCGTCGCCGCCGAGGCGGAGCGCAAGGCGGCGGAGGCCGAGCGCAACGTCGCCGTCGACCTGGACGCGGCCGCCGCGCCGGAGCACGTCCCGGCCGGCCGCCCCAGCGCCCCGCGCGACTGAGGCCTCGACCGAGAGGCCCCGTCCGGCACCAGCCGGGCGGGGCCTCTCGGCGTCCTAGCGGTCTGCGGCCGGGATGTGCTGCGGCGCCACCTGCCAGTTCCGGAACACGAACCGGTGCACGGACTTCAGGCCGACCAGCACCATCGCCGAGACGACCGGCTTCAGCCATCCCCGCGCCACGACGGTCGTCGTGCGCGTCACCCGGGTGCCACGGGGGTGCGGCACCAGCACGAAGTCGTCCTCGAGCGCGTCCAGGTGGCGGCCGAACCCCAGCGTGGTGGTCTCCATGTGGAACCGGAGACGGGCCGGCGGTTCCCAGACGGTGATCCGCTGGTGGACGGTGCCGGCGGTCGAGCGGCACTCGCGCTCGGCGCCTGGGCCGCCCTCCCCCGACGGCAGCGCGCACTCGTGCGGCCGCGGCGCCCCGAGGTAGAAGACCGGGCACAGCGGCCGCAGCCGGAGACGCGAGTCGCACAGCAGCCGCCAGGTGTCGGCCGGGGACGACGGGATCACCCGCGTGGTCGTGACCCGCACCCCCGCACCGCCCTCCGCCGACCGGATCCGGGCCCCGCGGCACGGATCCCGCAGCATAGGGGCACGGCGGCTCAGCGGGCCGCGAGCAGCTGCGCCTCCAGCTCCTCCGGGAGACCCGGTTCCCGCCGGTGGGCCATCGCCGCGAACGGCGGCCGCCCCGAGGACCGCAGCCACGACCACGTGTCGGCGACGGTCTCCGTGAGCGGGCGGCTGGGGAGCCCGAGCTCCCGGGCACGGGTGGTGTCGACGTCCCACGCGGTCCGCGCGTCCCCGGCCCGCAGCCACAGCGGCAGGTGGGTCCACTCCTCGACGCCGGCGGCGATCAGGTCCGCCTCGGGCACCGGTACCCACTCCGCGTCGGAGCCGGTGACGTCGCGGCAGATGTCCAGCAGGCCGCCCAGCGTGGTCATGCCCGCGGGGCCGGTGGCGGTGACCGCGCCACCCTGACCGCGCTCGGCCGACTCCACGAGCCAGCCGGCCAGGTCACGGGCGTCGATCAGCGCGATCGGCTGACCCAGACCCTCCGCCGGGACGACGACCCGCCCGCCCCGCGCGACGCGCTCCAGCCACCACCCCAGCCGGTGGATGTCGTCGTGCGGGCCCACGATCAGCCCGGCGCGCGCCGTGAGGAAGCGGTCGCCGAGCACCGCGCCCAGCACCCGCTCGGCGTGCGCCTTGACCGGGCCGTACGCGTCGTCGTCCGTCGTCCAGGTCGGCTCGTCGTCCTCGCGGCCGACCGGGCCCGGGGGCCAGCTGCGGTAGGCGTTGAGGCTGCTGACGAACGCGTAGCCGCGGACGCCGGCCAGCGCCGCCGCCGCGTTCTCCGCCGCGGCGCGCGTCTGGCAGGAGGTGTCGACGACGAGCTCGGGGGCCCAGCCGTCGAGAGCGCGGCCGAGCGCCTCCGGGTCGTCGCGGTCGCCGTGCAGGGCCCGGGCGCCCTCCGGCGGCTCACCGGAGCGGCCGCGGGTGAAGGTGGCGACGTCGTGGCCGCGCGCGAGCGCAGCGCTGACGACGTGCCGGCCGAGGAAGCGGGTGCCGCCGAGGACGAGAAGTCTCATGGACCCACCCCAGCCCAGCCGCTCCCCCGCCGTCCAGCCGGTTCGCGGCCGGCGTAAGCCCCCCGCCGGAGGCTCGCCGCGAGCGCGCGAGCGGTGAGGAGGCGGGGGTCCTCCTTCAGACGGCCCGGCGGTACTCCGGGACCTGTGGGAGCGGGGTGGAGCGCGCGGCGGCCAGCACCATCTGCGGCGACCGGGGCAGACCCCGGCGGGTGCACAGCCGCAGCGCGCGGGCGCCGGTCAGCACGTCGGTCTCCGGCGGGACGACGAGCAGGTCGGCCCGGCGGGTGCCGCCGGCCCAGGTGAGGCAGACGACGCCGGGGTCCATGCTGCGGAACCCGCCGGTGCGCACCGTCCGCCCCTGGACGACGATCTTGCGCGCGACCGGCGCCCACGCCTCGAGGGCGTAGGTGAACCGCTCGATCCGCACGCCGCGCCGGTCCAGCTCGGCGATCAGCTCGGGCAGCTCGACGGCCAGATCGCGGCTCCGCGGGAACCAGGCGCCGTCGAACGCCGAGGCCCCGTCACCCGC
This sequence comes from Bacillus sp. AZ43, assembly GCA_004570425.1. Lineage (GTDB taxonomy): Bacteria > Actinomycetota > Actinomycetes > Mycobacteriales > Geodermatophilaceae > Blastococcus_B. The sequence continues at coordinate 32,778 of SPQJ01000001.1, forward strand.
GCCGTCCCGGAGGCTCACCCGGACGTCGATGCCGCCCCGGAAACCGGTGTCGGGGCTCGTTCGGGTGATCGTCGTCATCAGCGCTCGGCCGCCTCTCGTCGCTGGACCGGTCCGCGGCACACGGACCCATCGGCAACGTACGTCGAGGCCCGAGCGTGTCCGGCCGAGCCGGGGACGGGCGCGTCCCGCTCCCCCGGCTCGTCGTCACCGCGCGTGCCGGGCCCGTTGCGCGAGGAGCCCCCTTCCCGCAGGTGGGAAGGGGGCTCCTCGCGCAATCAGCGGGGTTACGCCGGCTTGGGCTTGCGGTTCTTCGCCTTGCCGCGCTCGGTCTGGTCGAGCACGACCTTGCGGATGCGGACCGTGGCCGGCGTGACCTCCACGCACTCGTCCTCGGCGCAGAACTCCAGCGCCTGCTCCAGGTTGAGGATCTTCGGCGGGATCAGCCGCTCCAGCTCCTCGGAGGTGGACTTGCGCATGTTGGTGAGCTTCTTCTCCTTGGTGATGTTCACGTCCATGTCGTCCGGACGGGAGTTCTCACCGACGATCATGCCCTCGTAGACCTCGGTGCCCGGCTGGACCATGAGCTGGCCGCGCTCCTGCAGCGAGAACATCGAGTACGTCGTCGCGACGCCCTGGCGGTCGGCGACCAGCGAGCCGGTCGGGCGGGCGCGCATGTCGCCCAGCCACGGCTCGTAGCCCTCGAGGTTGTGGTTGAGGACGCCGGTGCCGCGGGTCTCGGTGAGGAACTCGGTGCGGAACCCGATCAGGCCGCGGGACGGGACGATGTACTCCATCCGCGCCCAGCCGGTGTCGTGGTGCACCAGGTTCTCCAGCCGGCCGCGCCGGACGGCCAGCGCCTGGGTCAGCGTGCCGACGTACTCGCCGGGGGTGTCGATCGTGACCCGCTCGACCGGCTCGTGGAGCTTGCCGTCGATCGTCTTGGTGACGACGGTCGGCCGGCCGACGGTGAGCTCGAACTCCTCGCGGCGCAGCTGCTCGACGAGGATGGCCAGCGCCAGCTCGCCGCGGCCCTGCATCTCCCAGGTGTCGGGACGGTCGGTGGGCAGCATGCGCACCGAGACGTTGCCGACCAGCTCCTGGTCGAGGCGGTTCTTGATCAGGCGGGCGGTGAGCTTCTTGCCCGACTTGCCCGACAGCGGCGAGGTGTTGATGCCGATGGTGATCGAGATCGACGGCTCGTCGACGGTCAGCGGCGGCAGCGGGCGCGGATCGTTCGGGTCGGCGAGGGTGTCGCCGATCATGATGTCCTCGATGCCGGCGATGGCCACCAGGTCACCGGGGCCGGCGCTGTCGGCCGGGGTGCGGGTGAGCCCCTCGGTCATCAGCAGCTCGGTGATCTTGACGTTCTTGATGGTGCCGTCGATCTTGCACCAGGCGACCTGCTGGCCGCGCTTCATCTCGCCCGAGTGGATCCGCAGCAGCGCGAGGCGGCCCAGGAACGGCGAGGCGTCGAGGTTGGTGACCTGCGCGCGCAGCGGCTCCTCGGCGTCGTAGCTCGGGGCCGGGATGGTCTCCAGCAGCGTCTTCACCAGCGGGGACAGGTCGGGGCTGTCCGGCACGGTGCCGTTCTCGGGGCGGTTGAGCGACGCCTGCCCGGTGCGGCCGTTGCAGTAGACGATCGGGAACTCGAGGGCGTCGGCGTCCAGACCGGCGTCCTCCATGAGCTCCATGAACAGCTCGTAGCACTCGTCGACGACCTCGGCGATGCGCGCGTCACCACGGTCGGTCTTGTTGACCGCGAGGATGACCGGCATCCCCTTGCCGAGCGCCTTGCGCAGCACGAAGCGGGTCTGCGGGAGCGGCCCCTCGGAGGCGTCCACCAGCAGGACGACGCCGTCGACCATCGACAGGCCGCGCTCGACCTCGCCACCGAAGTCGGCGTGCCCGGGGGTGTCGACGATGTTGACGACGACGGGGTTGCCGTCCTCGTCGGCCAGGCGGATGGCGGTGTTCTTGGCGAGGATGGTGATGCCGCGCTCGCGCTCGAGGTCCATCGAGTCCATCACGCGGTCCTGCGTGGTGTCGGCGTCCGTGCCCTCGCCCTTGGCGCGCCCGAGGGCACCTGCCTGGCGGAGGAGGGCGTCGACCAGGGTGGTCTTGCCGTGGTCGACGTGGGCGATGATCGCCACGTTGCGCAGGTCGTCGCGGGTGGGCATGCGAAAAGGCACCTCAGGGGATTTCGGGGAGTTCGGCACGCTCTCGCGCCGTCATCGCTGTAACGGCCGCCGGCCCGGCGACCTTCCCAGAGTAGTCGCTCAGGCGGCCGGGCCGGTCTCCGTGGGCCGATCTGCCACCCCGAACGTCACCCCTGCGGCGGCGAGGGTGACCAGACTCACCGCCAGCCAGGCCGACATGCCCACGCCGATCGCCAGCACGTGGGCGAGCACGAAGGCGCCGACGTAGAGCGCGGCCAGGGCGACGGCGGTGGCCGGGCCCCGCCGCCGCAGCCACAGCACGCCGGCGGCCAGACCGGCCGCGGCGAACACCGCTCCCCCCAGCGCGCGGACGCCCGTGCCCTGCGCGATGCCGAAGCCGGCGGCCAGGCCGACGGCGACGAGGACGGCGGAGGGGAACCGGGTGCGCGCGAGGGTGGAGGTCGACATGTCGCCAGTCTCCCGCGTCAGCCCCCGGCGGGCGCCCACGGGGCGATCGCCCAGGCGCCGCCGTCGGCGATGTCGAACGGCGCGGGGCCGGCCTCCTCCGGCAGGGCGACGGGGACGAGCGTGGACGTGGCGTCCAGCGCGGCCACCACCGACTGCGGGGTCTCCGTGTCGGCCCAGCCGCCGTAGCTGCGCCAGGTCATCAAGGAGAGCGCCGACCCACCGGGCGCGACGTCCACCCGCTGGACGACGGCGGGACCGCCGTCCGGTGTCTGTCCCGGCCCGACCGTGAGGGCGAGGGGCCGCTCGCCCTGCATCACCAGCACGACCGGGACGCCCTCGACCCAGCACGGCGTCGCGCTCACGTTCGTCGCCTGCAGGCTCGCCGCCCGGGCGCCCATGGCGCCGTCGAAGCCGAGGACGGCGAAGGTCAGATCCTCCGGTGCGCAGGGCACCGCCGCCTCGGCGACCGGCGGCGGCGTCGGCGGCGCCTCCGGGGGCGGCGGCAGCGGCGCCGGGTCGGGCTGCGGGATCGGCTCCGGCCGCTCCGGTGCGTGCGGAGCCAGGACGTGGGCGGCTTCCGGCCAGGCGGGACCCGGCAGCGCCTGCACCCCCGCGAGGACGGCGACACCGGACAGGACCAGCAGGACGGCGACGACGCCGCGACCGGCGGGCCCCTCCGCCACGACGCGCGCCACGGCGATCACCGCACCGACGGTGAGGGCGCCGGCCAGGGGCAGCAGCCAGAACGAGGGTCCCCCACCCGCGCGAATGCTCACCGCCATCGCCAGCAGGCCGAGGAAGCCGGCGCCCAGCGCGACGAACCACGCCCGGCGCAGCGGGACGTGCGGCGCGCCGTAGTACCGGTCGACGCCCACGAGGAGCGCCGCCTCGGCGACGACGAGAGCGGTCAGCACGGCGACGAACGCGTGCGGGCTCAGGAAGATCGCCCCGAGCCCCAGCGGGAGCAGCGCCACGCCGAGGAACGCGGTCACGAGCACGCTGGCCAGCACGTGCGCGACGGGCGTGCCGCCCGCGTGCCGCCGGCGCTCGGCGCCCAGCCCCCAGGTGACGAGCGCCAGCCCGATCACGACCAGCAGCCCTCCGGCGCCCAGCACCCACCAGAGCGCCTGGAGCGCCGGTTCGACCTCGTCGAGGGAGCACTCGCCCCGGCGCACGCACGCCGGCTGGGGCTCGAGCCACTCCTTCTGCCACCGCCCGGCGCGCACCCCCGCAGCGACCATGACCAGCAGGCCGAGGGCGGTGCAGGGCCACGCCAGTCTCTGGAGCACACCCCGCACGACCCTGATCCTGCCCGAGACGCGACGAGGGCCCCGGGCGAATCGCCCGGGGCCCTCAGGTGACGTGCTGGAGCGGCGCCCCGTCCCGGGTCCCACCCCGAGCGTGCGAAGGGTGGGGAGGACGGGGTGCTTGTCAGGCGGTGCGGAGCACGGCCTCGATCTCGAGCTCGACGTTGATCTTGTCGCCGACGACGACGCCGCCGCCGTCCATCGGCATGTCGATGTCGACGCCGAACTCCTTGCGGGAGATCTCGGTCTTGGCGCTGAAGCCGGCGCGGGTGCCGCCGTAGGCGTCGGGGCCGAAGCCGTTGAGCTCGAGCTCCAGGGTGACCGGCTTGGTGATGCCCTTGATCGTCAGGTCGCCCTCGACGGTCCAGTCGGCGCCGTCGGTGCGGACGGCGGTGGACCGGAAGGTCATCTCGGTGTAGTTGCCCACGTCGAAGAAGTCGGCGGAGCGGATGTGCGCGTCACGCTGCTCCTGACGGGTGTCGATCGAGTCCATGTTGATGGTCGCCGTGACCTGCGACTGGGTCGGGTCCTCGGCGGTGAGGATCTCGCCGGAGAACTCGCGGAAGTAGCCGCGGACCTTGCTGACCATCATGTGGCGGACGGAGAAGCCGACGGTGGAGTGGCTGGCGTCGATGTCCCAGGTGCCGACGACGTAGCCGGGGATCTGCGTGCTGGTGGCGCTGGTCATGGGTGCCTCCGGATAGTTGAACGATTGACCTTCTGGCTCGCTGCAGCGTAGTTGAGCGCTTGACTATTCCGCCAGTACGATGAAGTCATGTCGCAGCAGGTGTGGGAACCGTCACAGGACGAGGTGACCCGCGAGATGGACGGCACCCGCTGGCTGGACGCCGACGAGCAGCGGGCCTGGCGGGCCTGGCTGTACAGCGCCCAGCTGCTGCTCGACCGGCTCGACCGGGAGCTGACCCACGAGACCGGCATCAGCCACGCCTACTACGAGATCCTGGTCGCGCTCTCCGAGACCGAGGGCCGGATGATGCGGATGAGCCAGCTGGCCGACCGCTGCCTGTCCTCGCGCAGCCGGCTCTCGCACGCGGTCTCCCGGCTGGAAGAGCGCGGCTGGGTGCGCCGCCAGGTCTGCGAGGAGGACGGCCGCGGACAGCTCGCCGTCCTCACCGACGACGGATTCGAGGCGCTGGAGGCGGCGGCGCCGGTGCACGTCGAGAGCGTGCGGACCCACCTGTTCGACCAGCTCACCCCCGAGCAGGTGGCGGCCATGCGCGACCTCGGCGAGACGCTGCTCCGCCACCTGGACCCGAACTCGCTGCGCTGACCACCCTCACCCGGCCGTCGACGGCTCCCGCACCGTGCGGCTCCCGCGGAGCAGCAGCCAGCCGCTGAGCACCGGCAGCCAGAGGTAGAAGAGCAGGTCCAGCAGGCCCAGCGAGGGGACCGCGGTCGCGGCGAGGACCGCGACGCCGACCGCGACCGTGGCCGCGGCCAGCCACCGGGGCAGCCCGCCGACAGCGAGCGCCCCCAGGCCCAGCAGGACGACGAAGGCGCCGTCCAGGGCCCGTGCCACGCCGACCGCGGCGTCGTTGACGCTCAGCAGGGCCGTGACGGTGCCCGCGTCGAAGCGGTCGATCTCCAGCGCGGCCAGGCCCGGGGCGAACGACGCGACCTTGACGGCGAACGCCGCGACCGCCATCCCCACGACGGCGGACGGCAGCCACCAGTCGGGCTGCACGGACCGCAGGCGGGCGGCCGCACGGGTCGCGAGGAGGACGAGGACGGCCAGCCCGGCGCCCTCCAGCCACATCCCGGCCCAGAACCCGGTGGCCGGCGGATGGGCGCGCAGGTGCGCCACGACGACGTCGGCCGCCTCCAGTGACGGGGGCAGGTGCGGGGCGACGAGGACGGCGAAGCCGCCGAAGGCGAGCAGGACGTGCAGGATGCCGCCGGCGTCGGCGACACGGTCGAGGAACCTGGTCACGGGAGGACCTCCGGGCTGGGGGACGGGGCCCGGCGAGCCTGCGCTCCGCGCGCCGTGCGCCGCGTCGCCCCGCGACCGGATCTCCCTCCTCCCCGGAACCGACCCGGGTCCGCCGCCGGGGGGACGCCGCAGGGCGCGATCCGGCGCTAGCGTCCGCGCCATGTGGCCCCGCCCGAGCCGTCTCGACGTCGGTCTCGCCGCGGTCTCCGCTCTGCTCACCGCCGCCGTGCTGCTCGGGGTGGGGCAGTACGCGGCGAGTGACCCGACCGTGCCCGGCAGCCGCTGGTGGGTGGCGCCCCTGCTGCTCGTGCCCGCGCTCGCCCTGCTCTGGCGCCGCCACGACCCGCTGATCAGCGTCGCGGGTGCGTGGCTCCCGGCCGCGGCGCACGCCCTCCTCGCGGGCGACGCCGCGCAGGGCCTCTTCCTGGTCTGGCCGGCGTGGGTCAGCCTCTACGCCCTCGCCGCCTACGGCTCCCGCCGACAGCTGGTCGCGGGGCTGGCCGTCGCCGTCGCGTGCCTGGTGGCGCACGCCCTCGAGGACCCGTCGTCCTGGAGCGACGAGTCCGGCTGGTCCGGGCTGTGGTGGAGCCTGGTCCTCCTCGTCGCGCCTCTGGTCGGGGGCCTGGTCGCGGGCGCGCGCCGCGCCCGGGAGCTCGCGACGGAGGCCGAGCTCGCCGAGGCGCAGGCCCGGGCGGCCGTCACCGCCGAGCGCGCCCGGATCGCCCGCGAGCTGCACGACGTCGTGACCCACCACGTCAACGTCGTCGTCCTGCAGGCGATGGCCGCCTCCTGCCTCGTCGACGACGACGCCGGCCAGGTGCGCGAGCGACTGGGGCTCATCGAGCGCAGCGGGCGCGAGGCGCTCGCCGAGATGCGCCGGCTGCTCGGCGTGCTCCGCGAGGACGACGCGGAGCGGCCGCTGGCGCCGCAGCCGGGCGTGGACGACGTGGGTGACCTCGTCGGCTCGGCCCGGTCGGCGGGCCTGTCGGTCGGCCTGGCCGTCTCCGGGGCACCGCGGCGGCTGCCGGCGGGGCTGGGCCTCACCGTCTACCGGATCGTCCAGGAAGCGCTCACCAACGCCGCCCGGCACGCCGCCGGGGCGCGTGTGCGGGTCAGCCTGCGGTACGAACCCGACGCCGTCGACGTCGCCGTGGTGGACGACGGCGGGCGGGAGACCCAGCGCCCCGGCGGCGGGGGCCACGGGCTGCTGGGCATGCGGGAGCGCGTGGCGGTCTTCGCCGGGACCCTGGACGCCGGCCCGTCGGCCGACGGCGGCTTCGCGGTGCACGCCCGGCTCCCCCTGCCCCCGGAGCCGTCGTGATCCGCGTCCTGGTGGCCGACGACCAGGCCCTCATCCGCGACAGCCTCCGGCTGCTGCTCGACCTCGAACCGGACCTGGAGGTCGTCGGCGAGGCCGGGGACGGGCAGGAGGCGGTCGCGCGGACCCGGCAGCTCCGGCCCGACGTCGTGCTCATGGACATCCGCATGCCGGTGCTCGACGGCCTGGAGGCCACGCGCGCCCTCGCCCGCGCGGGCTCTCCCGCGCGGGTGCTCATCCTCACCACGTACGACGCCGACGAGTACCTCTACGACGCGATGCGCGCCGGCGCCTGCGGCTTCCTGCTCAAGGACGTGCGGCGCGATCAGCTGGCGGGTGCCGTCCGCACCGTGGCTGCCGGGGACGCGCTGCTGCACCCCGCGCTGACCCGCCGGCTCGTCGAGCAGTTCGTCGCCGGCCCGCCACCCGGCCGGCGGCCCGACTTCCTGGCGGACCTCACCGAGCGGGAGACCGAGGTGCTGGCGCTCGTCGGCCGGGGCCTGTCCAACGCGGAGATCGCGACCCGGCTGTTCCTCGGGGAGGCGACGGTCAAGACGCACCTCGGGCGGGTGCTGACCAAGCTGGGTCTCCGCGACCGCGTCCAGGCCGTCGTGCTCGCCTACGAGTCGGGGCTGGTGCGGCCGGGCGGCGTCTGAGCCGCCACGTCGTCCGGACGGGCCGGCCAGCGGGGCACGCCGGCGACGGCGCCGTCGGGCAGCCTCCCCGGGAAGCGCGGGGCGCGCTTCTCCAGGAAGGCGGCGACGCCCTCGGCCGGGTCGGGCCCCTCCCCCAGCTCGACCAGGGCCCGGGACTCGGCGCGGTGGGCGTCCCACGGCGAGGCGGCGCCGAGCATCGACCAGAGCAGCTGCCGGGCGGCGGCGACGGCGACCCCGCTGGTGTTGGCCACGATCTCGTGCGCCAGCGCGTACGCCGCGGGCAGGAGCTCGAGGTCCGGGACGACGCGGGAGACCAGCCGGCCGCGCAGCGCCTCGGCGGCGCCGAACACCCGGCCGGTGGCCACCCACTCCATCGCCTGGCTGATGCCCACCACCCGGGGCAGGAACCACGACGACGCCGCCTCGGGCACGATGCCGACCCGGCCGAACACGAAGCCGAAGCGCGCCGACTCCGCCGCGATGCGGATGTCCATCGGCAGGGTCATCGTCGCCCCGATGCCGACGGCGGGCCCGTTGATCGCGGCGATCACCGGCTTGCGCAGGGCGGCGAACGGCAGCGACGCCACCCCGCCGGCGTCCCGCGGGAACCCGCCGACGTCCTCGCTCAGCGGCCCCGGCGGACGCTCCCGCGTGCGCCGGTCGGAGAAGGTGCCGGGGCCACCACCGAGGTCGGCGCCGGCGCAGAACGCCCGGCCCGACCCGGTGACCACGACCACGCGCACGTCGTCGTCGGCGTCGGCCGCCGCGGCCACGCGGGTCAGCTCGTCGGCCATCGTGAGCGTGAAGGCGTTCAGCCGCTCCGGCCGGTGCAGCCACACGGTCGCGACACCACCGGCCACCTCGTACCGCAGCTCGGTGAGGTCCACCGCCGTCCCCTCCCTCCCCCCGGGATCAGACGCCGAGGGCGCCGTCGACGGCCAGCCGCGCGACGGCGTCGAGGTGCTCGGCCTCGTCGCCCAGCAGCAGCCGGTCCACCTTGGCCCGCCGCCAGTACAGGTGCGCGTCGTGCTCCCAGGTGAACCCGATGCCCCCGTGCACCTGGATGAGGGTCTCGGCGGCGTGCTCGAGGACCCGCGCCGCGTAGGCCTTGGCCGCCGACGCGGCGAGCGGGAACTCCTCGGGTGCGGCGTCCGCGGCCCACGCCGCCCACCACACCAGCGAGCGCAGCTGGTCGACCCCGACCCAGGCGTCGACCAGCATGTGCTTGACCGCCTGGTACGAGCCGATCGGCCGTCCGAACGCGTGCCGCTCCCGGGCGTAGGCCACCCCGAGCTGGACGGCGCGGTCGGCCGCGCCCAGCCCCTCCGAGGCCAGCACCACCGCGGCGACCCTGCGCGCCCGGGCCCAGAGCTCTCCGGCGTCCTGGCGCAGCACCTGCCGCTCGGTCAGCCGCACGGAGGCCAGGCCGCGGGTGGCGTCGATCGGCGGGCCGCCGCGCACCTCGCCGTCGCCGACGACGAGGGCGTCGCCGTCGAGGGCGAGGAACCGGGTGGCGCCGAGGGCGTCGATCGAGGGGGCGGAGCCGTCGGCCGGCCCGTCGAGCACGGCGAACGCGATCGACCCGTCGGCCAGCGCCGCGGCGAGCTCGGGGTGGTCGGCCAGGAGGACGGCGGCCCGGGCCGCGGTCACCAGCGAGGGGCCGGCCAGCACGGCACCCCCCTGCTCCGCGACGACGGCGAGGTCGAGCAGCGAGCCACCGGCGCCCCCCGCCTCCTCCGCCACGGTGATCCCGAGGAAGCCGATGTCGGCCAGCGCCTCGTGCCCCGGCTCGACGGTCCCGCCCTCGAGGGCCGCCCGGGCCGCGGAGGCGGACGCCGAGCCGCTGAAGAACTGCCGGGCGCCGGCCGCGGCGTCGCGCTGGTCGGTGTCGAGGTCGAAGTTCACCGCGAGCCCCCCGAGAACGGCGCCGACTTGTCCAGCCGCGGTTCCGGCGGGAGCCCCAGCACCCGCTCCCCGAGGATGTTGCGGAGCACCTGGTCGGTGCCGCCGGCGATCGCCAGCCCCGGCAGGTAGGCCTGCGTGCGCTGCCAGGTGTCGTCGCCGTCGGCGGTGGCGGCGTAGACGGCCTCGTCGCCGAGCAGCCGCACGCCCGCGTCGGCGGCGAGCCGGGCGGCGGCGGTGCCGGCCAGCTTCCCGGCGCTGGCCTCGGGGCCGGGCAGCCCGCCCTGGCTGAGCACCGTGAAGCGGCGGTAGCCGGTGTAGCGGGTGGCCAGCAGCTCGACGACGGCGCGCCCGACGGCCTGCCGGGCGACGACCTGCCGGTCGCCGGGCAGCGCGGGCAGCCGGTCACGGGCGTGCACGGCGAGCGACTCGACGGGGACGCCGATGTCGCTGCCCGCCCCGCCGATGGCGACCCGCTCGTTCATCAGCGTCGTCAGCGCCACCCGCCAGCCCTCGCCGGGCTCGCCCAGCCGCTCGGAGTCGGGGATGCGGACGTCGTCGAAGAAGACCTCGTTGAACCCCGCCCCGCCGGCCATCTGGCGCAGCGGCCGCACGGTCACCCCGGGTGCGTGCATGTCGACGACGAACATCGTCAGGCCGGCGTGCTTGGGCCGCTCCGGGTCGGTGCGGGTGAGCAGGATGCCGTAGTCGGCGACGTGCGCGAGCGTCGTCCAGACCTTCTGGCCGTTGACCACCCAGTCGTCGCCGTCGCGGACGGCGGTGGTGCGCAGCGCCGCGAGGTCGGAGCCGGACGCCGGCTCGCTGAACAGCTGGCACCAGACGTCGTCGGCGCGCAGCAGCCGGGCGAGGTAGCGCCCCTTCTGGTCGTCGCTGCCGTGCGCGATGACCGTCGGGCCGCACATCCCCAGGCCGATGTGGTTGATCAGCGTGGGGATGCGGGCGCGGGCGAACTCCTGCGCGGCGATCGCCTGCTGCACCAGCGTGCCGCCCTGCCCGCCGTGCTCGCGGGCCCAGGTGATGCCGACCAGGCCCGCCTCGGCGAGCACCCGCTGCGTGGCCCGGAACTCGGCCTGGTGGGTGGCCGGGTCGACCGACTCCCCAGGTGCGACGTGCAGCAGCTCCCCGGCGTGCTGGTCGAGCAGGCGCCGGACGTGGGCCCGGTACTCGGCTTCCTCGGGGCTGTCGTCGAAGTCCACGGGCGGGCGCCTCTCGTCGGTGAGCGGGTCGCGGGGAGCGTGACAGCCCTCACCTGTAACGGTCAACGGTGACTGTTGCCGGGGGGCCCGTCGGCCTACGCTTCGCCCGGTGACCGCCGAGCCGCTCGACTCCCCCGGCCCCCGATCCCGGTCGGAGCGGACCGCGGACAGCCGGCTGCTGATCCTCGACGCGGCGGTGGCGTGCCTGGTCGAGGAGGGCTACGCCGGCGCCTCCACGCTCGCGGTGCAGGCCCGGGCCGGGGTGTCCCGCGGCCGGCTGCTGCACCACTTCCCGTCCCGCGCCGAGCTGCTCGTCGCAGCCGCCGAGCACCTCGCGACCACGCAGCTCGAGGAGGTCCGCAGCCGTGCCGCGGCCCTGATGGACGACGAGCCGGCCGGCGCCGAGCGGGTCGACCGGGCCATCGACCTCATGTGGGCGACGTTCCTCGAGCCGCCGTTCTGGGCGGCGATGGAGCTGTGGACGGCGGCCCGCACCGACCCCACCCTCCGCGCCGCCCTGCGCGGCGAGGAGCGCCGGCTGCGGGCGGCGATCGCCGCGGTGGCCGACGGGATCTGGGGTCCCGAGATCACCCGCTCGCCGCTGTACGCCGAGCTGACCGAGCTGCTGTTCACCAGCATGCGCGGGGTCGCGCTGGTCTACGCGTTCGAGGACCGGCCGGCGGCGACCGACCCGCACCTGGCCCTCTGGAAGCGGCTCGCCGCGCGGATGCTGGCCCTCGACAGTCAGGGTTGACCGGCCACCGCTGCCCCACCAGCATGACGCAGGTCACATCCGCGCCGTCGCCAGCCCGGAGGAGCACCATGACCGTCCCCGACCTGATGGGCCGCGGCATGACCATGAGCGACCAGCTCGCCCGGCACGCACGGACGACGCCCGACGTCGCCGCGCTGCGCTTCGACGGCCGGGGGCGCAGCTACGCCGAGCTCGACGAGCGGGTCACCCGGCTGGCGCGGGCGCTCCGGCAGCGCGGGGTCGCACCCGGCGACCGGATCGCCGTGCTCGCGCTCAACGGCATGGAGACGTGGGAGGCCTACCTCGCCGGCGTCCGGCTCGGCGCGATCGTCGTCCCGGTGAACTTCCGGCTGGTGGCCGACGAGGTCGCCTACGTGCTCGACGACTCCGGCGCCGTCGCGCTCGTGGTCGACGCCCCGCTGGCCGAGCTCGGCGCCAAGGCCCGCGAGCAGGCGCCGTCGGTCACGACGACGCTGGTGATCGGCGGCGACTACGAGGAGGCCCTCGCGGCGGCGGGCAGCGAGCCGCTCGACGTCACCGTCGACGAGGGCCAGCCCGCGTTCATCATGTACACGTCCGGGACCACCGGCCGCCCCAAGGGCGCGGTGCTGACCCACCGCAACCTGCTGATGCACGTCTTCAGCCAGCTCGTCACGCTCGGCGCCGACCTGGCGGCCGAACGCGTCACGGCGCCCGGGGCACCGATGTTCCACATCGCCGGTCTCGCGGGCGGGCTGCCGCCGCTGCTCGTCGGCGGCACGAACGTGATCATGCGATCGGGAGGTTTCGACCCGGTGGCCCTGCTCGACCTGGTCGAGCGCGAGCGGATCAACAGCCTCTTCCTGGTGCCGGCCATGTGGGCCGCCGTGGTCGCCGTCCCCGGCATCGCCTCCCGCGACCTGTCCTGCCTGACCCGCATCTCGTGGGGCGCGGCGCCGGCCTCGACCACCCTGCTGCGCACGCTCATCGACACGTTCCCGCAGGCGGAGGTGATGACCGCGTTCGGACAGACCGAGTGCAGTCCGGTCACCTGCCTGCTGCGCGGCGAGGACTCGGTGCGCAAGATCGGGTCGGTCGGCACCCCGATGCTCAACGTCGAGGTGCGCATCGTCGACGACGCCATGCACGACGTCCCCCGCGGCGAGGTCGGCGAGATCGTCTACCGCAGCCCGATGGTGATGAAGGAGTACTGGAACAAGCCCGACGCGACCGCCGTGGCGTTCGCCGGCGGATGGTTCCACTCCGGCGACCTGGTGCGCCAGGACGAGGACGGCTACCTCTACGTCGTCGACCGCAAGAAGGACATGATCATCTCCGGCGGCGAGAACATCTACTGCGCCGAGGTCGAGGACGTGCTGGCCGCCCACCCGAAGGTCGCCGAGGTGGCGCTGATCGGCGTGCCCGACACCCGCTACGGCGAGGCACCGCTGGCCGTCGTCGCGCCGCGCGACCCGGCCGACCCGCCGACGCCGGACGAGCTGGACGCCTGGTGCCGGGAGAAGCTCGCCCGCTACAAGAACCCGCGCGAGTACTCCGTCGTCGCGGCGCTGCCCCGCAACCCCAGCGGCAAGGTGCTCAAGACGACGCTGCGCCAGGAGCGCGCGGCGGGCTCGCTGATCGCCGAGCCGGTGGTCTAGCTCCGGCCGCCGGGGCGCACGAGCCCCGACTCGTAGGCCACGACGACCGCCTGGACCCGGTCGCGCACGCCGAGCTTGGCGAGCACGCGCGCCACGTGCGTCTTCACCGTGCCCTCGCCGAGGACGAGGTGCCCGGCGATCTCCGCGTTCGACAGCCCCCGCGCCACCAGCCGCAGCACCTCCTCCTCCCGCGGCGTCAGCTCCGCCAGGCCGGGCGGCCGGGCGGACGACGTTCCCGCGCGGCGGACGAAGTCGTCGAGCAGGCGGCGCAGCAACGCCGGTGCGAGCAGCGAGTCACCGCCCGACGCCGTCCGGACCGCGGTCACCAGCTGGTCGCGCGGCATGGACTTGAGCAGGAAGCCGGTGGCACCGGCGCGCAGCGCCTCGACGACGTGCTCGTCGGCGTCGAAGGTCGTGAGGACGACCACCGCCGTGTCCACGGCCGGGTCCGCGCAGATGCGCCGGGCGGCCTGGATCCCGTCCACCCGCGGCATGCGGATGTCGACCAGGGCGACGTCGGGACGCAGGTCGCGGCAGAGGGAGACCGCCTCCGCCCCGTCCGACGCCTCGCCGACGACCTCGATGCCGGGCTCGGCCTCGAGGATCATGCGCAGCCCGGCGCGGACGAGCGCCTCGTCGTCGGCCAGGAGGACGCGGACGGTCATGTGGCGACGCGCTCCGGCGCGGGGACGGGCAGGACGACCGAGGTCCGCCACCCGGGGCCGTCGGCGCGCGGGCCGGCGTCCACCCGGCCGTCGAAGAGAGCGGCCCGTTCGCGGATGCCCGCCAGCCCGAAGCCGGGCGGCCCGGCGTCGGTCTCCGTGCCGTCCCCGTCGTCGACCACCTCGACCCGCAGGGCCCGCTCCCCGTAGTGCAGCCGGACCTCGATGCGGGCACCGGCCGCGTGCCGCACCGCGTTGGTCAGCGACTCCTGGACGATGCGGTGGGCGGCCGCCTCGACGGCGGCGGGCAGCGGGCGGACCGCGCCCTCGCGCACGACCGTCGCACGGGCCGTCTCGGCCAGCGGCTCGACGTCCGCCAGGGTGCCGGGCCGCGGGTCGCCGGCACCCCCGCGCTCGGCGGGTCCGCGCAGCAGCCGCAGCAGCCGGTGCAGGTCCTCGAGCGCCGTCCGGCCCGAGGTGAGGACGACGTCCAGCGCGGCGGCCGCCTCCGGCTCGCGGCGGCCGAGCCGGGCCTGCGCGGCGTCGGCGTGCAGCAGCATCAACGTCACGCCGTGCCCGACCACGTCGTGCATCTCGCGGGCGATCCGCCGGCGCTCGGTGTCCACCGCCGCCTCGCGCGCCAGCTCCTCCTCGCGCGCCCGCGTCCGGGCGGCCGTCGCCTCCCGCTCCGCGGCCACCGCCCGGTCCAGCCGCTCGCGGGCCAGCCGGGCGAAGACCCAGACGACGACCGGGATCGCGGCGTTCGCGATCTCGTCGACCACCCGGACGTCGGGGCGGACGAACGGGTAGAGCTCGACGGCCGCCAGGATCGCCAGCAGTCCGAGCAGCGCCTCGCGTCGCCGGTCGGCGTACTGGGCCACCGAGTAGGTGGCGACGAGGACGGCTATGAAGCCCGACAGCACGGGGGCGTCGCCGAGCACGGTCTGGAACGCCAGCCCGCCCGCCACCGCGCACGCGGCGGTGAGCGGCCGCGTGCGGCGCAGCACGAGGCTGCCGGTCATGACCGCGAACGCGACGACCTGCAGCGGCAGCTGCGGGGGGATCTCCTCCGCCAGCGCGGTCAGCTCCGCCTGGGCGGCCAGGGTCAGGGTCGCCGCGAGCACCGCGTCGCGCACCCACAGCGGGAGGCCGCGCCACCTGGTCCAGAGTCCGGACATGGCCGGAGCGTAGGGCGGACCGGGCCCTCCGGAGGTCTGTCGCGCGGCCGATCACCCGTCCGCCGGACGGCGGACCGGGGTGCCCGGCGCTCACCGTCGGATCTGCCCCGGGACGGACGGCCGGCCGGCGCTGCCGGTCCAGCGTGGGGGCCGTCGGCGCGACGGTCGCGCCGCCCGAGGAGGCCCGACATGACCACCACCGTCGTCCCCGATGCCGCCGTCCGCCCGCGCCGGCGGGGCGCGCCACTCGCCGCCGTCGCCGGCGTGCTCGCGCTCGTCGCGTTCGCCGCGGCGGCCGTCGTCTTCAACGATCCGCTGCGCGGCGCGTCGACCCCGGATGAGGCGGCCGCAGCCCTGGAGGGCTCGTCGATCACCCTGGCGGCGACGCTCCTGGGCGCCTATGCCCTGCTGGCGATCGCGGTCACCGGGCGGCTGGCCGTCCGGCTGGCGAGGGGCGGTGAGAGCGCCTCGACCCGGCTGCTGCCGCTGCTCGGCGCCGGGCACGTGCTCCTGCTGACCGCCGCCTTCGCCGCTCCCGCCGCCGCGCTCGCCGTCGGCAGCCAGGTGTTCACCGGCGGCGTCAGCGCGACGGGTGCGGAGACGGCGCTGGTCCTGATGAACCTCGCCCACCCGATGGCCGCCTGGGTGGGGGCCGGCTTCCTGATCGCCGTCGCGGTCGCCGCCCGGGACTCCCGGCCGCTGGCGGTCGTCAGCGGAGTCTTCGCCCTCGGGCTCCTGCTGCCCCCCGTCGGCTGGGCCGTCACCTACCTGATGCCGTTCTGGTTCGCCGGGGTCGGCATCTGGCTCTGGCGCCGGGGCTGAGCCCGGCTCAGCCGTGCCAGACGTCGGCGATCCGGGCAGCCACCGACGCCGCCTGGGCACGGCCCGCCCGGGCCGACGGGGCCCGCGCGGCGGGGTCGAGGACGTTGCGGCCGATCGCCGCCCGGCTCGTCCGGTCGGGCGAGACGACCGCGACGCGGGAGACCATGCCGGTGACCTGGGCGTCGACGCTGGCCATCGGGCCGATCCCGCGCGGGATCGGCGCCAGCACCACCAGCCGGTCGTAGCCCTGCGCGAGGTCGGCGTTCGCCGCCGAGCGCATGCCGCCGTCGACGTACCGGCGCCCGTCGACCGTGACCGGCGGGTAGACCCCGGGGACGGCGCAGCTGGCGGCGACGGCGTGCAGCAGGGGCACCCCGGAGTCGCGGTCGAACACCCGGAACTCGCCGGTCTCCGCGTCGACGGCGGTGACCTGCAGCAGGCGGTCCACCGGCCAGTCCTTGCCCCCGAGGCGGGCGCCGATCACGTCGAGCCGCTCCTGCTCCGACGGCGTGGCGCCGGCCTTCTCGGCCGCCAGCGCGAGCGCCCCGATGCGCCGGCGGAACTCGACGTCCCGCCCCCGGCTGCGCAGCAGCGCCCAGCCGAACTGGGCGAAGGTCGCGCGGTTGAGGCGGGTCGCCTTCTCCCCGGTGGCCGGCTCCAGCTGGCGGCCGTACATCGCCTCGAGGGGCTCACCGGTGGCCACCTGCGCCCCGACCACCGACCCCGCCGACGTGCCGACGACGAGGTCCGCGCCGGTCAGGTCGGTGCCGACCTCGGCCAGACCCGCGAGCAGGCCGATCTCCCACGCGATGCCGGTGATGCCGCCGCCCCCGAGGACGAGGGCGGTGCGCTGGTCGCTCATCCCGACATCCTCACAGAACCGCAGGCTCTCGACAGGGCGTGTGAGCTGCGCCACGCTGTGTGCCGACGTCCGTCGACGAGAGGAAGCGCATGACCGCCACGCAGTCCGAGCCGGCCACCACCACGAGCAGCTGGCCGCCTGGACTCCCCCGCTCCCTGGACTACCCGGAGGTACCGGTCGGCTCGATCATGCGCGCCGCCGTCCGCCGGTGGGGCGACCGCACCGCCTTCGTCGACCACGACGTCCCGCTGACCTTCACCGAGATGGGCAGCCGGGCGCACGCGGTGGCCGGGTGGCTGGCCGACCAGGGCGTCGGCCGCGGGGACGTCGTCGCGGTGCACATCCCGAACTGCCGCCAGTACCCGGCGATCTACTACGGGATCATGCTGGCGGGAGCGACCTTCTCCCCCACCAACCCGCTGCTGCCGGCCGCCGACCTCGCCGCCCAGCTCACCGACGCCGGCGCGACGGTCCTCGTCACCTGGGACCAGGTGCTGCCATTCGTCCGCGGCGCCCTCGCCCAGACCCCGGTGCGGACGGTGATCGTCACCGGCGAGGCGCACATCACCGACTTCGCCGCCCGCCTCGAGCTGGAGGACGGCGACGTCGACCTGGCCGACCTGCTGGCCGCCGACCCCACCGACCGGCACCTCGACGCCGGCATCGACGTGGCGAACGACCTCGCGCACCTGGCCTACACCGGCGGCACCACCGGCGTGAGCAAGGGCGTCGAGCTGCCGCACCGCAACGTCGTCACGAACGTCCTGCAGTCGGGCTGCTGGACGTCGGGGTCGCTTCCCCACCTGGACGAGCACGGCGACGTCACGCTGCGCCAGGTGCTGGGCGAGGAGGAGATCGCCACCCGGCTCGGCGAGGCCCGGATCATCAACCTCACGCCGTGGTTCCACGCGATGGGCGCGATCGGCTACCTCAACGGCATGGTCATGGGCGGCACCATGACCGTCATCCACATGCGCTTCGACCCGGTCAAGTACGTCGAGGACATGGTCAAGTACGAGGTCACCGCCATCGGCGGCGCGCCGCCGATCTTCGTGGCGCTCCTGCAGGTGCCCGGGTTCGCCGAGGCCGACCTCTCCCACGTGCGCGGGGTGACCAGCGGCGCGGCGCCCCTGGCCAAGTCGCTGATCGACAAGATGGCCGCGTTGATGCCGAACGCGACCATCGGCGAGGGCTACGGCCTCACCGAGGTGACCATGCAGGCCACCGGCGCGCCGTCGTTCCGGTCGGGCACGCGCAAGCCCGGCACGGTCGGCGTCCCGATCTTCGACACCGAGATCAGCATCCGGCCGCTCGGCGGCGGCGACCCGCTGCCGCCCGGCGAGCGCGGCGAGGTCTGCATCCGCGGACCGCAGGCGATGCGCGGCTACGCCCACCGGCCGGAGGCGACCGCCGAGGCGATCGACGCCGACGGCTGGTTCCACTCCGGCGACGTCGGGATCCTCGACGAGGACGGCTACCTGTCCATCGTCGACCGCACCAAGGACATGCTGCTCTACAAGGGCTACAACGTCTTCCCGCGCGAGCTGGAGGAGATCCTGTTCACGGTGCCCGGCGTCGGCGGCGCGGCCGTCGTCGGCCGGCCCGACGAGGAGGCCGGCGAGCTGCCGATCGCCTACGTCGTCCGCAAGGACGACGCCGACGGCGCGGCGCTCACCGTCGAGTCGGTGATGGCCGCGGTCAACGACAAGGTGACGCCGTACAAGCGGCTGCGCGACGTGGTCTTCATCGACGCGATCCCCGTCTCGGCCGCCGGCAAGGTGCTCAAGCGGGAGCTGGCCGCCAGGGAGCGGGAGAAGGTCGGGGCCTGAGCTGAGCCGATCCGCCGCACCCGTCCGGGTTCCCTGACCCGAACGGGTGCGGCGGCGCGCACAGCGGGACCGGGCTCACTACTGTCCCCCGGGTGAAGTTCGAGCCGGAGGGGACGGAGTCCGAGCACACCGGTGTCCAGATCGCCCACGAGGAGGTCTCGCCGGTCCGGCAGGTGCTGCGGCGGGTCCTGATCGCCGCCCTCGTCCTGGTGGTCGTCGTCCTGATCGTGTTCCTCGACCGGGACGGCTACGAGGACAGCAAGGGCGGGGAGATCTCCCTGCTCGACGCCACCTACTACGCGACGGTCACCCTCTCCACGACCGGCTACGGCGACATCACCCCGGTGACGCCGGAGGCCCGGCTCATCAACATCGTGCTGATCACGCCCCTCCGGATCATGTTCCTGATCGTCCTCATCGGGACGACCCTCGAAGCCCTCACCGCGCGCTCGCGGGAGGAATTCCGCATCCACCGCTGGAGGTCCCGCGTGCGCCAGCACGTCATCGTGTGCGGCTACGGCACGAAGGGCCGCAGCGCCATCCGCTCGCTCATCGCCAACGGGACGCCGCCGGACAAGATCGTCGTCGTCGACCCCGAGCCCCGCGCCATCGACGAGGCCAACTCGATGGGCCTGACCGGCATCGTCGGCGACGCCGGCCGCACCGAGGTGCTGCGCCGGGCCTCGGTGGAACGCGCCCGCGCGGTCATCGTCGCGGCCAACCGGGACGACGCGTCGGTGCTCATCACGCTGACCGTCCGGCAGATCAACCCGAGCGTGCCGATCACCACCAGCGTCCGCGAAGAGGAGAACGCCAACCTCCTCCGGCAGTCGGGCGCCGACACCGTCATCACCACGTCGGCCACCTCGGGCCGGCTGCTGGGCCTGTCCACCGACGCCCCGCGGGTGGTGGCCGTCGTCGAGGACCTCGTCACCGGCGGCCAGGGCCTCGACCTGCACCAGCGCACGGTCACCTCCAGCGAGGTCGGCCTGGCGCCGCGCCAGCTGCGCGACATCGTCCTGTCGGTGACCCGCGGCGGGCGCACCCTCCGCTTCGACGACCCGCTGATCGGCACGCTGCAGCCGGAGGACGTGCTCGTCGTCGTCAAGGCGCACGAGCCCGGGAAGCCGATGCGGCCACCGACGCAACCGTCCTGAGCTGCCCCGGGGGTCGCGGCGTCACCGTCGCAGCGCGGCCGCCCGGCGGGTGAGGTGCTCGCGCTCGGCCGTGTTCGACGCGGCCCGCGCCGCGGCGGCGTAGAGGTCGGCCGCCACCGCGAGGTCGCCGGCCTTCTCGTGCAGGTACGCCGCGGCCGCGGTGTGGCGCGGGAGCCGGGGGTCGACCTCGGCCAGCGCCGCCAGCCCCGCCTGCGCGCCGTCCGCCTCCCCCACCGCCACGGCGCGGTTGAGCCTCGCGACGTCCGACCCGGTGAGCGCGACCAGCTCGTCGTACCACTCGACGATCTGCACCCAGTCGGTCTCCTCGAACCTGCGCGCGTCGGCGTGCAGGGCGGCGATCGCGGCCTGGGCCTGGTACTCGCCGAGCCGGTCGCGGGCGAGCGCCGCCTGCAGGACGGCCACCCCCTCCGCGATCAGGGCCGTGTCCCATCGGGAGCGGTCCTGCTCGGCGAGGGGGACCAGCCGGCCGGCGTCGTCGGTGCGCGCCGCACGGCGCGCGTGGTGCAGCAGCATCAGCGCCAGCAGCCCGGCCACCTCCGGTTCGCCGGTGACGGCGGAGAGCTGCCGGGTCACCCGGATCGCCTCGGTGGCGAGGTCGACCTCGCCGGAGTGGCCCTCGTTGTAGATCAGGTACAGCACCCGCAGCACGGTGGCCAGATCGCCGGGCTGGTCCAGCGGCACGTCCGCGATGCGCCGCTTGGCGCGGCTGATCCGCTGCGCCATCGTCGCCTCCGGCACGAGGTAGGCCTCGGCGATCTGCCGGGTGGTCAGGCCGCCGACCGCGCGCAGGGTCAGCGCCACCGCCGACCCGGACGAGAGCGACGGGTGCGCGCAGAGGAAGTACAGGCGCAACGTGTCGTCGGCCGCGGGCACCGGTCCCGGCGGTGGTTCGAGGTCGACGGCCACCTCGCGACCGAGCCGTGCCTGCTCCGAGCGGCGCAGGTCCAGGTACTTCCGCCACGAGACGGTGACCAACCACCCCTTCGCGTCCCGCGGCGGGTCCGCGGGCCACGTCTCGAGAGCCTTGAGCAGCGCCTCCTGGACGGCGTCCTCGGCCGACGCGAAGTCCGCTCCGCGCCGGACGAGGACGCCGATCACCTCCGGGATCAGCTGCCGCAGCCGCGGCTCGTTCACTCGGTGACGGTGGGCGGGGCGCCGAGGAAGGGGCGCACCTCCAGCCACTCGTGGATCGGCCTGCCGCCGGCGCCGGGGGCGGCCGACAGCTCACCGGCGAGCTCGACGGCGCGGTCCCAGGTGTCGACGTCGATGATCATCCAGCCGGCGATCAGGTCCTTCGTCTCCGCGAACGGGCCGTCGGTGACGGGCGGGCGGCCCTCCCCGTCGTAGCGGACCCACGCCCCCTCGGGGGCCAGCGCCTGCCCGTCGACGAACTCGCCCGATTCCTCGAGCTTCGCCGCGAAGTCGCGCATGTACTGGATGTGGGCGTCGATCTCCTCGGGCGCCCACCGGTCCATCGGGACGTCGTTCACCGCCGCCGGGGCGCCGCGGTAGTGCTTGAGCAGCAGGTACTTCGCCATGGGTCTCTCCTCGTACGGTGCGGCCCATCCTGGCCGCCTCACCCCAGGGACGGAGCCGGCGCGGCGTTCTCGACATCCCCGGCGGAGAAGGTTTCTCAGCGGCGCACCCAGGTGACCGTGCGCTCGCCCCGGCCGCGCAGCTCCACCTCGCCGTCCCGGACCCAGTGCTCCCGCTCCTCGGGCGCGGCGGCCTGCACGGTCGGCTCGCTGGCCATGATGCGTCCGGGGCGCTCCTTGGCCAGCTCGGTGAGCCGGGCGGCCTCGTTCACCGGGTCGCCGATCACCGTGTACTCCAGCCGGCTGGCCGCCCCGACCTGGCCGGCCCACACCCGCCCGCAGGCGACGCCGATCCCGACGTCGACCTCGCCGGCCTCGCGCACCGCGTCGCCGATCCGGCGGGCCGCGCGCAGCGCCGCGCCGGCCGGATCCGGGTGGTCGGTCGGCGCGCCGAAGACGCACAGGGCGGCGTCGCCCTCGAACTTGTTGACCAGGCCGCCGTCGACCTCGATGGCGTCCACGACGATCTCGAAGAACCGGTTGAGCAGACCCACCATGTCCGCCGGGCCGGTGCGCTTCACCAGGGAGGTCGAGCCGGCGATGTCGACGAAGAGGGCCGCGACGGTGCGCTCCTCCCCACCCAGGGAGACGCCGGTGTCCAGCGCACGGGCGGCGACCGTGGAGCCGACGTGCCGGCCGAAGAGGTCGCGCAGCCGCTCCCGCTCGGCCAGCCCGGCCGCCATGGTGTTGACGCCCTCCTGCAGCAGCCCGATCTCGCCGGCGTCGTCGACGACGACCCGGACGTCGTAGTCGCCCTTGCCGACGTGCTGCACCGCCTGGCGCAGGTCGCGCAGGGGCTGGCCCACCGCCCGCGCGGTGAGCAGGGTGGCCAGCGCCCCCACGAGCAGGGCGACGACGACGAGGAAGACGACGGCACCCTCGCCCGGGCCACCGGGGTTGCTGGGGTCGAGGAAGAGCAGCACCACGCCGAGCATGGGGACGCCGCTGGTCAGCCCCCAGGTGAGCAGGAGGCGGGGCCGCACACCGAGGGCCAGCTTGCCTGCGGGTGGGTGCGCCGCGAGGGCGATCGCGGTGACGGTGCGAGCCGCGCGCGCGACCAGCAGGTACGTGACGCCGGCGGTCGCCATGCCGCCCAGGAGGGTGGCGATGCCGGTCCGCAGGCCGACGAGCGGGTCCGGGAAGGCCAGCGCGGAGGTGGTCCCCACCAGCACGGCGCCGAGCAGCCAGATGGAGCCGGCGATGAGCGCGGTGTCCACCGGCAGGCGCAGCGCCTGACCCGCCTCCGCGCTCGTGGGGTCGCGCCCGGCCATCAGCCACCGGTTCGTGACCGCCTGGCGGCGGAACCCGGCCACCGTCCCGGCCGGGAAGGCGACCACCAGGTACGCCGCGACCGCCCAGAGGACGGTGCTGCGCCCGCTGCTGCCGCTGCCGTCCTCGACGCCGATCAGCAGCAGCACCACCGTGGCGACGCCGACCAGGTTGGCCACGATCACCAGCAGCACGATCGCCGGGACGGCGGCCCGCCCGCTGGGTGCCCAGGAGGCCCAGACGCCGTCCCGCGGGACGGGCTGGGGCTCGGGCCCGCCGGTGGTCACCGGGCCATGATCGCCGGTCCGGGGTTCGGGCGCCGCACGGCCGCGCCGACGTCCCCCTG
Source organism: Bacillus sp. AZ43 (assembly GCA_004570425.1). Lineage (GTDB taxonomy): Bacteria > Actinomycetota > Actinomycetes > Mycobacteriales > Geodermatophilaceae > Blastococcus_B. The sequence goes on from SPQJ01000001.1 coordinate 55,885, forward strand.
TCGGGTGTGCGCACAGCGCACGGACGGTGCCTACGCTGGCGCCATGGCCGACGAGCCGGCGAGGCCGGACACCCTCCAGTCGCTGGAACGCGGTCTCGCGGTGCTCCAGGTGTTCTCGAGCGAGCACCCGCGGCTGACGCTGAGCGACGTGGCGCGGCTGGCCGGCGTCACCCGGGCGACCGCCCGCCGGATCCTGCTGACGCTGGAACACCTCGGGTACGTCCGCGCGGAGGGCCGGCTGTTCTCGCTCACGCCGCGGGTGCTCTCCCTCGGTTTCGGCTACCTGTCCTCGCTCAACCTCTGGGACCTGGCCCAGCCGTTCATGCAGGAGCTGGTCGACCAGACCCACGAGTCCTGCTCGGCGGCGACGCTCGACCTCCCCGACATCGTCTACGTCGCCCGCGTGCCCACCCGGCGGATCATGACGATCTCGCTCGGCATCGGCTCACGACTGCCGGCGCACGCCACGTCGATGGGCCGGGTGCTGCTGGCCGGCCTCCCCGACGAGGAGCTCGACGCGTTCCTCGCCTCGGGCCCCTTCCCGTCCTACACCGAGCGGACCGTCGTCGACCCGGCCGAGCTGCGCACCGCGATCCGGCGGGTGCGCGAGCAGGGCTGGTCGATGGTCGACCAGGAGCTGGAGATGGGGCTGCGGTCCATCTCGGCGCCCGTCCACGGGTCCGACGGCCGCACGCTGGCCGCGCTCAACATCGCGGCGGCGGCCCCCCGTGTCGGGCTCGACGAGCTGCGCAACCGGTTCCTCCCGCGGGTGCTGGCCACCGCCGAGGAGATCTCGGACGCCTTCCGCCGCAGCGGGAAGCACTGACCTCCGCGGCTGACAGCCGGACGACGCACGAGAGCCCCGGTCGACGACCGGGACTCTCGCACGAACAGGGGTGGTGGAGGTGGCGGGAATCGAACCCGCGTCCTTCGACGCATCACCAGGGCTTCTCCGAGCGCAGTCTGCGTTGCCTCTGCTCGACCCCGTCGATCATGCAGACAAGTCGACGTGACGGGCCCAGTCGCTGTTGGGTGTCCCGCACGCGCCCGCGACCGGCACGTGCAGTGAGTCATCTAGCTGATGCCAGGATCCGGGCCGATGACGAACCCGGGCTGACAGACTCGTCTAGCTGCTATCAGGCAGCGAGAGCGAAGTCGCGCTGATTGGAATCGGCGCTTGTGTGTTTTCCAACGGATGGTTAACGAGCTCATCGTTGGCTTCCTCGGCTCGCTTCCCCTGGTCACCCGACCGAAGTCGAGACCATTCACCCCCTGTGTAGTTGTGCACACAGCCTAACGGCACCGGCAAGCGCGGTGTTCCCTCGGCGCCCTCTTTCAGATCCAGTCGCGGCGCTTGAAGACGACGTACAGGGTCAGGCTCACCCCGGCCATCAGCAGCAGGGCGAGCGGGTAGCCCCAGGCCCAGTGCAGCTCCGGCATGTGGTCGAAGTTCATCCCGTAGACCGTGCCGACCAGGGTGGGCGCGAACAGGATGGCGGCCCACGCCGAGATCTTCTTGACCTCCTCGCCCTGGGCGATCGAGGCCTCGGTCAGTTCCCTGATCTCCTCGTTCTGCCGCTGCGCGACCAGCGTCGCGTTGACGGTGAGGATGTCGCGCAGCTGCAGCCGGAAGCCCTCGGCCCGCTCGTTGACCTGGGTGACGTGGTCGGCGACGTCGCGCAGGTAGCTGCGCAGCTCCTCGTCGACGCCGTACTTGTCGAAGCCGGCGGTGATCTGGGCGAGGATGCCGGTCAGCGGCGCGGCGGCGCGCTGGAACTCGAGCACCTCCTGCGAGAGCTCGTAGATGCGCCGCGAGACGCCCGGGTCGCCGCGGAAGACCTCGGTCTCGATCTCGTCGATGTCGGTGGCCAGACCGTCGACCACCGGCCGGTACCCGTCGACGACGGCGTCGAGGGTCGCGTAGAGCACCGCCTCGCTGCCCTTGGCGAGCAGGTCCGGCTCGCTCTCCAGCCGGCGGCGCACCCGCGAGAGGTCGGGCGACTCGCTGTGCCGGACGGTGATCGCGAACTCGCGGCCGAGGAACAGGTGCAGCTCGCCGAACTCGACCTCCTCGGTCGCGTCCAGGTAGCGCGCGGCCTTGAGGACGACGAACAGCGTGTCGCCGTAGCGCTCGAACTTCGGCCGCTGGTGGGCCTTGATGGCGTCCTCGACGGCGAGGTCGGGCAGGTCGTAGAGCTCGGCCAGCTCACCGAGCTCGCCGGGCTCGGGCCGGTACAGCCCCAGCCAGGCGAGACGGTCCTCCCCCGAGGTCAGCTCCTCGCGGCTCTCGGCCGCGGACGACGGCGTAGCGACCCGCCGTCCCTCGGAGTAGACGGCGTTGTCGACGATGCGCGACCGCGGCTCGGGCACGGCCGGCTGCAGGACGGGCGGGCGCGACTCGGCCCGCGACGGCCGGCGGGCCAGGGTGGTGAGGGCGCTCAGCGGCGCGAGACGACGCTCGGTCATGACGGACTCCCGGCGGCAGCAGTGGCGAGGTGCTGGAACGGCCACCCTTCAGGGGCCCGCGGCGAGCCTGCGGGGCGTGGGGGGGAAGGGTGGTCCTTCAGCCGGTACTCGGAGGTTCGCTGCGCATGCGCCGGCTCCCTCCCTGGTCGGGGCCCGTGTCCGTCCGCGGGCCGTCGTCCATGATGGCACGGGGCGTCCAGCGCCCCGCCCGTTCGGGTGAGGCGGTCAGCCGCCCACGGAGCCGAGCACCAGGTCGACCATCACCGGCAGCAGCAGCACGATGAGCAGCGCCCCGAGCACGTCGAACGAGGCCCCGGACCGGATCATCTTCGTGATCGGCACGACGCCCGACCCGTACGCGATCGCGTTCTGCGGCGTCGACACCGGGAGCATGAACCCGAACGAGGCGGCGAAGGTGGCCGCCAGCGCGGGCACGAACGGGTTGACGTCCGCGGCCATCGCCACCGGGATGATGATCGGCACGACCACCGCCGCCGACGCGGTGTTCGACGTCGTCTCGCTGATGATGATCGCCAGGATCACCGCGAAGATCGTGATCGCGAAGGTGCTGGTGAGGCCGAGCGAGTCGGCCGACGCCTCCCCGATGGTCTCGGCCAGGCCGGTGCTCGCCAGCAGGGAGCCGAAGATGATCCCGGTGCCGAAGAGCAGGATCGTGCCCCAGTCGATCTTCGCCGCGTCGCTCCAGCGCAGGGTGAACTCGCGCGACTCCCAGTCGGTCGGCAGCAGGAACAGCAGCGAGGCACCGAGGACGGCGATGATGCCCTCGTCCATGCGGTCGCTGATCGTCGCGTAGAGGTCGGAGTCGGTGCCGGCGGTCAGCGCGATGACGCCGGGGAAGATCCAGCACGCCACGGTGATGCCGAACGCGATCAGCGTGTTCTTCTCGGCCCGGGAGAACTTCCCGAGCTCGGCCCGCTCGGCCTGGACGTACTCGCTGACGCCCTCGATCCGCCGGATCTCCGGCTTGTTGAGCAGCAGCAGGACGGCGGCCAGGGCCACGAACATGAGCGCGCAGATGGGCAGCGCCATGAGCATCCAGTCGAGGAAGCCGATCCGCTCGCCGGTGGCCTCCTCGATCAGCCCGCGGCCGATCAGGTTCGGCGGGGTGCCGACCGGTGTGATCAGCCCGCCGACGCTCGCGCCGTAGGCCAGCATCAGCATGATCGCGACGCCGACGCGCAGCCGGAGCGGGTCGAAGTCCGGCTTCACCAGCTCCTTGTCCTGGAGCAGCTTGGCGATCACCGAGATGATCCCGAGCGCCGTCGGCAGCAGCATCGCGACGGTGGCCGTGTTCGACACGAAGGCCGACAGCAGCGCGGTGATGGCGCCGAACGCGATGACGACGCGGTACGTCGAGGTGCCGACCCACTTCAGCGACAGCACGAACATGGCGAACCGGCGCGCGAGGCCGTGCTTGAGCATCGCCATGGCGAGGATGAACGCGCCGATGAACGTGAACACCGTCGTCGAGCCGAACGGCGCCAGCGCGTCGTCGGCCGGGACGACCCCGAGGACGACGATCGCCGCGATGCCGATCAGGCCGCCCACCGGGATCGGTACCGGCTCGGTGATCCAGAGGACGATGACGCCGAGCAGGATCGCCGCGAGCAGGTGCTGGTCGCGCGGCAGGTCGACCGGCACCAGCGCGAAGACGATCGTCACCACCGGCGCGAGGAACAGGCCGATGGTGCGGCGGCCCTTCTCGAACCGCTCCTCGGCCGGGCTGAGCTGCTGCTCCCCGAGGCTCCGGTAGGTGGCGCTGCCCCGGAAGGCGGCGTCGACGTCGGTCCGCTGGACCTGGCCTGTCTCCCGCTCCGTCGCGGTCATGGCGCCTCCCCTGGTCTGCTGACCAGACGATAAGGACGCGGCGCCGGGACGGCGACCTGGTCAGCGCCCGAAGACGCCCTGCCCGAACGCCCCGGCCTCGACCAGCCGCCGGGACAGCCCCTTGCCGAGCTCGATCACGCGGGCGGTCTTCTCCGCGCCGAGGGACAGCCACGGATCGGCGGCCAGCGCGTCGGTCTGCACCTCGATGCGGGCCCGCAGCTCCTCGCCCTCGGCGGTCAGGCCCGCGTCGCCCAGCAGGCCCCGGTCGGCCAGGGCGGAGCAGGCCGCGGCCCACTCCTCGTCCCGCCAGCCGCGGGTGGCCTTGGCGGCGGCCTCGGTGAACCCGCGACCGGTGGCCGAGTGGGTGATCAGCGCCTCCAGGCCGGTGAGCCCCGCGTGCAGCAGGACGGCGACGTGGCCGTCGCCGCGGTGCTCGCGCAGGAGCGTCGCGCCGTGCCACAGGGCGGCCAGCGGCTCCTCGGGCCACGGCAGGTCGGCGTTGCCGGCGTAGAGCGGCCGCGCCTCCGCGGTCAGTCCGGCGGACGCCTCGCGCAGCAGCCCGGCCAGCTCGGCGACAGCGTCGGAGTCGGCCGCCTCCCCCAGCAGCCGGCGCAGCGACGCGCAGGCGGCGTCGAGCCGGGCCGGGAGGACCTGCTCGGGCGTGGCGATCGTCCAGGCGCGCGGGATCATGTGCGCGACCAGGGACGGGGAGAAGTTGTAGAAGGTCGCCGTCACCACGCCCGCCGCGACCGCCCCCATCGGTGCCGCGCGGCCCGCGAAGTAGCTCATCCGGCCCGGCTTCAGCCCCAGCGCGCTCAGCCGCTCGTCGTGCTCCGGCGAGAAGTAGGTCTGCGAGTGCAGCGGGTCGATCGCGCGGTGGGCGCGGCCGACGAGGGCGGGGTCGAAGTGATCGGCGCTGATCATGGCGGCACCCTAGCGAGCGGCCACCGGCGCGAGCCGCTCGGACCAGGACACCTGGGTGCGGGCGGTCGTGAAGCCGAGCGACTCGTAGAGCCGCAGCGCGCCGGTCACGTTGTCGCTGTCGACGTCGAGGCCGGCCCGCTCGCAGCCGTCGTCGGCCGCGACGCGCAGCGCCTCGGCGATCAGCGCCTTCGCCAGACCGATCCCGCGGGCGGCGGGCAGCACCCCGATCTGCCCGAGGTGGGTCTGCCGGTAGCCGTTGGCCTCGGAGTCGGCGTCGTAGACGTAGGCCAGCACGTAGCCGACGACGGCGCCGTCCCGCACGCCGATGACCGACAGGTCGGGCCGGAAGGACCGCTGACCGGTGAACAGGGCCGCCCAGGTCTCGGCGTCGCGTTCGCTGGAGCCGTGGTGCTCGGTGAAGCAGGCGTTGTGGGTGCGGCGGACCTCGTCGTCCCGGGCCGGGTCGAACGGCACGATCTCGACGCCGGGGACGGACGCCGGCCGCGGCAGGCCGGTGAGCGGCCGCTCCATCTGCCGGTACCAGCGCTCGGGCTCGAGCCCGGCCCGGCGGACCAGCCCCTCCAGCCCGGCGACGCCCTCCGAGACGGGGACGACGAGCCGCGCCGGCGCCTCCGGCAGGCGCTCGGCGTGCAGCTCGCGGCCGCGCGCCAGCTGCCAGCCGAGCAGCGCCCGGCCGACGCCGCGGCCCCGCAGCTCGGGACGCACCCGGCCCTCCAGGTAGATGCCGACCGCGTCGCGCCAGGTCGGCTCGATCAGCGCGGTGGCGTACCCGGCGAGGCGGCCGTCGCCGTCGAACACGCCGAGGCCGTCCGTGGCGGGGTCGATGTGCCAGCCGGTCCACCACTCGGTGATGTCCTGGGCCGCGAAGTTCTCACCGGTGTCGTCGTGCGGCTCCGCCGCGGTGAGCAGCTCGGCCACCGCCGCGGCGTCGTCGGCGAGGTGGCGGACGGTCAGGCCGTCGGGGACGGCGGGCAGGGCGGGCACGGGGAGGAAGGCTAGGGATCCACCCCCCGCAGAGCCACCGGTTTCAGTCGCTCACCCACAGGCAGAAGGGATGGCCGGCGGGGTCCAGGCAGACGCGGACGTCGTCCTGCGGCTGGAACTCCGCCACCGTCGCGCCGGCCTCGACGGCGAGCTGCACCGCGGCGGCCAGGTCGTCGACCTCGATGTCGAGGTGCAGCTGCATGCGCGGGTCGCCGTCGGAGGCCGGCCAGACCGGCGGGACGTGGTCCTCCTCCAGCTGGAAGGAGAGGCCGGCGCTCCCGTCCGGCGGTCGCAGCGTCACCCACTCCGGTTCGTCGGAGCCCAACGGCCAGCCCAGCAGGCGCTGGTAGAAGAGCGCGAGCCCCTTCGGGTCGGGGCTGTCGAGCACGGTGCCGGTCAGCGTGAAGCGGGCCATCGGTCCTCCTGGGTCAGGCGGGCACGAAGAGGCAGAAGACGTGCCCCGCCGGATCCCGGTAGATGCGCACGCGCTCGACCTCGTCGTCGTACCCGCCGATCCGCACCGCCCCGGCGTCCTCGGCGACGGCGCAGGCCGCCTCCAGGTCGTCGACCCGGAGGTCGAGGTGCTGCTGCATCTGCTGGGTGCCGGGCACCGGCGGCCACACCGGCGGCACGTGGTCGCGCTCGAGCTGGAAGGACAACCCCGTGCCGCCGTCGTCGGGCCGCAGGGCCGCCCACTCGTCGGTGTCGTCACGCAGCGGCCAGCCGAGCAGCCGCTGGTAGAAGCGGGCCAGGCCACGGGGGTCCGGCGTGCCGATGACGGCGGCGCGCAGGGTGACGCTCGGCATCAGGCCTCCACTCCGAACAGGCGGGCGCCGTTCTCCCAGAGCACGGCGCGCAGCCACTCCTCCCCCAGCCCGAGCCGGTGCAGCGCCTGGAGCTGGTGCGCGTACGGGTACGGGATGGAGGGGAAGTCGCTGCCGAGCAGCACCTTGCCGCGGAGGTCCGACAGTCTCGGCAGGTCCGCGGGGGCGAAGGGCATCAGGCGCTCGGTGAAGTCGGTGGCGAACATCGTGGTGTCCAGGTGCACCCGCTCGTACCGCTCGGCCAGGTCGAGGAACTCCCGGTACTCGGGCATGCCGAGGTGCGCGATCACCAGCTGCAGCCGCGGGAAGCGGTCCAGGAGTCCGGTGACGGGCTCGGGCCCGGTGTGCTCCCCGGCCAGCGGTCCCGACCCGCAGTGGATGACGACCGGCGTCCCGCTCTCCTCGAGCCGCGCCCAGACGCCGTCGAGCAGCGGGTCGCGCGGGTCGAAGGAGCCGACCTGCACGTGCACCTTGAACACGCGGGCGCCGGCGTCCAGGGCCGTGGCGACGTAGCCCGCCGCCTCCGGCTCCGGGTAGAAGGTGGCCGAGCTCAGCACCTGCGGGCGGCCGGCGGCGAACGCGCGCGACCACTCGTTGAGCCAGGCCGCCATGCCCGGCTTGTGCGGGTAGGGCAGCGTCGGGAACGCGCGCACGCCCAGCCGGCCGAGCAGCGCCAGCCGCTCGTCGACCGGCAGCGGGTAGGCGATCGGCCAGTCCGAGCCGTAGTGCGTACCGGCCGCGGCGAAGTAGTCCCAGACCTTGGTCTGCACCCGGTCGGGCAGGAAGTGCACGTGGACGTCGACCAGGCCGGGCAGGCCGAGCTCCCGCCAGTAGCGCGGGACGTCCTCGTCGTCGACCGGCGGGCGGACCGCGCTCATCGCAGGGTGACGACGACCTTGCCGCGCACGTGGCCCTCGCCGACCAGCCGGTGCGCCGCCACCAGCTCCTCGAGGGGGAACGCCTTCGCGATCGGCACCCGCAGCTGGCCGGCGTCGGCCATGCGCGCGAGCTCCTCGAGGTCGTGCTGCTCGGGGCGCACGAACACGTACTGCCCGCCCATGTCGTTGACCGACGGGTCGACGACCGAGGCGATCCGCGAGACGTCGCGCACCTGCTCCGGGGCATCGGCCAGGGCGTCGCCGCCGACCAGGTCCAGCACCGCGTCCACCGGCTCGGAGAGCTGCTCGCTGATCGGCCCGGCGGAGTAGTCGAGGACCTCGGCGGCGCCCGCGTCGCGGAGGAAGCCGTGGTTGCGCGGGCTCGCCGTCCCGATGACGTGCGCCCCCAGGGCGACGGCGATCTGGACGGCGTTGAAGCCGACACCGCCGGCCGCGCGGTGCACGAGCACGCGGTCGCCCTCGCCGACGTCGAGCGCCTCGGTGAGCGCCTGGTAGGCGGTGAGGCCGGCCAGCGGCAGCGCGCCCGCCTCGGCGAACGACAGCGACTGCGGCTTGTGCCAGAGGCAGCGCTGCGGGGCGGGCACGAACTCCGCCGCCGTCCCCCACTGGACGTCGTCGCGGCGGACGTAGCCGAACACCTCGTCGCCCGCGGAGAACGTGGTCACCGCCGGCCCGACCGCCTCGACCACGCCGGCGACGTCCCAGCCAGGGATGATCGGGAAGTGGTGCGGGTAGAAGCTCTGCAGCCCGCCGGCGCGGATGCCCATGTCGACCGGGTTGACGCCCGCGGCGTGCACCCGCACCAGGACGGTGTCGGGCCCGACGGGCGGGTCGGGCAGGTCGTCCCGCAGCCGCAGGACGTCGTCGTCGCCGAACCGGTCGTAGGCCATCCCTCGCATGCGGTTCACCGTATGCGGGCGCCCGGGCGGCTGCCCGCTGCGGTCAGCGGCGGCCCTTGACGTACCGGCCGAACGCCTTCTGCATCTCGCGACGGGAGTCGCGCTCGGCGAGGTCCTGCCGCTTGTCGTAGGACTTCTTGCCCTTCGCCAAGGCGAGGGTGGCCTTGACCTTGCCGTCCTTGAAGTACAGGTCCAGCGGGACGAGCGTGAGCCCGCCCTCCTTGGTCTTGCCGATCAGCTTCTCGATCTCGGCGCGGTGCATGAGCACCTTGCGCTTGCGCCGCGGGGCGTGGTTGGTCCAGGTGCCCTGCGTGTACTCCGGGATGTGCACGTGCTGCAGCCACACCTCGCCGTCGTCGACCGAGGCGAACCCGTCGACGAGCGAGGCACGGCCGGCACGAAGGCTCTTCACCTCGGTGCCGGTGAGCACCAGGCCCACCTCGTACGTGTCGAGGATCGAGTAGTCGTGCCGCGCCTTCTTGTTCTGGGCGATCAGCTTTCGCCCCTGTTCCCGCGGCAATGTTCCTCCGTCGTCCTCCGGACGACACCGCGTCCAGGTGCCGTCCCCTCCTGCGACGAGCGTGCCCCGGCCCTCGTCGGGGGGCCCGCGGCCCCCACTCCGCACGCCGCCCCGCAGGGCGGCGCTCGTCCTACAACCTTACGTACAGCCGCAGGGTCACGTAGGCGGCGACGGCGGCGAGGCCCACGCCGGCCGCCGCGATGATCGGGCTGATCGTCGCGATGGCGCTCCAGTCGACCGGCGGGATGATGCCGGCCTTGATCGGCCCGGCCAGGGTGCGGTCGACGAACAGCATCTTGGTCAGCACCAGCCCGCCGATGGCCAGCAGCGCACCGATCAGCCCGGCGACGGCGGCCTCGAGGATGAACGGCAGCTGCGTGTACCAGCGGGAGGCGCCCACCAGCCGCATGATGTTCGTCTCGTTGCGCCGGTTGAACGCGGCCAGCTGGATGGTGTTCGAGATGAGCAGCAGCGCCGCCAGCGCCTGGACCACCGCCACGGCGATCGTCGCGTTGCGGGCGCCGTTGAGCAGGCTGAACAGGCGGTCGAGGAAATCGCCCTCGTCGCGCACCTGGTCGACGCCCTCGGCGCCGGCGGGGAACTCGGCGGCGATGACCTCGTAGCGCTCGGGGTTCACCAGCTCGACGCGGAAGCTCTCCGGCAGGGCGTCCGGCGGGGTGTTCTCGACCAGGTCGGGCTGCTGGCTGAACTGCTGCTGGAAGCGCTCGTACGCCTCTTCCTTCGTCTCGTAGATGAAGGTCTTGACCTCGGGCGAGGACTCCAGCCGGGACTCGATGGCGCTGCGCTGCTCGTCGGTGACGTCGTCGGTCAGGAAGATGGAGACCTGGACCTTGTCGTAGTAGATCTCCTTCATGTCGGTGATCATGATCCAGATCAGCAGGCCGACACCCATGAGCCCGAGCGAGATCGCCGTGGTCAGGATCATCGCGACCGTCATGGTCAGGTTGCGACGCAGCCCGGTGGCCACCTCGGAGAGGACGAAGTTGACGCGCATGGATTCCCTGTCGTGGAGTGCGGAAGGTCCGGGTCAGCGGCGGGCGCGCTAGCGCCCCACGCCGTAGACGCCGCGCGACTGGTCGCGGGTGAGGACGCCCCCGTTGAGCTCGATGACGCGGCGGCGCATGGAGTCGACGATGTGGTAGTCGTGCGTCGCCATGATCACCGTGGTGCCGGTGCGGTTGATCCGCTCCAGCAGCAGCATGATCCCCTCGCTGGTCTCGGGGTCGAGGTTGCCGGTGGGCTCGTCGGCGAGCAGGACCAGCGGCCGGTTGACGAATGCGCGGGCGATCGCGACCCGCTGCTGCTCACCACCGGAGAGCTCGCTGGGCAGCCGGTGCGCCTTGCCCTCGAGGCCGACCATCTCCAGCACCTCGGGCACGACCCGCTTGATCGTCCGCTGGGGCTTGTTGATCACCTCGAGCGCGAACGCCACGTTCTGCGCCACCGTGCGGTCGCGCAGCAGGCGGAAGTCCTGGAAGACGCAGCCCATGGTGCGGCGCAGCTTGGGGACCTTCCACTTGCTCATGGTGTTGAGCACCTGGCCGTTGACGGTGATCGTCCCCGACGTCGGGGTGTCCTCCTTGAGCAGGAGGCGGAGGAACGTCGACTTGCCCGACCCCGAGGAGCCGATCAGGAAGACGAACTCACCCTTCTCGATCTCGGTGGACACGTCGTCCAGGGCCGGCCGGCCGCTGGCCGGGTAGAGCTTGGTGACGTGTTGCAGTTCGATCACGAGGCGCCACGGTACCTGCCCCGGGCCCCTCGGCGGCCCGTTCGCCACGAGAGTCCTGTGTCTCGTTCGCACCACCGGCCCCGCTGCGGGGTCGCGCCCCGAGCCTGCGCGGGGTGGGGGGCAGCGGGGTCCTCCGTCAGCTGGCCTCGGCCAGCTCCTGCTGACGGCGCCAGCGGATGCCGGCCTCGATGAAGGCGTCGATCTCGCCGTCGAGGACGGCGGCGGTGTTGCCGGTCTCGTGCTCGGTCCGCAGGTCCTTGACCATCTGGTACGGGTGCAGGACGTAGGAGCGCATCTGGTTCCCCCAGCTGCTCCCCTCCCCCTTGAGGGCGTCCATCTCGGCCTTCTGCTCCTGCTGGCGGACGACGAGCAGCCGGGCCTGCAGCACGCGCAGCGCGGCGGCGCGGTTCTGGATCTGCGACTTCTCGTTCTGGCAGGACACCACGATGCCGGTCGGGATGTGGGTCATCCGGACGGCGGAGTCGGTGGTGTTGACGCTCTGCCCACCGGGACCGGAGGAGCGGAAGACGTCGACGCGGATCTCGTTCTCGGGGATGTCCACGTGGTCGGTCTGCTCGACCACGGGCAGCACCTCGACGCCGGCGAACGACGTCTGCCGGCGGCCCTGGTTGTCGAACGGCGAGATGCGCACCAGGCGGTGGGTGCCCTGCTCGACCGAGAGCGTGCCGTAGGCGTAGGGCACCTTGACGGCGAAGGTCGCCGACTTGATGCCGGCCTCCTCCGCATAGCTGACGTCGTAGACCTCGGTCGGGTACTTGTGCCGCTCGGCCCAACGCAGGTACATCCGCATGAGCATCTCGGCGAAGTCGGCGGCGTCGACGCCACCGGCCTCCGAGCGGATGGTCACCAGCGCCTCGCGGGAGTCGTACTCGCCGTTGAGCAGTGTGCGCACCTCGAGCTCGTCGATGACCGAGCGGATGCTCTCCAGCTCGCGCTCGGTCTCGGCGAGGGTGTCCTCGTCGCCCTCGTCGGCGGCCATCTCGCGCATCAGGCCGACGTCGTCGAGCCGGGTGCGCAGCTCCTCGACGCGGCGCAGGGTGCCCTGCAGGTAGGACAGCCGCGAGGTCAGCGCCTGGGCGGCCTCGACGTCGTTCCAGAGGTCGGGCGCGGCGGCCTGCTGCTCGAGGTCGGCGATCTCGTTGCGCATGTCGTCGATGCGCAGCACGGCCTCGATCGACTCGAGGGTCGTGTTGAGTTCGTCGAGGACGACGGAGAAGTCAGCAGCCACGTCTTGCCAGGGTAGTGCGCCCGCGCCACGGGTAGGCATTCCCGGCATGACCGACCCGCAGCGACCTCGTTCCCGGGAGGACTACGAGCGCGGCCTCCCCGACTACCACGACCCGACGGCGGGCTTCGGCGGAGCTCCCCCGGCGCAGTCGGCGCTCACCCTGCGCCTCGCGCTGGCGGTCTTCGGGCTCGTCGTGTGCGTGCTCGGCGGCATCGGCTGGCTGGCGACCGACCTGCCCGCCTGGCCGGGGGTGGCCCTGCTCGTGCTGGGCGCCGTCGCCCTCGTCGACATCGGCGTCATCGTGCGGCGCAAGGCGCGCGGCGAGCCCGGCTGAGAAAGGACCTCCCTGCCCCCACCGCTCGCGAGCTGGCGGCAGGCCCCTACAGGGAGGCCATGAGTGCGCGGGGCCCGGAGCGGGCGTGCACCCAGGCGACGACCTCGCCGGCCGGCATCGGCCGCGCGATGTGGTAGCCCTGGGCGAACGTGCAGCCGAGCTCCTCGGCCATGGCCAGCTGCGCCGCCGTCTCGACGCCCTCGGCCAGGGCGCGCATGCCGCAGGCGCCGGCGAGCGCCACGACGGCGGCGATCGCCGCGGCCGACTGGCTGCGGCGGTCCTCGGCGCTGCCGACCAGGCTGCGGTCGATCTTGAGGACGCCGGCCGGGATGTTCACCAGCTGGCCCAGCGACGAGAAGCCGCTGCCGAAGTCGTCGATCGACACCTCGACGCCGGAGATGCGCAGCGCCGCGAACTGGGCGGCCGCGCGCTCGGGGTCCTCGGCGACCGTCGTCTCGGTCAGCTCGACGACCAGGAGCTCCGGCGGCAGACCCGAGGCGGCGAGCGCCTGCCTGACGTCGTCCACGAGCGTCCCGTCGGCCAGCGTCGTCGCGCTGACGTTGATCCCGACGACCAGCGGCAGCCCGGCGCGCTGCCATTCGGCCGCCTGCCGGGTCCCCTCGGCGAGCACCCAGCGGGTGAGGGCGTCCATGAGCTCGTACTGCTCGGCGACCCGGAGGAACTCGTCCGGCGGGACCAGCCCGCGCTCGGGGTGCTGCCAGCGGACGAGGGCCTCCATGCCGGTGACCTCGCGGGTCACCAGGTGCACGATCGGCTGGTAGTGCAGCACGAGCTGGTCGCCCTCGATGGCGTCCCGCAGCTCGACGGCCATGCGGACCTTCCGCTGCACGGCCTCGCGCAGGTCGGTGGTGAACGTGCGGATGCGGTTGCGCCCGGCCGACTTCGCCGCGTACATCGCCAGGTCGGCGTCGCGGACCAGGTCGGTCGAGCGGACCCCGCCCAGGTCGGCCGTCCGGACCGATGCGATGCCGATGCTGACGGTGAGGCGGACCTGGCGGACGGACAGGTCGAACGGCTCGTCGAAGGCCGCCCGGAAGCGCTCCGCGAGCGCCTCTGCGCCGTCGCCGTCGCAGTCCCGGCAGAGGACGACGAACTCGTCGCCCCCGAGCCGGCCGACGGTGTCGTGGACCCGGGTGCCGCTGGAGAGCCGGTCGGCCACCTGCCGCAGCAGCTCGTCGCCGGCCTCGTGGCCGAGCGAGTCGTTGACGTCCTTGAAGCCGTCGACGTCGAGGAAGAGCACCGACACGGGCGCCCCGCCCCGGGCGAGCTCGCCGTCGATGAGCTCGTGCAGGTGCGCCCGGTTGGGCAGCTCGGTGAGGTGGTCGTGCCGGGCCCGCCAGTGCGCGGTGCGCTCGGCCGTGACGCGGGAGCTGATGTCGACGTGCGTGACGACGACGTGCCCGGCCTCGTCCACGCGGGAGGCGTGGATGTGGTACCAGCGGGTCTCGGACTGGGCGGTGTGCGAGACCGGGTGGTCGAGGGAGACCTCGGTGCGCTCTCCCCGCGCGAGTTCCCGCAGGTGCCGCATGAGCCGCTGGGACTCCTCGCCGTCCTGGATCGCGAGGCTCTCGTCGTAGTAGTTCCGGCCGACCCCGGTCCGGAACCGCTCCCCGTGACGGGCCCTGCCGCGCTCGTTCCACGCGCGGTTGCCCAGCAGCATCACGCCGTGGGGGTCGAGGAGGACGGTCGGGAACGGGACGGCGTCGAGCACCGCCTCCACGAGCGCGGCGTCGCGCTCGGGGGTGTTCGCGCGACGGCGCACGTCGAGCGGCAGCTCGCCCTTCCCCGATTCCTCGCGCACGGCTCCCCCGTCAGGTCGTGGACGCGTCCCGCGGCGTCCCCGCTCCTACCATCGGCACGGGTGACGCGAGGCACAGCCTGCGAGACCGCCCTTACCCGCAAAGGGTGAGACGACCCTCAGGAGGCCCGGGTCTCGGCGCTGATCCACGCGAGGTAGTCGGGATTGCCGCCCACGAGGGGCAGGGCGATCACGCACGGGACCTCGTAGGGGTGCAGCTCGCCGGCGCGGCCGACGATCGCCGGGACGAGCGCCCGCCGGGTGTGCAGGGCGACCCGCGCCTCGGGCTCGTCGTGCACCTCGCCGTCCCAGCGGTAGACGGATCGGATGGGGGCGACGTGGTGGCCGCAGGCGGCCAGCCGCTCCTCCACCAGCGTCCGGGTGAAGCCGGCCAGCCAGTCGACGTCGGCGGCGGTCACGACGACCTCGCAGAACTCCTCGTCCACGGAGTCATCCTGGCCCCCGGGACGCCGGCGCGTGGAACGGCGGTGCCCGCGGGTAGGGGGCGGGCATGACCGACGACATGACGATCAGGATCGACAGCGAGGAGTACGTCCTGCGCAAGGACGGCGACGGGCTGCAGGTCGGCCGCCGCAACGGGGACGACGTCGCGTGGCTGGACACCGTGCAGACCGACCTGCTGCCCGGCCCGGCGCGCGAGGCGCTCGACCGTGGCGACACCTCGGACGAGGCGCTGCTGACCGCCCTGCGCGGCGTGACCCAGGCCGAGGTGGAGCGCGGCGGTTGAGCCGACCGGGGTCGCCGACGGGGCGCGGGCAGCCGTCAGCCTCCTGCGCGGGGCGCAGGTGGCTGCACCGTGGCTGGACGCGTGCAGCCGCTTCAGCGGTGCCCCCGGCCGCCCGGCCCCCGGCCACCCGGCCCCCGGTTCTCCTGGACCCACTCGGCGAAGTCGCGCAGCAGCTGCTCGACCCTCTGCCGGGCATGGGCGCCGGGCTCTGGGACCACGGGGATCTCCGGGACCGGGACGGGCACCGCTGGGACCGTCGCAGGGGCCGGCGGGGCTGGTACGGGTGGCGCCGGAGCCGGGGCGGGAACGGGTGGCGGCGAAGGAGGGGGGACTGGCCCCAGCACCAGCTGCGTCACCCGCCCCTCGATCGCCCGCCGGTCGGCCGCGGCGTCCTCCTGCCACGCGACCCAACGGTCGGGGGCGGTGAGCAGCGGCTGGACCTGCTTCGCCGACCGCCAGGGCAGGTGGTCGAAGACGCTCCGGCCGATCGTGGTCGCCACGACGACGTCACACGCGGCGACCTGGAGGAAGTTCTTCCCGGTCGCACAGGCGGCTCGGTCGGCGACCGCCGGGGCGACCGCGTCCACGACCGGGGCCAGCATCGCCGCTGAGTCGGCGGGGTCGTCCGCGACCGGGAGGGACATCTCGATAGTCCGGAGGATCGACGTCTCCAGGCCGGTGGGGAGGAGAGCGACCGAGAGCTCGGCCGCGCCGGGGCCCAGCGGCCACCGCACCACGTCCCCGGGCACGAGAACGGTGCTTCCGACCGCGGTCGCGCGGAGCACCGCGGCAGTCGATGACTGGTCCGCGTGGACGGGCAGCGGGGCACCGATGTCGCCGCTGGACCGGAGCACCACGGGCAGGTCGAGATCGTTCCGCACGACCACCGACCCGGCGTCGACGCAGGCGGCCACGGCGAAGTCATGCGGGACGGCCCCCCGGCTCGCCTCGGGGGTGCACAGCTCCGGCGCAGGCGCGGCGCTCGCGCTGGGTGCCGCGCCCAGAGCGCCCAGGGCGAGGGCGCCGCAGAGCACGGCGGCGAGACGCCTCATGAGGGGAACCCGCAGACCGGCTGGACGATGCGTCCCAGTTCGTCCAGGCCCTCCCGCACACCATCGTGGACGCGGGTGACCCCGCCGGGTTCCTTGGCCGTCGTCAGCGCTTCGGAGAGGTTCGCGATGACGGCCTCGAGCCGGGGCCACCCGCCGGCGTCCTCGACCTGCCCGAGGACGGTCTGCAGCTCGTCGATCGCCTCGGTGAGCTCGAATCGCGGCTCGGCTTCTGCCGACCCGCCAGCGAGCAGGCCGACGGCGGCAGGGATCCGCGTGAGGTGGGTGGACTCCGCCAGTGCGGCGCAGTAGCCGGGGCTGTCGGTGGCGGCGTACGACGGGACCGCGACCTCAGCGGGGCGGTGGTCGGAAGGGCGCTCCGCGGCGGTGCTGGTGCACCCCGCGCCCGAGCCGGCCAGCAGGAGCAGCAGCCCGATGAGGCCGGGCCTGCTGATGATCACGATCGGACGGTAGGGGCTGGGGCTCGGCCTCCCCACCGAGGTCACCCACGTGGGCGAATCGAGCGTGCCCCGCAGTGACGGAGTCTCGACGGACAGTGAGTCCGGGCACGAGGGGCGAGGGTGGCGATCGCGGTCGTTCAGCAGCCGGCGACGTCGTACCCGCGCATCGACGGCCACACCGCGGGGGGCGTCGTCGGCCAGTCCCAGACGGAGACGCCGACCGCCCGGTGCTCGGTGGCGGCACGCACCATCGCCGCGTAGTCCTCGGCCGTCTCGTCGACGTCGTAGCCGCCGACGACCGAGACGACGGCGCACGGGTCGCCGAGGTGGTCGCGCACCCGCCGGATGTTCTCGCCGACGTACCAGTAGGGATCGGTGAGCCCCTCCTCCGAGCGGTCCGACCAGTAGGCCATCGGCAGCCACACGTCGTACAGGTCGCGCAGTTCGCGCCACGGGAAGTCGGGCCAGTAGGCGGTGTTGAGCACGTCGGTGACGACCGGCGGCAGCACGATGGCGCCGAGCTCGACGTCCGGCAGCGCCGCCCGCAGCCGCCGCGAGAGCTCGACCAGCGCCGCGTTCCGGGGGCCGAGCGCGACCGCCTCGGTGAACTCGATGTCGACGGCGATCGCGTCGAAGCCGTGCCCGTCGGCGCGGAAGGCCGCGATCTCCTCGAGCCGCCGCAGGTCGCCCTCGATGTCGCCGAAGCGCGGCAGATACCAGGCGACCACCCGCACGTCGCGGGCGTGCGCCCTGGCGAGGAACGAGCCCAGCAGGTCGGGGCTCAGCAGCCCCGGGAACCGGGGGTCGTCGGCCGCGGGCTGCAGGTAGAGGGTCTGCACGCCCGCGTCGGCCATCGCGTCGACGTCGGCGGGCGTGACGGGCGGGGCCGCCCCGCCGAACTCGCGGGTGAACCGGTACCGCGACAGCCACGTGCCGACGCCGGCGTAGGGCGAGTCCTCGGCGACCGGCTGCCCGGACGGCTCCGCCGGTGCGGCGGCGGACGGTGCCGACGACGGCTCCTCGGCCGGTCTCCCCCAGAACACGACGGCCGTGAGCAGGACGGCGGCCAGCACGACGCCGAGCACGACGGTCGCGTAGCGGCTGCTCCGCGTGCCCCTGGCCACCGCCGCATGATCGCGGGCCGGTGATCCCGCAGCCAGTCGTCGGGTCAGCGAACGTCTCCACGGGGAGGCGCACCCTTTTCGAGGTCGTCGGCGATGACGTGGGTGAGGTGGCCGTGCCGGCCGGCTCCCGGGCCTCCCCCCGTGGGCTCGGCGACCGTCCGGCGCGGTCATCTCCCCTCCGGGTCAGCCGTCGACGTAGCGGTCGCGCTCGACGAGGAACTGGCCGGTCGCCGTGTTGGCGTCGACGAACTCCGGCAGCAGCGGGATCCGCACGGTCACGGTGACGCACACCGAGAACTCCTCCCCCGGTGTCAGCGTCGGGGTGTAGCCGCCGGCCGACCCGCAGCCGGCGCCCGCCGGCGCGTAGGTCAGCCGCAGGTCGGTGACGTCCACCGATTGGTCCTCCACCGCGAGCTCCGCCGCCCGCAGCGCCCGCTCCTGCCCGGTCAGCGGGTCCGGTGCCGTGGCGATCGCCCGGCCCGCTTCCCGCGCGGCGGCGGTCGAGGCGAACACCCCGCGCTGCACCGCCGAGAAGCCGGACACGATGTAGATCAGCGGCACGAAGACCACCACCGCGACGAACACGAACTCGACCAGCGCCGAGCCCTCCTCGGCCGACAGCCGCCGGCGCAGCCAGGTCATGCCGTCTCCTTGACCGCGCGGCCGGTGACCTCCAGCGGCAGCAGGTTGCCCAGCGCGCTGAGCAGCGAGGGCACCGCGCCGGAGCAGCGCACCACCACCAGGGTCAGGCCGGTTCCGTCGGCCTCCTCCGACGAGGTGCAGCGCAGCCCCTCCGCCGTCCGCTCCGACGTGGCGCGCGCGACCACCTCCACCGTCCGACCGGCACCGGCCGCGGAGTCGACGTCGGCGTTCGCGGCGTACCGCGCGCCGTCCTGGGCGCTGGCTGTCACCACGTTGCGGACGTGCACGTAGACCGCGACCTGCAGCACCGCCAGCAGGAGGGTCAGGATCAGCAGCGAGACCAGGACGAACTCGACGACGGCGCTCCCCCGCTCCCCGTCGCCCATCGGGCGAACTCCTCTAGCCACCTGTCGTGACGGACGTGAGGGCGTTGGTGACGGCGTCGACGATCGCCTCGCGGAACGGGATGAGGATCGCCAGCACCAGGGCCGCCGTCATCACCGTGATCATCACCCAGCCCGGGACGTCGCCCCGCTCGGGATCCTCCCCGCGGACGCGGGCCGCGAGGGCCGCGAACGCCGTGGGCAGCTGTGCGAACCAGCGCATGGGTCGTCCTTCCATCGGTCGTCTCACTGCGCCAGCGAGACGATGCTGATCAGCCCCGGGAACAGGGCGAAGAGAACGGTGACCGGGAGCACCAGGAAGACGACCGGCACCATCATGGCGATCTCCTTCCGGCCGCCGGCCTCGAGCAGCCGGCGCTTGCCGGCCTCGCGGACGTCCGCGGCCTGCGCCCGCAGCACCTCGGCGAGCGGGGTGCCGCGCTCGATCGCGACGAGCAGGCCGTCGATGAACCGGGCCAGCGGGTCGAGCGAGGTCCGGTCGGCCACCTCCTGCAGGGCGTCGACCAGCGGCACGCCGGCCCGTGCCCGGCCGAGCGCCGCGCCGAGCTCGCGGGCGAGTTCCCCGCCGGAGAGGCGGGTGACCCGCGCGATCGCCGCTGCCGGGCTCTCCCCCGCCGTCACCGCCAGCGCGAGCAGCTCGGCGACCACCGGGAACTCGGCGAGCAGCAGCTCCTCCCGGCGCCGCACCTGCTGGGTCAGCCACCAGTCCCGGCCGAGGACGCCGCCCGCGAGACCGGAGACGCAGAGCAGGCCTGCGGACAGGACGTTCAGATCGCCGGCCGCGACCGATCCGACCGTCGCCACGGCAGTGGCGCCGAGCAGGCCGAGCCCGCCCCACACCACCTGCTCGACCCGGAAGTCCTCCACCGTCGTGTCGCTCGCCAGCGCGTCGAGCCTCCGGCGGACGGCGGCCCGCCCGCCCAGCATCCGGTCGACCAGCCGCGCGCCGTCGCCGACGACCGGGCCGAAGACGCGGCGGACGGCCGTGAGCATCCCGGGCTCGGTGGCCGTGCCGAGCAGCCGTGACGGCGGCGGGGTGTCGTGCACGTAGGGCGCCAGCCGATCGACCAGCCGCACCGACCGGAACGGCGGCGCGTAGCTCACCACGAGCAGCAGCCCGACCGCCCCGACCAGGCCGAGCAGCATCCCCAGCAACCCCGCGCTCACTGCAGCACCCGCACGTCCTGGGGCAGCCGCCCGATGCGCAGCATCAACCGGTAGGCCACGAGGCACACCGCCCCGCCGACGGCGAGGATCGCCGTCCCCAGGGGCGAGTCGTAGGCCGCGAGGGTCGTCGACTGGGTGGCGAGCAGGAGCAGCACGACCCACGGCGCGGCCACGGCCAGCCGCGCGGCCGAGACCACCCAGCCCTGCCGGGTCTCCAGCTCCGCCCGGGCGCGCGCGTCCTCGCGGAGGAACGTGGCCAGCGTGCGCAGGACCCGGCCGAGGTCGGTGCCGCCCACCTCCCGGGCGACCCGCAGGGTCTCGACGATGCGGTCGCCCACCGGGTCGGCGAGATCGTCCTTGAGCCGGTCGAGGCAGGCGCCGAACCGGCCGGTGGAGCGGTACTCGGCGGCGAAGCGCGCGAAGGGCGGGCGCAGCACCTCCGGCCCGCGGACGGCCAGCGCCGACAGCGCCTCGGGCAGCGACATGCCGGCGCGCACCGCCGAGGCGAGGTTGTCGACGACCTCCGGCCACACCTCGCGCAGGTCGGCCGTGCGGCGGGCGGCCAGCCGGCGCACCTGCGCGTACGGCAGGAGGAAGCCGAACAGGCCGAAGACGAGGCTGACCGTCACCGTCGCGGTCGTCAGCAGGACGACGACCAGCACGAGCAGCCCGAGCCCGGCCTGCAACGCCCACAGCTGGGCGCCGTTCATGCCGGTGAGGCCGGCCTCCGCCAGCAGCAACCGTCGGCGTCCCGGACGACGGGTCGTGGCGCGCGGCTGCGGTGCCCGCGGACCGCTGCGCCAGATCAGCAGCAGGCCCACGCCGAGGAGCAGACCGAGCAGCGCCCCGGACGGCGTCACGGGCGGTCCCCGAGGAGGGCGGCCAGGTCGAACCCGGCCGCCGCGAACCGGTCGGCGTGCGGCGGGTACCCGTCGGCGCGCACCAGCCGCCCGTCCCGGCTGGTGAAGACGTCGGCGGTCTCGATGACACCGTTCTCCGCCCGGCCGGGGAGCGCCACGATCTCGCGCACCCGCCGGTGGCCGGCCGCGTCGGTGCCCACGTGCACGACCAGGTCGACGCTGGCCGCCACGGTCGGGACGACGAAAGCCGTGCCGATGTTCTCCCCCGCCAGCAGCGGCAGGGTGCACATCTTCACGATCGCCTCGCGGGCGCTGTTGGCGTGCAGCGTGCACATGCCCGGCAATCCGGAGTTGAGGGCGATCAGCAGGTCGAGGCACTCCTCCTGGCGCACCTCGCCGACGACGATCCGGGAGGGCCGCATCCGCAGCGCCTCCTTCACCAGCCGCCGCAGCGGGATCTCGCCGGCGCCCTCGAGGTTGGCCTGGCGGGTCTGCATCGAGACGACGTCCGGAAGCGGCACCCGCAGCTCGAAGACCTCCTCGCAAGTGATCACCCGCTCCCGCGCCGGGATGGCCGCGCAGAGGCAGTTGAGCAACGTGGTCTTGCCGGCCTGCGTGCCCCCGGACACCAGGACGTTGAGCCCGGACGCCACCGCCGCCTCGAGGAAGCGGGCCGCCTGCGGCGTGATCGTGCCCAGCCCGATCAGCTCGTCCAGCGAGTGCGCCTGCAGCACGAACTTGCGGATGTTGACCGCCATGTGCCGGCGGGTGATGTCGGGGATGACGACGTGCAACCGGGAGCCGTCGGGCATGGTCGCGTCGACGAACGGCGTCGACATGTCGATCCGCCGCCCCGAGGTGCGCAGCATCCGCTCGACCAGGTCGGCCAGCTCGCCCGGCGCCAGGATCGTCGTCGTCAGCTCGCTGCGACCGCGGCGGGCGACGAACACCCGGCCGGGCTCGTTGACCCAGATCTCCTCGATCTCCGGGTCGTCGAGGTAGCGCTGCAGCGGCCCGAATCCGGCGACCCGGTCCAGGACATCACGGACGACGGACTCCGGGTCGCCGATCGGCGGCAGTGCGGAGGTCAGCGACCGCTCGGAGTAGTCGGCGACCACGTCGCGCACGAGCAGGCGCACCGGGCCGGGATCGGTGAACGGGTCCAGCCCCCGACGGCGGATGAGCTCGCGGACCTCGCCGTCCACGACATCCAGCGCGGTCGCCACGGCACCCCCGTCGATACGTCGACAAATCGTCCGGACTGTAAGAGAACGGACGAGTCCGCGGGGCTCCGATCAGCCGTTCTGTGGACAAAGCGAGGCCCCCGGACGGCAGGTGCACCCGGTCAGGTGAACGGGCCGCGCGGGTCGGACCGGACGGACCGGCCGCGCCCCGGGCACGAGGGACGGAACATCACGGGACGAACGCACAGTCGCAGTCGGATCGTCATACGGCTCCGGCAGGCTCTCTCCCATGACGGCGACCCTGCAGACGACGAGCACCCACGCCGCTTCGGCGGCCCACCTCCCCAGCACCCCGGAGCTGCGCCATGCCGTCGCGCGCCCGGTCGTCGACGGTCTCGACCAGTCGGTCTGCGGCGTGCTGGTGGTCGTCCGCGCCGACCAGGACTGGGGCGCCGTGCCCGGTGCCGTCCGCTGCGCGGAGTGCTCCCGCATCGCCGGGTGACACGGAGCCGGAGCCCCCGGGGTGGGGCACCGCGGGCGGTCAGCCGCCGAGCTCGACCACGACCTTGCCGAGGGCCCTCCCGGCGCCCACGTGCGCCAGCGCCGCCGGGACGTCGGCCAGCCCGAACGTGCGATCGACGTGGATGCCGATCTCCCCGGCGACGCAGCGGTCGGCCAACGGCCCGAAGTGGGCCGGCCCTTCCTTCACCGCGAGCACGCCGAGACGGCGGCCGGTCAGCCGGCCGGTGACCTGACCGACGGTCAGCACCCGGAGGAGGGTGCGGACCGACCCGCCGACGCACCGGTACCGGCCGCCGGGGGCCAGCGCCCGCCGGTAGGCGAACACCGATCGGTGCGCGACCAGGTCCAGGATTAGGTCGTAGGGGCCTTCCCGGGTGAAGTCCCGCTCGCGGTGGTCGATCACCTCGTCGGCGCCCAGCGAACGCATGAACTCGAGCTTGCCGGCGTTGTCCACGGCGGTCACGTGCGCGCCCGACCGCTTGGCGAGCTGGATCGCGAACGACCCGGACCCGCCGCCGGCCCCGTTGATCAGCACACGCTGCCCGGGGGCCGCGGAGGCGGTGCCCTGCAGGGCGATCGCTCCCGCCTGCGGGATGGTCGACGCCTCGGCGAACGTCAGCTCCGCCGGCTTGTGCGCCAGCACGGACTCGGGTGCCAGGGCGTACTCGGCGAACCCGCCCTTGAGCGCGAGGTTGTCGCCGTACACCTCGTCGCCCGGCCGGAAGCGGGTCACACCGTCGCCCACCGCCGCCACCCGGCCGGCGATGTCCGAGCCGAGGACCGGCCGCGCGGGCCGGCGCAGCCCGCCGATGCGGGCGTACGCCGGCGACCCGGTCAGGCACTCCCAGTCGCTCAGGTTGACCGACGTCGCGGCCACGCGCACCAGCACCTGCCCCACCCCGGGTGACGGCACCGGGACGTCGGCCAGGCGGAGCACGTCGGGCGGCCCGTACCGCTCGTGCACGACTGCCTTCACCCTCGCCCCCCGGATCCGCCCACGCCGCTGGGAACCCGGCCAGCCTGCCCGATCGACGGGCGGCGATCCACGTCCGGGCAGGTCACCGGCACGGCGGGGCGCCGATGCACAGTCGTGATCTCCCGGGAACGAGAAGGTCATGGACGACGGCCATCGTCCCTGCCATGGTTCGGCACCACGCCGACCGGAACGGGGGTAGCGACGCATGACGGTCCCGCTGGACGAGGCCACCGCGCGCGAGTGGCTGGCCGTAGCCCTCGAGGAGGCCCGCGCCGGGCTCGCGGAGGGCGGCATCCCGATCGGTGGGGCGCTCATCGGCCCCGACGGCACGGTGCTGGGCCGGGGCCACAACCGCCGGGTCCAGGACGACGACCCGTCCGTGCACGGCGAGACCGACGCCTTCCGCAACGCCGGCCGCCAGCGCACCTACCGGGGCACGACGATGGTCACGACGCTCTCGCCCTGCTGGTACTGCAGCGGGCTGGTGCGCCAGTTCGGCATCTCCCGCCTCGTCGTGGGCGAGGCGCAGACCTTCTCCGGCGGCCACGAGTGGCTGGCCGAGAACGGCGTCGAGGTGCTCGTCCTCGACGACCCCGAGTGCATCCGGATGATGCAGGACTTCATCACCGAGCACCCGCGGCTCTGGAACGAGGACATCGGCGAGGACGAGGAGGCAGGCAGATGAGCACCCGTGCCGAGGAGGTCGACGTCGCGGCCGAGGTCGACCCGGACTACCCGATCGACCCGGTCCCGCAGCACGCCAGCAAGTCGCTGTTCTCGGTGGCGATCGTGCTCCTGGGGTTCACCTTCTTCACGCCCACGATGCTGGCCGGGGCGCAGCTCGGAGCAGCCTTCGACGTCGGCTCGCTGATCTGGGTGCTGCTGCTCGGCAGCGCCGTCCTCGGCGTGTACGTCGGGGTCATCGGCGGGATCGGCGCCCGTACCCGGCTGACCACGGTGATGATGTGCCGGTACACGTTGGGCCGGGTCGGGGCGAAGTTCGCGTCCCTGCTGCTCGGCGGCACGCAGGTCGGCTGGTACGGGGTCACGGTCGCCACCCTCGCCGGTCTCACCGCGAGCGCCTTCGACTGGACCGGGCGCGGCACCGAGATCGCGCTGATGGTGGCCGGCGGGGCGATCATGGGCGTCACCGCCTACTACGGCTACAAGGGCATGTACGCCCTCTCGGTGGTGTCGGTGCCGCTCATGCTCGTGCTCGCCGCATGGGTCACCTGGCGCTCGCTCGACGAGGTCGGCGGCTGGAGCGGCCTCACCGCGATCGAGCCCTCCGAGACCATCCCGCTGGCCGCCGCCGTGACGATCATCGTGGGCACGTTCGCCTCGGGCGGCACCCAGGCGCCCAACTGGACCCGCTTCGCCCGCACACCCTCGGCCGGTTTCTGGGCCTGCATCGTCGCCTTCCTCGTCGGCGAGCTGCTGATGCTCGGCTTCGGCGCGATCGGCGCCCTGGCCTTCGGCGAGGGCGACTTCGTCCTCGTCCTCTACCAGCTGGGCCTGGTGGGCTGGGGCCTGGTCTTCCTGGTCGCCAACCTGTGGACCACCAACGACAACACCGCCTACAACTTCGGCGTCGCGGGCGCCGAGATCGCCAACTCGCGGTCGAAGAAGCCGTTCGTCATCGGCGGCGTCGTCATCGGCACGCTGCTGGCCATCACCGGCATCTACGACAACCTCATCGAGTACCTGGTGTGGCTGGGCATCCTCATCCCGCCGCTCGGTGGCGTCGTCATCGGCGACTACCTCGCCCGCTGGCGCTGGGGCATGCCCGACTCGTCGGCCCTGCCGGCCGTCGAGTGGCGCAACCTTGCCGCCTACGCAGTGGCGGCGGTCGCGGCGTGGTGGAGCAACGAGGCCGAGTGGTTCATCCCGCCCGTGGTCGGGGCGGTGGTCGCGGTGGCCGGCGTCCTGGCTCTCCAGTGGAACCGTCGCCCGGCGCTCAGCTGAACACGCGACGGAAGGTCAGCCGGCGACCCACGTCGGCACGGCCCACCGCGAGCCCCTCGGCGAAGCCGCTGGCGTACCAGAGCGGCGCGTTCAGCTCGAGACCGGACGGCGGCGACCCCGAGGCGTCGTCCCAGAGCAGCCGGGCGAACGCCTCGGGCACGCGGCCGAGGCAGCGGTCCGTCCGGGCCGGCGCCTGCCCGGCCGGCTCGAACGCCGCGGCGAACCGGCCGTCGGCGCGGCCCAGCTCCCAGGCCTCGTCCAGCAACTGCTCGTACGTCGGTGCGCTGACGTGGACCATGACGACCCCTCCTGGAGCGGCGCCCGGCGGACACCGGGCCACCACCGGGGAGAGGCTCGATCCGGTCGGCCGGAGACAGCACGGGGGGACGGCCCGTCGTCGACGGTCCACTCGAGGAACGCCATGGGGCCCTCGAACTGGCGGGTGACGTCGGTCCACCGGCCGCTCGGGACCTCCGCCATGAGCTGCCGGGCCAGCACCCGGACGCCGGCGTGCCCGCGGAACACGCCGCGGCCGCTCAGGATGACGACGTCCGCGGCCACGTTCCGGACCAGGTCGCCCTCCAGGTCGCCTGCGTCGGCCAGCCGCAGGTGGTCCTCGAAAACCTCGGCGGTCGAGCGCACCGCCAGCTCCGCTTTCGTCACGCCGGCTCCCCCGGCTACTGCGGGCCGCCGGTGAGCGCCACGTCGGCACGGGCCGGTTCGGCGCCCTCCTCGCCCGGGTCGCGGGCCTGAACGGTGACGACCAGCCTCGCGTCCTGCCCGAAGATCGGCCGGCAGGCCGCGGGCAGCCGGATGGAGCCCCGCCACACCCCGGGCTGCGGCAGCTCGTCGGCCAGCGGCGCGCCCGACGGGTGCCAGTCGCGGATCGCGCCGGCGACGTCACTGTTCCAGACCGCCCAGGCGCGCGGCGAGGGCTCCGCCGCCGAGGGCGGAGCGATGTCGATGACCAGCGTGTCCTCGAAGTCGGCCGTCTGCTCCAGGTGGTTGCGGAAGAGGAAGAACCCGTCGTCCTCCCGGAGCGACAGCAGCCGCAGCGTGAGCGCGTGCCGGAGCGTCTCGCACGCCCTCCCGCCGTCCAGCGGACGGGGCTCGCGGGTCGAGAGGAACGTGGTGAGCAACGGCACCGGGGTGTCCGACGTGTCCTCGACCCGGGGCCGCTCGATCTGGACCGGGCAGTGGTGGGCGGTGGTCTGCTCGTGCATCAGCACCGGCAGCCCGCGGATCGCCAGCAGGGTCTCGAGCTGCCAGACCGTGGCGTCGTCCGGCGTGCCCGGCAGGTCCAGGCCGTGCAGCTCGACCTCCACCCGGAGGTCGCCGAACAGGAACCGACGCAGGTTCTGGAAGCCCTCCTCGGAGTTGACGATCCCGTACCTGCCGCTGTGGCTGCGGTGCACGAACGCGCGGTGCGCGCCCCGCACGTAGGCGTTGTCGATCTGCACGAGGCCGTCGCTGCGGGCGCCGACGGCCTTGGACGAGAGCCCGAGCGCGACGGCGTAGTCCTCGGGGTTGGTGCCCACGAGGCAGAACACGCGGTCGTGGGGGAAGCCGTCGGCGGGCATCTCGACCGGCTCCCACCACTCCGGCGGGACCCCGTCGACCGCCGGGTCCTCCCGGGGCGTCAGGTAGTCGTACATGCGCTGGCGGCCGAAGATCTCGGCGCCGTTGATGTCGAGGGTGTCGCGGATCTTTTCGAACAGGCCGAAGCCGAGGGCGAACTCGATGCCCCCGTGCGGGGTGCCGTAGGTGAACAGGCTCTGCACGTGGTCGACGGCGGCATCCCGGCGCAGGGGCCGACCCTCGACCCGGGTCAGCTCCGGGATGAACCGCTGGATCAGCGAACGGCAGATCAGCCCGCCCATGGAGTGCGCGACGAGGTGGACCCGAGGCGCGCCGGTCTTCCGCTTGACGCACTGGATCAGGTCAAAGAGGTCCTTGGCCGCCTCCTCCAGCACGTACTTCTGCGGTTCCCGGGCGAAGGTGGACGCCGCCTCGTCGTAGAACCGGTGCACCCAGATGGTCTTCGCCGGTACCCCTCCGTCGTCCTGCTGGCGGAGGAACACCTCCTGATTGCCGTGGACCAGGAGCGCGTACCCCTGCTCGGTGATCAGGCGGAGCAGCGGGCTCTCGAACTGATAGAAGTGCGGGCGGCTGTCCTTGCCGACGCGGACGTGCACCGACCCCTCGTTGAACCCGTAGAACGGGTCGTCCACCGCCTTGTCAATGCCGGAAGAGCCCCCGGCGTATCCGCGGACGTAGATGATCGGCAGGTCCATGGCCGGCGTCCCCTCGCTGTGGTGGCCGGGACGCGGCCATCCCCCCAGCACCGCGCGCGGGAGTCAAGCACCGCGCGCGCGACCGCCCCGCCGAGCCCGGTGTCGTGGTGCTGCGTCACCGGGCCCTGCGTAGGGTGATCGCTGCGGCTACTCGGCGGTGAAGACAGCCTTCTCCCGCCGGAGGTTGGCATCGATGCCGGCGGCGCTGTCCTTGGTCGCCCAGAGCCACGACTGCTCCGACAGCTCTCGGTCCAGCGCCGCGCTCACCCGGTCGGCCCGGTCGCCCCGCAGGGTCTCCTTCATCGAGCGCACTGCGAGGGGTGCGGCGTCGGCGATCTCGTGCGCCCAGCGGAGCGCCTCGGCCCGCTGCTCGCCGTCGGGCACCAGCCGGTCGGCCAGACCGATCTCCAGCGCCCGCTCCCCCGACACCCTGCGCGACGCGAACAGCATGTCCATCGCCTGCTGCATGCCCACGATCTCCGGCAGCGTCACCGACAACCCGAAGCCCTGGTGGAAGCCGAGCAGGGAGAAGTTGGCGTGGAACCGGGTCGACGGCGACGCCACCCGGAAGTCGGCCGCGCAGGCCAGCCCGAGGCCCCCACCGACCGCCGAGCCCTGGACCGCGGCCACCACCGGCACCTCGATGCGGAACAGCCGGACGGCGTGCCGGTACAGCGCCGCCGACGTCGCCGCGCGGTCGCCGCCCATCTCGTCGCCGCCGAAGTTCGCGCCGGCGCAGAAGTGCTTGCCTTCCGAGCACAGCACGATCGCGCGGCAGTCCTTGTCCGCGTCCAACTCGTCGGCGGCCTCGGCCAGCATCCCGATCAGCGCGCGGTCGAAGTAGTTCGCCGGGGCCCGGTGGATCTCGAGCACCGCCACGTGCCCGTCGCGGGTGACGGTCAGGTCGTCTGCCACGTGCTCTCCTTCGTGCCCCCGGGGGCGGTGATGGTGCGGGCGATGCTGCCCGCACGCAGGACGGCGGCCCCGATCCCCAGGGCGAGGGACTGCTCGTCGCCGGAGTCCGAGCGCCAGGCGTTGAGCCGGCGGGTGAAGTGCTGCAGGCGGTACTCCTGCGTCATGCCGATGGCGCCGTGCGCCTGGTGCGCCGCCCGCACCGCGAGCCCCGCCTGCTGGTCGACCACCAGCTTCGCCGCAGCCGCGTCGAAGGTGCCGTTTCCGGCCACGGCCGCCAGCCCGGCGCGGTCCACGACCAGGGAGCTCAGGACCGCCGCCTGGGCGAGCGTCGCCACGTGCACCTGCACGGACTGGAACCGGCCGACGGCCTGACCGAACTGCACCCGCTGCGCCACGTACTCCCGGGTGATCCGGGAGACCTGCTGCACCGCCCCCGCCATCTGCGCTGCGCGCAGCAGCGCCGCCCGCGCCAGGACGCCACCCACCGGCAGCGGCCAGGGCCGCACCTCGGCCTCCGCGTCCTCGAACCGGACCACGTCGCGCGGCTGGCCGGCAAGGTCGGCACCGGGCTCTATCCGGAAGTCGGCCGCCTCGACCGTCGCCACCTGTGGGGAGCCCCTCTCGTCGATCAGCACGACCAGCCGGACGGCGGCGCGGGCCCAGGGGACGTCGCGGACGACGCCGGAGAGCCGCCCGTCGCGCAGGGTCAGACCGTCGCCGGGCGAGACCACGGCCGCCAAGGGGCCACTGGGCACGTCGGCGCCGGCGGTGGCCAGCAGCCACGCCGCCAGGGCGGTCTCCGGGAGCGGCAGCGGCGCCGCCGACCGGCCGGCGGCCTCGAGTACCACGAGCAGGTCGCGGACGGAGCCGCCCGAGCCGCCCTGCTCCTCCGGGACGCCGACCAGCGGGAACCCGAGCTCCTCGGTCGCTGCCCACAGCTCGGGCAGCAACCCCGCCGCCTCCGCGCGGGTCACCACCTCCGGGGCCACCAGGTCGGTAAAGAACTCCGCGACCATCCCGGCCAGCGCCGGGTCGACGTCCTGTGCGGTGGTGGTCATGCGCGCGCGAGCCCCTTCGAGATGACGTTGCGCAGGATCTCGTTCGTCCCGCCGCGGATGGTCCAGGACGGGTTGACCAGCAGGGCCCGCGCGAGCAGCGACTCGTAGGGGTCCTCGGCGTCCAGGTGCGGCATCCGGCCGAAGTGGCGGGCCACGACGTCGACGCACTCCTGCTCGAAGCGGGTGGCCATCTCCTTGGCCAGCGCCGCCTCGACGCTCGGCGACCGGCCGGCGTCGACCATCCGCGCGATCGACAGCGAGAGCGCGCGGAAGGCCCAGCAGCGCGCGGCGATGGAGCCGAGGTCGGCCTGCGCCCAGGCGGGCACCCGCCCCCACAGCTCGGTGACCCAGTGCTCGAGCACCGGCATCATCGACATCCAGCGGTCGACGCCGCCGCGCTCGAGTGCCAGCTCGGCGGTGTTCTGCCCCCACCCGGCCCCGACCTCGCCCAGCCGGCGCGAGTCGGGGATGAACACGTCGTCGAAGGTCAGCTCGCAGAAGTCGCGGCTGCCGTCGATGAACGGGATCGGGGTGACGGTCAGCCCCTCGGTCTCCCGGTCGACGACGAACTGGGTGAGCCCGCGGTAGCGGTCCTCCGAGGTGCGGAAGAGCGCCAGGATGTGGGTGGCGTAGGCGGCGCCGGTCGTCCAGATCTTGGTGCCGGTCACCCGCCACCCGCCGTCCACCGGCACGGCGCGGGTGCGCACGGAGGCGAGGTCGGAGCCGGCCTCCGGCTCGCTCATGCCGATGGAGAAGGCGAACTCGCCCCGGGCGATCCCGGGTAGGAAGGCGCGCTTCTGCTCCTCGGTGCCGTTGGCCGCGATGTTCGGCCCGGACTGGCGGTCGGCGATCCAGTGGTAGCCCACCGGCGCCCCGACGGCGAGCAGCTCCTCGACGACGACGAGCCGCTCCACCGCCGTCCGCCCGCCGCCGCCGTACTCGACCGGCAGCGCCATGCCCAGCCAGCCGCGGGCGCCGAGGTCGCGGGAGAACCGCGGATCCGCGGGCGCGGCCATGCCCAGCCCGGGCTCGTAGCTGCCCGGGGGCAGCCGCTCGGCCAGGAAGGCCCGCACCTCCTCCTGGAGCGCCCGCTCCCCCTCGGTCAGCTCGGTGGCGGCCAGCTGCATGCTCACTCCCCCGGTCGGGACGACGTCACGGCGTCCGGCGCGGGCGCCAGCTCGGCGGCCTCGCGCAGGACCTCCTCGGTGTGCTCGCCGATCAGCGGCGCGGGCCGGCGGACCCCGCCGGGCGTGCGGCTGAACAGCGCCATCTGCGGGATGACCCGGTACCGGCCGACGGCGGGGTGGTCGCCCAGCGGCAGCTCGTCGACCAGCTCCTGCACCGTGGCCACGCGTGTCGCGGGGATCCCGGCCGCGCGGCAGTAGGTCAGCCACTCCTCCGTGGTCCGCGTCGGGCCGAGCCGGCGCACGTCCTGGTAGAGGGACGCCGAGTTTGCCAGGGTGGCCCGCTGGTCGGCGTAGCGCGGGTCGCTCTCCGCGTCGGGGACGCCGGCCTCGGCGAACAGCGCGGCGTAGTGCCGCGGCAGGTAGGGGAACAGGTGCACCTGGCCGTCCTTGGTGGGGTGCGGCCGGCGGTCGGGGCTGATGATCCGCGGATAGCCGGCGGCGGGCTGGCCGGGCGCGTTCACCGGGGGCTCGGAGATGGCGCCGCTGCCGTGCTCGGCGAGCATGAACGCCGCGGTGGTCTGCTGCATCGGCACCTCGACGTGCTGGCCCTCGCCCGTGCGCTCGCGGTGGAACAGCGCCGCGCTGATCGCCTGCGCCATGACCAGGCCGCAGACTTTGTCGGCGAAGATCGTGGGGATCAGCGCCGGCTGCCCCCAGACCCGTTCCATGAGGTCGGAGACGCCGCTGGCGGCCTGGATGATGTCGTCGTAGGCGGGCTCGTCGGCCCGGTCGCTGCCCAGCGGGAAGCCCTGCGCCTGGCAGTAGACGAGGTCGGGCTTGAGCGCGCGGAGCGAGTCGTAGTCCAGGCCGAGCTTCACCACGGCCTGGGGGCGCATCGTGGTCACCACGACGTCGACGGTGCGGACCAGCGCGCGCACCAGCTCGGCGCCCTCCGGCGACTTCAGGTCGACGTCGATCGACCGCTTGTTGCGCAGCAGGTTCAGCGCGATCCCGGACAGCTCGGGGTGCGGCCCGGGGCCCATCACGCGGTTGGTGTCGCCGCCGGGCGCCTCGACCAGGATCACCTCTGCGCCCTGGTCGGCCAGCACCTGGGTGGCCAGCGGGCCCATGACCACGCGGGTCAGGTCGAGGATCCGCACGCCGGCGAGGGGACCCTCCTGTCGCGCTCGTTCGCTCACAGTTGCCGAAGGCACCCGGGTTCCCCTCCTTGACGACCTGATCACAGCTGAATGTATACTAAATCGCATGCAGCAGTCCACCGGTCTCCTCGGGTTCTGCGCCTGGCGCGCCGCCCCCGCGGGGCCAGCCGGGCGGCCGCCGTCCGAGCCGTCGCAGCCCACCTGACCAGGGGAGACGAGTTGTCCGACCACCTCGACGACGAGGCCGGTGACCTGACACCGGAGACCGCGCCCGACACCGTCTTCGAACGCTTCCTGGACCAGGGGGAGCTCGCCTTCCAGCGCTGCACCGCCTGCGCCGCGGCGGTCTTCCCGCCCCGGGTGCTGTGCAGCGCCTGCGGCTCGCCGCGCCTGGAGTGGGAGCGCTCCGGCGGCCGCGGCACCGTCTACTCGGCCACCACCCTGGCCCCGCGCGACGCCGCGCCCTACACCGTCGCGCTGGTCGACATGGCGGAGGGCTTCCGCGTGATGACCGACGTCGTCGCCGAGGGCGAGGTCGCCATCGGCACCGCGGTGCGGGCCGACTTCGGCGCCGGCGTCACCCCCGCCGGCCCGTTCTTCGTCCCGGAGGAGCAGAAGTGACCTCGACCGAACGCGCGCTGCGCGGCCGTGCCGCCGTCGTCGGTGTCGCCGAGTCCTCGCTCGGCGAGGTCGGCCCCGGCATCTCGACGCTGGACCTCATCGGGCAGGCCACCGTGCGCGCCCTGGCCGACGCCGGACTGCAGAAGAGCGACGTCGACGCCGTCTTCGGGCACTCGGCCTTCTTCGCGCTCCCGGCGCTGACCATCTCCGAGTACCTCGGCATCCGGCCGAGGATGACCGACGGCACGGCCATCGGCGGCAGCTCGTTCGTAGCGCACCTGCACCACGCCGCGGCGGCGATCGAGGCGGGGCTGTGCGAGGTCGCGCTGATCGTCTACGGCAGCACCCAGCGCTCCTCCTCCGGCGGCCTCATGGCGTCCGGCGCGGCCCTCACCAAGTCCTACGAGACGCCCTTCCGCCCGCGCATGCCCGCCTCCGGCTATGCGATGGCCGCGGCCCGGCACATGCACGAGTTCGGCACCACCCGCGAGCAGCTGGCCGAGGTCGCCGTCGCCGCGCGGCAGTGGGCGCAGCGCAACCCGGTCGCGTTCATGCAGGACGACCTGACGATCGACGACGTCCTCTCCTCCCGGGTGGTCAGCTCGCCGCTCACCGTCCGCGACTGCTGCCTGGTCACCGACGGCGGCGGCGCGGTGATCGTCACCTCCGCCGAGCGGGCGCGGACGCTGCGCAAGGCGCCGGTGTACCTGCTCGGCGCCGGCGAGGCCAACTGGCACGTCAACGTCGCCCAGATGCCCGACCTCACCCGGACCGCCGCGATCGACTCCAGCCGGCGGGCCTACGAGGCGGCCGGCGTGACGCCCGACCAGTTCGACGTGGTGGAGGTCTACGACGCCTTCACGATCAGCACGCTGATGTTCCTCGAGGACCTCGGTTTCTGCGCGAAGGGCGAGGGCGGGGCCTTCGTCGAGAAGGGCGGGATCGCCCCGGGCGGGCGGCTGCCGGTCAACACCAACGGCGGCGGTCTGTCCTACTGCCACCCCGGCATGTACGGGATCTTCCTGATCATCGAGGCCGTCCGTCAGTTGCGCGGCGAGGCAGGCGCCCACCAGGTCGCCGACGCACACCTCGGGCTCGTGCACGGCAACGGCGGCACCTTCTCCAGCCAGGTCACCGCCGTCCTCGGCGACGAGTCGACCCTCTGACCAGCACAGCCGGCACCACCGACATCCAGCGGACCGAACAGCGGAGGTAAGCATCGTGGGCAAGCTCGAGGGCCGGGTCGCGGTCGTCACCGGAGCAGCACAGGGCATCGGCCGGGCGGTCGCGCACCGGTACGCCGCCGAGGGCGCCAAGGTCGCCGTCGTCGACATCAACGCGGAGGCGGCCACGGCGGTCGCCGACGAGATCACCGCCGCCGGCGGGACGGCGATCGGCGTGGCCTGCGACGTCGGCCGGCGCTCCTCGGTGGACGAGGCCGCGGCACAGGTCTCGGGCGAGCTCGGCATGATCGACGTGCTGGTCAACAACGCCGGCATCACCCGCCCGGCGATGCTGTGGAAGATGACCGACGAGCAGTGGAACGACGTGATGAACATCCACGTCAACGGCAGCTTCTACTGGATGCAGGCGGTCGTGCCGGCGATGCGCGAGGCCAAGCGCGGCTGGCTGATCTTCAGCACCTCGTCGGCCGGCATCCAGGGCACCATCGGCCAGATCAACTACGCCGTGGCCAAGTCCGGTCTGCTCGCCATGATGCGCTCGGCGGCGCGCGAGCTGGCCCCGTACAACATCATCGCGAACGCCGTCGCCCCCGCGGCCGCGACGCCGATGACCGAGACGATCCGCACGGACGAACGGTTCAAGAGCACCTACCTCGACACCATCCCGCTGGGTCGCTGGGCCGAACCCGAGGAGATCGCCGGCGCGTACACGTTCCTCGCCTCCGAGGACACCAGCTACATGACCGGGCAGGTGCTGTCGGTGGACGGCGGCCGCCTGATGATGCGCTGACATGCGCTCCCTCGAGCCCTTCCTCCGCCCGCGCTCGGTCGCGGTCGTGGGCGCCTCGGCCCGGCTGCCGCTCAACGTCGGCGGCCGGGCCGCGGCCGTGCTGCGCACGCACTCGTCGATCGACGTCGTCACCGTCACGCCGTCCGCGCCGCCCGGCGGAGCCGACGGCGCGTACCCGAGCCTCGCCGCGCTGCCGGCCCCACCGGACCTCGTCGTCGTCGCGGTTCCCGCGCCGGCCGTCGTGGCCGTGGTCGAGCAGGCCGTCGAGATCGGGGCGAAGGCCGCGCTGGTGTTCAGCGCCGGGTTCGCCGAGGTGGGCGACGAGGGCGCGGCCGCGCAGGCTCGCCTCGCCGAGATCGCACGCGAGACGGGGCTGCTCGTCAGCGGGCCGAACACCATCGGCTACCTGAACGCGCACGACGGCATCCACTCGACGTTCTTCCTGCAGCCCGACGAGCCGGCCCCGGCGCCGGGACCCGTCGCGCTGGTCTCCCAGAGCGGTGGCTTTGCCGCCTACATCGACGAGCTGGCGCGCGACGCCGGCGTCGACCTCGGCTGGCTAGTCGCCACCGGCAACGAGGTCGACCTGACCGTCACCGACGTCCTGGCCTACCTGGTCGAGCGCCCCGAGGTGACCGTGCTCGCCGGGTTCAGCGAGGCGATCCGCAAGCCCGACCAGTTCGTCGACGTCGCCGTGCGGGCCGCCCAGCTCGGCAAGCCCTTCGTGTTCCTCAAGGCCGGCCGCTCCGAGGCGGGGCAGGGCGCGGCGATGAGCCACACCGCCTCGATCGCCGGATCCGACGAGGCGTTCGACGCCGTCTGCACCCAGTACGGCGTGCAGCGGGCGGACAGCCTCGAGCAGATGCTCGACTGGCTCAAGGTGCTGCAGACCGGCCGCGCGCTCGGCGGCGACCGGGTCGCCCTGCTCACCGGCTCCGGCGGGAGCGGGGTGCTCATGGCCGACGCCGCGGAGGCGGCCGGCCTGGTCGTCGTCCCGACCCCCGAGGACGACCGCGGCCGCATCGAGGCGCTGATCCCGAGCTTCGGCAGCGCCGCCAACCCGGTCGACGTCACCGCCCAGGCCGTGGCGTCGGGGGTGGGCAGCTACGGGCAGGTCCTCGCGACGCTGCTGGCCTCCGACGGCTTCGACGCCGTCTCGATCGGCTCCGGGCTCCGCGGCGACTCCGCCCTGCACATCGCCGAGGCCGTGGTCGCGGCCTACGCCGGCTCGTCCAAGCCGCTCACGCTGGCCTTCTACAGCACCAACGAGAAGGCCCGCCGGATCCTCGTCGACGGCGGCGTCCCGACGTACCCGGACTCGTCCCGCTCGCTGGGCGCCCTCGGCGCGCTGCGCCGCCACCGCGACCGGCCGCCGGTGACCGCCCCGGAGGCACCCCCGGTCGACCGCGACCGCGTGGCCCGCGCCCGTGCGCTGCTCGCCGCGGCGGAGGGACGCCGGACGCTCACCGAGGCCGAGTCGACCGAGCTGCTCGCGCTCTACGGACTTCCCGTGAGCCGGCAGGCCGTCGGGGGGACGCCGGCCGAGGCGGCCGCCGCCGCGGCCGGGCTGCGCTTCCCTGTGGCGGTCAAGGTGGTGTCGGCCGACCTGCCGCACAAGTCCGACGTCGGCGGGGTGGTACTCGGCCTGCCCGACGCCGCCGCGGTGGAGGACGCCGGGCGGCGGATCCTCGCCGCCGTGGAGACGAACGCGCCCGCGGCGGTCGTCGAGGGACTGCTGGTCCAGGAGATGGCGCCGCGCGGCGTCGAGCTGATCTGCGGGCTGCACCGCGACCCGCTCTTCGGCCCGATGGTGACCGTGGGGCTGGGCGGCGTGCTCACCGAGATCCACGCCGACGTCGCCCTGCGGCGCGCGCCCGTGGCCGAGGCCGACGCGCTGGCAGCGATCCGCTCGCTGTCGGGCGGACGGCTCACCACCTCCACCCGCGGCCTGGCCCCCGACCAGGTGCCCGCGGTCGCCGCCGTCCTGACGGCGCTGAGCGCGCTGGCCGGTGAGCTGCCCGAGGTGGCGGAGGTCGACCTGAACCCGGTCATCGTCTCCGGTTCGGGTCCGCGGGTCGCCGACGCCCTGGTCGTCCTCGCCCACCCCGCCTGAGCCCGGCAGCGGCGGCCTCCGCCGGAGGCCGCCGCTGCCCGTGGGATCAGGCGATCAGCTTCTCCAGCCGGCCGCGGATCACGTCCTCGGCCTCGGCGACCATGCGCTCCAGCAGCTCCGCGACCGTGGGGACGTCGTGGATCAGGCCTTGGACCAGGCCCGCGCTCCACACCCCGGCGTCGAGGTCACCGCTCTCGTAGACGGTCTTCCCGCGGGCGCCTGCGACGAGCTCCCGGATCTCGGGGAACTGCGCGCCCTCGTCGAGCATCTGCACGACCTGCCGGCTGACCTGGTTGCGAGCCACCCGGGCGGTGTTGCGCAGCGGGCGGTAGAGCAGGTCGGTGTCCCGCTCGGTGCCGGCGACCAGCCGCTCCTTGACCGCGGGGTGGATCGGCGCCTCCACGGTGGCCATGAACCGGGTGCCCATGTTCACGCCCTCGGCGCCCAGGGCCAGCGCGGCGGCCAGGCCCCGGCCGTCCCCGATGCCACCGGAGGCGATCACCGGGATGGACAGCTCCTCCACCGTCCGGGGCAGCAGGACGAGCAGCGGGACGTCGTCCTCCCCCGGGTGCCCGGCGCACTCGAACCCGTCGATGCTCACCGCGTCGACGCCGATCTGCTCGGCCTTGATCGCGTGCCGCACGCTCGTGCACTTGTGGATCACCGTGATGCCCGCCTCGTGGAAGGCCGGCAGGTGGTCGACCGGGTTGGCGCCGGCGGTCTCGACGACGCGGACGCCGGACTCGACGATCGCCTGCCGGTACTCCGCGTAGGGCGGCGGGGTGATCGTGGGCAGGATCGTCAGGTTGACGCCGAACGGCTTGTCGGTCATCTCCTGGCAGCGGGCGATCTCGGCGGCCAGCGCCTCCGGGGTCGGCTGGGTGAGCCCGGTGATGATGCCGAGGCCGCCGGCGTTCGACACCGCCGACGCGAGCTCGGCGCGGCCCACCCACTGCATGCCGCCCTGGACGATCGGATGGTCGATCCCGACCAGCTCGGTGAAGCGGGTGCGGATCACGCGGGTCCTCCTGCCGTGGGGGTCGTCGAGGGCCGGACCGGCCACTCCGGGAGCTCGGGCAGGTCGCTGCTGACCCGCCCGGGAAAGGCCGGCGGCCGCTTCTCGAAGAAGGAGGTGACGCCCTCCATGGCGTCGGGCCCCTTCTTCAGCTCGGCGATCAGCCGGGTCTCGTGCAGGTGCGCCGTCCAGGGCGAGGGCTCCGACAGCGAGCTCCAGAAGAGCCGGCGCGCGGCGGCGACCGACAGGCCGGAGGTGCCGGCGACGATCTCGTCGGCCAGCGCGCGGGCGGTCGCGTAGACCTCCCCGTCGGGGACGACCCGGGAGACCAGGCGGCCCTCGCGGGCCTCGGCCGCGGGGACCAACCGCCCGGTGGCGACCCACTCCATGGCCTGCGAGACGCCGACGATGCGCGGCAGGAACCAGCTCGACGCCGCCTCCTGCATGATCCCGCGCTTGGCGAACACGAAGCCGAACCGGCTGGACTCCGCGCAGACTCGGATGTCCATCGGCAGGGTCAGCGTGACGCCGACGCCGACCGCCGCGCCGTTGACCGCCGCGATGACCGGCTTGCGCGACTGCGCGATCCGCATCGTGACCATGCCGCCGCCGTCGCGCGGGATGCCGTCGATCAGCTCGGGCTTCGAGCGGTCGTCGGTCTGCCCGGCGCCGCTGTAGCTGAACGGCTTGTCCGGCGTGCTGCCGCTGAGGTCGGCGCCGACGCAGAAGTGCCTGCCCGCGCCGGTCACGATGACCACCCGGACGTCGTCGTCGGCGTCCGCGGCGTCGAACGCCTCGATCAGCTCCCGCCGCATGATCTGGGTGAACGCGTTCCCGCTGTCGGGCCGGTTCAGAGTGATGGTGGCGACGCGGTCCTCGACCGCGTAGGTGATCTGCTCGAACCCGCTCATCCCAGCGCCCACTCCCCCGTGAAGACCGGCTCGGTCCGGGTGGCGAATGCCGCGCGGGCGGCGGCGGAGTCGGCGGTCGCGTAGTTGACCGCCTGCGCGCGCGTCTCGTTGGACAGCGCGTCGGGGAAGGACAGCATGACCCCCTGGTCGATCAGCGACTTGTTCTGCGACAGCGCGATGGGTGGGCCGGCAGCCAGCCGCCCGGCCAAGTCGTCGACGAACGGGCCGATCTCCTCGGGCGACTTCACCCAGGTGGCCAGCCCCAGCTCCAGGGCCTCCTCGGCCAGCACGAACTCGCCGAGCAGGGCCAGCCGCTTTGCCTGCTGCAGCCCGACCAGCCGGGGCAGCAGCCACGAGCCGCCCCAGTCGACCGACAGGCCGCGCTTGACGAAGATCTGTGCGAACCGCGCCGTCGTCGAGGCGACGACGAGGTCGCAGGCCAGGGCGATGTTCATCCCGGCGCCGACGGCGACCCCCTCGACCTGGGCGACCACGGGCTTGGGGAACTCGTGCAGCAGCAGCGGAGTCTTGGCGATGTGCTGGACCCGGCTGAGCGGGTGGCCGACCGGCGCCGCGGAGATGTCGGCGCCGCCGCAGAAGTCGCCGCCCGCGCCGGTGATGACCAGCACCCGGACGTCGGGGTCGAACTCGGCCAGCCGGAGGACGTCGAACATCGCCTCCCACGCCTCGACGGTCATGGCGTTCTTCCGCCCGGGCTGGTTCAGCGTCATCCGCAGGACGCCGTCGGCGCAGGCCGCGAGGACCGGCCCCTCCCCGAACCGCTTGCCGTACTCCTCCGCGCTCATGCGCCGACCTTCCTCTCGACGGCGAGCGCTCCGGCCCGCCGAGCCAGTTCCCGGTGCCGGCCGTGCGCCTGCTCCAGCGTCTTGCCGCGCTTGAGCCACTGCTGCAGGTCGTGCTCCCAGGTGAACCCGATGCCGCCGTGCGTCTGCAGGGCGACGCGATTGGCCTCGAACTCGGCCTCCAGCGCGCAGATCCGGGCCAGCAGGGCCGACTCCGGCCCGCGCTCGTCACCGACCGCCAGCCGGTACAGCGCCGTGCGGGTGGCCTTGCCGGCGAGCCCGACCAGCGACGTCGCCTGGGCGAGCTGGTGCTTGACCGCCTGGAAGGAGCCGATCGGTCGGCCGAACTGCTGCCGTTCCTTGGCGTACTCGACGCTGCGCGCCAGCAGCTGCTCCGCCAGCCCGACCAGGACGGCGGCGGATCCGGCGTACTGCCGGCTGAGCGCCCGGTGACCCGCCGCGCCCTCGGCTCCGAGTGGGGCGCCGGCCCCGGGCTCGGCGGCCACGGTGAACAGCCGCCGCGAGGGATCCATCGAGTGCACCCGCGTGAGCGTCACCTCGTGCCGCTCGAGGACGCGCACTCCCCCGCCGTCGGCCAGCAGGACCAGGTCGCTGACGTGCGCGTCGGGCACCGCCTGCCCGCCGAGGGCCACCGTCACCCGCAGCTCACCCACGGCGATGCCCGGCAGCCAGCGCGCCCGCTGCTCCGGCGTGCCGGCGTCGGCGATCAGCCCGGGACCGACGAGCAGCGCCTCCAGCAGCGCGTCCGGGATGCAGGCCCTGCCGGCCTCCTCCAGGACGGCGCAGAGGTCGAGCTCGGTCCCGCCTATGCCGTCGTGCTCCTCGGGCACCAGCAGTGCCGGCGCTCCGAGCGCGACCAGGTCCTGCCACAGCTGCGGGTCGCGGCCGGTCTCGGTCTCCCACAGGCCGCGCAACCGCTCGGGTGCCGCCCGGCGCTCGAACACCTTCCGCACGGACGCCCGGAAGTCCTGCTGCTCCTCGGTCAGTGCGAACCTCATGGCCGCGGCTCCCTCGGCAGCCCGAGGCCGCGCTCGCTGATGATGTTCTTCTGGATCTCGGTGCTGCCGGCGAAGATCTCGGCTGCACGGGCGTGCCAGTAGTTGCGCAGCAGCGGCGGCAGCGCACCCGACGGGTCCGGGTCCGCGACGGTCTCCGCGTCCGGTCCGAGCGTGGCCAGGTGCTCCTCGTAGAGGGCGGTCTGGATCTCCGACCAGCGCACCTTGAGCAGGCTGGAGTCCACGCCGTCATCGTCCCCGCGGGCGATCGTGTCGGTGAGCGCGTAGGTGGCCTGCTCGTGGGCGAAGGTCCACGCCGCCAGCGAGCCCAGCCGCTCCAGCGAGCCGGGGTCGGCGCCGCGCCGGCCCACCTCCTCGGCCAGCGCCTCGAACGACTGGGTCAGCCGGGTGTGCTGCCCGCGGCCGGTCCCCCGCTCGAGGTTCAGCGAGGTCTGCGCCACC
This sequence comes from Bacillus sp. AZ43, assembly GCA_004570425.1. Classification (GTDB taxonomy): domain Bacteria; phylum Actinomycetota; class Actinomycetes; order Mycobacteriales; family Geodermatophilaceae; genus Blastococcus_B. Next base: position 96,996 of record SPQJ01000001.1, read on the forward strand.
CGCCAGCCGTCGTTGAGCTCGCCCACGACGTTGGCCAGCGGCACCCGGACGTCGGTGAAGAACACCTCGGCGAAGCCGGCGTGCCCGTGCAGCTGCTGCATCGGCCGGACCTCGACGCCGGGGGTGTCGAGGTCGAGGACGACGAAGCTGATCCCCCGGTGCTTGCGCGCCTGCGGATCGGTCCGCACGAGCGCGAACATCTTCGTGGCCACCACGCCGAACGACGTCCACGTCTTCTGCCCGTTGATGACGAGCTCGTCGCCCTCGACCCGCCCGGTGGTGCGCAGCGACGCGAGGTCGCTGCCGGCGTCGGGCTCGGAGAAGCCCTGGCACCAGATCTCGGTGCAGTCGAGGATCGGCGGGATCCACGCTCGCTTCTGCTCCTCGGTGCCGTGCACGAGGACGGTAGGTCCGCCGTGCACCAGCCCCATCTTGTTGAGCCGCTCCGGCAGCCGGAGCCGTGCGTACTCCTCGTCGTAGATGAGCTGTGCCCAGAGGTCCAGGCCCAGCCCGCCGGCCTCCCTCGGCCAGCCCGGTGCTGCGTAGCCGGCCTCGAAGAGGCGCTGCTCCCACTCGCGGTGCTCGGCGAGCCCCCGCTCGGTGTAGTACGGCGCGAAGGCGTGCGTGGGCCGGTTGGCCTCCAGCCAGGCCCGCACCTCCGCCCGGAACTCCTCCTGCTCCCTGCTGAACGTGAGATCCATGTCCGGGGCTAGTCCTCTCCCGCCAACTTCTTGGCTTCCTCCAGGACCGAGACCGGCCCCTCCTGGGCCCGCCGGCGCGAGCGGACGAACGTCCAGACCGACGAACCGATGACGAGCACGACGAGCGCGGTGAGCACCCCGGAGACGGGCCGGGTGACGAAGATCGTCAGGTCACCGCCGGAGAGCAGCAGCGACTGCCGGAACGCCTGCTCGAGGATCGAGCCGAGCACGAAGGCCAAGACCATGGGCGCCGGCTCGAAGCCGGTCTTGCGCATCAGGTAGCCGATCAGGCCGGCGGCGAGCATGACCCACATGTCGAAGGTGTCGTTGCTCAGCGTGTAGACACCGACCAGCGTGACCAGCATGGCCATCCCGCCGATGATCCCCACGCGCACCCGCAGCAGCTGCACGAACGTGCCGACCAGCGGCCAGTTGAGCAGCAGCAGCACCAGGTTGCCGATCAGCATCGACGCGATGACGCCCCAGAAGATGTCCGGGTGCTCGCTGACGAGCTCGGGGCCCGGGGTGATGTTCTGCGTCATCAGCGCGCCGAGGATCAGCGCGAGCACCGCGTTGGACGGCAGCCCCAGCGTCAGCAGCGGGATGAACGCGGAGATCGACGACGCGTTGTTCGCCGTCTCCGGCCCCGCGACGCCCTCGATCGCGCCCTTGCCGAACTGCTCCGGCGTCTTCGACCGCTTCTTCTCCACGCCGTAGGACGCGATGGAGGAGAGCACGCCGCCACCGCCGGGCAGCACGCCGATCGGGAAGCCGAGCAGCGAGCCGCGCGCGATCGGGCCGCGGGACCGGCGCCAGTCGTCCCTGGTGAACCAGAGCTTGCCGACCTCGCCGATCTTGGCGTGCTTCTTCCCCGCCCGCTCCAGCACCAAAAGGATCTCGCTGACCCCGAACAGGCCCATGGCGATGGCCACCAGGTCGAGCCCGCCGAACAGCTCGGGGAAGTCGAACGTGAAGCGGGTGGTGCCGATGATCGGGTCGGTGCCGACGACTGCCAGCAGCAGCCCGATCGCGGCCGCGATGACGCTCTTCAGCGTCGACCGGGTGCCCAGGTAGGTGACCATGACGATGCCGAAGACGGTCAGCACCGCGTACTCCGGCGGGCCGAAGCGCACCGCGAAGTCGGCCAGCGCCGGGGCCACGAAGATCAGCCCGATGATCGACACCGTGCCGCCGATGAAGGACCCGAGCGCGGAGATGCCCAGCGCCGGCCCGGCCCGGCCCTGCCGGGTCATCTGGTAGCCGTCGATCGCGGTGATCGCGCTGGCCGCCTCGCCGGGGATCTGCAGCAGCACCGAGGTGATGGTGCCGCCGTACATCGACCCGTAGTAGACGCCGGCCAGCAGGATGATCGCCGACGCCGGCTCGATGTCGTAGGTGAACGGCAGCAGCAGCGCGATGGTCGCCGTCGGCCCGAGCCCGGGCAGGATGCCGATCACCGTGCCGATCAGGACGCCGAGGACGACGTAGAGCAGGTTCCCGGGGGTGAAGACGACGCCGAAGCCGTCGACCAGCCCGTCGAGGGTATCCATGGTCAGCCTCCCCAGAGCTGGGCGATGACGTCGTCGGGCAGGCGGGCCCCGAGCAGCACGACGAAGAGCAGGTGGGCGACCACGCTGGCGCCGACGGCGAGGGCGACGGCCATCCGCCAGGACTCGCGGGCCAGCACCTTGAACCAGAACGTGAGCACCACGGCCCCGGTGAGCAGCAGACCCACCTCGTCCCAGAGGAGGACGAACAGGCACAGCGCGGCCAGGCCCAGGAACGGCCGCACGACCGGGCGGCCAAACTGCTCGACGTCGGTGGGGTCGCAGGTGAACAGCCCGACCAGGGTGCAGGCGATGAGGACGACGCTGACGATGAACGGCCAGAGGCCGGACAGCGGCGCGCGCAGCGTCCCGAGCTCGAGCTCGTAGGACGCGATCGCGAAGTAGGTGCCGAAGGCCAGGACGACCAGCAGCGGCAGCCGGGTGATGAACCACCCGCCGACGCCGGTCCGCACGGGGCCGTGCGGGTGGTCGTCGAGCACCGGCGGGACGGCCGGAGCCGGGTCCACCGGTGGGGCGTCCGAGGACGCGAGTGGACGTTCCATCGTGGGTTCCCCTCCGCGACGTGGTTCTGGAGCCCTGGTCCGCGGACCGGAGCCCGGAGGTGCCGGCCGCCGGGCGGGAGTATCCGCCCGGCGGCCGGAGGACCTCACTTGCCGAACAGCTCCTCGAGGATCGGCTTGAGCTCCTTCTGCTCCTCTTCCAGCATGGAGGTCAGGTCGTCGGCGCCCATGAACGGGTCGAGCAGGCGCTCCTCACCGATGACCTCGACCGTCGCGGGGTCCTCCAGCGCGGCCTTCAGGGCCGCCTCGAGCTTGGCCACCACGGCGTCCGGGGTGCCGGCCGGCGCGGCCAGGATGAAGTACGAGTTGCCGTAGACGAGGCCGTCGAAGCCGGACTCCTCGAGGGTGGGGACGTCGGGCATCGAGGGCAGCCGGTCGGGGGCGCCGGTGGCCAGCACGCGGAACTCGCCGGCGTCGACCTGCGCCATCGTGGTCTGCGCGTTCGAGCAGAAGCAGGCCTCGACGTTCTCGCCGAGCAGCGCGGTGACCGCCGGCGCCTCGCCCTGGAAGGGCACGGGCTGGAACTCGACGTCGTGATCGCGGGCCATCCGGACCAACTCCACGTGCTGCGGCGACTGCGGGCCGGCGGTGCCGACGGTGATGCTGGCCGGGTTCTCCTCGGCGGCCTCGATCAGGTCGTCGATCGTCTGGTACTCCGAGTCCTCGCGGACCATGATCAGGCCGGGTCCGAAGGTGGCCACGCCGAGCGGCTGGACGTCCTCCAGCTGGAAGCCGACCTCCTCGATCAGCGGCACGCGGCCGACCGCGGATCCGGTGGTCATCGCGATGGTGTGCCCGTCGGGTTCGGCGCGGGTCATCTCGGCGGTGCCGACGGCGCCCGAGGCGCCCTCGATGTTCTCGGCGACGACGCTGACCCCGAACTCCTTCTCCATGTAGGCGGCGACGGCGCGGCCGGCCACGTCGGTGGGGCCACCCGCCGCGTAGCTGATGATCAGGCGGATGTCGTCGGTCGGGAAGTCGGTCTCCTCCTCACCGGCCGCGGATGAGTTCCCCCCGCCCTCCTCGGACTCGCCACAGGCCGCCAGGCCGAGGCTCAGGACGGACGCCCCGAAGAGGGCGATCAACTTCTTCTTCGACACTGAAGGTTCCTTTCGGTGGCTCTCGGGAGGGTGTGCGGGGTGGAGCGGTCAGGCGCGGGGGTCCCGCGGGGCGATCAGCGCGTCGACCGCCACCGCCCCCCGGCCCTCGGGGAGGACCAGGAAGGGGTTGATGTCGATGCTGTCGAAGCAGTCGGCGTTCGCCGCGGCGAACTCCGACAGCCGGCTCAGCGCGTCGGCCAGCGCCGGCAGGTCGCAGCGAGCCCGGCCCCGGGCGCCGTCGAGCAGCCCGAAGCCCTTGACCTCGCGGATCATCGCCGCGGCCTCGTCCGGGCCGAACGGCGCGAGGCGGTAGCTGACGTCGCCCAGGAGCTCGACGAAGACACCGCCGAGGCCGAACATCACCAGCGGGCCGAGGGAGGGGTCGTCGGCCACGCCGAGGATCGTCTCCACGCCGTCGGCGACCATCGGGGCGACCAGGACGCCGGCGATCTCCGCCTGCGGGGCCGCCGTCGTGACCGCGTCGAGGATCCGGGCGTACGCGGCGCGCACCTCGTCGTCGCCCGTGACGCCGAGGACGACGCCGCCGACCTCGCTCTTGTGCGCGATGTCCTTCGACTCGATCTTCATCGCCACCGGGTGGCCGAGCTCCCGCGCCGCGCGCACGGCGTCCTCCGCCGAGCCGACCACCCGTTCCTCGACGACCGGGATGCCGGCCGCGGCCAGGATCTGCTTGGCGGCGGACTCGGTGAGCGGCTCCTCGGCCGTCAGCCGGGCGTCCGGCGCGGCGGCGGTCCCGGCGGGCGGCAGAGCCGCGTCGAAGCCGGCGGCCACGTCGGCCAGGCGGGCGACCGTCCGCACGGCGTCGGTCAGCTCCTCGAACACCGGCATGCCGAGCCCTCGGACGGTGCGCGTGACGTCGTCGGTGGCCAGCATCGAGACGACGACGTTCGCCTCGGGATGCGCGGCGCGGACCTTCTGCAACGAGGCCACCAGGTTGTCCGACCACGGCGGCTTCATGCCGAGGTAGGTCAGGAAGAGCAGCACGACGTCGTAGTCGCTGCCGTCGAGGATCGTGTCGAGGAACGCCGACAGCAGCGCCGGGTCGTTGGTGACCTGGGCGGTCGTGTCGATCGGGTTCACCACGCTCGCGGCGGGCCAGATCTCCTTGAGCCGGTCCTGGGCGTCCCGCGGGAGCGGGGTGATCTCGAGGCCCGCGGCGTCGGCCGCGTCGGCCATGAGGATGCCCGCGCCGCCGGAACCGGTGACAATCCCGACGCGGCGGCCGGCCGGCAGCCGGCCGACGGCCAGGGTGGCGGCCATGTCGATCAGCTCGGTCACCGAGTCGACGCGGCAGACGTTGTAGCGACGGAACAGGGCGTCGTACGCCTCGCTCGAGCCGACCAGCGACGCCGTGTGCGAGGCGGCCGCCGCCGCACCGACGTCGGACCGGCCGGCCTTGAGCATGATCACCGGCTTGCGGCGGCGGTGCGCCAGCTCGAGCGCGCTGCGCAGCCGCTCCCCGTCCTGGCAGCCCTCCATGTACACGGCGATCGCCGGCACCTCGTCGTCCATCGCGAGGTACGCCAGGCAGTCGGCGATGTCGACGTCGGCCTCGTTGCCGGTGGTCACCCACGGGTCGAAGCGGAAGCCCTTCCGCGGGGCCAGCGCCACGCAGTGGCCGCCGATGGCACCGCTCTGGCTGACCAGGCCGACCCGCGGCAGCACACCTTCGGGCAGCGGGATCTGGACGGCGAAGGCGAAGGTTGTCGCCGCGCCCTCGGCCATGTTGGCCGCCCCGATGCAGTTCGGCCCGACGATGCGCATGCCGGCGGCCGCGGCGACCTCGACGACGCGGCGCTGCAGCGCGGCGCCCTCGGCGCCCATCTCCGCGAAGCCGGCACTGAAGAGGATGGCGACCTGGACACCGGCGTCGGCGCACTCCTGCACCGCGGCCAGCACGGCCGGGGTGGGCACGGCCACGATCGCGAGGTCGACCTCCGCGCCGACGGCGGTCAGCGAGGGGTAGCAGCGCAGCCCCTGGATCTCCTCGCGCCGCGGGTTCACCGGGTAGATGGGCCCCTCGAACCCGCTCGTGAGCAGGTGGTGGATGGGGCGGCCGCCAATCTTGCTCACCTCGGCGGAGGCCCCGATCACCGCGACCGACCGCGGGTGGAACAGTGCCGAGAGGCCCTGCGTCCGGGGGCTGGACCCGCTTCCTGCCGCACTCACCGACGACTCTCCCTCTCTCCGGCTCCGCTGGGTGGTCGCACCCGTCTCCCTCGCGCGAGTGACCGCGACCACAGCAGGACCCTAGGGGAGAACATGCAACTTTGTATACTCTTTGGTGCAACGATTTGGACGCCATGGGTTACGGCACCGCGTGGGTACGCTGCGGACCCACGTTCGGCAGAGAGGCAGGGCACCTTGGTCTTCCCAGAGACCGCCGACGTTCGGGAGACGAGCGTCACCCGCTGCCTCGGCGCGATCCGCCAGCTGATCCTGTCCGGGACCCTGCTGCCCGGCGAGAAGGTGCACCAGACGGAGCTGGCCGAACAGCTCAACGTCAGCCGGATCCCGCTGCGGGAGGCGCTGTCCACGCTCGCCGCCGAAGGCGTCCTGGACTACAAGCCCAATACCGGCTACCGGGTGTCCCGCTTCAGCAGCGACGACCTCTCCGAGATCTACCTGATGCGACGGTTGCTCGAGACCGAGATCCTCGCAACCGTCGACCTGTCCGAGGTCGACGTCGACGAGCTGGTCCGGCTCAACGACGAGCTGCGGCAGACCGACCCCGCGGAGGAGCAGGACCGCTACCAGGCGCTCAACGGGCACTTCCACTTCCGACTGTTCGAGTACTCGCCGCTGCGGCTGATCCGCGACGAGGTCTCCCGGCTCTGGTACATGTCGAGCTTCTACCGGTCGCTCTACCTGCACGAGGTGCAGTCCTCGCTGCACGTGATCGCCGACCACGAGCGGATCATCCAGGCGGTCCGCGAGGGCGACGTCAAGGAGCTCATCCGCGCCAGCGACGACCACCGGCAGGGCACCGAGAACCTGGTCGTCCGGCGCCTCGGCCGCTCGCGGCTGCGCTGACCCGGGCGCGTCCTCAGCGCCCGGGCGGAGGGCGCAGGAGCACCGACGGGCGACAGGTCCAGGCGACGAGGAGCACCACGACCGCGGTCGCCGCCAGCGCCGCCTCGACCGAGGCGAGGTCGGCCAGCCCGCCGCCGAGCGCCGAGGCCAGTGGCCGCGAGCCGACGAACCCGACGAGCCACAGCGCCATGATCCGGCCGAGGAACTCCCGCGGGACGCGCTCGTATAGCAGCGTCGTGAACGCGGTCAGCGCCAGTGTCATGCCCGCGCCCCCGGCCGCGAACGCCGCGACCGTCGTGGGCACGCCGGTCGTGAACGGCAACCAGGCTGCCGAACCGGCCAGCAGGAGCAGCCCGAGCGGCGCCAGCTGCGGCTCGCGCACGAACCGGTGCAGCAGTGCCTGCACGAAGAACGCGACGAAGGCGCCGACACCGAACGAGGAGGCGAACAGCCCCACGAGTTCCGGCCCTCCGCCCAGCTCCTCCGACAACGACGGCGCCAGGGTGATCGCCGGATCGGCCCCGACCCCGACGGCACCCACCCCGAGGATCACCAGGGCCACGACCGGGTCGGTGCGCAGGTAGCGCAGCCCGTCGCGCACCGAGAAGGTCGCGCCCGCCACCCGCGGCACCCCGCGCAGCCGCAGCGCGGCCACGGCGCCCAGGAAGACCAGGTGCCCGGCGGCGGCGACCGCGAACGCCACCTCGTAGCCGGCGGTCGCGGCGAGCACGCCCCCGGCGGCCGGCCCGACCGCCCGGCCCACCGAGAAGGTCAGGTTGTCCAGGGCGACGGCCCGGCCCACCTCGCCCTCGCGGACGAGGGTGGGCAGCAGCGCCTGCATGGCCGGCCCGCCGATGGTGAACCCGACGCCGACGACCGTCGCCGTCGCCATGACCAGCCAGGCCGGGACGTCGGCCAGCTCGTCGGCGGCCCACACCCAGCCGGTCAGGACGGCGGCGCCGAGGAAGCAGAAGGCGCGACCGAGGACCAGCTGCCGCTTCGGGTCGCCGCGGTCGGCCATCGCGCCGCTCAGGGGCGCGAAGACCAGCTGGGGGGTGAACTGGGCGAAGCTGACCAGACCGACGAGGAACACCGAGCCGGTGATCTGGAAGACCAGGCTGGCGCTGGCGATGTTCTGGATCCAGATGCCGGCGTTCGCCAGCAGCTTGCCGGCGAAGAACGGCCCGTAAAGGGGATCGACGACCAACGCGGAGAAGCTGCGCGGCCGCGGCCTGCCGCCCGCGCCCGTGTCGGCGTCGGCCTCCGTGCCCCCGCTCACCGGAGGCCCCCCGCGGCCCGCACGCCGGTCAGAAGTAGTAGCGGGAGATGCTCTCCGCCACGCAGGCCGGCTTGGCCGCCCCGTCCTGCTCGATGGTGTGGCGGAACGTCACCTGCACACCGCCCTCCACCGGGGTGGCCGTCACCATCTCCACGCGGTCGCGGATGCGCGCGCCGGCGGGCACCGGCGCGGGGAAGCGCGCCTTGTCCAACCCGTAGTTAACCGCCAGGCGCGTCCCGTCGACCCGGAAGACGGTCTTCTGCAGCGGCACGAGCAGCGACAGCGTCAGGTAGCCGTGCGCGATGGGTCCGCCGAAGGGGCTCTCCGCCTTCGCCCGCTCCACGTCGACGTGGATCCACTGGTGGTCACCCGTCGCCTCGGCGAACAGGTCGATCCGCTCCTGGTCGACGGTCAGCCAGTGGGAGACGCCGACCTCGCTGCCGACGGCCGCCAGCAGGTCGTCGGCACCGGTGAACACGCGCATGGGTACTCCCTCTCGATCGAACGGGCAGGCGGTCAGCGGCCGATCGGCCGGGCCCGCAGGTGGTCGCCGGGACCGGCGTCGGCGAAGGTCAGCACGCGGCCCTGACCGGCGACGACCTCCTCGGCCTGCGCCGCGAGGGCGGCCAGGTCGTCGTCGGCGTGCAGGAACCGGCCGGACAGCGCGTCGAGCTCGCCCCGTGCGATGGCGAGGACCCCCTGGACCGCCTGCTCCATGGGCGTCCAGGCGTCGGCCGGCAGCGACCCGAGCCCGAGGGTGTCGGTCATCGCCGTCCAGACCCGGCCCGGGCTGTAGCTGAACGCGTGCACGCCCGTGCCGGCCAGGCTCTTGTCGAGGGACTCGGTCAGCTGCGACAGCGCCGCCTTCGACGTCCCGTACGCGGTCTGCGTGGCCATGCTCCGCACGGCGCGCATGCTGTTGAGGTTCACGATCCGGCCGGCGCCGCGGGCCAGCATGCCCGGGACGGCGGCCGCGGCGAACAGCATCGGGCCGCGCACGTTGACCGTCACCGCCCGCCACCAGGCCTCGGCGTCGGTCTCCCAGAGCGACTTCTCGTTGGGCTCCACGACACCGGCGTTGTTCACCAGCAGGTCGATGCCGCCGAGGGTCGACTCCGCCTCGGCCACCATCGCCCGGACGTGCTCCGGCTCCGTGACGTCGCCGGGGACGACCAGCACCGGCTGGTCACCGCTCGCCGTCAGCTCGGCGCGCAGCTCGGCCAGCTGGTCGCCCGACCGCGCGGTGAGCGCGAGGGCCATGCCCTCCGCGTGCAGGCGCTGGGCCAGCGCCCGACCGATCCCCCGGCTCGCGCCGGTGACCAGCGCGACTCTCCCTGACAGCACGGACCGGCTCCCCTCGTCGCGAACGGTGGCGAGAGGAATGTATACAAATCTGCCCTACGAAGGCCAGCCCCGGGCGTCAGTTCGCGAGGACGGCGTCGATGAGGTGCGGACCGGGCTCGGCCAGCGCCCGGCGCAGCTGGTCGGCCAGCTCCTCGGCCGTCGTGGCGCGGGTCGCCGGCACACCCATGCCCTGGGCGAGCGCGACGAAGTCCAGCCCCGGCCCGCCCAGGTCGAGCAGCGCGCGCGCCCGCTCCCCGTCCGACGCCGCGCCGACCTTCTCCAGCTCGTGCTCGAGGATCGCGTACGAGCCGTTGTCGCAGATGATCGTGGTGATGTCGGCCCGCTCGCGGGCGTAGCTCCACAGCGCGGAGATCGTGTACATGGCGCTGCCGTCGGCCTGGATGCCGATCACCGGCCGGTCGGGGCAGGCCACCGCCGCGCCCAGCGCCATCGGCAGCCCGTCCCCGATGGCCCCGCCGGTGAGCGACAGCCAGTCGTGCCGCGGCCCGGCCGAGGTCATCTCGGTCAGCCCGACGCCCGAGGTCAGCGCCTCGTCGACCACGATCGCGTCCTCGGGCAGGAGCGCCCCGATGACCGCGGCCATGGTGCGCGGGTCCAGCGGTCCGCTGGGCAGCTCCGGCCGCTCGTACTCGGCGACCGCCGGCTCCGCGTCCGGCGCGACGGCCTCGGCCAGCGCCCGCATCGCGGCGACGCCGTCCTCCCCCGGCTCGCTGAGGACGTGCACCACGCAGCCCTCCGGCACCGGGTGGCCGGGCGTCCCCGGGTAGCCGAAGAAGTGCACCGGGGCCGTGGTGCCGGCCAGCACCAGGTGCTTCGTGCCGGCGAGCGCGGCCATCGCCATCTCCGGCGGGTACGGCAGCCGGTGCACGTCGGGCAGGCCGGCGCCGCGCGCCGCGCGTGCCGGGAAGGTCTCGGCGACCAGGCGCGCCCCGGTGCCCGCGGCGACCTGCGCGGCGGCCAGCTGCCCGTCGGCGCTCATGACGTCGCCCCCGAGGAAGAGCACGACGTCCTCGCCGCCCCGGACGACCGCGGCGACCTCGTCGACGACCGACGAGGCCACGCGGGGCAGCGGCCGCACCGGCCGCGGCTCGGCCACCGCGGCGCCGTCCTCCCAGGAGACGTCGGCCGGGAGGACGAGCGTGGCGATGCCGCCCGTGGCGATGGCGGCCACCGCCTCGGCGGCGTCGGCGGCGACGTCGGCCGGGGCCAGCGACCGGCGCACCCAGGTGGAGACGGTCCCGGCCACGGCATCGATGTCGGACTCCAGCGGCGCGTCCAGCCGCTTGTGCGAGCGCGCGTGGTCGCCGACGACGTTGAGCATCGGCGCCCTGCCACGGCGGGCGTTGTGCAGGTTGGCCAGCCCGTTGCCCATGCCCGGCCCGAGGTGCAGCAGCGTCGCGGCGGGGCGTCCGGCCATCCGCGCGTAGCCGTCGGCCGCCCCGGTGGCGACGCCCTCGAACAGCGTGAGCACCGCGCGCATCTCCGGGACGTCGTCGAGCGCGGCGACGAAGTGCATCTCGGAGGTGCCGGGGTTGGCGAAGCAGACGTCGACCCCCGCGCCGACGAGCGTGCGGACGAGTGCCTGCGCGCCGTTCACCCAGCCCGCCCGGTGGACGAAGCCGGCTGTCCGTGGCTGACGACGAGCCTGTGCACCATGGCTGCACCCAATCAGGTCCGGCGCGGGTCCCGCGACCTCAGAACGTGAGCACCAGGCGGCCGCGGACGCCGCCGCGCTCCAGCAGCCGGTGGGCCTCGGCGGCCTGGTCGGCGGGGAAGGTGCGCGCCACGCGCAGGGTGACCACGCCCTGCTCTGCCGCCTCCCGCAGACCGTCGAGCATCGCCCGCTCGGTGGCCACCCGCCGGACGAGCGTCGGGAAGAACCGCAGCCCGCGCTGCCCGTCGCCGCGGTACCCGCGGACGGTCGCCACGGCGCCGCCGTCCTTCACCGCGGGCAGCACGAGCGCGTCCTGCACCGAGCCGTCCGCCAGCCCGTCGACGCCGTCGAGGAAGTGCTCGCGGATCCGGTCGGCGACGTCGTCCCCGCGCCGGACGACGACGTCGGCTCCCAGGTCGCGCACCAGCTGCTCGTCGGCCTCGGAGGCGTCGGCGACGACGGTGAGCCCGTCGGCCTTGGCCAGCTGGACGACGTAGCCGCCGTACGCCCCCGCCGCGCCGGTCACGGCGAGGACCTGCCCCGGGCGCAGCCCCATCAGGTCCAGCGAGTACCGGGCGGTGAGGCCGTTCATGGGCAGCGTCGACGCCTCGACGGCGGTGGCGTTCTTCGGCGCGCGGACGACGGAGTCACCGGGCAGCACCTTGTCCTCGCGGTAGGCGCCGTAGGGACCGAACGGGACGACGACGCCCATCGCGGTGTCGCCGACCGACACGTGCTCGACCCCGTCGCCCACCTCGGTCACCACCCCTGCGACGTCCATGCCGGGCACCCACGGGGGCGTCGTCACCGGGTCGCGGTCGGCGTACGCGCCGGCGCGGGCGTGGGTGTCGGTGGGGCTGACCGCCGCCGCCTCCACCCGCAGCCGGACCTGCCCCGGGCCGAGCGGCTCGGGCTCCACGTCGACGAGGTGCAGGGCCTCCGGCCCACCGAACTCGGTCACTCCCACGGCGCGCATGCCCCCTGCCTACCTGGCCCGGCGGGATCCCGCGCGGGCGGGTCGCGCACGAGCGTGGCACCACCTGACACCACTAGAGGCTTGCGGTGACGTCACCGTGGTGTCATAGTGGCGTCATGGACCTGACGCCCTTCGTCGAACAGCTTCGCCACGAGCTCGCGGTCGCCGCCGAACCCGGCGGTGAGGACGCCCGCGCGCTCGCGGAACGGCTGGCGGCGCCCCTGGAGTCCTCGGTCCGGCTCGCCCTGCTCAGCGCGCTGTCCGTGGCGGCCGAGGAGCTCACCGGACAGCTGGCCCCCGGCTCGGTCGAGGTCCGGCTGCGCGGTGGCGACGTCGGGTTCGCCGTCACGCCGCCCCCGGCGGCCGAGCCCGCCGCGCCGCCGACCCCGCCGGCCGCACCCGCCGCCGACGCCGACGACGGCAGCACCATCCGGATCACCCTGCGGCTGCCCGAGGCGCTGAAGTCGCGCGTCGAGGAGGCCGCCGCCGCGACCGGCTCCTCGGTGAACACGTGGCTGGTCCGCGCGGTGTCCGCCGCCCTGGACTCCGGCTCCCGCACTCCCCCGACCGAACCCCGGCGCGGCAGCCGGTGGTCCTCCGGCCAGCACTACACGGGCTGGGCCCGCTAGCCCCGCTCCACGCACAGCTCCACAGCGCCCTCCACCCCGGCCGACCGGCCGAGGGTGTCCCACCCGCGCCCTGAGGAGGGCACCGCCATGCCCACGTTCGACACCCCCGATCCCGTCTCCGCCCGCATCGACGTCACGGCCGGCACGGTCCGGGTCCGCGCGACGCAGCGGACCACCACCGAGGTGCACGTCCGTCCGGCCAACCCGGGCAAGTCCGCCGACGTCGAGGCCGCCGCGCAGACCCGCGTCGAGTTCGCCGACGGCCGGCTGCTGGTCGCCATGCCCCGCAAGCTCCGGCTGATGCTGTTCGGCCCGTCGGCCGCCGTGGAGGTCGACGTCCAGCTCCCCGAGGGCTCCGAGGTGCACGCCGAGTCGGGTTTCGGGGACGTCGAGTGCACGGGCCGGTTCGGTGACGTGCGGGTCACCAGCAAGTGCGGCGACGTCCGCGTCGAGCGGGCCGCCGGGGTCACGGCGCGCAGCTCCGCCGGCGACGTCGAGGTCGGAGAGGCCGACGGTGGCGTCGACGCCGGCACCGCCTACGGCCAGGTCCGTGTCGGCTCGGCGGGAGGCGACATGCGCCTCGACTCCTCCGCCGGCGACATCTGGGTCGACCGGGCGCTCGGCTCGGTCCACGCGACCACCAAGTACGGCCAGGTCCGGGTGGCCGAGGCCGTCCGCGGCTCGCTCGTGCTGGAGACCTCCTACGGCACCGTCGAGGCCGGGATCCGGGAGGGCACGGCCGCCTGGCTCGACCTCCAGGCCGGCGCCGGCCGCGTGCGCAACCTGCTCGACACCGCCGACGGCCCCGACGACGCAGTCGAGACCGTCGAGATCCGTGCCCGTACCGCCTACGGCGACGTCGTCGTCCGCCGCTCCTGAGAGGACAAGACATGAACCCCGCCATCTCCGTCCGCGGACTCCGCAAGTCCTTCGGCGACCAGGTAGTCCTCGACGGCCTGGACCTCACGGTCACCGAGGGCTCGGTCTTCGCACTGCTGGGCCCCAACGGGTCCGGCAAGACCACCACCGTCGACATCCTGTCCACGCTCACCCCCGCCGACGCCGGCGAGGTCCGGGTGGCCGGCTCCGACGTGGCGAAGGAGCCGCGGGCCGTGCGCCGGGCCATCGCGGTCACCGGTCAGTTCACCGCCGTCGACAACCTGCTGACCGGTGCGGAGAACCTCCGGCTCATGGCCGACCTGCTGCACCTCGACCGCCGCACCGGCCAGGCCCGCGCCGCGGACCTGCTGGAACGGTTCGACCTGGTCGAGGCCGCCACCACCTATCCGGTGACCTACTCCGGTGGCATGCGCCGCAAGCTGGACCTGGCGATGGGGCTGATGGGCGACCCGCGCATCGTCTTCCTGGACGAGCCGACCACCGGCCTCGACCCCCGCAGCCGCCGGGCGGTGTGGGACGTCGTCCGCGGCCTGGTGGCCGACGGCGTCACCGTCCTCCTCACCACGCAGTACCTCGAGGAGGCCGACCAGCTCGCCGACCGGATCGGCGTGCTCGACGGCGGCCGGCTGGTCGCCGAAGGCACCGCGGCCGAGCTCAAGCGGCGGGTGCCCGGCGGCTCGGTGCGGCTCCAGTTCGCCGGCCGGCAGTTCCTGGACGACGCCACGCGGCTCTTCCCCGGCGCCTCCGCCGATCCCGACGCCCTCACCCTCGAGGTGCCCAGCGACGGCGGCGTCCGAGCGCTCAAGGACGTGCTCGCCCGGCTGGACGCCGCGGCGATCAACGTCGACGACCTGACCCTGCACACCCCCGACCTGGACGACGTCTTCCTGGCCCTCACCGGCCGCCCGACCCCCGAGGAGGTGGCCTCGTGACCACGATGGCCCTGACCCTGAGCGACTCGACCACGATGCTGCGCCGCAACCTGACACGGGCGCTGCGCTACCCCGGCCTGACCCTGATCGTGGCCGTCCTGCCGATCGTCATGTTGCTGCTGTTCGTCTTCGTCTTCGGCGGCACGATGGGCGCGGGGCTCGGCGGGCCGTCGGGCGGCCGGGCCGAGTACGCCGACTACCTGACCCCGGGCCTGCTGGTGCTGGCCATCGCCGGCGCCGCCCAGGGCACCGCGATCTCCGTCGCGATGGACATGACCGAGGGCATCATCACCCGGTTCCGCACCATGTCGATCTCCCGGGCCGCCGTCCTCTCCGGGCACGTCGTGGGCGCGGTCGTCCAGACGATGGTGGGCCTGGCCCCGGTCGTCGGCGTCGCCCTGCTGGTCGGCTTCCGCCCCGACGCCAACGCGGTGGAGTGTGTGGCCGCGATCGGGTTCCTCGCTCTGGTCAGCTTCGCGATGTCGTGGCTCTGCGTCGCCATGGGCCTGCACTCGAAGACGGTGGAGGGGGCCAGCAACCTGCCCATGCCCCTGATGCTCCTGCCGTTCTTCGGCAGCGGGTTCGCACCCGTCGACTCGATGCCGGCCGGGCTGCGCTGGTTCGCCGAGCACCAGCCGTTCACGCCGATCATCGAGACCCTGCGGGGCCTCCTCACCGGCACGCCGATCGGGTCCAGCCTGCTGGTGTCGATCGGCTGGTGCGCCGTCATCGCGCTGGTCGGCTACCTGTGGGCGCGGCGCAACTACGAGAACCGCCCCGCCCGCTAGCCCTCCGGGACTTCCGGTGCAGAAGGCCCCGGGGCCTTCTGCACCGGAAGTCCCTTTCGGGGGGCGGCGTGTCGGGAATGGCGGGAGCCGCGCCGTCGCTGGACGGAGCACCGCCCCTCCCCCTGCCCCGAGAGGCCGCGCATGCCGACGCTGCTGTCGTCCCGCCCCCTTCCCGCCGGCGCCGCCCCGCGCCGCCGTCGCCGGGTCCCCCTCCGACTCGTCGCCGCCGGTGTCGGCGTCGCCGTGCTCGTGCCCGTCGGCGCGAAGGTCGCCGGCTGGCTGCCCGAGGACCCGTTCGGGCAGGACGTCGTCGACCGGAGCACCACCCCGCTGCTGCTGGCGCTCGAGGACCTGCACGAGTACCACGCCGCGACCGGCACCTTCCAGGTCGTCGTCGACCGGGAGACCGACACCCGCTACGTGCCGTCGGCCATCAGCGGCGAGCGGGTGCAGCTGCTCGCGACCGGCACCGCCGACGCCTACGTCGACTTCGGCGCCCTGGACGACGGCGCGGTCACCCTGTCCGAGGACGGCACGTCGGCCACCATCGAGCTGCCCGCGCCCCGCCTGGACGAGGCCCGGATCGACCCCCGGGAGAGCCGCGTCCTCGACCGCGACCGCGGCCTCGTCGAACGGATCGGCGACGCGGTGGGCGACGACCCGGTCGACGACAGCGCGCTCTACGCGCTCGCGGAGGACCGGCTGGCCGCGGCAGCTGCCGACAGCGACCTCCGCGAGCGCGCCGAGGACAACACCCGCACGATGCTCACCGGGCTGGCCCGCTCCCTCGGCGTCGACGACGTCGAGGTCGTCTTCGAGGAGAGCGCCGACAGCGCCGGCTGAGCCGGTCAGCCGCGGAGCTTGTACTCCTTGAGCAGGCCGCGGCTGATGATCGTCTTCTGGATCTCGCTGGTGCCCTCGCCGATGAGCAGGAACGGCGCCTCGCGCATGAGCCGCTCGATCTCGTACTCCTTCGAGTAGCCGTAGCCGCCGTGGATGCGGAACGACTGCGTGGTCACCTCCGCGCAGTACTCGCTGGCGATCAGCTTGGCCATGCCGGCCTCGACGTCGTTGCGCTGACCGCGGTCCTTGAGGCGGGCGGCGTTGACCATCATCAGGTGGGCGGCCTCGACCTTGGTGGCCATCTCGGCGAGCTGGAAGGCGATCGCCTGGTGCTGGGCGATCGGCTTGCCGAAGGTCTCGCGCTGCTGGGCGTAGGCCACGGCCAGCTCGAAGGCGCGGATCGAGATGCCACAGGCCCGGGCGGCCACGTTGACCCGGCCGACCTCGACGCCGTCCATCATCTGGCTGAACCCCTTGCCGGGCTCGCCGCCGAGGATGTCCGACGCCTTCGCGCGGTACCCGTCGAACACCAGCTCGGTGGTGTCGACGCCCTTGTAGCCCATCTTGTCGATCTTGCCGGGGATGGTGATCCCGGGCTTGACCTCGCCGAAGCCGGCCGGCTTCTCGACGAGGAAGGTCGTGAGGTTCTGGTGGGCCTTCTCCGCGCCCAGCTCGGTGCGCACGAGGGCCGCGACCAGGGTGGAGCTGCCGCCGTTGGTCAGCCACATCTTCTGGCCGTCGATGACGTAGTCGCCGTCGTCCTGCCGCGTGGCCTTGGTGCGGATGCCCGCGACGTCGGAGCCCAGCCCCGGCTCGGACATCGAGAAGGCGCCGCGCACCTCACCGGTGGCCATGCGGGGCAGGTAGTACTCCTTCTGCTCCTGCGTGCCGTGCTGCTTGATCATGTAGGCGACGATGAAGTGGGTGTTGATGACGCCGGAAACGCTCATCCAGCCGCGGGCGATCTCCTCGACCACGAGGGCGTAGGTCAGCAGCGACTCACCGAGGCCGCCGTACTCCTCGGGGATCATCAGCCCGAAGATGCCGAGCTCCTTGAGCCCGTCGACGATCTCCTGCGGGTAGGTGTCGCCGTGCTCGAGCTCCTGCGCGTTGGGGATGATCTCCTTGTCGACGAAGCTCCTGACCGTCGACAGGATCTCGCGCTGGATGTCGGTCAGATCGGCGGTCTGCGCCAAGCGGGTCAACGGTCGCTCCTTGGGGACTGCGGTGTCCGAGTTACCGGTGAGTATGGGCCACGTGCGGACGCCGTCCGGCGTGTGCCTGCTCACGCACCACCCGTCCGCGTGGTGGAGTGGCCGCGAACGACCGGCGGACCGGAGGAGCGCATGAGTACCAGCGACGAGAACCTCTACCGCGGCGACCCGCCACCACCCCCGCCGGGGCCTCCGCCGGCCTACCCGCCGGCCGGCTATCCACCGCCCGGCTATCCACCGCCCGGCTACGGGCCCCCGCCCGGCTACCCGCCGCCCGGGTACCCGGTGTACGGCCGCCCGACCAACACCCTGGCGATCCTGGCGCTGGTCATGGCCTTCGTCTTCGCGCCGGCCGGCCTGGTCCTCGGCATCGTCGCGCGCAGACAGATCCGCCAGACGGGTGAGGACGGCGACGGGCTCGCGCTGGCCGGGATCATCGTCGGCGGCATCGTGACGGCGCTGTTCGTCTTCTTCATCGTCTTCTGGATCATCGCGTTCTTCGCGCTGAGCAGCACCGGCTTCAGCTGAGCCGATGAGTTCTCACCCGCCGGTCGGTCGGACCGGCGAGCCCTACGAGAGGAGAACCCGTTGAGCCAGCTGCTCCGCGTCCAGAACTTCACCGTCTCGAGCGACGGCTTCGGCGCCGGCGAGGGCCAGAGCCTGGAGCGCCCGTTCGGCCACGCGGACCCGATGGCCTTGATGTCCTGGGCCGTCGCCACGGCCAGCTTCCCGAACCGCGGCGAGGCCGGCGGCAGCCGCGGTCTCGACGACTACTTCACCCGCGACTTCAGCCACGGCATCGGCGCCGAGATCATGGGCCGCAACAAGTTCAGCCCGCACCGTGGCCCGCAGGATCCCGACTGGCAGGGCTGGTGGGGCGAGGAGCCACCGTTCCACACGCCGGTGTTCGTGATGACGCACCACCCGCGGCCGTCGTTCACCCTGTCCGACACCACCTTCCACTTCGTCGGCGGCGAGCCGGAGGCGGTCCTGACGCAGGCGCGGGAGGCGGCCCAGGGCGCTGACGTCCGGCTGGGCGGCGGGGCGACGACGATCCGCGAGTTCCTCGACGCCGATCTGGTCGACACCCTGCACGTCGCGGTCGCGCCGATCGAGCTGGGCTCCGGCTCGCGGCTGTGGGAGTCACCCGACGAGCTGCTCGACCGCTTCCACCGCGACGTCGTCCCCAGCCCCAGCGGCGTCACGCACCACCTGTTCTGGCGCAAGTAGCCGCGGTGGGCGACGCGACGGGTCGCGAGGCACTCGTCCTCCGGCTCCCCTTCCAAGGGCGGTGGCTCACGCAGAACAGCCCCGCGCGACGGGTGCCCAGCCACGGGGTCGACGTGCTGGGGCAGCGGTACGCGGTGGACTTCGTCGGGGTGGACGAGCGGCACCGCACCGCCGGTGTCCGCGACTGGCGGACCGCTCTCGCCACCGAGCCGCCGGAGCGCTTCGTCTCCTTCGGGCGCGCGATCCTGGCTCCCGCCGCCGGCACCGTGGTGCACGTGCACGACGGGGAGCCCGACCACGAGGCGCGGCGATCGCAGCTCGCGCTGGTCCCGTACGCGCTCGGCCAGGCCCGCCGCCTGCGGGACGGCGTGGATGCCGTCGCGGGCAACCACGTGGTCCTCGAGCTGTCCGCGGGGAACGCCTTCGTGGCCCTGGTGCACCTGCGTGCCGGCTCGCTGCGCGTGCGGGTGGGGCAGCGGGTCGACGAGGGCGAGCCGCTCGCCGCGTGCGGCAACTCCGGCAACTCGACCCAGCCCCACGTGCACGTGCAGGCCATGGACAGCGCGGACCTGGCCGTCGCGCGCGGCCTGCCGATCGCGTTCCGGTCCTTCACCGAGTGGCCGAGGAGAACGGCGCCGGTCACCAGGGAGCGCGGGATGCCCGCCGAGGGGTCGGTGGTGGAGCCGCTGCCCGGCGCCTGAGACGACGACGCGGCGGCCCCGGATCGCTCCGGGGCCGCCGCGTCGGTCGTCGGTCAGTCCTCGGGCGGCGTGAAGGACGAGGTGCGCTGCATGCCGGCGGCACGGCCCTTGCCGGCGATGACCAGGGCCATCTTGCGGCTGGCCTCGTCGATCATCTCGTCGCCGAGCATGGCCGAGCCCTTCTTCCCGCCGGCCTCCGACGTGTAGTAGTCGTAGGCGTCGAGGATGAGCTCGGCGTGGTCGTAGTCCTCCTGCGACGGCGCGTAGATCTCGTTGGCGGCGTCGATCTGGCCGGGGTGCAGCACCCACTTGCCGTCGAAGCCCAGGACCGCCGAGCGCTTGGCGACCTCCTTGAAGGCCTCCACGTCGCGCACCTGCAGGAAGGGGCCGTCGATGGCCTGCACGCCACGGGCGCGGGCGGCCATGAGGATCTGCATGAGGATGTAGTGGAACGGGTCGCCCGCGTAGTCCGGGTGCAGGGCGCCGACCACGAGGGACTTCATGTTGATGCTGGCCATGAAGTCGGCCGGCCCGAAGATGATGGTCTCGATCCGCGGGCTGGCGAACGCGATGTCGTTGACGTTGATGAGGCCCTGCGCGGTCTCGATCTGCGCCTCGATGCCGATGCGGCCGACCTCGAGCCCGTTGCTCTTCTCGATCTGGGTGAGCAGGAAGTCCAGCGCGCGCACCTGGGCGGCGTCGGCGACCTTCGGCAGCATGATGCAGTCGAGCTCGGGGCCCGCGCCCTCCACGACCTCGATCACGTCGTGGTAGGTCCACTCCGTCGTCCAGTCGTTGACGCGGACGGTGCGGATCTTGTCGCCCCAGCCGCCCTCGTTGAGCGCCGCGACGATGTTCTTGCGGGCGCCCGGCTTGGCCAGCGGCGCGCACGCGTCCTCGAGGTCGAGGAAGACCTGGTCGGCCGGCAGGCCCTTGGCCTTCTCCAGGAACCGCGGGTTGCTCCCCGGGACGGCGAGGTTGGAACGACGGGAACGAAGCTCGGCCACGGTGCCTCCGCTAATGGGTCGGTCTGTCAGCTACCGGAGAGTAACGACGCCGGTTCCGCCCCGCAGAACCGCGTTGATCATCGGAGGGTGGGGCGTCAGGTGCCCGGCTCCACCAACGTCTGCGGCCGGCCGGCCCGCACCACGAGCGCCACTCCGGCGACGACCAGGGCCACGCCGGGCAGGGCCAGCAGGGGCGGCACCTGACCGAGCAGGACCAGGGCGAAGAGGAGTGCACCGGGCACCTCGAGGAGGACGGCGAGGCTGACCACGGTCGGCCCCACCGTCGACAGCACGAGGTTGAGCAGGGTGTGCCCGAACAGCTGCGCGGCGACGGTGATGCCGGCGATCAGCCACCAGTTCCGGGCGTCGAACCCGCCCAGCGGCACCTCGAGGACCACGGCCGAGACCGCGATGACCACCGCGCAGACCGAGTAGCAGACGACCGCGTAGGCCGAGGTCGCCAGCCGCTGCCGGGCGCGGGCACCGGCCAGGACGTAGCCGCCGGCGCAGATCGCGCCCAGCAGGGCCAGCGCGTCGCCGGCGAGCGCCTCCCGGCTCACGGTGACGTCCACCCCGACGATCAGGACGACGCCGACGAACGCGAGCAGCAGGCCCCACCAGACGGCGGCGGGCAGGCGGACGCCGGAGACGCGGGCGGCGAGCGCGGTCCAGATCGGCGTGGTGGTGACCAGCGCGACGGAGGCGGCCACCGTCGTCATCGACAAGCTCGGCAGCCACGCCGCGAAGTGGGCGGCCAGGAAGAGCCCCGCGACCACGGAGGTGCGCAGGTCCCGCCACCGCAGCCCGGCGAGGGTGGCGCGCTCGTGGGTGAGCAGCACCGGCACGAGCGCGCCCGCACCCGCGGCATTGCGCCAGAAGGCCAGCGCCAGCATCGGCGCGGTGACCATCGCGGTGAGGGGCGCCGAGAGCGACACCCCGACGACGGCGAGCGAGAGCAGCCCGACGTCCCGGGGGCCCGGGCGGTGCAGAGCCCAGGCGTCGGCGGTCGCCGTCACGAGGGGATGCGGATGCGACCGCTCGCGATCGGCACCACCGCGCCGCGCACGGTCGCCGCCACGGCCGTGCCACCGGCCGCGGTCACCGTGCACTCGAGCACCGAGGGGCGGCCCA
This sequence comes from Bacillus sp. AZ43, assembly GCA_004570425.1. Lineage (GTDB taxonomy): Bacteria > Actinomycetota > Actinomycetes > Mycobacteriales > Geodermatophilaceae > Blastococcus_B. The sequence continues at coordinate 118,628 of SPQJ01000001.1, forward strand.
GCTGCTCGCCCTGCCGCACCGTGTAGGACGACGTCCCGTCGCCGGCGAGCAGCCCGCTCTCCACCAGCCACACGCCGGCGCCCAGGGCGGCCGACCCCGTCGCCGGGTCCTCGCCCCAGCTCAGGTCGTTGGCGAACACCCGCGCGTAGGCGGTGGAGGTGGAGGCGTCCCAGGACAGGACCGAGACGCCCTCCCCCACCCCGAGCGCGTCCAGCGCGGCGCGCTCCGGCCGCGCCCGGTCCACGGCGTCCGGGGACACCGAGAGGTAGGCGAACGGCAGCCCGCAGCCGGCCACCTCGGCCGGCACCCCGGTGGTGTCGGCGACGGAGAGGCCGACGGCCGCGGCGAGCTCCGCCGGGGCGGGCCCGTCCTCGAGCGTGGGCCGGCCGCCGGTGAGCCGCGCGCCGTCGTCGTCGACGACGAGGTCGAGGACGCCGACCCCGCACTCCTGCCGCACGGTGCCGGCCGGGAGGCGGCCGGTGCGCACGAGGGTGTGGGCCGCGCCGACGCTCGGGTGCCCGGCGAAGGGCAGCTCGGCGAACGGGGTGAAGATGCGGACGCGGTAGTCGGCGCCGGGCTCGGTGGGCGCGCTCACGAACGACGTCTCGGACAGGTGGAACTCGAAGGCGAGCGCCTGGCACTGCTCGGTGGTCAGCTCGCCGGCGTCGAGGACGACGGCCAGCGGGTTGCCGGCGAACGCCCGCGGGGCGAAGACGTCGACGATCTCGTAGTCCAGCGCATCCCGGTGCGGCACGGCGCCGACGGTAACCTCAGCGACCGTGACGACGACGAGCAGGGCGTACGTGTCCCGGCTCGCGGGGCTCACCGTGTTCGACCCCAACGGCGACCGCGTGGGCAAGGTGCGCGACGTCGTCGTCGCGCTGCGGGTCGGCAGCGCCATGCCGCGCGTGCTCGGCATCGTCGTCGAGGTCGTCGCGCGGCGGCGGATCTTCGTCCCCATGGGCCGGGTCACCGCCGTCGACCCGGGCGCGGTGATGCTCGCGTCGGGCACCTTGAACCTCAAGCGCTTCGAGCAGCGCGCCGGCGAGACCCTCGTGCTGGGCGAGCTGCTCGACCGCAGCGTCCGGATCGCGGAGTCGGGCAAGCCCGCGCACGTGGTCGACGCCGGCATCGAGCAGACCCGCACCGGCGACTGGGTGCTCTCCCGGCTCGCCGTCCAGGAGCCCGGCCGGCTGGGCCGCCGCGGCCAGTTGCACCAGCTGGCGTGGGACGAGGTCGTGGGGCTGGCGCTGCCGCAGGCCGGGCAGGGCGCCGAGACCCTGATCGCCACGTACCGCGACCTCAACGCCGCCGACGTCGCGCACGCCCTGCAGGACCTGCCGATCAAACGGCGGCACGAGGTCGCCGAGGCCCTCGACGACGAGCGGCTGGCCGACGTGCTCGGGGAGCTGCCCGAGGCCGACCAGGTGACCATCCTGGGCACGCTGGACGAGAAGCGGGCCGCCGACGTGCTCGAGGTCATGGACCCCGACGACGCCGCCGACCTGCTGGCCGAGCTGTCCAACGTCGACCGCAACCGGCTGCTGGAGCTCATGGAGCCCGACGAGGCCGAGCCCGTGCGCCAGCTGCTGAAGTACTCCGAGGACACCGCCGGCGGCATCATGACCAGCGAGCCGGTGATCCTCGCCCCCGACGCGACCATCGCCGAGGCCCTGGCCCGGGTGCGCCAGCCGGAGCTCACCCCGTCGCTGGCCAGCCAGGTGTACGTGTGCCGGCCGCCCTCGGCCACGCCCACCGGCCGCTACCTGGGCCTGGCGCACATCCAGCGGCTGCTGCGCGAACCGCCGTCGTCACTGGTCAGCGGGGTGCTCGACGACCTGGAGCCGTTGCGCCCCGAGGCCCCGCTCGCCGAGGTGACCCGCTACTTCGCGACCTACAACCTGGTGGCCGCCCCCGTCGTGGACGCGCAGGGCCACCTCGTCGGGGCGGTGAGCGTCGACGACGTCCTCGACCACCTCCTGCCCGAGGACTGGCGCGAGCGGGCCCGGCGTGGCTGACACCCCGCGCCTCGACGTCCCACGCGGGCAGTCCCGGCGCTTCGGCAGCTTCCTGCGGTTCAACCCCGACGCGGTCGGCCAGTTCGCCGAGACGATCGCGCGCTTCCTGGGCACCGGACGGTTCCTGCTGGTGCAGACGGTCATCGTGGTCGTCTGGATCGCGCTGAACGTGTTCGCGGTCCAGCTGCGCTGGGACCCGTACCCGTTCATCCTGCTGAACCTGGCCTTCTCGACCCAGGCCGCCTACGCCGCTCCGCTGATCCTGCTGGCCCAGAACCGGCAGGCCGACCGCGACCGCGTGCAGGCCGAGGAGGACCGCGCGCGGGCCGCCTCCGTCCGCGCCGACACCGAGTACCTCGCCCGCGAGCTGGCCTCGCTGCGCGTGGCCGTCGGCGAGCTGGCCACCCGCGACTTCATCCGCAGCGAGCTCAGCCGGCTCGTCGACGACGAGGACGACGCCGAGCGCCGCGAGAAGAAGCCCAAGAAGAAGCGCGACGTCGTCCCCTGATCGATGTCGGTGGCCGGCGCTAGCGTCGGGGCCGTGGCCCGGACGCACGCCGTCATCCCCTCGCCGATCGGTCCGCTGACCGCGGTGCGGGACGGCGCCGTGCTGGTCGGCCTGGCCATGGGCGATCCCCCGGATCGGGCACTGCTCGGCACCGAGGACGACGCCGCCTTCGCCGACGTCCGCGGCCAGCTCGCGGAGTACTTCGAGGGGCGGCGGACGACGTTCGACCTCGCCCTGCGGGCGTCGGGCAACCCGCTGCAGCTCGCCGTCTGGGAGCTGATCTCCGCCATCCCTTACGGCGAGACCCGCTCCTACGGCGACCTGGCCCGGGATCTCGGCGACCGCACGCTGGCCCAGGCCGTGGGCACCGCGTGCGGGCGCAACCCGCTACCGGTCGTGGTCCCCTGCCACCGGGTCGTGGGGTCCGACGGCAGCCTGGTCGGCTTCGGCGGAGGCCTGGCCCGCAAGCGGTTCCTGCTCGACCTCGAGCAGCGCGACGAACGGCTGTTCTGACCGGTCACCCGGAGAACGCGGTTCCCCCCAGCACGGACCGCAGCAACCACCACACCGGCAGGACGAGCACCGCCGCCCAGATCCGGGTGCTGTGGTGCCGGGGCAGGACCAGCGCCACGACCAGCACGACGACCGCCTCCACCAGGGCCTGGACCGGCTTCTCGAGCCCGAGGACCACGGCCTCGGACTCGCCGAGCCGGCGGACCGTTCCCCCGAGGAGAGCGGTCGACGCCGCCAGCGCCGCCAGCGCGCCGGCGAGCGGTCCCGGCCGCCGGGTCGACCACCGGACCACCGCGGAGAACGCCGGGACCGCGGTCGCCGACAGCAGCAGCCAGATGACGACCAGGTCGCGGTCGGTGCCGAAGTCCAGCACCCAGGCGGCCCAGCCGTAGTAGGCGACGGTCATCGCCGCGAAGAACGCGGCCGCCCGCACCGCGGCGAGCACCGCCGTGGGGGCACTCCAGCCGATCAGCGCGACGGCGAGCACCCACGCCGCCGGGTCGCTCCCGAGGTCGGCGGCCCAGAGCCGACCCGACTCGTCGGCGACCTTGGCCGCGACCCCGGCCAGCAGCCCGAGGGCCGCGAGGAGGGCCAGGCGGCGGAGGTCGTCCCGCGGCCGTACCGCCAGGCCGGTCACCCGCCGACGACGTGCACCAGGGCCCCGGCGGCGCCGGCGAGGACCAGGACGACGATGAACGGCGCGCGCAGGGCGAGGGCGACGGCCGCCACCGCGAGCCCGGCCGGCCGCCCGTCGACGACGAGCTCCTGCCCGTCGGTGAACGCCTGCACCGCGACCAGGGCCGCCAGCAGCGCGGCCGGGACGAAGTCGACGATCCGTGCCACCCACGGCTGCTCGACCCAGGCCGCCGGCACCGACAGGCCCGCCAGCTTCAGCAGGTAGCAGCCGAGCGAGGCGCCGAGCACCGCCGCCCACAGCGCCGTCCCGCTCACGCGGCGACCGCCTTGCTGCGCGGGGCCCCGGCGAGCGCGACCGCCACCACCGCGGCGATCACCTGGACGCCGGCCGGCACGAACGGCGTCAGTGCGAGCGCGACGGCCGCCCCGCCGAGGGCGACCCGCCGCTGCACCGCCACCTCCGGGAAGCCGTTCCGCAGCCGCGGCCAGAGCAGGGCGAGGAACGCCGCCGGCACCACGGCGTCGAGGGCCGCGAGCGCCGGGCCGGTGAGCGCCCCAGCGCCGAGTGCCCCCACCACCGTGGTGGCGTTCCACATCACGAAGATCGACGCCCCGCCGGTGAGGAAGGCCAGCCGCGACAGCTCACGGTCGGGCGCGGCGATCGCCAGCGCCGTCGTCTCGTCGATGACCCAGTGCGCCGTCCCGAGCCGGCGCAGGACGCCGCGGGGCCGCAGCAGCGGCACGAGGCGCACCCCGTAGACGGTGTTGCGGGTGCCGAGCAGCAGGGCGCTGCCCGCGGCGGCGAGCGCGCTCCCGCCGGCGCCCAGGACGCCGACGAGCGCGAACTGCGAGGCGCCGGTGAACATCAGCGCCGACAGCGTGATCGTCTGCCAGAGATCGAGGCCCGCCGCGTCGGAGGCCGCACCGAACGCCGCCCCGTACAGCCCGACGGCGAGACCGAGGCCGAGGGCGTCGCGCAGGGTCGCCGACCGGGCCGCAGAGCTCACTCCGGCGACCTTAGCGGCGGCCTCCGACCGCCCCGGTCAGGAGCCCGCCGGGGTGACGGCGGTGCCGGCGGACGGGCCGCTCCCGTGCCAGCAGACGCTGCAACCGGGCCTCCAGCTCGGCGTGGATCCCCCGGGGTCCGTACTGGATCTCCACTGTCGTCCCCTTCCGTGTCGCGGTGCGGCTCAGCGGCGGGTCGCCGCGAGCGCCTCGAGCAGGTGGTCGTGCAGCCGGCGAGCCGTCGGGAGGAGCTCGGCGACCTCCGGGGACTCGCTGTCCACGGCCTCGACCGCGTCGTCGAGCAGCCGCGTGGCCGCGGCCAGCTCCCGCTGGACCACGACGCCGGGCCCCGACGCGAGAGCCACGCCCGGCTCGGCGCCGAGCGTGCCGGCCGCCCGTCGGGCGAGCGCGGCCAGGGACAGGAGCGCGCGTCCGGCGGGCGTCCGGCTGGAGTACCTGTCGGAGGCGTCGTCGTCGGCGACGGCGAGGGCGTCGTCGAGAAGGACCCGGAGGACGTCGGTGGCGGGGGTCGCGGGGGTACCGGTGTGCAGCAGTGTCGCGGTCATGGCGGGAACGCTCGTCCTGAGGGGCGGACCCCGGCATCGGGCGATCGGGCAGTCTCCGGCCGGCGGCGGCGCCTGAGGGGCCTCAGACGCGGGTGCGCACCAGATCACTCCGCCCTCGGGCGGCTGCACCGGTTCCCCGCCGTACAGTGGCAGGCGACCCGAGCGCGCAGGTCCGCGCCCGTTCCGGCCCGCCGCGCCGCCGGGGTCCCCGTCGAAGGAGACACACGCAACGATGTCCGACACGCTGACCGGCTCCCCGGCGCTCGACGCCGTCACGGCCGCTCTGGCCACCGTCCAGGACCCGGAGATCAACCGGCCGCTCACCGAGCTCGGCATGGTCAAGGACGTGCAGATCGGCGCCGACGGCTCGGTCCGGGTCGAGGTCTACCTGACCGTCGCCGGCTGCCCGATGCGCGAGACGATCACCAACCGCGTCACCCAGGCCGTCGGCGCCGTCCCCGGCGTCACCTCGGTGTCGGTCGCTCTCGACGTGATGAGCGACGAGCAGCGCGCCGAGCTGCGGAAGACGGTGCGCGGCACCGACGCCGCCGACCCGGTGATCCCGTTCGCCCAGCCCGGCTCCCTGACCCGCGTCTACGCGGTGGCCTCGGGCAAGGGCGGCGTCGGCAAGTCCAGCGTCACGGTGAACCTGGCGGCCGCCCTGGCCAAGCGCGGGCTGTCGGTGGGCGTCGTGGACGCCGACATCTACGGCCACTCCGTGCCGCGCATGCTGGGTGTGGACGACAAGCCGACCCAGGTCGACAACATGATCATGCCGCCGCAGTCGATGGGCGTGAAGGTCATCTCGATCGGCATGTTCACCCCGGGCAACACCCCGGTCGTGTGGCGCGGGCCGATGCTGCACCGCGCGCTGCAGCAGTTCCTCGCCGACGTGTGGTGGGGCGACCTCGACGTCCTGCTGCTCGACCTGCCGCCCGGCACCGGCGACGTCGCCATCTCGATCGCGCAGCTGCTGCCGAACGCCGAGATCCTGGTCGTCACCACGCCGCAGCTGGCCGCGGCCGAGGTCGCGGAGCGGGCCGGCGCCATCGCCACCCAGACCCACCAGCAGGTGGTCGGCGTCATCGAGAACATGAGCTGGATGGAGCTGCCCGACGGCTCGCGCATGGAGGTCTTCGGGGCCGGCGGTGGTCAGACCGTCTCCGACGCGCTGACCCGCACCCTCGGTGCCCGCGTGCCGCTGCTGGGCCAGATCCCGCTCGACACCCGGCTGCGCGAGGCCGGCGACGCCGGTGCGCCGATCGTGCTCGCCGAGCCGGAGTCGCCGGCCGCGCAGGCGCTCACGACGATCGCCGACGGGCTGGCCAGCCGCCAGCGCGGCCTCTCCGGGATGTCGTTGGGGCTCACGCCCGTCCGCAAGTAGCCGAGCCACCCTCCTGGGGTGTTCCTCGCGCTCCCGGGGTCCGGCAGGGCTCCCGGAGCGGGAGGAACACCCCAGAAGTACGTTCGGCCCATGAGCGACACGACGGTCTCCGACTCCACCACCATCGCGGCGCCGCCGTCGGTCGTGTTCGACATCCTCGCCGACCCGCGCCAGCACTCGCGGATCGACGGCTCCGGCTCGGTCGGCGCGGTGATCAGGGCGCCGGAGCGGATCACCGCGACGGGCCAGACGTTCGCCGTCCGGATGAAGCTGTTCGGCGTCCCGTACCTCATCGTGAACCGGGTCGTCGAGTACGAGCCGGACCGGCGCATCGCCTGGCGGCACTTCACCGCCAACCGCTGGCGCTACGAGCTGACGCCCACCGCCGACGGCGGGACGCGGGTCACCGAGACGTTCGACATGTCCCGCGCCAGCCCGCTGGTCACGAAGGTCGTGCGCGGGGCGAAGTTCCCCGAGCGCAACCGGCAGGGCATCGCCGGCACCCTCGAGCGCCTGAAGCGGGCCGCGGAGGCCGACGGTCGCTGACCGGCGGTGCGAGCGCGCCGGCGCTAGGTCGCGTCGGTGTCGAACGGGGGCGGCGTCGCGTGGTCGCGCGGGCGGGCCACCACCGGCGTGGCCGCGGCCATGGCGTTCCCCCGGTGGACGGCCGGCTCGTCGTCGTCCCTGAGCAGCTGGTCGCGGATGAACGTCCGCGGGTGGTACTTGCGCAGGTCGAGGTCCCGCAGCTCCGGCAGGTCGTCGCCGAGGGACTCGTTGACCTGCTCGCGGATCCCGGTGACCGCCGAGCGCACCTTCTTCAGGCCGGACGCGGCGTCCTTGGCCAGGTCGGGCAACCGCTCGGGCCCGAAGATGAACAGCGCAGCGAGCGCGAGGACGATGATCTCGCCCCAGCCGATCGAGTCGAACACGCCGCGCTCCCTCCCTGTGGGTCCAGCGTAAGCGGCCCGCCCGCGGAGCCCGCCTCAGGCGGCGTCGAGCGTCGCTTCGACCTCGGTGGAGCTGCCCCCGCGCACGACCTCGACGGTGACGGTCTCGCCCGGGTCGTGGGCGTCGATGGCGACGACGAGCTCCTCGGAACTGCCGACCGGCTCCCCCTCGACGGCGATGACGACGTCCTCCTCGCGGATGCCGGCGTTGGCCGCCGCGCTGCCGGGCTCCACGTTGAGCACCAGCGCCCCGTCGCGGGTCCCGTCGGTGACCGAGCGGGTGTTCACGCCGAGCGAGGAGTGCACCGCCGTCCCCGTCGCGATCAGCTGCTCGGAGATGTCGCGCACCGTGTCGACCGGGATCGCGAAGCCCAGGCCGATCGAGCCGCCCGCACCGGTCGAGGCGATCGCCGTGTTGATGCCGATGAGGGCGCCGCTGGCGTCGACCAGCGCGCCACCGGAGTTGCCCGGGTTGATCGGGGCGTCGGTCTGCACGGCGCTGATGACCGCGTTGGTGTCGCTGCCCTCGCCGGCCAGCCGCACCGGCCGCTCGAGCGCGCTCACGATGCCGCTGGTCACCGTGCCCGCCAGCCCCAGCGGCGAGCCGATGGCGACGACCGGGTCACCGACCAGGACGTCGTCCGAGCTGCCGAGGGCCGCGGTGACCAGACCCGGCTTCTCCACCTTGAGGACGGCGAGGTCGCTGGCCGGGTCGCGGCCGACGATGCGCGCCGACGACCCGCTGCCGTCGTAGAAGACCGCGCGGATCTCGGCACCCTCCACGCCCTCGGCGCCGGAGACGACGTGGTTGTTGGTGACGATGTAGCCGTTCTCGCCGTCGACGACGACGCCCGATCCGGTGGCGCCGGACTGGCCGACCCGCACCTCGATGGACACCACCGCCGGCATCACGTCCTCGGCGATCCGCGACACCGAGCCCGGCTCCCGCGTGATGCCCGGCTCGACCTCGGAGAGCTGGGTGCCCGGGGCCAGCAGCGGCGTCTCGTCCTGCGTCTTGGTCAGGTACCAGCCGAGGCCACCACCGACCGCGCCCACGAGCAGGACGGCGAGCAGCACCAGGGCCGACAGCCGCACCGACAGGTCGCGCACCCGCAGCTTCCGGCGCCCCTGGGCGTCGACGACGACGGGACCGGGCTGGGTGTCCTCGTCGTAGACGGCCGGCGCGCCGAGGGCGACGGGGGCGTACGGGTCGCGCCACGGGTCGACGCGGGCGTCGGGCTTCCACCACGGGCCGGTGGACGTGCGCCGGCGACCGGGCCGGCCGCCGGGCGGCTCCTGCAGGCCGCGCTGACCGGTGCCGGCGGGGCCGAACGCCCGCAGCAGCGCCTCCGCCGGCGGTGGGGGCACCCGTCGTGGCGGTGGGGTCGGACGGCCGTCGGCGAACCCGCCGGTGGCGCCGGCCGGGCGGCCGAACGCGGCCTCCTGGCCGGGCACGGGGGCCGGTGCGGTCGCGGGGCGCGGCGGGAGCCGGTCGGGCACCTCGGCGAACGGCCCGGCCTGCCCCTCGGGGCGCGCGAAGACGGCCTCCTCGCGCGGCGCGGCACCGTTGCCGGCCGGGCCGGGCGTCTCGGACGGGCGGTCGCCGGGAGCGTTCAGGGGGTCCCGCCCGGCGCGGTCTGGGCGGTGCCCACCGTGATGGTGCGGACCACCGGCGGGACGACCTCGGAGTGCTGCTCCACGGAGGACGGTCCCGCGACCGGGCCGCGCGTCGAGGGCGCGGGCTCACCGCCGGCGGGGAGGGTGAGCGCGAGAGCGGTGACGCCGGCGCCGAGGCCGATCACCGTGCCGGCCACCCCGCGCCGGAGCCAGCGCCCGGCGCCCGGCGCCGCGGGCCGTTCCTGCGGCTGCAGGTCGACCGACCAGGAGCCGGACGCGCCGCTGACGGTCAGCCCGCCGGGCCCCGCGGAGACCTCGCCCGGACCGCAGACCTCGGTGGTGAACGGGATGGCGCACAGCCGCGACATGAGGTCACCGGGGACCGTCACCTCCCGGCTCTCGTGCAGGGCCTCCTTGGCCTCGCGCTGCGCCTCGACGGCCATGCGGCACTGCAGGCAACCGGAGAGGTGACGGGCGGCGCGACCGGCCGGGCCGGCGGGGAGCTCCCCGTCGACCAGCGCGGCGATCGCCTCCTGCGCCAGGTGGCTCTCCGGGATGCTCATGCCGGGGTGCCTCCGGCCTCGGCGACGGGCGCGCGCGGAGCGAGGTGGGCCAGGGCCTGGCGCAGCTGCACGCGACCGCGGTGGATGCGGCTGCGGACCGTGCCGAGCTTGATGCCCAGCGTCGCCGCGATCTCCTCGTAGGTCAGCCCCTCGATGTCGCACAGGACGACGGCGACGCGGAACTCCGGCGACAGCGCGTCGAGCGCCGCCTGCACCTGCGGGTCCAGGTGCGTGTCGGCGTAGACCTGCTCGGGGCTGGGGGCGGTGCCCGGCAGCCGCTCGGTGTCCTCGGGCAGCGCGTCGAACCGGATCCGCTGCCGGCGGCGCACCATGTCGAGGAAGAGGTTGGTGGTGATGCGGTGCAGCCAGCCCTCGAAGGTGCCCGGCGAGAAGTCCGCCAGGGACCGGAAGACCCGGACGAAGGTCTCCTGCGTCAGGTCCTCGGCGTCCTGCGGGTTGCCGGAGAGGCGGTAGGCCAGCCGGTACACGCGCGCGGAGTGGTCTTGGACGACCTGCTCCCACGTCGGCGCCACCCAGACCTCGGCCGGCGGCGAGGCCTCGGCTCGCGCGGGGGCCTCGGCTCGCGCGGGGGCCTCGGACACGGCTCCAGGATCGCAGACCGGGGCCTGCGCGACCTCCCCGGCGTCGGCGGGGCGGGCGGACGTGGCTCGCTTCAGGCGCACGACCGGATCAACGGACGGGCCCGGCGCCGGTGTTCCCGCCCACACCCGTTCGCAGGAAACCCACAGGAACCGGTCCACCGGCGGCCGGCGGCTAGTCTCGCCCTGATGAGCGCCGAGCCGCCGCCGGGAGGCGGTACCGCCGAGGGCGCCGCCTACGCCGACCGCTTCGCCGTCGAGTCCCCGGAGATGGTGGCCGCCCGGCAGCGGGCGTCCCGGCTGCCGGGGCCGCCGCCCGTCGAGCCGGCGGTGGGGGCGATGCTCGCGGTCCTGGCGACCGGTGTCGGGGCCCGCTCGGTGGTCTCCATCGGCAGCGGGGGCGGGCTGGCCGGGCTGTGGCTGCTGCGCGGGATGCGTCCCGAGGGCGTCCTGACGGCGCTGGACGGGGACCCCGAGCAGCTGCGCGCGGCCCGCACCGCCTTCGCCGAGTCCGGCGTCGCCCCCGGCCGCGCCCGGCTGATCTTCGGCACGCCGGCGGAGGTCCTCCCCCGTCTCTCACCGGGCGCGTACGACATGGTGGCCTGCGCCGGACCGCCGCGGGAGTACGTGGAGCACCTTCCGGGGCTGCTCGACCTGGTCCGCGTGGGCGGCACGCTCACCTGCCACGGGCTGCTCGCCGGCGGCCGGATCGCCGACCGGACCGCGCGCGACCCGCAGACCGTCGCGTGGCGGGAGGTGGCCCGCACCGTCCGCGAGGACGAGTCGCTGCTGTCCGCCGTCCTGCCCGTGGGCGCCGGCCTCCTGGTGGCCACCAAGCGGGGGTGAGAGCGCCCGTCCGGCACTCCCGGACGGGCGTGCGGAAGTGGCATGATCTTGATCGTGGCCACTCCCGCGGACCAGCGATTGCGCGACCTCGCGCTCCTCCGCCGGGTACGCGACCGGATCGACCGCGAGTACGCCCGGCCGCTGGACGTCGAAGCGCTCGCCCGCGGGGTGCACATGTCGTCCGGCCACCTGAGCCGCGAGTTCAGGCGCGCCTACGGCGAGTCCCCCTACAGCTATCTCATGACCCGCCGGATCGAGCGGGCCATGGCCCTGCTGCGCCGCGGCGACCTGAGCGTCACCGAGGTCTGCTTCACCGTCGGCTGCTCGTCCCTCGGCACGTTCAGCACCCGCTTCACCGAGCTGGTCGGGATGCCGCCGAGCGTCTACCGGCGCGAGGCGTCGACGGCCACCGAGGGCATCCCCTCGTGCATGTCCACGCGGGTCACCAGACCGGTCAGGAATCGAGAAGCACCGGCGGACGCCCCGTCCCTAGCGTGATCGCCATGGACATCACCATCCACCAGACGTTCCTCCCGGCGGACGACCCGGACGCCTCCCTGGCCTTCTTCCGCGACGCGATCGGCTTCGACCTGCTGAACGACGTCGGCTACAACGGCATGCGCTGGCTCACCCTCGGCGCGCCGGGCGGGTCGGGCACGCAGCTGGTCCTGTACCCGCCGACCGCCGACCCGGGGATCACCGAGGACGAGGGCCGGACCATCGCCGAGATGATGGCCAAGGGCACCTTCGCCTCGCTCATCCTGGCCACCGCGGACCTCGACGCGGCGTTCGACCGGATCCAGGCGACGGGCGCGGAGGTCATGCAGGAGCCGACGCAGCAGCCCTACGGGGTGCGCGACTGCGCCTTCCGCGACCCGGCCGGCAACACGATCCGCATCCAGCAGGTGGGCTGAGCGATGGCGACCATCCAGTCCGTCGTCCTCGATGAGCGTCGGGAAGAGCTTCGGGAAGTACGTCGAGTTCGCGCTGCCCGGGTCCCGGATCGGCCTCGCCCTCTACTCCCGGAAGGCCGCCGCCAAGGCGGCCGGCGTCGACCCCGAGGGGTCCGGCTCGCACCGCATCACCGTCGTCGGCGACGCCGGCGTGTTCACCGACCCCGACGGGTTCGCCTGGGAGGCCACCTCCGACGTCCTCGGGGGAACGCCCTCCCGATGAATCCCGCCCCCCGCTCCCCCGCGCAGCGCCGTCGGGACACCGAGCACCGGCTCGCCCACGACGTCGACGTCTGGGTGGCCAGCGCGTCGGCCGACGGTGTGCCGTACCTGGTGCCGCTCTCCTTCGACTGGGACGGGACCGCGCTGCTGGTCTCCACGCCGGCGGACAGCCCGACCGGGCGGAACCTGGCCGCGACACGGACCGCCCGGGTGGCGCTCGGCCACACCCGCGACGTCTCGATGGTCGACGGCAGGGTCGAGGTACTGGAGATGGACGCGCTGCCGACGGAGCAGGCCGACCGGTTCGCCGCCCGCGCGGGCTTCGACCCGCGCGGGTCGGCGACGCCCTACCGCTGGTTCCGCATCACCCCGCGCCGCATCCAGGCCTGGCGCGAGGTGGAGGAGTTGACCGGGCGCGAGCTGATGCGCGACGGTCGCTGGTCGGCCTGACGACGTCGTCGAACCCGTAACGGATGGAGACACCATGAGCACGGCCCCGCACGCCGCCGACACCCACGACCTGATCCGGGTGATCGGCGCGCGCGTGAACAACCTCAAGGACGTCAGCGTCGAGATCCCGAAGCGCCGGCTGACCGTCTTCACCGGCGTCTCCGGCTCCGGCAAGAGCTCGCTGGTCTTCGACACGATCGCCGCCGAGTCGCAGCGGCTGATCAACGAGACCTACAGCGCCTTCCTGCAGGGGTTCATGCCGTCGCTGGCTCGCCCGGAGGTGGACCTGCTCGAGGGGCTGACCACGGCGATCATCGTCGACCAGGAGCGGATGGGGGCCAACCCGCGGTCCACGGTCGGCACCGCCACGGACGCCAACGCGATGCTCCGCATCCTGTTCAGCCGGCTGGGGAAGCCCTACATCGGGCCGCCGACCGCGTTCGCCTTCAACGTGCCCACCCGCAAGGCCAGCGGTGTCATGAGCACCGAGAAGGGCGGCCGGGTCGAGAAGAACGTCGTCCGGGAGGCCGTGTACCTGGGCGGGATGTGCCCGAAGTGCGAGGGCATGGGAGCGCTCAACGACTTCGACCTGACGGCGATGTACGACGAGTCGAAGTCCCTCAACGAGGGCGCCCTCATGGTGCCCGGCTACAGCATGGACGGCTGGTACGGCCGCCTCTTCCAGGGCATCGGGCTCGACCTGGACAAGCCGATCGCCGAGTACTCGAAGAAGGAGCTCGACGACCTCCTCTACAAGGAGCCGACCAAGATCAAGGTCGAGGGCATCAACCTCACCTACGAAGGCGTGATCCCGAAGATCCAGAAGTCGATGCTGTCCAAGGACGTCGACTCGCTGCAGCCGCACGTCCGCCGCTTCGTGGAGCGGGTGGTCACCTTCACGACCTGCCCCGAGTGCGGCGGCACCCGCCTCAGCGCCGAGGCCCGGTCGTCGAAGATCGGCGGGAAGAACATCGCCGACGTCTGCGCCATGCAGATCAGCGACCTCGCCGACTGGGTCCGTGGCCTCGACGAGCCGTCGGTCGCCCCGCTGCTCACCGGGCTGCAGCACCTGCTCGACTCGTTCACGCAGATCGGGCTGGGCTACCTCTCCCTCGACCGGCCGGCCGGCACCCTCTCCGGTGGCGAGGCCCAGCGCACCAAGATGATCCGGCACCTCGGGTCCTCGCTCACCGACGTCACCTACGTCTTCGACGAGCCGACGATCGGCCTGCACCCGCACGACATCGCGCGGATGAACGACCTGCTGCTGCAGTTGCGCGACAAGGGCAACACCGTGCTGGTCGTCGAGCACAAGCCCGAGACGATCGCGATCGCCGACCACGTCGTCGACCTCGGACCGGGCGCCGGCTCCGGCGGCGGCGAGGTGGTCTTCCAGGGGACCGTCGACCAACTGCGGGCCAGCGACACCGTCACCGGCCGGCACCTGGACTACCGGGCGCGCCCCAAGGACTCGGTGCGGACGTCGACCGGCGCGCTCGAGGTCCGCGGCGCGAACACGCACAACCTGCGCGACGTCGACGTCGACATCCCGCTCGGCGTCCTGGTGGTGCTCACCGGGGTGGCCGGCTCGGGGAAGAGCTCCCTGGTCCAGGGCTCGGTGGCGAACCGGGAGGGCGTGGTCCTCGTGGACCAGGGCGCGATCCGCGGGTCGCGGCGGAGCAACCCGGCGACCTACACCGGGCTGCTCGAGCCGATCCGCAAGGCGTTCGCCAAGGCCAACGGCGTGAAGCCGGCCCTGTTCAGCTCCAACTCCGAGGGCGCCTGCCCCGACTGCAACGGGGCGGGGGTCATCTTCACCGAGCTGGGCGTCATGGCCACCGTCGAGTCGACCTGCGAGACGTGCGAGGGCCGGCGGTTCCAGGCCTCGGTGCTCGAGTACACGCTGGGCGGGAAGAACATCGCCGAGGTGCTCGCGATGCCGGTCACCGAGGCCGTCGCGTTCTTCGGCGAGGGCGAGGCGAGGACGCCGGCCGCGCACACGATCCTCGCCCGGCTCGCCGACGTCGGGCTGGGCTACCTCACCCTCGGCCAGCCGCTGAGCACCCTCTCCGGCGGCGAGCGCCAGCGGATCAAGCTGGCGACGCAGATGGCCGAGAAGGGCGACGTCTACGTCCTCGACGAGCCGACCACCGGCCTGCACCTGGCCGACGTCGAGAACCTGCTCGGCCTGCTCGACCGGCTCGTCGACAGCGGCAAGTCGGTGATCGTCATCGAGCACCACCAGGCCGTGATGGCGCACGCCGACTGGATCGTCGACCTGGGGCCGGGCGCCGGCCACGACGGCGGCCGGATCGTCTTCGAGGGCACCCCGGCCGACCTGGTCGCCGCCCGGTCCACGCTCACCGGCCAGCACCTGGCGGAGTACGTCGGCGCCTGACCGGAGGACCCGCCGCGTCAGACGACGGCGCGGGCGCCCTTGCCCAGGACGGTCACGCCGCCCTCGCTGACGTGGTAGTGCTGCCGGTCGGACGCGGTGTCGACGCCGATCCGCGTCCACGGCGGGACGACGACGTTCTTGTCCAGGATGGCGCGGCGGACGTACGCGCCCTCGCCGATGTGGACGCCGTCCATGAGGACGCTGTCCTCCACCCGGGCGCCGCGCTCGACGCGCACCCCGGGGGAGATCACGGAGTTGTGCACCGAGCCGCCGCCGATGATCGCGCCGGCGCTGACCATCGACTCCTCGGCCCGGCCGCCGAGCACGAACTTCGCCGGCGGCAGCTGCGGCGGCAGGGTATAGATCGGCCAGCGGTCGTTGTAGAGGTTGAAGACCGGCGTCACCGACACCAGGTCCATGTGGGCGTCGAAGTAGGCGTCGATGGTCCCGACGTCGCGCCAGTACCCGTGGTCGCGCTCGGTGGCGCCCGGGACGATGTTGGTGGAGAAGTCGTAGACCCACGCCTCGCCCGCGTCGGCGAGCATCGGCATGATCGAGCCGCCCATGTCGTGCACCGAGTCGTCGTCCTCGGCGTCGGCGCGCAGGGCCTCGAGCAGCGCGTCGGTGGTGAACACGTAGTTGCCCATGGAGGCGAAGCTCTCCTCGGGCGAATCGGGGAGGCCCGGCGGGTCGGCCGGCTTCTCGAGGAAGCCCCGGACCTTGCCGTCGGCGTCGGCGTCGATCACGCCGAACCCGGTCGCGTCCCGGCGCGGCACCCGCAGGCCGGCGATGGTCACCCCGGCACCGGTCTGCAGGTGCTGGTCGACCATCTGGCCGGGGTCCATCCGGTACACGTGGTCGGCGCCGAAGACGACGACGATCTCGGGCCGCTCGTCGTAGATCAGGTTCAAACTCTGGAAGATCGCGTCGGCGCTGCCGGTGTACCAGCGCGGCCCGAGCCGCTGCTGCGCCGGGACGGGGGTGATGTAGTTGCCCAGCAGCTGCGACATGCGCCAGGTCGTGGTGATGTGCCGGTCGAGGCTGTGGCTCTTGTACTGCGTGAGGACGGCGATCTGCCGGATCTCGGCGTTCACGAGGTTCGAGAGCACGAAGTCGATCAGCCGGTAGTTGCCGCCGAAGGGCACCGCCGGCTTGGCACGGTCCCCCGTCAGGGGCGCCAGCCGTTTGCCCTCGCCACCGGCGAGGACGATGCCGAGAACCCGAGGACCTCCGCGCATGGAAGGCAACGTATCCGCTGGCGGGAGCGGCCGCTCCACAGGACCGCACGGCATACGCCCCCTAGGGTGACGCGCGTGCGGATCGGCATCGTGACCCGGGAGTGGCCACCGGACGTGTACGGCGGCGCCGGCGTCCACATCGAGCACCTCGTGGCGGCCCTCCGCTCGCTGCCGGACGGGCCCGACATCGACGTCCACTGCTTCGGCGACCCGCGCCCGGACGCGACCGCGCACGCCACCCCGGCGGGACTGCAGGGCGCCAACGGAGCGCTGCAGGCGATCGGGGTCGACGTCGAGATCGCCGCGGCCCTCGGCGGTGCCGACCTGGTGCACAGCCACACCTGGTACGCCAACGGCGCGGGGCTGCTGGCCTCGCTGGTGCACGGGGCACCGCACGTCGTCACCGCCCACTCGCTGGAGCCCCGCCGTCCGTGGAAGGCCGACCAGCTCGGCGGCGGCTACCGGCTCTCGTCCTGGGTGGAGCGCACCGCCTACCTCGCCGCGGACGGCGTGATCGCGGTCAGCCACGGGATGCGCGCCGACGTGCTCGACGCCTACCCCGAGCTCGATCCGGCGAAGGTGCACGTGGTCGGCAACGGCGTCGACGCCGAGGCCTACCGGCCGGTCGACGCCCCCGACGTCGTCCGCGGGCTGGGGGTCGACCCCGACCGTCCGTACGCGCTGTTCGTCGGCCGGATCACCCGGCAGAAGGGCGTCATGCACCTGCTGCGGGCCTTCGAGCAGGTGCCGCCCGAGGTGGGCCTCGTGCTGTGCGCCGGCGCGGCCGACACCCCGGGTGAGCGGCAGCAGGTGGCCGACGCCGTGGCCGAGCTGCAGGCGCGGCGGGACGGCGTGGTGTGGATCGAGGCGATGCTCCCCCGCGAGCAACTGGTCCCGCTGATCACCCGAGCCACCGTCTTCGTCGTCCCGTCGGTCTACGAGCCGCTCGGCATCGTCAACCTGGAGGCCGCCGCCTGCCGGACGGCCGTCGTCGCCAGCGCCGTGGGCGGTATCCCGGAGGTGGTCGACGACGGTCGCACCGGGCTGCTGGTGCCGTACGACCCCGACGACGTCGCCGCCTTCGAGAGCGGTCTGGCCGAGCGGATCGGCGAGCTGGTCGCGGACCCCGCGCGGGCGGCCGCGATGGGTGCCGCGGGCCGCGAACGCGTGCTCGCGGAGTTCGGCTGGCCGGCCATCGCGCGGCAGACGGTCGAGGTCTACTCCGCCGTCCTGGCCGCCAGGTCCTGACTCCGCGCTGGTACCTTCCTCCCGCCGGCCTCGGGCCGGTGCCGCAACGCCAGCGAAGTCCGGTGCGATCCCGGCGCTGTCCCGCAACTGTGATGGCCACCCCGGTGGCCCGAGCCAGATCGCCTGCCCTGCGGCATGTCACCGACCCTCGCGGTAAGGGTCGCGCATCCTGCCGCCGGCAGACCATGAGCGACGCTCACCGCCTCCGCTGGAGGCCTTCTCGTGCACCGTTCCACCCCCCGGCGGTCGACCCCCGCCGCCCTGCCGGCCCTCCTGCTCTCCCTGCTGCTGGCGCTCACCGCCTGCGGCGGCGGCGACGACCCCGACTCCGGCGCCGCCGCGGAGACCTCCGACGCCTTCCCGGTCACCGTGACCGGGTCGAACGGCGAGGTCGCGATCGAGGAGCGGCCGGAGTCGATCGTCTCCCTGTCGCCCACCGCGACGGAGATGCTCTTCGCCATCGGCGCCGGCGACCAGGTCACCGCCGTCGACGACTACTCGAACTACCCCGAGGACGCCCCGGTCACCGACCTGTCCGGCTTCACCCCGAACGCGGAGGCGATCGCGGGCTACGAGCCCGACCTGGTGGTGCTGAGCAACGACCAGAACGGCATCGTCGACGCGCTCGAGGCACTGGCGGTGCCCACCCTGCTGCTCGAGGCGGCGGTCAGCGTCGACGACAGCTACGAGCAGATCGAGACCCTCGGCGACGCCACCGGGCACGCCGAGGAGGCCGGCTCGGTGGTCGCCGGCGTGCAGGAGCGGATCGCCGACGCGGTGGCCTCCGTGCCGGACGAGGTCGAGGGCATGACCGTCTACCACGAGCTCGGCCCGGAGCTGTTCTCCGTGGACAGCAGCACGTTCGTCGGGAGCATCTACGCGATGTTCGGCCTGGAGAACATCGCCGACGGGCCCGGCGAGGCCGCCGGCGGCTACCCCCAGCTGTCCCCCGAGTACGTCGTCGGTGCCGCGCCGGACCTGATCGTCCTGGCCGACACCAAGTGCTGCGGCCAGACGGCCGCGACGGTGGCCCAGCGCCCGGCCTTCGACACCATCCCGGCCGTCCGGGAGGGCCGCGTGCTGGAGGCCGACGACGACATCGCCTCCCGCTGGGGGCCGCGCATCGCGGACTTCGCCGAGGCGGTCGCCGAGACGCTGCAGGGCTGAGGACCCCTGCGATGACGGCGACGGCGGGCACCCGCCCCGGGCAGCGGCCGGCGGTCCCTCCTCCGGGGCGCCGGCCGCGGCTGGCGCTGGCCGGCAGCGGCCTGGCCCTGCTCCTGGCCGTGCTGGCCGGGGTGTGGGTGGGCGCTCTCCCGCTGCCCCCGGGCGCCGTCGTCGCCACCCTGCTCGACCGCCTGCTGGGGCCGCTGGGCATGCACGTGCCCGGCGGCCTCAGCGGCACCGAGGAGGCGGTGCTGCTGCAGCTGCGGCTGCCCCGGGTCCTGCTGGCCGCGCTGGTCGGCGCCGGGCTCGCGATCTCCGGAGCGGCCTACCAGGGCGTGTTCCGCAACCCCCTGGCCGACCCGTACCTGCTCGGGGCGGCGGCCGGCGCCGGCATGGGCGCCACCCTGGTCATCGCCTACTCCCCCGTCCAGTCCGTGGGACCGGTCGGCATCGTCCCGCTCGCCGCGTTCGTGGGCGCCCTGCTCGGGGTCGGCTGCGCGCTCGCCCTGGGCACGGTCGCCGGCGGCTCGCACAGCCCCACCCTGCTGCTGGCCGGCATCGCCGTGGCCGCCTTCCTCTCCGCCGTGCAGACCCTGGTGCAGCAGCAGAACACCGACGACCTGCGCGAGATCTACGGCTGGCTGCTCGGTCAGCTCGGCAAGGCGCAGTGGGACGGCGTGCTGGTCGTGCTGCCCTACCTGGGCGTCTCCTGCGTCGTGCTGCTGCTCTGCGCCCGGGCGCTGGACGTGCTGGCGGTGGGCGACGACGAGGCCTCCTCGCTCGGGGTCCACCCCGGCCGGCTGCGGCTGCTGGTCATCCTCGCCGCCTCGCTGGCCACGGCGTCGGCGGTGGCCGTCAGCGGCCTCATCGGCTTCGTCGGTCTCGTCGTCCCGCACATCGCCCGGCGCTTCGTCGGCGGCGCGAACGCCCGGGTGCTGCCGGTGTCACTGCTGGTCGGCGGCGCCTTCCTCGTGCTGGCCGACGTCGTCGCCCGGGTGGTGCTGGCTCCGGCGGAGCTCCCGATCGGCGTGGTCACCGCCTTCATCGGGGCGCCGTTCTTCGCGGGCCTGCTCTGGGTGGGGGCGCGGCGGCGATGAGACTGCACGGGCACCCCGCCGCGGCGCACCCCGCCGACGGCGGCGCGCGGCTCGAGGTCGTCGGGCTGTCCGCCGGGTACGGCCGGACCCGCGTGCTCGACGCCGTCCGCCTGACCGTGGAGCCCGGCGGCTGGCTGGCCATCATCGGCCCCAACGGGTCGGGCAAGTCGACCCTGCTCCGGTCGGTCCTGGGCTTCCACGCCCACGAGGGGCAGGTGCGCCTCGACGGCCGGCCGACCGCCGGCATGCCGCGCCGCGAGCGGGCCCGCTGCCTGGCCTACGCGCCCCAGACACCCGTCCTGCCCGAGGCCGTGACCACGCGCGACTACGTCGGCCTCGGCCGCACGCCGCACCGGTCGCTGCTCGCCGCCCCGCGCGGGATCGACCGGCAGGTGGTCGACGACGTCATGGGCCGGCTCGGCCTTGACCAGCTCGCCGACCGGCAGCTGGTCACCCTCTCCGGCGGCGAGCAGCAGCGCGCGGTGCTGGCTCGCGCGCTGGCCCAGCAACCCCGGGTCCTGCTGCTCGACGAGCCCACCGCGGCCCTCGACCTCGGCCACGCCCAGCAGGTGCTCGACCTCGTCGACCGGCTCCGCCGGCAGGACGGGCTCACCGTGCTGAGCACCCTGCACGACCTCACCCTGGCCGGCCAGTACGCCGACCGGCTGGCGCTGCTGTCCGAGGGTCGGGTCGTGGCCGAGGGCACCCCGGCCGAGGTGGTCACCGCGGACGCGCTGGCCAGCCACTACGGGGCCCGAGCCCGGGTGGTGCACGGCCCCTCCGGGCCGGCCGTGCTGCCGGTGCGCGCCTCCGACTGAGACCGGCAACACGCCGCTGACCTACCCGGACGGGCGACCGCCGGTCGCCGACCCGCTCGACGGCTGGGACAGTGGCTGTCGTGAGCGAGCGACCGTCGGCCACGGATGCCCTGCAGTCGCTCCTGCGTGCCTCGCACCTCCTGCCCGCCGACCGGCTCGGGTCCGTCGCCGCTGAACACGCCCGCATGCTCGGGGCCGACTACGCCGTCGTGTACCTCGCCGACTACGAGCAGGTCCGGCTGGTGCCCCTGCCCGGCGACGGCGTGCCGCACCGGGCCGCCCAGCCCGTGGACGAGTCGATCGCCGGACTGACGTTCCGCCAGGTCGCTGTCGACCGGGCGCCCGCGGAGCCGGACGGGCACTGGCGGCTGTGGCTGCCGCTGCTCGACGGCGCCGAACGCGCGGGAGTCCTCGAGCTGGGCTATCCCTCCGAGCCCTCCGACGACGACGAGGAGCACGCGAGGGCCTTCGCCTCGCTGATCGCCGAGCTGACGGTCAGCCGCGACGCCTACAGCGACGTCTTCTCGCGGCTGCGGCGCAGCCGCGCGATGAGCCTGGCCGCGGAGATCCAGTGGGAGCTCCTGCCCCCGTTGACGTTCGGCAGCGAGCGCCTGGCCCTCTCGGGGGCGCTGGAGCCGTCCTACGACATCGGCGGTGACACCTTCGACTACGCCGTCAACGGCGACGCCGCCGAGCTGCTCGTCCTCGACGCGGTCGGGCACGGGCTGCCGGCGGCGCTGCTCGCCGCCGCCGCCGTGGGCGCCTACCGCAACGCCCGCCGCGAGGGCGGCGATCTCCCGCGGATCTCGGCGGTGATGGACCAGGTGGTCGCCGACCACTTCCCGGGCAGCCGGTTCGCCACCGCCGTCATCGCCCAGCTGGATCTGGCCACGGGGGTGCTGACCTGGGTCAACGCCGGGCACGCCGCCCCGCTGGTCATCCGGCGGGACGGGGTGCTCGAACCGCACGGCTGCCCCTCCTCGCGCCCGATCGGCCTGCAGGGCCGGACGGCCCGGGAGTGCCGGCTCCAGCTCGAGCCCGGCGACCGGGTGCTGCTCTACACCGACGGCATCGTCGAGGCGCGTTCCCCGGACGGCGAGTTCTTCGGCGAGGAGCGCCTGACCGAGTTCGTGATCCGTGCCGAGGAGGCCGGGGACCCGCCGCCGGAGACGCTGCGGCGGCTGATGCGCAGCGTCCTGGCGCACCAGGGAGGCCGGCTGCAGGACGACGCCACCATCGTCCTGGCCGAGTGGCGCACGGGACGGCACGAGCAGCTGACCCTGTGACCGGACCGCATCCCGCCCCCGGACCGCCGGTCCCGGGGCCCCCGACCGCGCCCGTCCTCGTGCTCGGCCTGGTGACCGCGCCCGGCGCGCCCGCGGACCTGGCCGGCCGGCTGGGCCCGGAGCTCGCCCGCGAGCTCGCCGCGCGGCACCCGGAGGTGTCCTGGGACGTGCGCACCGTCGTCGACGGCCTGGTCGAGCCCCCGGCCGACGACGACGAGCTGGTCGACGCCGCGCGGCGGCGGCTGCTCGCCGAGGACTGGGACCTCGTGCTCTGCCTGACCGACGTCCCCCTGGAGCTGTCCCGGCGGCCGGTCGTGGGGCACGCCAGCCCCGTCCACGGGGTGGCCCTCCTGTCGCTGCCCGCGCTGGGGGCCGTGGGCCAGCGCCGGCGGGCGCTGGAGGCGGCCACCGGGCTGGTGCGCACCCTGCTCGGCGACGACGAGGGCGACGACCCCGAGGACCGCGCGCTCGTCGGCCGACGGCTGCGCGAGCTCGCGACCGACCCGGCCGACACCTCCGAGGGCGTGCGCTTCACCGCGCGGGTGCTCACGGGCAACCTGCGCCTGCTCGGCGGCATGGTCCGCGCCAACCAGCCGTGGCGGCTGGCCGTCCGTCTCTCCCGCGCCCTGACCGCCGCCGTCGCCGCCGGCGTGTTCGCCCTCGTCACCCCGGACATCTGGCGGCTCGCGGACAACTTCGGCTGGCTGCGGCTCACCGTGGTCGCCGTCGGCTCCGTCGCCGCGACGGCGGTGACGCTCGTCGTCGGTGCGCAGCTGTGGGAGCGGGCCCGCAGCCGGCGCGTGCGCAAGCAGGTGACGCTGTTCAACGTGGCCACCGCCGCCACCGTGCTCATCGGCGTGCTGACGCTGTACGCGGCGCTCTTCCTCCTGGCCCTGGCCGGCTCGCTGCTGCTGGTCGTGCCGGATCTCTTCACCGACGGCCTCGGCCACCCCGCCGAGGTGTCCGACTACCTGGAGCTGGCCTGGCTGATCAGCTCGCTGGCCACGGTGGGCGGAGCGCTCGGCGCCGGGCTGGAGAGCGACGACGCCGTGCGCCAGGCGGCGTACAGCTACCGGCCCGACCGCGCTCTGTCACCGCCGGACTGAGCCGCCGGGCGGAGACAGCGGGTACACCACAAGATGGGGTGTGACCATCGCCGGCCGGTTCGCGGCGGCGCTCGACGACGCCGACGTCCCGGAACTGCGCGGCCCGGAGCTCCTGCCGGTCCGGCTGGCGCGCGCCTGCGCCCGGGTGCTGCGGGTCGACGGCGCGGGGCTCAGCATCCTCGACGCCGCCCAGCAGCGGCTGCCGCTGGGCGCGAGCTCCGAGGCGGCCGCGGCCGCCGAGCGGTTGCAGTTCACCGTCGGCGCCGGCCCCTGCCTCGCCGCCCAGGAGACCCGCCAGCCGGTCTTCGCCGTCGAGGAGGACCTGCGCCGACGGTGGCCGGTCTTCACCGACCTGCTGGTGGGCACCACCCCCTTCCGCGCGGTGGTGGCGCTCCCGCTGCAGCCCGCGCTGGCAGGGGCCGGGGCCATCGACCTCTACTTCACCCGCTCGGCCGACGTCCCGGAGCTCGACGTCTTCGAGGCACTGGCCGTCGGGGGGCTGGTGACCTCGGTGCTCAGCGACGCGGCCGTCTGGTCGTCATGGGAGCCGGCGGAGGGCCCGGAGTGGCTGCAGGGGCCCACGCCCCGCCGGCGCGCGGCGGTGTGGGAGGCCATGGGCAAGGTCGCCGTCGACCTGGAGGTCGACGTCCCGGTCGCGCTCGACCTGATGCGGGCGGCGGCGTTCGCCCGGGGCGGCAGCACCGAGGACGTCGCCGCCGAGCTGCTGGCCGGGCGGCTGCGGGCGGCGGACCTGCGCCCGGAATGACCCGGCCCGGCAGGACGCTGACCCCGGTGTGACGGCCGGCGACGCGCTCACCCTGTTCGACGTCCCCGAGCAGGCGGCCCCGGCGGCCGACCCGCGGATGCTGCGGGTGCGGTCGATCTACGCCGAGCCGGAGGCGGCGGCGTCGCCGCGTGGACGGCAGGTGATCGCCCGGTTCCCGGACGCCGAGGTCGTCGAGGTGCCCTCGCACTGGCAGATCCCCGACCTGCACGGCAACGCGGGCAACGTCGAGCGCTGGGTGCGGGTGAAGACCGAGACCCTGGTGCTCGGCGTGAAGAAGTCGCTGTCCGCCCGCCCCAACGAGCGGTCGGCGAACTGGATCGCGCCCTCCACCGCCAACGGGTGCGCCATGGCCTGCGCCTACTGCTACGTCCCGCGCCGCAAGGGCTACGCCAACCCGATCACCGTGTTCACCAACATCGACCAGATCACCGGCTACCTGCGGCGGCACGTGACCCGGCAGGGCACCAAGCCGGCACCGGACCAGTGCGACCCGGTGAGCTGGGTCTACGACATCGGCGAGAACAGCGACTGCTCCGTCGACGCCATGGTCAGCGACAACGTCGCCGACCTGATCGCCACGTTCCGCGACCTGCCGACGGCGAAGGCGTCGTTCGCCACCAAGTACGTCAACCGGCACCTGCTCGACCTCGACCCCGCCGGGCGCACCCGCATCCGCTTCTCGCTGATGCCCGACGCCGACGCCCGCGTCCTCGACGTGCGCACGAGCCGGGTGGAGGAGCGGATCGCGGCGGTCGACGACTTCGTGGCGGCCGGCTACGAGGTGCACCTGAACCTCTCCCCCGTCGTCCTGCGGGACGGCTGGGAGGAGGACTGGACGGCGCTGCTGCGGCAGCTCGACGACCGGCTCGCCCCTGCGAGCAAGCGGCAGGCCGCGGCCGAGGTGATCCTGCTGACCCACAACCGGGACCTGCACGAGGTCAACCTCGGCTGGCACCCGCGGGCGGAGGACCTGCTCTGGCGCCCGGACCTCCAGCAGCCCAAGCGGAGCGGCAACGGGCAGGAGAACGTGCGCTACCGGAACGACGTGAAGCGGGCCGGGGTGACCCGCCTGCGGGAGCTGATCGCGGCCCACGCGCCGTGGCTCACCGTTCGCTACGCCTTCTGACCGGGCACGGGCGACATGTCGACAGGTCGCCCTGTCGACAAGCCCACATTTTGACTTTCCGCTATCGATCCATCACCCGCTGTATGGCACAGTGGCGGGCACGGGTGGTGCACTGGCCGCCCGGTGGTGACCAGGGGGAACGGTGGTCGACTCACTCACGGACGTGTCGTCCTGCACCCTGCTGTCCGCCCTGCCCGACACCGTGGTGGTGGCCGACGCGCGGGGACGGGTGACGTACGTGAACCCGGCCGTCAGGACGCTCCTCGGGTACGACCCGGCGACGCTGCTCGGGAAGCCCCTCACCTCGATCATGCCCGCGCGGTTCCGCGGTGGGCACGGCGGGCACGTCACCCGCTTCCTGACGACCGGTGAGGGGGAGCTCGTCGGCCAGACGACCCAGCTGCCGGCCCTGCACGCCGACGGGCGGGAGGTGACGATCGACGTCACGCTGGCCCGGGTCGAGCCGTACCCCGGCGCCTCCCCCGAGGCGTCGTCGGTGGTCAGCGTCTTGCGCGACGCGAGCACCACGGTCCTGCTCGAGCGCCAGCTCCAGGTCAGCCGCTACCTGGCGGCCACCCTGCGGGTCACCGCGGCGCTGACCGAGGCGCCCGACGCCGACGTCGCGTTCGAGCGGCTGCTGCCGACCCTGTGCACCGAGCTCGACTGGGACGCCGCCACCCTGTGGCAGCCGCAGGACGGCTCCACCCGGCTCGTGCACGCCGGGACGTGGACCACCCCCGGCGCCTCGGTGCCGGCCCTGGCCGCCGACGCGGTCGCCCGCACCTTCTCCCGCGGCGCGGGCCTGCCGGGGCTGGCCTGGCAGCAGGGCGCGCCCGTGGTCGTCGAGGACCTCTGGACCGATCCGCGGTTCCTGCGCCCCGATGCCGCCCGCGCCGACGTGCTGCGCACCGGGGTGGCCTTCCCCGTCATGCGCGGCGACACCCTGCTCGCCGTCTGCGAGCTGTTCAGCCACGAGCAGCGGGCCGTCCCGCCGGAGCTCCTCGACGTGCTCGCGCACGCCGGCCGGCAGATCGGCCAGTTCCTCGACCGGCTGCGCGCCGAGTCCCACGTCCGGGCCCTGGCCGACACCCTGCAGCGCAGCCTCCTGCCCTCGCACCTCCCCACCGTCCCGGGGGTCCGGCTGGCCGCCCGGTACCGGCCCGGCGGCGGCTCGGCGCTGGTGGGTGGCGACACGTACGACGTCATGCCGCTGCCCGACGGCCGCTGGATGGTCCTCATCGCCGACGTGTGCGGGACCGGCGCCGAGGCGGCGACGATCACGGCCGTCGCGCGCCACACGGCGCGGGCGGCCGCCGCGGCCAGCGGCCCGTCGGAGATCCTGGGCGCGGTCAACGCCGCGCTGCTGCACGAGCAGGGCGCCGGACCGCTGCGCTTCGTCACCGCCTGCTGCCTGGTGCTGCAGCGCACCGCCCACGGGCACTGCGCGCGGGTCAGCGTGGCCGGGCACCCGCTGCCGCTGCTCCGCTCGGCCGACGGGACCGTGACCGAGATCGGCCGGCCCGGCCGCCCGCTCGGCATCGACGCCGACGTGCGGTTCGCCGAGGTGCCGGTCGCGCTGCCGGCCGGCGCGACGCTCGTGCTCTACACCGACGGCGTGACCGAGGCGCGCGACGACGCCGGCGCCCAGTTCGGCGAGGACGGCCTGAGCCGGGTGCTCGCGGACCTCGCCACGACCGACGCCGAGCACGTGGTCTCCGCCGTGGCCGCCGCGGTCGAGGAGCAGCTGCGGGGATCACGGCACGAGGCCGACGACCTCGCCGTCCTCGCCCTCGCCGTCCCGCACTGAGGCGGCGTCAGCCGGTCTGGCCGGTGTCGGCGTGCGCGACACCCACCGGCTTGGACTCCGGCGACCCCCGCTGGCGCAGGTAGACCGAGAAGATCGCCATGGAACCCACGGCCAGCATCTCCGACTGCCAGTTCTGGAAGGACCGGTTCCAGAAGTCGGCCTCCCCCAGGTAGCCGAGGTAGCTCACCGGGTCCTGCCGCTGCCCGAGCTGCTCGCTGTTGAAGGCCGCCCACCCGGCGACCGACGACGCCGCCCAGGTGAGCAGGAACAGCGCACCCATGACCAGGCCGAGCGAGCGGGAGAAGAGCACCGTCCGCCAGCCGCCGGTGCCGGCCCAGGCCGGCGAGTCGTCGTCGGCATGGCGGCCCACGCGCTGTTCCCGGTCGGACTCGGTCCCCTCCGCGCCGGGGTCCTTGGACTCCGAGGAGCCCTTCTGCACCAGCCAGACGGTGGCGAAGATGTAGAGGAAGAACTGCAGGTACTCGGACTGCCAGTTCTCCATGACGTCGACCCCGAACGACGAGGACGTCACGTAGTCGAGCAGCGACACGCGCTCGAGGCCCTCGGCGACCTGCTGCGCGTTGTGGTCGGCCAGCCCGGACACGGCCTGGCCCACCAGCGAGACCAGGAAGAGCCCCCCGAAGACGAGGGCCAGCGCGTTGTTCCGGAGGAAGCCGTACTCCTTCTCGCTCGTCATCGGCCCATCAGCCCCAGCGCGGTCACGTAGCCGATCCCCAGGACCACCACGACCAGGTAGGTCACGTAGACGGCGCGGACACCTCTCACGGTCCCTCCACCTCGCAGTCGTAGGGCGCCTCGTCCCGGGCCTGGCAGGCCGCGGCCACGACGCGCCAGCCGGTGCCGGTCTCGGCCAGGAACACCGTGTCCCCGGTGAGCCGTACCTGGGCGTCCCCTCCCCAGACCTCGACCGCGGTCACCGCGCCACCGTCGGGCACCAGCTGCTCCACGGCCTCGGCGCACGAGGACTGCTCCTCCAGCGCCGCCAGGGTCGTCGGCGCGAGCAGGTCGCACCGCTCCGCGGGATCGACCGCGGGATCGGTGAAGGTCCGGGCGACCTCCTCCACCCGAGGTTCCTGCATCGACGAGCACCCCGTCAGCAGCGCGCCGGCTCCCAGGGCCAGCGTGACCACCCACCTCGCGCGTTCCACCGGTTCGGCCTATCCCGGCCACCGGCGGCACAAACGATCGTCACCCGGACGGCGGACGGCCCCGGCTACCGTGGCGGCGTGGCTCGCGTGGTGGTGGTCGGGGCGGGCCTGGGCGGGCTCGCGGCCGCTGCCCGGCTGGCCGCCGGCGGGCACTCGGTCACCGTGCTCGAGCAGGCCGACCAGGTCGGCGGGAAGCTCGGCAGGTTCGCCCGGGACGGTCACGTCTTCGACACCGGCCCGAGCCTGGTGACGATGCCGCAGGTCTACCGCGACCTGTTCACCGCGACCGGCGGCCCGCTCGAGGGCGCCGTCGACCTGGTCCGGCTCGACCCCGCCGTCGGCTACCGGTTCCCGGACGGCACCGGCCTCACCATGCCCGGGACGCCCGGGGCCGTGCCCGGCGCCCTGGACGACGCCCTGGGCGCCGGGGCGGGCGACCAGTGGCGGACGCTCATGGCGCGCGCCGCGGCGATGTGGCGGATCAGCGAGGGGCCCTTCCTGCGCCGGCCGCTGCGGGGCGCCGCCACCCTCGCCCGGCTGGCCCGCAACCCGGCCGACGTCGCCACCGTCGCACCGTGGCAGAGCCTCCGCGGGCTGGGCCGGGCGACGGTGCGCGATCCCCGGCTGCGGATGCTGCTCGACCGCTACGCCACCTACTCCGGCTCCGACCCGCGGCGGGCGCCCGCCGTGCTGGCCACCGTGGCCCACGTCGAGCAGGCCTTCGGGTCCTGGTACGTGCGCGGCGGGCTCCACCGGCTGGCCCAGGCGGTGGCCGAGCGCGCCGTCGAACGCGGCGCCGTGCTGCGCACCGGCACCCCGGTGCACCGCGTCCTCGTCCAGGGCGGGCGGGCGGCCGGGGTGGAGCTGGCCGACGGCGGCCGGCTGCCCGCCGACGTCGTCGTCTCCGGCGTGGACGCCGCGGCGCTGTACGCCGACCTGCTCCCGCCCGGCCCGGCCACCGCCGCCGGCCGCCGCGGGCTCGCGCGCGCCACCCCGTCGCTGTCCGGCGTGGTCCTCCTGCTGGCCCTGCGCGGCCGCACGCCGGGCCTCGCCCACCACTCGGTGCTCTTCCCCGACGACTACGACGCCGAGTTCGACGCCATCTTCGGCGTGGGCCGGCACGCCGGGGCGCCCCGCCCGGTGGCCGACCCCACCGTCTACGTCAGCGCGCCCGACGACCCGGCCCTGCGGCCCGACGAGGACAGCGAGTCGTGGTTCGTGCTCGTGAACGCGCCCCGGCACGACCCGGCGCGCGGGGTGGACTGGGACCTCCCCGGCCTGGCCGACCGGTACGCCGCCGACGTCCTCGGCGTGCTCGCCCGCCGCGGCCTGGACGTGCGCGATCGGCTGCGCTGGTGCGTGGTCCGGACGCCGGCCGACCTGGCCCGGGACACCGGCAGCGTCGGCGGCTCGATCTACGGCTCCTCCAGCAACGGCGCCCGGGCGGCGTTCCTGCGCCCGGGCAACGCCTCGCCGGTACCCGGCCTGTTCCTCGTCGGGGGCTCGTCGCACCCCGGGGGCGGTCTCCCGCTGGTGACGCTGTCGGCCGAGATCGTCGCGGGGCTGGTCGGGCCTGCCTGAGCCGGCTCAGCCGGTCCGCCGCGCCGTCAGGGTGACGACGGGCGTGCCGGGGGCGAGCGGCACCGCGTCGGCCGGCTCGAAGCCCGCGGCCCGGAGCTGGGCGAGCAGCGTCGCGGTGTCCGAGAGCTCCATGCGGCCCTCCTGCGCCCGGAGCAGCAGGTCGAAGTGGCGGCTGAACAGCTGCGGCATCGCGACGGTGGTGACGAGGAAGAGCGTGCCACCCGGAGCGAGCAGCGCCCGCACGTCCCGCAGCAGGTCCACCCGCTCCTCCATCGGGACGTAGTAGACGACGTTGGCCAGGACGGCGAGGTCGAACGCCGCGCCGAGCGGGCCGGCGCGGTCCGCCGCCGCGTCCCGCAGCGCTGTGGTCACGACGTGCGCCCTCCCGGCCAGCCCCCGCTCGCGCAGCGTCCGCCGCGCCAGGTCCGCCGCGCCCGCGTCGGCGTCGATACCGACGCCCTCGGCGCCGGGCAGCGCCGCGAGCATCGCGGCCAGCTGCAGCCCCGCGCCGCAGCCCACGTCCAGGACCCGGCGGGGGGTCCGCTCGACGAGGGTGCGGACGAGCCGGTCGTGGACGAACGGGTCGAAGGCCGCCGAGATGCGGGCGATCACCGCGCCCTGCTCGGCGACGTCCCGGCGAGGTGGGCCGCCGGCCAGCTGGGCCGGCAGGTCGCGGTAGAGGCCGGTGTGGAAGCCGGGGAACGCCTGGTAGGTCGCGCGGACCAGGTCGTCCTCGACGACGGCCCGCCCTCGGCCGGTCAGCCGCCAGCGATCGCCGTCGCCGGCGGACACCAGGCCGGCGGCGGCCAGGACGCGGAGGAACGCGGCGAGCAGCGCCTGGTCGGTGGCACCGGTGCGCGCGGCGACCTCGCTCTCGGACGCCGCTCCCGCGGCGAGCGCGTCGAGGACGCCGGACTCCACCGCGGCCCCGGCGAGGTGGAGCCGGATCCCGGTCGCGCCCTCCCGGTTGGCGCGGACCCGCGCCCGCAGGTTCCCCGCCCGGGCCAGGGTCCACAGGGCTCGGGTGCTGATCAGGCGTGCCATCGGGGCTCCTCGGGGACGGGTGCAATGCTCTCGCGGGTGCGCACCGACCCGCCGGAATACGGTCCCGAACGCGAGCAGCTCGGCGCCTACCTGGACTACCAGCGGGAGACGGTCCTCCTCAAGGCCGATGGGCTCACCGCCGAGCAGCTCGCGCGGACCGTCCCGCCGTCGTCCCTGACGCTGGCCGGGCTGCTCAACCACCTGGCCTTCGTCGAGGACTTTTGGTTCCGGGTCACCTTCCTCGGCCTGCCGCCGGACGAGCTCTGGGCAGGGGTCGACTGGGAGGCCGACCCCGACTTCGAGTTCCGCACGGCGGTGGGGTGCACCCCGGAGGAGCTGCGCGAGCGCTACCGGGCCACCTGCGCCCGCAGCCGCCAGGTCGTCGCGGAGGCGGCGAGCCTCGACCAGCTGTCGGTCAGCCGCTCCCGGCGGACGGGGAACCACCGCGACCTGCGCTGGATCCTGCTGCACCTGATCGAGGAGACCGCCCGGCACGCCGGGCACGCCGACCTCCTGCGCGAGGCGATCGACGGCACGACCGGCGACTGAACGGCGTCAGACCGGTGCGCCGGCCTCCAGCCAGTGCAGCAGGGTGCGCGCGCCGAAGCCCGTGCCGCCCTTCACCACCTCGGCGTCGTCGGAGCCGGCCCGCGCCGGACCCGCGACGTCGAGGTGGGCCCAGGGCAGGTCACCGGCGAACGGCTGCAGGAACAGCGCCGCCGTCGTCCCGCCGGGACCGCCCGGGGCGTTGTTCGCGTCGGCCACCTGGCTGTCGAGCAGGTCGCGGTGCTCCTCCAGCAGCGGCATCCGCCACGACGGCTCCCCCGCCTGGACGCCGGCCGCCCGCAGCGCCTCGGCGAGGCCGTCGGTGGTGGCGAACAGGCCGGCGGTGCGCGCCCCCAGGGCCACCTTCATCGCGCCGGTCAGCGTGGCGACGTCGACCAGCACCGTGGCCCCGAGCTCGAGGCGGGCGTAGGCCAGCGCGTCGGCGAGCACCATCCGGCCCTCGGCGTCGGTGTTGAGCACCTCGGTGGTCCGCCCCCCGACGTGCCGCACGACGTCGGCCGGCCGGTAGGAGGAGCCGGAGACCGCGTTCTCCGCGGCCGGGACCACAGCGGTGACCGCGATCGGCAGGCCGAGCTCGGCGGCGGCGTCGACGGTCGCGAGCACCGCCGCGCCGCCGGCCATGTCGGTCTTCATCTCGCGCATGCCGGCGTTGGGCTTGATCGACAGGCCACCGGTGTCGAAGGTGATGCCCTTGCCGACCAGCACCGGGTGCGCGGCCGGCGCCTCCGGGTGGCGGTAGCGCACGACGACCAGCCGCGGCGGTGTCGCCGAG
Organism: Bacillus sp. AZ43; assembly: GCA_004570425.1. Taxonomy (GTDB): domain Bacteria; phylum Actinomycetota; class Actinomycetes; order Mycobacteriales; family Geodermatophilaceae; genus Blastococcus_B. The sequence goes on from SPQJ01000001.1 coordinate 150,666, forward strand.
CCGCCCCCGACGGCCAGCACGCCGCCGAACCCGCCGGCGGCCAGCTCGTCGGGCCCGAGGACGTCGACGGTGACGTGCGCCCGCCCGGCGAAGCGCTGCTCGGCCTGCTCGGCGAGCCAGGCGGGGTTCTTCACGTTGCTGGGCGTGTTGGTCAGGTCGCGGGCCCAGGCCACCGCCTCGGCGGTCACCCGTCCGGCCCGCACGGCCTCGGCGATCCCGGGGCCCTCGGCATCGGCCGCGACGACGGTGACCGTCGCCGGCCGGGTTGGGTGCGGCCTGGACGTCTCGCGGAACCGGTAGCCCGCCAGCAGCGCGGCCTCGACGGCGGCACGCACCTCGGCCGCGCCCGCCGGCGCCACCGCGGTGTCGATCGGGAGGACCAGCCGGCGGGCGCCGTGCTCGGCCAGGGTCTGCGCCCGGCGCACCGCGGTGGCCACGTAGCTGCGCAGGTGCGGCAGGGTCCCCTCGCCCGAGCCGACGGCGACGACGCTGCGCGGACGTCGTCCCGCGACGGGGATGTTCGTGACCGCGCCGGCCGAGCCGGTGTTGCCCGTGTCGGCCAGGGCGCCGGTCAGCAGCTCGGGGCTGACCGGCGGCGCCGCCGCGTCGGGGCCGAGCCAGCCGGGGAGGGCGCTGCCGGCACCGACGGGGACGGCGAGGACGTCGTCGGGCCCCAGCGCCGGGACGTCGGGGACGATCTCGACCCGCGGCAACGGCGCGGCCCCGGCTGCCGGCGTGGTGCCGGCGGCCGGGGCCGCATCGCTCGCGGGGCTGCCCGGGGGCAGGCTCGCGGCGGTGTTCAGCTGGTCGCGCCCTTCAGTGCCTCCGAGAGTGCCGCCGCCTCGTCGGGCGACAGCTCGACGACCAGGCGACCGCCCCCCTCGAGCGGTACGCGCATGACCAGGCCGCGCCCCTCCTTGGTGACTTCCAGGGGACCTTCACCCGTGCGCGGCTTCATGGCCGCCATGCGTGCCTCCTTCGCCGGCCGCACCCTGATCTGCCATCGCAGGGGATGCGGCGTCCGTCGCTGCTGTGCGCTCGCTCCCAATGATCCCGTATGAGGCCCGCGCGTCCAACACGAACCCCCCGAGGTCACCCTCCCGCGTCGGCCCGCCAGCAGTCGGCGACGTGGTCGTCGACCATCCCGGTGGCCTGCATGAGGGCGTAGGCGGTCGTCGGTCCGACGAACACGAAGCCGCGGCGCTTGAGCTCCCGGGCCATCGCGGTGGATTCGGGGCTGGTCGCCGGCACCTCCGCGAGCGTGGCCGGCCGGGGCCGGGGACCGACAGGGGCGAACGACCACAGGAACGCCGAGAGCCCCTCCTCCAGCCGCTGCGCGGCCCGGGCGTTCCGGACGGCGGCGGAGATCTTGGCGCGGTTGCGGACGATGCCGGCGTCGGCCATCAGCCGGGCCTCGTCGTCCGGCCCGAACTCCGCGACGGCGTCGATGGCGAACCCGGCGAACGCGGCACGGAAGGCCGGCCGCTTGCGCAGGATGGTGATCCACGACAGGCCGGACTGGAAGGCCTCGAGGCAGAGCCGCTCGAACAACGCGTCGTCGCCGTGCAGCGGCCGGCCCCACTCGTCGTCGTGGTAGGCCACGTACTCGGGCGCGCTGGTCGCCCAGCCGCACCGCCGTCTCTCCGGGTCCACGGCGCTGACGCTAGCGCCGGCCGCCGACGGTTCCTCCGGGCCGAGGCGATCCCCTACGGTCGGCGTCGTGGCCCGGGCTCCGCTGCTCCTGCTCGGCGGCGCGGTCACCGTCCTGCTGCTCGCGGTCGCCGGCCGCTACGGCTACTCCCGCGACGAGCTCTACTTCCTGCGGGCCGGGCGGGAGCTCGCGTTCGGCTACGTGGACCAGCCGCCGCTCACCCCCCTGGTCGCCCGGCTGATGGACACCCTCGTCCCGGGGTCGCTGGTGGCCCTCCGGCTGCCGTCGGCGCTCGCCTCCGGGGCCGTCGTCGTGCTCACCGGCCTGATCGCCCGGGAGTTCGGCGCCGGCCGCGCCGCCCAGCTGCTGGCCGCGGGCTGCACGGCGGTGGCGTCGGTCCTGCTGATCACCGGTCACCTCCTGTCGACGACGACGCTGGACCTCCTGGCCTGGGCCGCGCTCTCGTGGCTGCTCGTGCGGTCGCTGCGGGACGGCGGGCCCGTGTGGTTGCTGACCGGGGCGGTGGCGGGGCTCGCCCTGCAGAACAAGGTGCAGCCGGTGTTCCTCCTGGGCGCCGTCGTCCTCGGGGTGCTCGCCGTCGGCCCGCGGGCGGCTCTGCGGTCGCCGTGGCCGTGGCTGGGGGGGCTGCTGGCCCTGGCGCTCTGGGCGCCCAACCTGGTGTGGCAGGCGGCGAACGGCTGGCCGCAGCTTGAGCTGGCCGAGGCGATCGCGGGCGGCAGCTCCGGCACCAGCGAGCCGTGGTACCTGTTCCTGCCCTTCCAGCTGGTGCTCGTGAGCCCGCTGCTCGTGCCGGTGTGGGTGGCCGGGCTGTGGCGGCTGGCCCGGGACCCGGCCCTGGCGACGTGGCGGGCGTTCGCGGTCGCGTACGTGCTGCTGGCCGCCGTCTTCCTGCTCAGCGGCGGCAAGCCGTACTACCTGGCCGGCATGTACCCGGTGCTGCTCGCCGCCGGGGCCGGACCCGTCGTCGCGTGGGCCCGCCGCGGCTCCGCCCGACTGCGCACGGGCCTGCTGGCCGCGGCGCTCGTCCTGAGCCTCGCGGTCAGCGCACCCCTCGGGCTCCCGCTGGTCCCGGTCGACCGGCTCGCGGACACCCCGGTCGTGGACGTCAACTACGACGCCGGTGAGACCGTCGGCTGGCCCGCGCTGGCGGCCGCCGTCGAGCGCCGGGCCGGCGCCGTCCCCGGACGGGTCGCGGTGCTCACCGCGAACTACGGGCAGGCCGGGGCGGTCGACCGGTTCGCGCCCGACCTGGCCCCGGCGTACAGCGGGCACAACTCCTACTGGGACTGGGGTCCGCCACCGGACGACGTCGCGGCGGTCGTGGCCGTCGGCATCCCGCAGGACCGGCTGGCCCGGTGGTTCGGGCAGGTCGAGGTGGTCGAGCGGTTCGACAACGGCGTGGGCCTGGACAACGAGGAGCAGGGCACGCCGATCGCCGTCGCCACCGGCCGGCTGGTGCCGTGGTCGGAGATCTGGCCCCGGCTGCGCCGGCTGGCCTGAGTCAGGGGACGGCGGAGTCGACCTCGGCCAGCTCGGACGGCTGCGCCCGCACCGGGCTGCGGCGGGTGGCGAGCACGCAGCCCGCGAGCACCAGCGGCAGCCCGAGCGCGATGCCGAGGGTGAACGGCTCGTCGAGCAGCAGCACCCCCAGGAGCACGGCCACCGCCGGGTTCACGAAGGTGATGACCAGCGCACGCTGCGGCCCGACCTCGCGGATCAGCGCGAAGAACAACGCCAGCGCGACGGCCGTGCAGACGACGCCGAGGACGGCGAGCGACCCGACCGCCTCCGCGGACGCGTTCCCGAGCTCGCCGAGCCGGGGCAGGGCGAAGGGGGCGTAGACGACGGCGGTGACGAACAGCGCGATCGAGCTCGCCGCGACGCCGGGCACCTCGGGCAGCTTGCGGCTGACGATCAGCGGCGCCGTCGCGTAGCCGACCACCACGAGCGCCACCGCCAGCAGCGGCAGCAGCTGCGCGCCCTCGACGTCGAGGCCGAGCAGGGCCACGATGCCGACCACCCCCAGGCACATCCCGGCGATCCGGACCGGGGTGAACCGCTCCTCCTCCCCCGCCAGGCGCCCGGCCAGCGCGGCGACGAACGGCACCCCGGCCACGAGCAGCCCGGTGAGCGAGCTGGACAGCGTCTGCTCGGCGTAGGACAGCAGCAGCCACGGACCGGTCATCTCCAGCACGGTGAACAGCAGCAGCCACCGCCAGTGCCGCAGCGCGGGGCGCAGCTGCCCGGCGGCGACGGTCCACGGCAGCAGCAGCGCCGCGCCCACGACGCAGCGGGCGACGACCACCATCACCGGCGAGACCTCGTCCACGGCGACCTTGATCAGCAGGTACGGGACGCCCCAGATCACCGACATGGCCAGGAACAGCGCCCAGCCGCGCCGGCTCACGCCGGCACCACGCTCGTCGTCACCCGTGCATTGTGGCGAACCGGGCGAAGCGCCTCAGCGAGCGGCGGATGCCGAGGACCGCGAACGGCTTGACCAGGAACCAGCCGACCACGCCGAGATAGCCGTAGGGCAGGTAGAGCCGCTCGGTCCAGACGAACGTCGAGTGCTCGCCGCGCGGCTGGATCTCGAAGATGCCCGGGCCGCGGACGAGCCGGCCGGTGTGCTGCACCTCGACCAGCCGGGGCGGCTCCCACTTCGTGATGATCATCGTGTCGAGCAGCCCGACGTGCCGCCCGCCCGGGAGCGGCAGGCCGGTGCGGGCCGCCAGCCGGCCGTGCAGCCGCTGGGCCGGGCCGCCCACCGTGCGCACGTCGGTGGCGAGCATCCACTCGCCCTGGCGCTCCCAGTCGGTGAGCGCTGCCCACACCCGCTCCGGCGGGGCGTCGACGTCGATGCGTTCGACCAGTTCAGGCACGCGGGGTCTCCTCGTCCGTCGCTCCGGCGTCGTCCGCCGCAGGCTCCTGCCGCTCCTTCGAGGGTGCGTCCGCGGCCGGATGCAGCCGCCGCTGCAGGGCGGCGATCTCGGCGTCGCGCTCCTCCAGGACGAGCGCGAACTGGTCGATCAGCCAGTCCACCTCGCTCATGCGGTAGCCGCGCGCGGTCACCGACAGCTGCAGGGCCCGGACGTCGTCCGCGGTCACCGGGCGGTCCCCCGGGAGCGCCACCGGGGACCGGTCCGGTTCGGCCGGTGGCCGGGTCTCCGCCCGCCCCAGCAGCAGCGAGGCGCCCAGGAACAGCAGGGCGCCGACGACGAGGACGCCGACGACGAAGGCGACGAACGAGAGCATCAGGCCTCGAGCGGGCCCTGCTCGGCCGGGATCGACTGCATGCCGCCCCCGCCGTCGCCCGCGCGCCGGGCCGCGTCGGCCGCCTGGATGACGCTCAGCACCTCGCCGATGTCGTCGGTGACGGTGATCAGGTCCAGGTCGGTGGCGTTGATGGTGCCGGTGCCGGCCAGCGTGGTGCGCACCCACTCGAGCAGGCCCGCCCAGTACTCCCGGCCGAACAGGATCACCGGGAACCGGGTGACCTTGCGGGTCTGCACCAGCGTGAGCGCCTCGAACAGCTCGTCGAGGGTGCCGAAGCCGCCGGGCAGGATCACGAAGGCCTGGGCGTACTTCACGAACATCGTCTTGCGCACGAAGAAGTAGCGGAACGAGATGCCGACGTCGACCCACTCGTTGAGCTCCTGCTCGAACGGCAGCTCGATGCCCAGGCCCACCGAGAGTCCCCCGGCCTCGCTCGCACCACGGTTGGCGGCCTCCATGGCGCCGGGGCCGCCACCGGTGATGACGGCGTAGCCCGCCTGGGCCAGGGCGGCGCCGATGGCCACGCCGGCGGCGTAGTGCGGGTGGTCGCGGGGTGTGCGAGCGCTGCCGAAGACGCTCACCGCGCGGGGCAGCTCGGCCAGCAGACCGAAGCCCTCGACGAACTCGCTCTGGATCCGCAGGACGCGCCAGGGGTCGGTGTGCACCCAGTCGGTGGGCCCGCGCCGGTCGAGCAGCCGCTGGTCGGTCGTCGTCCCGACGGTCTGCGGGTCCGGCTCTCCCCCGCGCAGCATGATCGGGCCCCGGTGCCGGGTGGGCCGGGGGCGGCGGCCGTCGGGCGGCTGCGGGCTGGGCGACTGGGTCATGCGGCGCTCCTCAGGCGGTCGGCGTCGTCAGGTAGGCGATCAGGGCGTCCTCGGCGGGCTGCAGCCGGTCGACGCGCACGTGCTCCTCGCGGGTGTGCGCGAGCGTGGGGTCGCCGGGGCCGTAGTTCACCGCCGGGATGCCGAAGGCGGCGAACCGGGCGACGTCGGTCCAGCCCAGCTTGGCCCGGGCGGCCCTGCCCACCGCGGCGACGAACGCGGCGGCGGCCGGCTCGGCGAGCCCGGGCAGCGCCCCGCCGGCGTTGTCGGTGATCGTCAGCGTCGCCCCCGCCGCGATCGCCTCGGCGAACACCTCGCGGACGTGCGCCTCGGCGGCGTCCTCGTCCCGGTCGGGGGCGTAGCGGAAGTTGACCGTGAGCGACGCCTCGTCGGGGATGACGTTGCCGGCCACACCACCGGAGATCGCGACGGCGTTGAGGCCCTCGCGGTACAGGCAGCCGTCGATCTCCACCTCGCGGGGCCGGTAGGCGGCCAGCGCGTCCACCGCGGTCGTGAGCCCGTGGATCGCGTTGACCCCGAGCCAGCTGCGCGCGCTGTGCGCCCGGCGGCCGGTGACGTCGAGCCGCGCCCGCAGGGTTCCCTGGCAGCCGGCCTCGATCTCGCCGTCGGTCGGCTCCATGAGGATCGCGAGGTCGCCGTAGAGCCAGCCGCGCCGCTCCCGCGCGACCCGGCCGAGGCCGTTCTTGACCGCCTCGACCTCCTCGTTGTCGTAGAAGACGAAGGTGAGGTCGTGCGCGGGCTCCGCACCCGGGACCCCGAACCGCCCGGCCAGGCGGAGCATCACGGCGTCGCCGGACTTCATGTCACTGGAACCACATCCGTACAGCCGCTGTACCGAGTCCTCCTCGCGCAGGTCGGAGGGCACGTTGTCGGCGATCGGCACGGTGTCGAGGTGGCCGGCGAACACCACCCGGGTCGGCCTGCCGAGGTTGGTGCGCGCCAGCACCGCGTCGCCGACGCGCTCCACCTCGAGGCCCCCGAGCGCCCGCAGCGCCGCCTCGACGGCGTCGGCGAGCGGCCCCTCCGAACCCGACACCGACGGCGCGTCGACCAGCGCCCTGGTCAGCGCGAGGACGTCGGCGGAGAGGTCGAGCGGGGGGAGGTTGGTCACGGACGCCGAGCCTACGGGGACACGGCCCTGCCCGACCCGCCGCGGCGGCCCTCGGTAGCGTCGTGCCCGTGACCGACGCAGCCCCCGTCTCCGCAGTCGCCGCCGGCCTGGCCACCGTCACCCCCGCGGGCACGGTGCTCGACACCTGGTACCCCGAACCCCGGCTCGGCGCCCCGGAGGGCGCGACGGCCGGCACCACCCGGCTGGGCGCGCTCGAGCTCTCCGGCGAGCTCGGCCCCGACTACGGCGGGCTGGTGCGCAGCGACGAGGCACGCGGGGTGGAGATCATCGCCGTCCGCACGGTGATCCCCGACCTCAGCGCGCCCCCGGTGGACACCCACGACGTCTGGCTCCGGCTGCACCTGCTCTCCCACCGCCTGATCCGGCCGCACGGCGCGGACCTGACCGGCGTCTTCGGGCTGCTCACCAACGTCGCGTGGACCAGCGCCGGCCCGGTCGAGGCCGCCACCTTCAAGGCCCACCGCCTGCGCGCCGCCGTCGGCCAGGTGACCGTGTTCGGCGTCGACAAGTTCCCGCGGATGGTCGACTACGTCATCCCCTCCGGCGTCCGCATCGCCGACGGCGACCGGGTCCGCCTCGGCGCGCACCTGGCCGAGGGCACCACCGTCATGCACGAGGGCTTCGTCAACTACAACGCCGGCACCCTCGGCCCCTCGATGGTGGAGGGCCGGATCAGCGCGGGCGTCGTCGTCGGCGCCGACAGCGACATCGGTGGCGGCGCGTCGATCATGGGCACCCTGTCCGGCGGCGGCAAGGAGACGATCTCCATCGGCAGCGGCTGCCTGCTCGGCGCCAACGCCGGCATAGGCATCTCGCTCGGGGACGGCTGCGTCGTCGAGGCCGGCTGCTACGTGACGGGCGGGTCGCGGGTCACCCTGCCCGACGGCTCGGTGGTCAAGGCGCGGGAGCTCTCCGGCCGCAGCGGGCTGCTCTTCCGGCGCAACAGCGTCAGCGGGGCGCTCGAGGCGCTGCCCCGCGAGGGCACCTGGGGCGCGCTGAACGCCGAACTCCACAAGAACTGACGGACGGCCGCCCCGATCCTGGAGGCAGCCGTTCCCGGTTCCTGACAGGAACGGCACTTACAGTCGGTGGAGATGGCCAGCACCCGGACCGCCGCGCGCCCCGTACGCGCCCGGACCGGGAGCGCCGCCCGGCGCAGCCCCGCCCGTGGCGGCCGCGCGCCCGCGCGACGGCGGCCCGCGGCGCGCACGCGGCCCAGCCGCCGGAACCGGCGGCGACAGCTCGGGCGCTGGTGGCCGGCGGCGCTGATCTCCGTCGCCGTGCTGGTCGGGCTGGTGTGGGAGACCGAGACCGTGGGGGTGCCGGGCGTGCCGGGACAGTGCACCGTCGCCGGGTCGTCGCTGCGGCTCACCACCGAGCAGGCGTCGTCGGCGGCCACGATCGCGGCGGTCGGACGCTCCCGGGGCCTGCCCGACCGGGCCGTGGTCATCGCGCTGGCCACCGCCCAGCAGGAGTCCCGGCTGCGCAACCTCGACTACGGCGACCGCGACTCGCTGGGCTTGTTCCAGCAGCGCCCCTCGATGGGCTGGGGCAGTGACGCCCAGGTCCAGGACCCGGTCTACTCCGCCGGCATCTTCTACGACCGGCTGGTGCAGGTGCCCGGCTGGGACACCGGCCGGCTGACCGAGGTCGCGCAGGCGGTCCAGCGCAGCGGCTTCCCGGAGGCCTACCAGCAGTGGGAGCCCCTGGCCACGGAGCTCACGGCGGTGCTCGCCGACCCCGCGGGCTCGCGGCTCGACTGCCGCTACGAGGCGTCGGCCCCCGTACCGGCCGCGGACGTCTCCGCCGTCGCCGCCGCCGAGCTCGGCGTGGCGGCCATGCCGCGCAACGACGGCACGATCTACGTCGACCCGGCCGCGGGCTGGCCGGCCGCCACGTGGGCGGTCGCCCAGGCCGGGCGGTTGCAGCTCGCCGAGGTGGAGTTCGCCGGCCGCCGGTGGGCCGCCGGGACGGGGTGGGCCGACGATCCCGGGGCCGGCACCGACGCCGTGGTGATCCGGCCCACAGGCTGACGCTCGCGGCTCCCTCCGGAGAGGGAGCCGGGTGGTTCGCCTCCCTCAACCGTCGATCCGCGGGGGCCGACACGGCCCCCATGACGATCGCTCCCGACCCTCCCGTCCTCACGGCGCCCGCCGCCGTGGAGACCGCGGTCGCCGACGTGACGAGCCTGCTGCCCCCGCGGGAAGCCGTTCTCGACCGCCTGGCCGACCAACTGCCCACGGTCGACGCCGCGCCCGCCTCGCTGGTCGTCGTCGGGCTCCTCCGCCGCGACGACGGCTGGCCGACCCCGCGCCCCGCGCTCGACCAGGTGACCAGCCTGCTCGCCCGCTCCGTCCGCGGTGACGACTGGCTGGCCAGCTCCGGCCCGGCCGAGTTCGTGCTCGTCCTCTCCGGCCCCGTCGGTGGTGCCGAGACCGCCGCGGCCCGTCTCGTGGCCGCCATCGCCGACCTCCGCCTCGACGGGCTCTCCGCGAGTGCGGGCGTCGCCCCGCTGGACGTCGGGCTGACCGCCGCCGAGGTGCTGCGTCGCGCGACCCTGAGCCTGACCGCCGCCCGCCGCGTCGGCGCGGGCACGGTCATCCGGTACCGCGAGCCCTAGGCGGTCAGGCGTCGCACCGCCGCGTCGATCCGTTCGTCGGTGGCGGTGAGCGCCAGCCGCACGTGCCGGCTGCCCGCCGGGCCGTAGAAGCTGCCGGGCGCGGCGACGATGCCGCGTTCGGACAGCCAGTCGATGGTCGTCCAGCAGTCCTCGTCCCGGGTCGCCCACAGGTAGAGCCCGGCCTCGGAGTGGTCGATCCGCAGCCCCGCGGCCCGGACCGCGGCCGCGAGCCGCTCCCGCCGGGCCCGGTAGCGCTCGCGCTGCGCGTCGACGTGCGCGTCGTCGGCCAGCGCGGCGGCCATCGCGTCCTGGACCGGTCCGGGCACCAGCAGCCCCAGGTGGCGCCGGACCTCCCACACCCGGCGGACCAGCGCGGGGTCACCGGAGAGCAGGCCGGCCCGGTACCCGGCCGCCGTCGACTGCTTGGACAGCGAGTGCACCGCCAGCAGGCCGGTGTGGTCCTCCCCCGCCACCGACGGGTGCAGCAGCGAGCGGGGCTGGACGTCCCAGCCGAGCGTCACGTAGCACTCGTCGGCGACCACCGGCACGCGGTGGGCGCGTCCCCACGCCGCCCACGCGCGCAGCTGGTCGTCGTCCAGCACGCGGCCGTGCGGATTGCCGGGTGAGTTGAGCCAGACCAGCACCACGCCGGCCGCGTCCGGCGGAGGGACGTCGGTGCGCCGCACGGCGAGCCCGGCCAGCACCGCCCCGACCTCGTAGGTGGGGTAGGCGACCTCGGGCACGAGCACCGTGCCGTCACGCAGCCCGAGCAGGGTGGGCAGCAGCGCCACCAGCTCCTTGGACCCGACGGTCGGCAGGACCGAGGGATCGGCGCCCAGCGGGTCGGCGAGCTCGACGCCGAGCCGGCGCGCCAGCCAGTCCGCCGCCGCCGTGCGCAGCGCCGCCGTCCCCAGGGCCGTCGGGTAGCCCGGCGCGTTACCGGCGGCCGCCAGCGCCCGGCTGAGCACCTCCGGGGTGTCGTCGACCGGGGTGCCGATCGACAGGTCGACCACCCCGCCGGGGTGCTGGGCCGCCCGGGACCGCGCTCCGGCGAGGGAGTCCCAGGGGAAGTCCGGCAGCGCGCGGGGCGCGCCGGGGACCGGAGCGGTCAGTGACCTTCGCCCTGCGGCGGGAGGGCGGCGACCAGCGGGTGGTCCTTGCCGATCTTCCCGGTCTTGGCCGCGCCGCCGGGGCTGCCCAGGTCGGAGAAGAACTCCACGTTGGCGTTGTAGAAGTCCTTCCACTTGTCCGGGACGTCGTCCTCGTAGTAGATGGCCTCCACCGGGCACACCGGCTCGCAGGCACCGCAGTCGACGCACTCGTCGGGGTGGATGTACAGCATCCGGTCGCCCTCGTAGATGCAGTCCACCGGACACTCGTCGATGCACGCCTTGTCGAGGACGTCGACGCAGGCCTGTGTGATGACGTAGGTCACGGGGGTTCCCTCCCGGGGACGCGCGGCGGTGGCGCCGACCGGAGCCGGCGGCGATCATGCCCGTCCAGTATGACGCCAGGCCCGGATCCCGGGCGCGACGGGTGCCCGGACACCAGCGGCCACTCCCCCCGAAGGGGTGAGCGCGAGGACGCGGCTCAAGCATGGACGGCAGATGCCGATCTTGGAGCCGTGACACGGGTACGGACGCCCCAGCCGGCGCCGCAGCGGCTCCTGCCGCCGGCGTCGCCCTCGGTGTCCCCGTACGACGCCCAGTCGGCCCTGGAGAGCCAGCTCGCCCGGCTGCGGGCCTCCGCCGGCGCGACGCGGGTGTCGGTGTGGGTGCACGAGGCCTCCACCGAGATGATCGTCCCCTTCCGGCAGTCGGTCGCCGACCCGGCGGAGACCGACGTCGGGTCGACCCACAAGACCGCGGTGACCCTCTCCCGCTCCCCCTTCATGTCGGCGATCATCCGCAGCCGGCAGTCCCTGGTCGCCAAGGCCGACGGCCGCCGCGCGTCCGACAAGGAGCTCGCCGAGCGGGGCATCCGCTCCGCGCACGGCGAGCCGCTGATCGTCGACGGCGAGGTCGTCGGCGTGCTCACCGTCGAGCCCGCGGCGGCCGCCGCCCGGCACCTGCTGCGCCAGGTCACCCCGCGCATCGCCGTCGCCATGACCGAGGCCTGGACCCGCCGGTCGGAGAAGCGTCGCACCGCCCAGGCCGAGGTGCTCCTCAACCTCATCGAGTCGGCGTCCTCGGCCCAGTCGATGGACCACCTGCTCGGCTCCGCGTGCCGCCAGCTCGCCGAGCTCGGCGAGGTGGAGCGGGCCTGCATCTTCCTGCTCGAGGACGGCCGGCTGGTCCCGCGCATGGCCGCCTACGCCGACGGCCGCCGCGACCTGGCCACCTGGGAGCAGTTCCGCAACGCGCCCGTCGGCCTGCAGATGGCCGAGACGGTGCTGCGCACCGGCAAGCCCATGACCGCCGACAAGGACTCCGGCCTGCTGTCGGGCTGGTGGGTCGACGCGTTCCACATCGCCTCGGGGCTCGCCGTCCCCATCGGCCGCAGCCCGCACCTGGCCGGCGTCCTCACCCTGGACAGCACCCACGTGCGGCCGTTCTCCGAGGACGTCCGCCGGCTCGCCGCCGCCGCCGGCGCCCACCTGGGCGGCGTGATCGAGCAGGCCCGCACCAGCCAGGCGCGGCAGGCCTCCCTCGACACCGCCCGGGTCGTCCGGCAGATGCTGGTCGACGGGGCGCACGCCACCGGGGTCGCCGAGGCCGCCGAGGTCATGGCCCGCGCCGTCCAGCAGCTGGCCGGCACCGACCGCAGTGCCGCGTACCTCCTGGACGACGAGGGCCGGATCAGCGAGGTCCGGCACGTCGACTGGCCCGAGGAGCACAAGCAGGTCATCGCCGGCACGCTCGTCGGCCGCCCGGCCGCCGATGTCCCCCTCTACCGGCTGACCGCGGAGCAGAAGCTGCCGATCTTCGTCGAGGACGCCGCCCAGAGCGACCTGCTCGACCCCCGCCTCGTGGCCGCGCTCGACCTCGGCGGGTACGTCAGCGTGCCCCTGCTGTCGGGCGACAAGCTCGTCGGCGCCGTGGTCAGCGGCGTGGTCTCGGGCAAGAAGCGCTGGTCGTCGATGGTCCGCGAGGCCGTGCGCCAGGTCGCCCTCGAAGGCGCCCTGGTCGTGGAGAACGCGGCGCTGCGCGCGGTGGAGCAGCTCCGCCTCGCCCAGCTGGCCACCGAGGCCCACCACGACCCGCTCACCGGGCTGGCCAACCGCCGCCGCTTCATCGAGGAGCTGGAGGCCACCGTCTACGGCGCACGGCGCGCCGACTGCGCGGTGCTGATGATCGACCTCGACCGGTTCAAGGAGATCAACGACAGCTTCGGGCACAGCGTCGGCGACGACCTGCTGTGCCTCGTGGGGCCGCGCCTGGAGCAGGCACTGGAGCCCGGCGACCTGCTGGCGCGCATGGGCGGCGACGAGTTCGCCGTCCTGCTGCCGGGCGCCGACGCCGCCCGCGCCCAGGACGTCGCCGGCCGGATCGGCGCCGCCCTGCGCGACGCCTTCGTGCTCGACGGCATGCCGCTGCACGTCGACGCCAGCATCGGCATCGCGGTCTGCCCCGACCACGGCCGCGACCGGTCGCTCCTGCTGGCCCGGGCGGACACCGCCATGTACGTCGCCAAGCGGGGCAGGCACGGGTTCGAGCTGTGGGCGCCCGACGGCACCCCGGACAGCCGCGACCGGCTGGAGACGCTCGAGCAGCTGCGCACCGCGCTGGACACCGAGCAGCTCGGCGTCCACTACCAGCCGAAGATGGACCTGCGCACCGGCCGCGTCGTCGGCGTGGAGGCGCTGGTGCGCTGGCACCACCCCGAGCGCGGGGTGCTCCCCCCGGACGTCTTCCTCCCGCTCGCCGAGCAGGCCGGGCTGATGCGCCGGCTGGCGCTGCGGGTCCTCGAGTGCTCGCTGCGCGACGTGCAGGCCTGGCGCGCCGCCGGGCACGACCTGTCGGTGGCGGTCAACCTGTCGGTCTCCAACCTGCAGGACGTCGCCCTGCCGGAGCAGGTCCAGATGCTGCTGGAGGCGTTCGACGTCCCGGCCGACGCGCTGATCCTCGAGATCACCGAGGACGTCCTCATGGCCGACGCCGCGCGCAGCCAGCAGGTCATGGCGGGCCTGCGCCGGCTGGGCATCCGGCTGTCCATCGACGACTACGGCACCGGCTACTCGTCCCTGTCCTACCTGCGCGCGCTCCCCGTCGACGAGCTCAAGCTCGACCGCAGCTTCGTCAGCGACCTGACGTCCGACGAGCGGGCGGCGGCGATCGTGCGGAGCACGCTCCAGCTGAGCCTCGACCTCGGCATGAGCATGGTCGTCGAGGGCGTCGAGGACGCCGACACGCTCCGCGCGCTGCGGGCGTGGGGCTGCGACTTCGCGCAGGGCTACCACATCGCGCCCCCCATGCCCGCCGAGCAGTTCCTCACCTGGCTGGTCGACCAGCCGGTCTGGCTGCCCCGCGGCGGCATCCCCGAGCAGCGCGGCGTCCCCCAGCCGTCCTAGGCGGCCGGTGGGCGGGCGCCCGCTCCGAGCACCCGGCCGACGGAGAACGCGCCGGCCGTGACGCCGAGGGCCAGGAACACCAGGCCGACGACGCCGAGCGCGCCGACGCCGTTGACGACCAGGTCGCCCTCGGGCCGGCGGACCATGCCCGCGAGCGCCACGACGATCCAGCCGAGCACCGGGAGGACGGCGATCAGCCGGCTCCCGGACACCCGCAGCGCCAGAGCGGGCAGCACCAGGTTGCCCACGACTGCTGCCACCACCGAGACGGGGAGCAGGACGCCGCCGACGCGCAGCGGCAGCCAGAAGACCTCGACCAGCGCCAGCCAGGTCCCCGCCGCGGCGACCGCGATCCCCCGGCCGATGCCCGCGGCGGCACTCATCCCGGCAGACCCGCGAACAGGTCGTCCTCCCAGCCCTCCGGACCCGGGCCCGCCGGGCCCCGCTGGCCCTGCACCAGGCGGTAGTGCTCGACGGCCATCACCTCGAGGCCCAGGTTGTTCGACAGCGCGAAGAACGGGCCGTCCACCATGATCTGCGTCGGGTGCGCCCGCATCGCCGCGTCCTTGTGCGTCGCGAAGGCGGAGCCGTCGACGGCGGCGGTCACGACGTCGTCCGGCACGGCGAAGGGCAGGTCGTCGGCGCTGCTCACGCCATCGAAGAACGTCTGGTCACCGGCGGCCGCCATCGCGTCGATGCCCTTCTGCAGCACCGAGCGGGGCATGCAGTTCCAGTAGACCTTCGCGACCTCCCAGGCCGGCCCGAGGTCGGGCCGGTAGGCCGGGTCGGCGGCCGCCCGGACGGCGCCCATCGCCACCCGGTGGGCCTGGATGTGGTCGGGGTGGCCGTAGCCGCCGTTCTCGTCGTAGGTGACGACGACCTGTGGCCGCACCTCCCGGACCACGGCGACGGCGTGCCCGATCGCCTCGTCGAGGTCGGCGTTCCAGAAGGCCCGCGGGTGCTCGTTGGCCGGTGTCCCCATCATCCCGGAGTCGCGGTAGCGGCCCGCCCCGCCGAGGAACCGGATGTCGGTGACCCCGAGGGCGTCCATCGCGCCGCGCAGCTCCCAGATCCGGTAGCCGCCGAGCTGGTCGGCCTGGTCGGCCGCCAGCTGCGCGAGCGCCGGCACGAGGATCTCGCCCTCCTCACCCAGCGTGCAGGTGAGGAGGGTGACCTGAGCGCCCTCCGCGACGTATCGGGCCATCGTGGCCCCGTTGTTGATCGTCTCGTCGTCGGGGTGTGCGTGGACGAGGAGGAGCCGGCGCGAAGGCGGAGTCACGCGACGATCTTGCCGGATCGCCGGTCACTCCACGTCGACGGGGACGACCTCGCGGGCCTCGGCGAAGTGGCAGGCCGCGGGGTGGCCCTGCCCGCGGTCGACCAGCGCCGGCGGCTCGACGGCGCAGATGTCCTGCGCCTTCCAGCAGCGGGTGCGGAACCGGCAGCCCGACGGCGGGTTGGCCGGGCTGGGGACGTCGCCCTGCAGCAGGATCCGGTCCTTCTGCCCGCGCAGCGCCGGCTCGTGCAGCGGCACCGAGGACAGCAGCGCCTGCGTGTACGGGTGCGACGGCGAGGTGTAGACCTGCTGGTCGGTGCCCTCCTCGACCACGCTGCCGAGGTACATCACGGCGACCCGGTCGGAGATGTGCCGCACCACGGACAGGTCGTGCGCGATGAACAGGTAGGACAGGCCGAAGTCGTCCTGCAGGTCCTCGAGCAGGTTGACCACCTGCGCCTGCACCGAGACGTCGAGCGCCGACACCGGCTCGTCGCAGACGATGATCTCCGGCCGCAGCGCCAGCGCCCGCGCGATGCCGATGCGCTGCCGCTGACCGCCGGAGAACTGGTGCGGGTACCGGTTGACGAAGTCGGGGTTGAGGCCGACGCGCTCCATCAGCTCCTGGGTGCGCTGCAGACGGCCCTTGCGCGGCGCGATGTCGGAGTGCACCGACCAGCCCTCGGCCACGATGTCGCCGACGGTCATGCGCGGGTTCAGCGAGGCGTACGGGTCCTGGAAGATGATCTGGACCTCGCGGCGGTACTGCTTGAGCGCGCGGCCGCCCATCTTCGCGACGTCCCGGCCCTTGTAGACGATCGAGCCGTCGGTGGGCTTCTCGAGCGCGACCAGCAGCTTCGACACCGTCGACTTGCCGCAGCCGGACTCCCCCACCAGGCCGAGGGTCTCGCCCCGGCGCAGGGTGAGGTCGACGCCGTCGACCGCCCGGACGTGCCCGATGGTCCGCTTGAAGACGATCCCCTGGGTGAGCGGGAAGTGCTTCTTCAGCCCGCGGATCTCCAGCAGGGGCTCCCCCTGCGGGGGCGCCGGCGGCAGGGCGGACTCGACGTCCTCGGTCTCGGACGCCGCGGTCGCTCCGGTGGTGGGCTCAGACACCGAGCACCTCCTCGCTGTAGTGACAGGCCGCCTCGCGGCCCGGGACGACCAGGCGCAGCGGCGGACGATCGCCGGCGCAGTCCCGGCCGGGGGCCGCCTCGGCACCGAGCCGGCGGCGGGCGCAGCGCGGGTGGAACGGGCAGCCGGACGGGATGCGGGCCAGGTTCGGCGGCTGACCGGTGATCGGCCGCAGCCGCCCGCCCTTGGCCTCCACCTGGGGCACCGAGTTCATGAGGCCCTCGGTGTAGGGGTGGGCCGGGTTGGTGAAGACGTCGTCGACGGTACCCCGCTCGACGATCCGGCCGGCGTACATGACCGCCACGTTGTCGGCGACCTCGTTGACCACGCCGAGGTCGTGGGTGATGAGCACCAGGCCCATCCCCGTCTCCCGCTGCAGGTCCTTGAGCAGGTCCATGACCTGGGCCTGGACGGTGACGTCGAGGGCGGTGGTCGGCTCGTCGGCGATGAGGATCCGCGGGTCGAGCGCGATGGCCATGGCGATCATCACGCGCTGCCGCATGCCGCCGGAGAACTGGTGCGGGTAGTCGTCCACCCGCTGGGCGGCGGCCGGGATGCGGACGCGGTCCATCAGCTCGACGGCGTGCTTCTTGGCGTCCTTCTTCGACAGGCCCCGGTGCGCCCGGAACATCTCGCCGATCTGGTACCCGACGCTGTACACCGGGTTCAGCGACGACAGCGCGTCCTGGAAGATCATCGAGATGCCGGGGCCGCGGACCTTGCGCTGCTCCTCCGCGGGGAGGGTCAGCAGGTTGCGGCCCTCGAACCAGATCTCGCCGTGCGGGATCTGCGCCGGGGGCGTGTCGAGGATGCCCATGATCGCCTGCGCGGAGACCGACTTGCCCGACCCCGACTCACCGAGGATCGCCAGGGTCTCCCCCTGGGACACCGTGTAGCTGATGCCGTTGACGGCGTTGACGACGCTCTCGCGGGTGCGGAACTCGACGTGCAGGTCCTCCACCCACAGGATCGGCGCCGTGCCGCCGTCCCGGACGGACGACGCGGTGCTGGGAAGAGTGCTCATGCGCGCTGCCTCGGGTCGAGGGCGTCGCGCAGGGCGTCGCCCATCATGATGAACGCCATCACCGTCAGGGTCAGGATCAGGCTCGGGAACAGCACCAGGTGCGGCGCGGTGCGCAGCAGGTCCTGGCCCGCGTCGATCTGCAGCCCCCAGGAGATCGCCGGTCGCTGCAGGCCCACACCGAGGTAGGTCAGCGTCGCCTCGGCGGCGATGAGCACCCCGATGGTGATGGTCGCGTAGACCAGCACGGGCGCGACGGCGTTGGGCAGGATGTGCCGCACCAGGATCCGCGGGCTGGAGGCGCCCATGGCCCGCGCGGCCGCGACGTAGTCGGAGCTCTTGACCGCGATGACCTGGGAGCGGACCAGCCGCATCGCCGTCATCCAGCCGAACAGCGCGAGGGCGATCGCGACCGCTCCCGGGCCCCGCGAGTTGATGATCGGGATGTCGGTCGACGGCCCGACCCGCAGCAGCACGAGGGCGCCCAGGATCAGCGGCATGCCGTAGAAGATGTCGGCGATGCGCGCCAGCAGACCGTCGGTGAAGCCGCCGAAGAACCCGGCGATGGCCCCGACCACGATGCCCAGCAGCAGGACGACGAGCACGGCGACGACGCCGATGATCAGCGAGCTGCGGGCGCCGTAGACGACGTTGGCCAGGTAGTCGCACCCCTGCTGGTCGAAGCCGAACCAGTGCTCGGCCGACGGCAGGGCCCGGGAGTTGGACAGGCTGCACGCGCGCGGGTCGGCGCCCCGGGCGAACCACTGCGGGGCGATCGCCATCAGCGTGAAGATCGAGCCCAGGAACGCGCCGATCCAGAAGAGCGGATTGCGCTTGAGGCTCTTCCAGGCGTCGCTCCAGAGGCTGTTCTGGCGCTCGTTGGTGACGTCGACCGACGGGGAGGCCAGGCCGGTCGTCGTGCCGGCCTGGACCTCGTCGTGGAGCAGGTCCTGCTGCTGCCGCTCAGTCATAACGGATCCTCGGGTCGAGGACGGCGTAGAGCACGTCGACGACCAGGTTGAAGAAGATGAAGAAGAAGACCATCAGGGTGACGATGCCGACCACGACGGCGCCCTCCTGCTGGCGCACGGCGTTGTAGACCTCGCGGCCGATGCCCGGCAGGTTGAAGACCGACTCGGTGACGATCGCCCCGCCGAGCAGCGAGCCGATGTCGGCACCGATGAAGGTGACCACCGGGATCAGGCTGTTCCGCAGGGTGTGCCGCATGATCACCGTGCGGTTGGGCAGACCCTTGGCCCGCGCCGTCCGGATGTAGTCCGCCCGCATGTTCTCCGCGATGCTGGTGCGCGTCAGCCGGGCCACGTAGGCCAGCGACCCGGACGCGAGCACCAGGCCGGGCAGCAGGAAGCTGTAGATCCCCTCCCGCGTGCCCGCGATGGGGAACCACCCCAGCTTCAGGCCGAACAGGAACTGGGCGACGAACGCGAGCACCAGGATCGGGATCGAGACGATCAGCGTCGTGGAGACCAGGACGAGGTTGTCGAAGTAACCGTTGCGCCGGATCCCGGCCAGCACGCCGGCGACGATGCCGATCAGGATCTCGAAGGCCACGGCGACCGCCGCGAGCTTCACCGTCACGGGCAGGGTCCGCCCGATGATGTCCTTGACCTCGCGGCCGTTGAACGCCGTGCCGAGATCGCCCTGGAACAGGTCCCCGATGTACTTCAGGTACTGCACGCCCAGGGGGTCGTTGAGGTTGAAGTCGTCGCGCAGCTGGGCCATGACCGCCGGCGAGAGCGGACGGTCGCCGGCGAGGGCGCGGATCGGGTCACCGGGCAGGGCGTAGACCATCGCGAAGATCAGGAACGATGCGCCGAGCAGGACCGGGATCGTGAGCAAGAGGCGGCGCGCCACGTAGCGGCCCATGTTCCCCCTCAGGTATCTGCGCGGCCGGATGCGTCAGGCCGCGCCGTAGGCGCGCGACCGCGGTCAGCGGTCGCGACGGGGTCCATCGTGCCCCCGGTGGGGGGCACGCGCGCCGCCGGGGGCGGCTGTCCTGGTAGAGACAGCGCCCCCGGCGGGTCGTGCGGGTGGTGCAGGTGTCAGCCGACGACGGTGACGTCAGCCACGAGCACGCGCTGGAACAGGTCCAGCTTCACGTTCTCGACGTTCTCGGAGTGCACCGACTGGATCTCGGTGAAGAACATCGGGGCCATGGGCATGTCCTGGGCCACGATGTCCTCGGCCTCCTGGTACGCCGCGATGGCGTCCTCGGGGGTCGAGGCCTGGTCACCCTGGAGCAGCAGCTCGGTGACCTCCGGGTTGTCGTAGAACGAGTAGTTCGAACCGGCCGGCGGCTGCGAGGACGGGACGAGGAGCGGGGTCAGGTAGCTGTCCGCGCTCGGGTAGTCGAAGCTCCAGCCGTACCGGTAGGGACCGGTGAAGCCCTTGTTCTCGCCCAGCGGCAGGTACTCGGCGAAGTCGAGGTTGCCCTGGAGCACGAACTCGACGTCGAGGTTCTCGCGCAGCTGGTTGCCCACGGCCTCCATCCACGCCTCGTGGCCGGCACCGGCGTTGAACCACAGCTCGACGGGCTGGCTGCGGTCGAAGCCGGCCTCGTCGAGGAGCTCGTTGGCACGCTCCACGTCGAGGGCGCAGTACTCGCAGGCGCCCTCGCGGTAGCCGTCGACGACCGGCGCGATGAACGAGTCGGCCGGGGTGCGGGTGCCCTCGAAGATCGCCTGGGAGATGGCCTCCCGGTCGATCGCCATCGAGATGGCCTGGCGGACCCGCGGGTCGGCGTACCGGGCGTCGTAGGTCGGGAACCCGATGTAGGTGATCTGCGAGGACTCGGTGCGGATGAACCGGTCACCGAACTCGTCCTCGGCCGTCGCCAGGGCGTCGGGCGGGATCACGTCGACGATGTCGAGGTTGCCGTCCTGGGTGTCGGTGTAGGCAGTGCCCACCTCGGCGTAGACGCGGTACTCGACGGCCTCGGCCTTGGCCTTGTTCGGGCCGGCGTAGTCCTCGAACCGGGTCAGGGTGATGCCCTCACCGGGGACGAACTCCTCCTCGGCCTGGAACGGGCCGTTGCCGATCGGCCGGGTGCCGAAGGCCTCCGGGTCGTCGAAGAAGGCCTGGGGCAGCGGGTAGAACGGGTTGTACCCGACGACCGCCGGCCAGTTGGCGAACGCGGAGCTCAGCGTGATCGTGAACGTGGTGTCGTCCACGACCTCGAGGCCGCTCATCTCGGAGGCGGCGGGCTCACCGGTGGGCTCCTCGGTGGCCGGGTCGACCGGGGCCTGCAGGTCGTCGTAGCCGGCGATGCGCGACAGGTAGCCGGAGCCGCCCTGGGCGTTCGGGCTGTAGGCGGTGTAGTTCCACGCGTTGACGAACGACTCCGCGTTGACCGGCGAGCCGTCGTGGAAGGTCCAGCCGTCCTTGAGCGTGACGGTCCAGGTCGTGTTGTCCTCGGACTCGATGGACTCGGCGACACCGTCGTAGGTGACCTCGCCGGACTCCGAGTAGGTCACCAGACCGGTCCACAGCGAGTTGACGACCTGGTCGCCCTCGCTCTCGGTGGTGTTGCCCGGAACCAGCGGGTTCTGGGGCTCACCGATGTACATCGAGAAGGTGCCGCCGTTGCTGGCGCCACCCTCCTCGCCGCCCTCGTCGTCGCTGCCGCCACAGGCGGTCATCAGCAGCGCGGCGGCGATTGCCGTCGCCACCAGCGAACTACTGCGCTTGCTCAACTTCACGTGCAAGGCCTCCCTCGTCCCGCGTCTGCGGGGGGAACGGACAGGTCGGTCCACGGCCGCCACAGGGCCGTCGGACGACTGATTGGTCACGAGCGAAACGCACCCGGGAGGTAGAACTCCCCAGTACGACGGGTGGACCCTAGGCACGCGCCCGAGAGGGTGTCCACGGACGTCATCGAGTTGTGACCTGGGCTCACGATCTGCGCCACAACCGTAACTTCGACCATCCGCTGCGCCGGTGGCGGTCGCCCTTCCGCCGATCCGGCCTCGCCGCCGGACGCTTTGCGGCGTCCTGACCAGCGAGGGTTCGCCCCCTCCCCCGCGCGGGTACGAGGAGCACCGGAACCGGCACCGAGTGGAGGAGCGACCCATGAGCGGCACGGACAAGCTGACCAACAAGATCGAGGAGCTCTCGGGCAAGGGGAAGCAGGCCGTCGGCGACGCGACCGACAACCGCGACCTCCAGGCCGAGGGCAACAAGGAAGAGACCAAGAGCAACCTCAAGCAGGCCGGCGAGCACGTGAAGGACGCCTTCAAGTAGCGCCTGCGCACGAGGCGGGACCCACGGCCGCCGCCGCCCCTCCGGGCGGCGGCGGCCGTCGTCCTCCCGGAGTCAGAGGTAGGGACGCAGGGCGGGGAGCAGGGGCCGGTCCGCGGGGATCCAGTCGAGGGCGTCGAGCTCGCCGGCCCGCACCCAGCGCAGCTGCGCGTGCTCGTGGGCGACGGGATCGCCCTCCACGAGCCGGGCGGTCCAGACCCGCAGCGTCGAGGCGCCCGGGGCTCCCCCGCCCACGACGCCGTCCAGCAGCACCTCGCCCACGAACGCGCCGGGCTCGACGGTGACGCCGAGCTCCTCCCGGCACTCGCGGACGAGCGCGGCGAGCTGCGGCTCCCCCGGCTCCACCTTGCCGCCGGGGAACTCCCACAGCCCGTCGAACGGGCCGCCGGACCGCTGCGCGACCAGCACCCTGCCCTCGTCGACGACGGCGGCCCCCACCACCTGCAGGACGTCGAGCGCCCGGCGCTCGGCCGCCACGACGTAGCCGTCGAGGTGCGCCCGCACGGCGCGCTCGAGGCGCCGACGACCGAGCAGCCGCGCCAGCGGGCCGGCCGCCCACTCGACCTGGTCCTCCACCCGCGTCCCGGCCGCGGTGGCGGTGAACCGCCGGGTGAGCGTCAGCCGGCCCCCACGGACCACGCCGGCGCGCTGCTCCCGCTCCGGCCTGGCCGCCGAGACCGGCTGGAGCTCGGCCGGCCACGGCCCGCCGAGGGCCTCCGCCACGTCGAAGGCGACGGTGAGCGGCGCCTCCACCGACGTGGTGAAACTCAGCCTGAGCACCGGTGCAGCGTCGCAGAACCGGCAGGATGGGGCAGAGCAGCACCCGGCAGAGGAGAAGAGTGCGCATCACCGCCCGCGTGGACTACGCCGTCCGCGCAGCCCTCGAGCTGGCCGCCGTCGCCCCCGAGGCCCTGACCGCCGACCGGATCGCCACCGCCCAGGGCATCCCGTCGCGCTTCCTGCAGACCATCCTCGGCGACCTGCAGCACGCCCGGCTGGTCACCAGCCAGCGCGGCCGCGAAGGCGGCTACCGGCTGGCCCTCCCCCCGTCGGAGATCTCCATCGCCCGGATCATGCGGGTGGAGCAGGGCTTCCTGGCCGAGGTGCACGGCAAGCGGCCCGAGGAGGTCGAGTACCCGGGCGCCGCCGCCACCCTGGCCGGCGTCTGGGTCGCCGCCCGGGAGGGGTACCGGCGGGTGCTCGAGGAGGTCACGCTCGCCGACGTGGTCGCCGGGACGCTGCCCGCCCACGCCGCCGAGCTGGTCGCGATGGAGAACGCCTGGCGCTCCTTCGGCGACGGCCCCGGCGCGTGACCCCTTCCGACGCCCCTGGGCGGGCCTCCGGGAGACTGACCGCCATGCCCGATGCGCAGGCTCCCGGCGTCACCGTCTTCCTGACCGGCCTCTCCGGTGCCGGGAAGTCCACGATCGCCGACGCCCTCGTCGCCCAGCTGGAGGCCGAGGGCCGTCCGGTCACCGTCCTGGACGGCGACGTGGTGCGCACCCACCTGTCGAGCGAGCTGTCGTTCTCCCGCAAGCACCGCGACCTCAACATCCGGCGGATCGGCTGGGTCGCCGGGGAGGTGGTCAAGCACGGCGGCACCGTCGTCGTCGCGGCGATCGCGCCCTACGAGGCCGCCCGCGAGGAGGCCCGGGCGCTGGTCGAGGCGCACGGCCGGTTCGTGCTGGTCCACCTGGCCACCCCGCTCGAGGTGTGCGAGGCCCGCGACGTGAAGGGGCTCTACGCCAGGGCGCGGGCCGGGGAGATCCCCGGCTTCACCGGCGTCAGCGACCCGTACGAGCCGCCGTCCCGGCCGGAGCTCACGATCGACACCTCCGTGACGCCGCTCGAGGAGTCGGTCGCCCGCATCCGGGCCGCCATGGCGCAGCGCCCCTCCGTCGGCTGACTCACAGCGCCGCCCGCGCCGGATGTGGGAGGATCTGGGGCATGACCGACCGCGGCAGCCTGCTCGTCGCGCGTCTGCACATCGATCTGGCGCTCGTCTCCAGCGCCGCCTGTCGCGCCTCGCGCTGACCCCGGCTCCCGCGCAGTCCCCCTGCGCTCCCGACCCGCAGCGCCCTCCCCTCGACGCCGCAGCGGCACGGAGAGCGCAGGAAGAGATACGACGTGACCACCCCTTCCCGCACCAGCACCCGGCCGCAGCGCGGCCAGGGCCAGTGGGCGCTCGGCTACCGCGAACCGCTCAACCCCAACGAGCGGATGAAGAAGGACTCCGACGGCCTCGAGGTGCGCCAGCGCATCCTCGACATCTACTCGAAGGCCGGCTTCGGCTCGATCGACCCGGGTGACCTGCGCGGTCGCATGCGCTGGATGGGTCTCTACACCCAGCGCGCCCAGGGCATCCCGGGTGGCAAGACCGCCGTCCTGGAGCCCGAGGAGCTCGAGGACTCGTACTTCATGATGCGGGTCCGCATCGACGGCGGGCAGCTGACCAGCGAGGCGCTGCGGGTCATCGGCGGCATCAGCACCGAGTTCGGCCGCGACGTCGCCGACGTCACCGACCGGCAGAACGTGCAGTACCACTGGATCCGCATCGAGGACGTGCCCGAGATCTGGCGCCGGCTCGAGACCGTGGGCCTCAGCACGATGGAGGCGTGCGGCGACGTGCCGCGCGTCATGCTCGGCTGCCCGCTGGCCGGCATCCTCGAGGACGAGGTCATCGACGCCACCGACGTCATCGCCGAGACCGTGGCCAAGTACGTCGGCAGCCCCGAGTTCAGCAACCTGCCGCGCAAGTGGAAGACGTCGATGTCCGGGTGCGTCGACCACTGCACCGAGCCCGAGATCGACGACGTCTCCTTCGTCGGCGTCGTGAACGAGGCCGGCGAGGCGGGCTACGACCTGTGGGTCGGCGGCGGCCTGTCGACCAACCCGATGTTCGCCCAGCGGATCGGCGTGTTCGTCCGGCAGGACCAGGTCACCGACGTGTGGGCCGCCTGCACCGCGATCTTCCGCGACTACGGCTACCGCCGGCAGCGCAACCGCGCCCGCATCAAGTTCCTCATGGCCGACTGGGGCCCGGAGAAGTTCCGCCAGGTGCTGCAGGACGAGTACCTCGGGGAGGCCCTGCCCGACGGCCCGGCCCCGGCACCGGCCAAGCACGACCAGCGCGACCACGTCGGCGTCGCCAAGCAGAAGGACGGGCTCAACGCCGTCGGCTTCGCGCTGCGCACCGGCCGGATCAGCGGCTCGCTGCTGACCACGATCGCGGACCTGGCCGACGAGTACGGGCAGGGCCGCATCCGGACGACGACCCAGCAGAAGCTCGTCATCCTCGACGTCCCGGACGAGCGGGTCGAGGACCTGGTCGCGGCGCTGGCCGCGCACGACCTGCAGGTCCGGCCGAGCGCCTTCCGCCGAGGCACCATGGCCTGCACCGGCCTGGAGTACTGCAAGCTCGCGATCGTCGAGACCAAGCAGCACGCGCAGGACCTCTACGCCGAGCTCGAGAAGCGGCTGCCGGAGTTCGACACCCCGATCGGCATCAACGTCAACGGCTGCCCCAACAGCTGCGCCCGGTTCCAGACCGCCGACATCGGCTTCAAGGGCTCCATGGTCCGCGACGCGAACGGCGAGATGGTCGAGGGCTTCCAGGTGCACCTGGGCGGGCACCTCGGCGTGGAGGCGACGTTCGGCCGCAAGTTCCGGGGTCACAAGGTGACCAAGGCCGAGACCGCGGACTACTGCGAGCGCGTGCTCCGCGGCTTCCAGGAGCGGCGGACGCCGGGCGAGTCGTTCGCCCACTACGTCTCCCGTGCCGAGGAGGACTGGCTGCTGTGACCGAGGAGCCGACGTCGGGAAGGGCCCGGCAGCTGCCGGTGTTCCACTGCCCGTACTGCGGCGACGAGGAGCTCACGCCGCACGAGGACGGGTGGCGCTGCGCCGCCTGCCTGCGGGCCTTCTCGGTCCGCCTGATCGCGACGGGGGTGCAGGAGTGACGACCGCCATCTCGCCGACGCCGGAGCTCGCCGCCGAGGCCGACGCCCGGTTCGAGGGCATCGCCGACCCGGTGGAGCAGGCCCTCGCCGTGCTGCGCTGGGCCGGGGAGACCTTCGGCTCCTCGTTCGCCATCACGTCGTCGATGGCCGACGGCCTCCTGTCCCACCTGGCCAGCCGGGTGATCCCGGGCGTCAACGTCGTCTTCCTCGACACCGGCTACCACTTCGCCGAGACCATCGGCACCCGCGACTGGATCAGCGGCGTCCTGCCGATCACGCTGCTCAACGTCACCCCGCCGCAGACCGTCGCGGAGCAGGACCTCGCGTTCGGCCCGCGGCTGCACGAGCGCGACCCCGACCTCTGCTGCGAGCTGCGCAAGGTCCGGCCGCTGGCCCAGGCCCTGGCCGGCTTCGCCGCCTGGGGATCGGGCGTGCGCCGCGACGAGTCGCCCACCCGCGCCGGCACCAGGCTGGTCGACTGGGACGCCAAGCGCGGCATGGTGAAGGTCAACCCGATGGCCGCCTGGACCCAGGACGTCGTCGACGCCTACGTCGCCGAGCACCAGATCCCGGTCAACCCGCTGTTCGAGATCGGCTACGGCTCGATCGGCTGCGAACCGTGCACCCGCCCCGTCGCTCCGGGCGAGGACCCGCGCGCCGGTCGCTGGGCCGGGCGCGGCAAGACGGAGTGCGGCCTCCACACCTGAGAGAGCACCTCGTCCCACCCCGCGACACGCTTCGCGCGCCGCGGGCCCCTGGGACGAGGCCTTTCTCGCACGTCACCATGGTGAGATGCCCCGACCTCCGCGCCTCTCGCCCGACGAGCTGTCCGCCGCCCTCCACGGCCTCCCGCTGTGGTCCGGGGACGTCGACGGCATCCGCCGCTCGGTCGAGCTGCCGAGCTTCCGGGACGCCGTCGACGCGATCGTCGCCATCGCCGACGTCGCCGAGGAGATGGACCACCACCCCGACGTCGACCTGCGCTGGCGCACGCTGCACCTGACGCTGGTCAGCCACTCGGCGGGCGGGGTCAGCGAGCTGGACCTCGAGCTCGCCCGGCGCATCGACGGCCTCCTGCCCTGAACCACGACGGCGCCGGTCCCCGGTCAGGGAGCCGGCGCCGTCGCGGCATCGCAGCGTCAGGTGCCGATGACCCCGCCGTCCTCCTTGGTCACGACCACGGTCGAGGACCGCGGGGTCGTGATCCCGTCCAGGCGCGGCCAGGTGCTCCCGCCGCCCTCCCCCGGGTGCTGGATGTTGATGAACATGGTGCGCCGGTCGGGCGTCGTCGCCACGCCGGTGACCTCGCACTGCACGGGGCCGACGAGGAAGCGCCGGATCTCCGGCCGCCCCTCGACGTCGGCGGAGCGCGTGTCGGCCGCCAGCATCTGGTTGTTGCTCACCCGGCCGGGCTGCGTGCCGTCGGTCTGGATCCACGCCCGCCCGTCGGGGTCCACCCACAGGCCGTCGGGCGAGCCGAACACGTCCTCCCCGTCGATGGTCGAGCCGTCGCCGCTCTCCCGGCCGGCGCCCGCGAGCAGGAACAGGTCCCAGTCGAAGGCCGTGGCCGCGTGGTCGCCGCGGCGCTCGTCCCAGCGGACGATCTGCCCGTTGCGGTTGTTCGGCCGGGGGTTCGGGCCGTTGGTCTCGAGGCGCCCGCTGTTGTTGGTGAGCGTCAGGTAGACGGTGCCGGTGCGCTCGTCGACGGCGGTCCACTCCGGCCGGTCCATCGGGGTGGCGCCGACGACCGTGGCGGCCTGGCGGGCGTTGACGAGGATCGTGGCCTGGTCCGGGAAGCCGTTGGCGGCGTCCAGCCCGTTGCGGCCGTGGACCAGCGGGACCCACTCGCCGGTGCCGTCGTCGTGGAACCTGGCGACGTACAGCGTGCCCTCGTCGAGCGGGCTCCGGCCCCGGGCCCGCATGCTCTTCCAGTTGTCCGCGCTGACGAACTTGTAGGCGTACTCGAACACCTGGTCGTCACCCATGTAGACGACGACCCGGCCGCCGCGGCTGATGACCACCGACGCGTCCTCGTGCTTGAGGCGGCCCAGCGCGGTGCGCTTCGCCGGGGTGGAGTGCGGGTCGAAGGGGTCGATCTCGACGATCCAGCCGAACGTGTTGGGCTCGTTCGGCGCCTCCGGCGTGACGGCGAAGCGCGGGTCGAACCGGGCCCAGCCGTAGTTGTCGCCGCCGACGCCGTAGCGCCGCTGCAGCGCGGCGTTCTCCGGCGTGTGCGTCCCGTCGACGCGGAAGTAGCCGTTGAAGTTCTCCTCGCAGGTGAGGTAGGTGCCCCACGGCGTCTCACCGTTGCCGCAGTTGTTGATCGTGCCGAGCGAGCTGCGGCCGGTCGGGTCCGTCGCCGTCCGGAGCAGCGGGTGGCCGGCGGCCGGCCCGGTGAGGGCCATCGGCGTGTTCGCGGTGATCCGCCGGTTGTGCTTCGACCTCACCGGCGCCCAGGTCCCGTCGCGGCCCTTCCTGATCTCCACCACCGAGACGCCGTGGGCGTTCTGCGACTTGCGGACGCCCTCCTCCGTGGTCGGCGTGTAGCCGTCCGCCAGCCAGGCGCCCGTCTGCAGGTAGTCGTCGTCGGTGTACTCGTGGTTGACGACGAGGAGGCCGTGCTCGTTGCCGCGGCGGCCCTCGGCCAGCGGGAAGTAGGTCATCCCGTCGTGGTGCATCCCCGTCTGCTGGGCCTGCTGGGCGGCGGTGTTGCCGCTCGTCCGGCCGGCCTCTCCGGGCGTGCCCGGCCGGAAGGCCGGGAAGTCGCCGAGGATCGGCGTGCCCCACGGGATCAGCGGCGTCGTGCGGTACCCCGGCGCGACGGCGATTTCGTCGAGCAGGCTCGGGGCGATCGCCGCGAAGCCCAGCACGTCGCGCTCGCCACCGCGCCCGCGGCGCTCGTCGTCGCGGCCGTGGTCGCGGTCCCCCGCGTACGCCGGGGCCGGCCCCACCAGGCTGGTGGTGAGGAACCCCGCGGCGGTGAGCATGCCGCCGGTGAGGACCCGGCGCCGGGAGAGGCGGGTCTGGACGATCTCGGCCAAGGACATGGCCGTGGTGTCGTTCGAGGGGAGGTCGTCCTCGTCGAGGCCGAGGTCCGCCAGGCGGTCGGGGGTCTGGGTCACGTGAGAGCTCCTGCGTCGGGTCCGGGGGCGTCGTCGTCGCGACGGTAGGGAGCCCGGCTGACCGGCGGGTGGACGACCGAGGACCTCCGCGTGAAGCCCCTCGTCACCGGCCGTTCACGCGAACCGGCTGGTGCTGTCACGCGCCGTGGTCGCGGCCCGGGTCAGTCGTGGACGGGCAGGACGAGCAGCCGGAGCAGGCGGTCGGCCTCGGCGTCGGGGTCCTCGGTGAGCCCGGTGTGCACCGGGCCGGGCTGGATCACCGTGCTGCGCGGAGCGGTCAGCCAGCGGAAGCGGGAGCCGAGCGCCTCGCGGCCGGCCGCCCCGGCCGCCGGGTCGGCCGCGCACACGTCGGCGGCGGCCTGGAGCGCCCGGGCGATGGCATCGGCGTCGGCCGTCGGGTCCAGGGCACGCAGCCGGTCGACGTCGAGGTGCACGCGGGAGCCCAGGTAGTCGCGCTGGCGGCAGTAGACGAGGACACCGGCGTTGATCGCCTCCCCGCGCTCGACGCGGGGGACGACGCGCAGCACCGCGTACTCGAACGTGTCCCTCGTCATCGCTGGGTGATCCCCTCGGGCGGCGGCGGCCCGAGCCAGGCCGGCCGGTTCCGGCCCACCGGCGCGCGCCGCCGGCCTCCGCCACCGGCCTGGGCGGCGGCGACGAGCCCCGGGAGCCAGGCGTCGCGCGCGGCGAGCCGGGCCAGCAGCTGGTCGGCGTACCGCGTGCGCAGCGAGTCGGGCTCGTCGTCCTCCAGCCACTCGTCCGGCACCTGGGCGAGCACGTTCTCCAGCAGCGGCCGGGTGACCCGGTCGCCCAGCGCCGCATCGGCCTCCGGCACGCGGGGCTCGCACTCGACGAGCGCGTGCGCCGACGCGTCGTAGGGGCGGCGCACCGCGGCCTCCGCGCCGGGCCAGTGGTGGTGGAAGGTCAGGGCCGCGCCGTGGTCGATGAGCTGCAGCCGCCCGTGCCAGAACAGCATGTTCGGGTTGCGCCAGGAACGGTCGACGTTGCCGATCAGGGCGTCGAACCAGAGCACGCGACCGGCGAGCTCCGGGTCCACTCCGTCGGCGCCGGCCTCGAAGTCCAGCGCACCGGGCAGGTAGTCCAGACCGAGGTTGCGGCCGGCGGAGCGCTGCAGCAGCTCCTGCACCTCGTGGTCGGGCTCCCCCACCGCGAGCTCCGCCGCGACGTCCACCGTCACCAGCGCCGGGACCGGCAGGTCCAGCGCCCGGGCCAGCTCGGCGCAGACCACCTCGGCGACGAGGACCTTCACGCCCTGGCCGGCGGCACGCCACTTGACCACGTAGGTGCCGAGGTCGTCGGCCTCCATGAGCCCCGGCAGCGAGCCACCCTCGCGCAGCGGGGTGACGTAGCGGGTGGCGGTGACGGCGGGCAGCACAGTGCCGTCAACGTAGCCGGTCGGCGGCGGGCGGGGTCGGCGGCCCGCGTGTGCACTCCCCGCGTCCTCGCCGTGCCGGTGGGTGGCAACCCGCCGCGCGCCGCCCGTCGCGACGTTCCGTCACGACGGTGACGCCCCGTGAGCGCCCGCGGGTCGGACATCGTGCCGCCGGCGTGCTCGTCGGTATCGATCACGGGAGGAAGCCGTGGCGCAGAAGCGTGCGAGGCGGAGGGCGGGACGGCCGGCCGCGGTCCAGTGGCTGGACCTCCCCGGCTGGCGGCGTCCGCTCGACGCGCTGCTGGTGCTCGGCGTGGTCTCGGCCCTCGCCTGGCTGGTCCTGGTGATGATCCCGGCAGCGGCGACCAGCGACGCCCGGGGCGACGACGCGGACGAGGTCCTGGCCTCCGAGGACGGCGGCGGCGGATCGGTCCGGGACGCCGGCGAGCCGGACGACGAGCCGACCGATCCCAGCGCGTGGATCGCCGGCCCGGTGTACACGGGGCCGCCGCCGGCGCCACCGGCCCCGCAACCGGCCGCGGCAGCCCCGGTCGACACCGGGCGCCGGGTGCAGCCGGCGGTGGCAACGCGGGCCGCGCCGCGATCCACCGCGACGCGGGCACCGGCCCGGACGACCACCGCGCCGGCCGCGACCCCCACGCCCACCGCCGCCGCGGCGCCCACTTCGACCACGACGGCGACCTCGGCCCCGCCGACCGAGACCGCGACGTCCACGTCGGCAGCCCCCACGACCACGACCACGCCGACCACCACGACGCCGAGCGAGACCGCGACACCCACCACCACGACGCCTACCGGCAGCACGGCGCCGACGACGCCCCAGGACGCGCCCTGAGCCGTCCGCCGGGCTAGACGTCCCGGCGCTCGAGCAGGACGGCGCCGGCCACCCAGACGACGACGGCCCAGGCGGCCAGGATCGCCATGCCCACCGGCCAGGGGGTCGTCACCGCGAGGAACGCGTCCTCGCCCACCCGGAGCGCGGGCAGCCCCTGCGACACCCGCGAGGCGAGGTCGCCCCCGGCCAGCGCGAGGGCCGGCGGCAGGACGAAGACCAGCGCCGCGCCGAGACCCACACCGCCGGCGGTCGACCGCAGGACCGCGCCGACCGCCACGGACAGCACCGTCACCAGGCCGGCCGCCGCCACCTGCAGCCCGAGCGTCCGCAGCACCGCCGGATCGGTGGGCCCGACACCCCCGGGGACGACGGTCAGCGTGCGCGCAGCCAGCCAGCACGCCACCGCCAGCGTCGCGCTCAGCGCGACGCCCCACGCGGTGACGACGACGGTCTTGGCCAGGAGCAGGCGGGTGCGCCGCGGCACGGCGGTCAGCGACGCCAGGACCGATCCCGAGGCGAACTCGGTGGTCACCGCCAGGACGCCCAGGACCACGAGGGCCAGCTGCCCGAACCCGAAGCCGATGAGCGCGGTCTGCACGGCGACGTCGGCCCGCGAGGAGGTGGCCGTGCTCGCCGCCGCCAGCCAGCCCGTGGCGCCCACGACCAGCAGGTAGATGCCCGAGCACCACCAGGTGGCGCGGACCGACCGCAGCTTGGTCCACTCGCTGCGCAGCAGCGCGGCGAAGGGGACGGCCCGGCTCACGGCCCCACCGCCCGGTACTCGACGTCGTCCCCGGTGAGCGCGAGGTAGGCCGCCTCCAGGGAGGCGGTGACCTGGCTGAGCTCGTGCACCCGGACGTCGGCCAGGTACGCCACGTCGCCCACCTCCTCGAGCCCGAGGCCCTCGACGCGCAGGGCGCCGTCGATCTCGAGCCGCACGCTGCCGCCGGCCCGGCGGAGGGCGTCGGCCAGCAGCGGGCCCTGCGGCGTCCGGACCCGCACGGCGGCGTGCGCGCCGAGCAGCTCCGCCATGGGCACGTCGGCGAGCAGCCGGCCGCGGCCGAGGACGACGAGGTGGTCCGCGGTGTCCTCCATCTCGCTCATGAGGTGGCTGGACACCAGCACCGTGCGCCCCTCGTCGGCCAGGTCGCGCAGGAGCTCGCGGACCCAGCGGATCCCCTCGGGGTCGAGGCCGTTGACCGGCTCGTCGAGCATCAGGACGTCGGGGTCGCCGAGCAGCGCCGCGGCGATGCCCAGCCGCTGGCCCATCCCGAGGGAGAAGCCGCGCACCCGCTCGTCGGCGACCGACTCGAGGCCCACCATCGCGATGACGTCGTCGACCCGGCGGGCGGGCAGCGCGTTGCTCTGAGCCAGTGCCAGCAGGTGGGAGCGGGCGGTGCGGCCGGGGTGCCGGGCGCGCGGATCGATCAGCGCGCCGACCCGGCGCATGGGGCGGACCAGCTCGCGGTAGGGCCGGCCCAGCACCCGCGCCGATCCGGCGGTCGGCCGGGTCAGCCCGAGGATGCAGCGCATCGTCGTCGTCTTGCCCGAGCCGTTGGGGCCGAGGAAGCCGGTGACCCGGCCCGGCTCGATCGTGACGGTGAGGTCGTCGACGGCGACGCGGCTGCCGTACCGCTTCGTCAGACCGTCGACCTCGATCACGCGGCACAGCATGGCGGACCCGCGCGGCACCCCGCCGGGAGGCGCGCCTCAGCGGTCGGCGACCTCGGCGCGCTCCCGCTCGATCAGCTCCTTGCTCCTGACCAGGCGCAGGAGCGTGACGACGAGCAGCCCGCCGGCCATGTTCAGCAGCGTCACGTACCAGAACCAGGCCAGCCAGTCGCCGTAGCCGAACGGAGCCCCGGCGTGCAGCGCGCCGAAGATGATCAGCGAGTCCAGGATCGAGTGGAACAGCACGAGGCCGGCCAGGACGAAGGCACCGGCCACCGCCGCGACGATCTTCGCGCCCTCCGTGTCGGCGCCGTGCTGCATCCGGGTCATGAGGGTGATGGCGCTGCCGGCGAGGAAGGCCAGGCAGACCGACTGCAGGTCCAGCGGCGCCTCGACGAAGGTGGCCGAGGACTCGACCGCCGTCGTCCCGATCTCGGGCAGCGCGTGCACCACCACCCACATCACGAGCCAGCCGCCCAGCAGGTTGGCCACGAGGGTGCCGCCCCACAGCTTGGCCAGCTGGGGGACGCCGGCCCGCCCCGCGACGACCGCCGTCACCGGCACGAGGAAGCCCTCGGTGAACAGCTCGCTGCGGGCCAGCAGCAGCGCGACGAAGCCGATGCTGAACGCGAGGCCGGCCAGCAGGTGGCTGCCGGTCTCGGCGTAGACGGCCAGCAGCGCCAGCACGCCCATCGCCACCTCGAGCCCGCCGGCCAGGCCGGTCGTGAGCACCTCCCGCCACGAGCGGTGCAGCCGCTGGGCGCCCTCGTCGACGATGCGGTCGAACGCGGTCGCGACCTCGTCCTCCGCGGGCGCGTCGGTCTCGCCCAGCTCGGCCCGCTTCTCGTCCATCTCCACGGCCGGGGCCCTACCCGGCCGGGCACCCGGCGCACGCCTCGCTGCCGCCGCGGTGTGGTCGGGCGTCGGGGACACCGGTCTCCGGCGAGCCCTCGGGGTCTTCCTGCTGGTGTCCCTGCCGCTGCTGGCCGTGGGCTCCTGCTGTTCGGCTGACCGCGCTCAGTCGAGGAAGGGCGCCCGCCTCAGGACCTTGAGCCCCGCCGTCATGACCTTCGCGTAGCGGTCCAGCGGCAGCCCGGGCATCGGACCCACGGGCAGGACCCGCTGGACGGCGACGGTCTGCGCCTCCGTGTACTTGAGGATGCCCTCGCGGCCGTGCCGCCGGCCGACCCCCGAGTCCTTCATCCCGCCCATGGGCGCGTCGTGCGACGCCCACGCCGCGGCGTACGCCTCGTTGACGTTGACCGTGCCGGCCCGGATGCGGGTGGCGATCTCGGCGCCGCGTCGCGGGCTGGACCAGACGCTCGCGTTGAGGCCGTACTCGGTGTCGTTGGCCCGGCGCACCGCCTCCTCGGCGTCGGCCACGCGGGTCAGCGCGACGACGGGACCGAACGTCTCGTCCCGGCACAGGTCCATGTCCTCGGTGACGCCCTCGAGCACGGTCGGCTCGTAGAACAGCGGCCCCAGGTCGGGGCGCGGCTTGCCACCGGCCAGCACCCGCGCACCCTTGGCGACGGCGTCGTCGACGTGCGCGCGCACGGCGTCGAACTGGTCCTGGCTGACCAACGACCCCATCTCGGCGTCCCAGGTGAGGCCCGGGGCGAGCCTCATCCGCCGCACCCGCTCGACGAACGCGGGGACGAACCGGTCGTAGATCGCGTCCTCGACGTACATCCGCTCGACGCTGATGCACAGCTGGCCGGAGTTGGAGAAGCACGCCCGCACGGCACCCTCGACGGTCTTCCCCAGGTCGGCGTCGGCGAGGACGAGCATCGGGTTCTTCCCGCCCAGCTCGGCGGAGAAGCCGATCAGCCGGCGGGCGCACTGCTCGGCGACGACCCGCCCCGTGGCGGTGGAGCCGGTGAACATCAGGTACTCGACGCCCTCGATCAGCGGCGTCCCGAGCACCCTGCCGGCGCCGGTCACCACCTGGAACAGGTCGCGCGGCACCCCCGCCTCGTGGAGCAGTTCGACGGCGATCAGCGCGGTGAACGGGGTCTGCGCGTCCGGCTTGAGCACGATCCCGTTGCCGGCGAGCAGCGCCGGGACGGCGTCGGAGACGGCGAGGGTCAGCGGGTAGTTCCACGGGCTGATGACGCCGATCAGGCCCTTGGGGTGGTGGTGCTCGACGGTGCGGGTGAGCACCGGGAGCGCCCCCTGGCGGCGTCGCGGGCGCAGGTGCCGGGCGGCGGTGTTGGCGTAGTAGCGGGCGGTCATGGCGACGTCGGCCAGTTCCTCGAACGCGCTCACGCGCGCCTTGCCGGTCTCGGTCTGGGCGATGTCGAGCACCAGCTCCTGCCGCTCCAGGACCAGGTCGTGGAAGCGCAGCATCACCGCGCAGCGGTCGGCCAGCGGGCGGGCGGCCCACTCCGCCTGCGCGGCCCGGGCACGGCGCTGCGCCTCCTGGACGTCCTCGGCCGTGCAGGTGGGCACCTCACCGATGAACGAGCCGTCGAACGGGGCGTGCGAGGGCTGGCGCGGCCGCCCCGGGGCGGCGGTGACCAGGCCGGCCAGCCGGGCCACCACGGCGGGGTCGAGTGGACGGGTCGACGAGGGCGAGAGCTCGGCAGCGGTCGTCATGGCCGGGCCCCTACCCCGCGAAGGCCCAGTTCAGGCAGGTGCGCCGCTGGGCCCGAACCGCTCCACCCGGACGTCGGCGGCCGGCAGGCCCATCCCGACCAGGAGCTGGCTGGCCGCCTCCGCGAACGACGTCGACCCGCAGACGTAGGCGGTCTGCCCGGGCTCCCACAGCGGCACGAGGTCGTCGGGGGTGAGCCGGCCGGCGGGCCGGATGCCGTGCGGCTCGCGGGTGAGCACGATCAGCGCCCCGGCGGCCACCAGCTCCTCGGCGTAGGGCAGCTCGGCCATCGTCCGGCTGGAGACGGCGATCCTCAGCAGGTCGGTGCGGCCGATGGCGCGAGCGTGCCGCAGCATCGAGAGGAACGGGACGACGCCGTAGCCGCCCGCGACCAGCAGCGCCGGCGTCGACCCGTCCCAGACGAACCAGCCGCCGATCGGGCCGCGCACCTCCAGCTCGTCGCCGGGCTCCACGACGTCGGCCAGGTAGGTGGACACCTCGCCGTCGTCGAGCCGCTCGATGAACAGCTCGACCAGTGGATCCCCCGGCGCCGAGGCCACCGAGTACGAGCGCTGGGCGGTGTACCCGTCCTCGGCCGTGAGCCGGACGACGTAGTGCTGGCCGGGCATGTGGTCGACGCGGTCGTGGACGTCGAGCCGCAGCTCGACCGAGCGCTGCAGCGGCCGCCGCACGCCCGCGACGGTCGCCGTCCGCCAGCCGCCGACCGGCGCGGACGGCAGTCCTGCCCCCAAGGTGGCCCCGGTCAGAGGCTCGGCCCGAGCCTGCGAGGGGTGAGGGGGGCGCGGTCCTTCAGTCACCCTGGTACCGCTGCTGCCGCCAGGGGTCCCCCCGGTCGTGGTAGCCGTTCTGCTCCCAGAACCCCGGCTGGTCCCGCCTCACGAGCGACAGTCTGCTGATCCACTTCGCGCTCTTCCAGAAGTAGAGGTGCGGCACCAGCAGCCGGACCGGGCCGCCGTGCTCGATCGGCAGCGGCTTCCCGTCGAACTCCCACACGATCCACGCCTTCCCGCCGGTGACGTC
The DNA here is from genome assembly GCA_004570425.1 of Bacillus sp. AZ43. Taxonomy (GTDB): domain Bacteria; phylum Actinomycetota; class Actinomycetes; order Mycobacteriales; family Geodermatophilaceae; genus Blastococcus_B. The sequence goes on from SPQJ01000001.1 coordinate 187,065, forward strand.
CTCGAGCGGGAGGTTGGTGGTGTAGCCCGTCGTGGACGTCGCCATCACGAAGTGGGCCTCGGCCGTGGGCCGCGCCGCCTCGAGCAGCGTGTCGACGCTGACCCCGGTGAAGCGGGTGTCGAGCTTCGACCACGTGGTGACGCAGTGGATGTCGCCGCGGTACTCCGACGGCGGGAGGCGGTGCGCCTCGTCCCAGGTCCAGGTGGTCGGCGCCTCGACGTGCCCGTCGACGGTGATGCTCCACGTCTCCGGGGCGATCCGCGGGGTCGGCTCGGCGGTGAGCACCGGCCAGTCGGCGCCGACGTCGTACTGGCCCGGCGGCAGGCGCGGGTCACGGTCGCGGCGGCGGCCGAGGAATCCTCGGGTCGGTCCTGGCACGGTGTCGTCCCTTCCCGCCTCTCGCGCTGGGTGAGGGCACCCTTACATGAGGCGTGTCACCCCGCGTTTACCTGGCCGCAAACGGGTGCGGGTCCTAGCTTGTTCCCTGTGGTGACTGTGACGCACGCGGGGCGCCGGACCCCGAAGGTTGCGAAGACCAATTCGGTGGTCAAGAAGGCCGTGATGGCCGTCAGCGGCATCATCCTGGTGCTCTACCTGATCGCGCACATGATCGGGAACCTCAAGGCCTTCTCCGGCCGCGACGAGTTCAACCACTACTCGGAGTGGCTGCGCACGATCGGCAACCCGGCGCTGCCGGGCGCGACCGCGCTGTGGATCATCCGGATCGTCCTGCTGGTCGCCGTGGCCGCCCACATCTGGGCCGCCGTCTCGCTGTGGCGGCAGGCCAAGCGGGCCCGCCCGCAGGGCTACGTGAAGAAGAAGTCCGCGGCGCAGAGCTACGCCTCCCGGACGATGCGCTGGGGCGGCGTGATCATCGCCGCCTTCGTCATCTGGCACCTGCTGGACCTCACCTGGGGCACGGTGAACAGCCAGGGCGACGCCTCGCCCTACGACCGCCTGGTCGCCAGCTTCTCCAACCCGGTGTCCACCGCTTTCTACGCGATCGCCGTGATCCTGGTCGGCATGCACCTGCGGCACGGCATCTGGAGCGCCACGCAGACGCTGGGTCAGAGCAACCGGCGTCGTGAGGTGACCGTCAACCGCGCCGCGACCGCGATCGCCACGGTGCTCACGCTCGGGTTCCTGCTCGTGCCCTTCTCCGTCCTCTTCGGTCTGATCGACTAAGACACTTCTGCCCAGGAGACCCAAGGCATGCCCCTCGAACTCTTCACCGTCGGCGAGCCGATCGCCGACACCAAGGCACCCACCGACGTCCCGATCGGCGAGCGGTGGAGCGAGCGCCGCTTCCGCGGCCGCCTGGTCAACCCGGCGAACCGCCGGAAGATGACGATCATCGTCGTGGGCACCGGCCTGGCCGGCGGCTCGGCCGCGGCCACGCTCGGCGAGGCCGGGTACAAGGTCAAGTCGTTCTGGTACCAGGACAGCCCGCGCCGCGCGCACAGCGTCGCCGCCCAGGGCGGCATCAACGCCGCCAAGAACTACCGCAACGACGGCGACTCGGTGCACCGGCTGTTCTACGACACGGTCAAGGGCGGCGACTTCCGCGCCCGAGAGAACAACGTGCACCGGCTGGCCGAGGTCAGCGTGAACATCATCGACCAGGCGGTCGCCCAGGGCGTCCCGTTCGCCCGCGAGTACGGCGGCCTGCTCGACAACCGCTCCTTCGGCGGCACCCAGGTCTCGCGGACCTTCTACGCCCGTGGCCAGACGGGGCAGCAGCTGCTCTACGGCGCCTACCAGGCCCTCGAGCGGCAGATCGCGGCCGGCAGCGTCGAGCAGCACGCCCGCACCGAGATGCTCGACCTGATCGTCGTCGACGGCCGTGCGCGCGGCATCGTCGCCCGCGACCTGGTCACCGGCGAGATCAGCACCCACTTCGCCGACGCCGTCGTCCTGGCGACCGGCGGGTACGGCAACGTCTTCTACCTCTCCACGAACGCCATGGGCTCCAACGCCACGGCGATCTGGCGGGCGCACAAGAAGGGCGCGTACTTCGCCAACCCCTGCTACACGCAGATCCACCCGACCTGCATCCCGGTCAAGGGCGACTACCAGTCGAAGCTGACCCTGATGTCGGAGTCGCTGCGCAACGACGGCCGCGTGTGGGTGCCCAAGGAGCGCGGCGACACCCGCGACCCGCGGGAGATCCCCGAGGACGAGCGCGACTACTACCTGGAGCGGATCTACCCGTCGTTCGGCAACCTGGTCCCCCGCGACATCGCCTCGCGCGCGGCCAAGAACGTCTGCGACGAGGGCCGCGGCGTCGGCCCCGGCGGTCTGGGTGTGTACCTGGACTTCGCCGAGGCGATCGAGCGGCTCGGCCGCCCGGCCGTCGAGGCCAAGTACGGCAACCTCTTCGACATGTACGCCCAGATCACGGGCGAGGACCCCTACTCCGTGCCGATGCGGATCTACCCCGCCGTGCACTACACGATGGGCGGCCTCTGGGTCGACTACGACCTGCAGTCCTCGATCCCGGGCATGTTCGTGATCGGTGAGGCGAACTTCTCCGACCACGGCGCCAACCGGCTGGGCGCCAGCGCGCTGATGCAGGGCCTCGCCGACGGCTACTTCGTCCTGCCGGCCACCATCACCGACTACCTGGCCGACGCCCCGTTCGAGAAGATCGACGACAGCCACCCGGCCGCCGTCGAGGCGCTGCAGGGCGTCCAGGCCCAGGTGCAGAAGCTCCTCAACATCAACGGCAACCGCACCCCGGCGTCCTTCCACCGGGAGCTCGGCAAGCTGATGTGGGACCTCTGCGGGATGGAGCGCTCCGAGGAGAGCCTCCGCAAGGCCCTCGACCGTATCCCCGAGATCCGCCAGGAGTTCTGGACGAACGTGAAGGTGTCCGGCGACTGGCACTCGTTCAACCAGACGCTGGAGATGGCCGGCCGGGTCGCCGACTTCATCGAGCTCGCCGAGCTCATGTGCGTCGACGCCCTGCACCGCCGGGAGAGCTGCGGCGGCCACTTCCGCGCCGAGAGCCAGACGCCCGACGGCGAGGCGCTGCGCGACGACGAGAACTTCGCCTACGTCGCGGCCTGGGAGTGGACGCCCGAGGGCCAGCCCCCGGTGCTCCACAAGGAAGCCCTCGAGTACGAGTACGTCCACCTCGCGCAGCGGAGCTACAAGTGACCATCACAGACGCCGGCCCCCACTCGACGCCCGGCGGCGCGTCGGAGAAGCGCGGCATGAACCTGACGCTGCGCGTCTGGCGCCAGAAGGACCCGTCGGTCAAGGGCAAGATGGTGACCTACAAGGTCACCGACATCTCGCCGGACATGTCGTTCCTCGAGATGCTCGACGTGCTCAACGAGCAGCTGATCATGCAGGGCGACGACCCGGTCGCCTTCGACCACGACTGCCGCGAGGGCATCTGCGGCATGTGCGGTCTCATGATCAACGGCGAGGCGCACGGCCCGCAGCAGACGACCACCTGCCAGCTGCACATGCGCTCGTTCAAGGACGGCGACTCGATCGACATCGAGCCGTGGCGGGCCAGCCCGTTCCCGGTGATCAAGGACCTCGCCGTCGACCGGCGCGCGTTCGACCGGATCATCCAGGCCGGCGGCTACATCTCCGTCCCGACCGGGACCGCGCCCGAGGCGCACTCGGTGCCGGTGCCGAAGAAGGACGCCGACGCCGCGTTCGACGCCGCGACCTGCATCGGCTGCGGCGCATGTGTGGCGGCGTGCCCGAACGCCTCGTCGATGCTGTTCACCGCGGCGAAGGTCACCCACCTCGGTCTCCTGCCGCAGGGCCAGCCCGAGCGCGACGACCGCGTGGTCAACATGATCGCGCAGCAGGACCGCGAGGGCTTCGGCGGCTGCACCAACATCGGTGAGTGCTCGCACGCCTGCCCAAAGGGGATCTCGATGGAGACGATCTCCCGGCTCAACCACGACCTGCTCGGCGCCCTGCGCGCGGGGGCACGTCCGAAGAGCTGATCTGGACGACGCCGGACGGGCGGGGACCCTCGCGGGTTCCCGCCCGTCTCGCGTTCGGCCCCCTGCTAGGTTCGGTCTATGAACTCAGACGCCTGGGGTGAGCCCCGCAGCCGCACCGTCACCTGGCACGACCCGATGGTCACCGCGGCGGGCGCGCTGCAGCGGACCGGCCTGGAGACCATGGAGGCGATCCGCGACGGCGTCCTGCCCCCTCCGCCGATCGCGATGCTCGTCCAGATGGGCATCACCGCGCTCGAGGAGGGCCGCGTCGAGTTCACCTGCGCAGTCGACGAGTCGGTCTACAACCCGATCGGCGCCGTGCACGGCGGCCTCGTGTGCACGATGCTCGACACCGTCGCAGGCTGCGCAGTGCACACCACCCTGCCCGCCGGCGTCGGCTACACCTCCATCGAGGTGAAGGTGAGCTACCTGCGCGCGGTCACAGCGGCGAGCGGGCCGCTCACCGCGATCGGCCGGGTGATCAAGTCCGGCCGCCGGGTCGCCTTCGCCGAGGGCGAGGTCCTCGACGTCGCCCGGCGCCCCGTGGCCACCGCCTCGAGCTCCCTGCTGGTCTTCCCGCTTCCGTAGTCTGCGGCCGTGATCCCCGACGGCCCGGTGATGGTGGCCTCGGTGCCGGACGAGGGCGCCAAGGCCGCGCTGCTGGCGGCCGAGCCGGACGTCTCCTTCACGACGTCGCACTTCGACGGCTGGGCGGCGGTGCTGTGCCGGCTGGTGGCCGAGCACCCGCTGACCCGAGGAGGCTGAGATGGCCGGCTGGGACGACGTCGCGCGCGCCTGCCTCGCGCTGCCGGAGACCACCGAGGGGGTCTCGCGGGGATGGCGGCAGTGGCTGGTGCGGAAGAAGTCCTTCGCGTGGGAGCGGCCGCTGGGGAAGAAGGACCGCGCCGAGCTCGGCGACCGGGCTCCCGCGGCGACGCCCCTGGCCGTCTACGTCCCGGACGAGGGCGCCAAGGCGGCGCTGCTCGCCGACGAGCCGGACCTCTTCCTCACCACGTCGCACTTCGACGGCTACCCGATCGTGCTGTGCCGGCTGGAGCGGCTGGACGGCGAGACCCTGACCGAGCTGGTCGGCGAGTCGTGGGCGTGCCGCGCGCCCGCCCGCCTCGTCGCCGAGCACCGGTTCGACGGGAGCTGACTCAGCGGCCGGCGGGGACGATCCGCTCGACCACGTCGGCGGGCATGAGGCCGGCCTTGCCGAATCGGCGCGCCGCCTCGAGGAACTGGGGTGCGCACCCGGCCAGCTCCTCGAGCATCTCCCGCGCGGCGTCCTCACGGCCGGCCAGGGCCGCGACCACCGCCCGCCACATCAGCTGGTCGGGCTCGGTCCGGGGGTCCATGGGGCGCAGCAGCTCGAGCTCGCGGTCGGCCGTCACCGGGTCGCCGTCTATGGCCTGCTCGAAGTACCGGACGACGTCCTGGTAGCGGACCTTGGTGATCAGCAGGTCGGCGAGCGCGCCCAGCGGGTCGGCGGAGTCGTCGACCCGCAGGTTGACCACCATGTCGTGCCACGGGCGGCCGGTGGTGGTGGCGCGGATGACCATGATCGCCGCCGAGCGACGGCCGCGGAAGTCGCCCCCGGCGGCCTCCCCCGCGTAGAGAGCGGTGAGCAGCCGCTGCGCCAGGGGGCCGGCCGAGGACTCGAACGACTCGACCATCGCCGGCCACACCTGCTCGGAGCTGGCCATGTTGGCCAGCGCCACGCAGGTGTCGCCCTGCAGGTGGCCGGCGGCGTCCACGCAGTGGTGGCCGGTGTAGGCCGCGAGGTCGCCGTTGACCCCGAGGACGGCGACCTGCCGGCGCTCGGGGTGCGGATCCACGCTGCTCAGCGCCGTCAGCACCTCCTGGGCGGTGAACCCGCCCTGGAGCAGGTCGAGGCCCACCGCGCCGTACATCGGCTCGGCCATCGACTGGGTGGCGATCACGCCGTGGCCGGGCAGCGCGAAGGGCACGCTGTTGCCGACGGCGAAGGCCTGGGACTGGGTGGCGACACCCATCTCACCGGTGTCAGGGTCTCGGGCGACGATCGAGTAGGTCACCTGCCCGGCCTACCCGGGCACTGTCGGCGACTACACGCGCGGACCTCAGGCGCCGAGATCCTCCAGCGCCTGCGCGGTGAGCTCGACCGAGCGCAACCGTGCCTCGGTGGTGGGCGCCTGGTGGGCGACGATCAGCTCGTCGGCGTCGGCGGTCTTGAGGAAGCCCTCGAGGTACTCCCCCACCTCGGCCGGGGTGCCCAGCGCGGTGTGGGTCAGCATCGAGTTCACGTGCGTACCGGCGCCCTGGGCCAGCAGCTGGTCGGCCTGGGCGTCGTCGAGCCGCTGGCCGCGGCCGAACAGCCCGATCGCCAGGTTGCGCTTGACCGCCTGCAGGTTCTCCTGCGCCTGCTCGGTGGTGTCGGCGGCGACCACGTTGACGCCGGCGATGACGTAGGGCTCGGCGAGCTGGTCCGAGGCCTTGAACTCGCGGCGGTAGGCGGCGACGGCCGGCTCGAGCATCTGCGGGGCGAAGTGCGAGGCGAAGGCGTACGGCAGTCCGAGGGCCGCGGCGAGCGTGGCCCCGAACATCGACGACCCCAGGATGTAGAGGGGGACGTCCGAGCCCTTGCCGGGGATGGCGTCGACACCGGGGACCTTCGTCCGGCCGGTCAGGTAGCCCTGCAGCTCCAGCACGTCCTGCGGGAAGCGGTCGGCGGAGTTCGGGTTGCGGCGCAGCGCGTACATCGTGTTCTGGTCCGAGCCGGGCGCCCGCCCCAGGCCCAGGTCGATGCGGCCCGGGTACATCGCCTCCAGCGTGCCGAACTGCTCGGCGATGGTCAGCGGCGAGTGGTTGGGCAGCATCACCCCGCCCGCGCCGAGGCGGATGGTGCGCGTCTGGGCGCCCACGTGGGAGATCAGCACGCTGGTCGCCGACGAGGCGATCGAGGGCATGTTGTGGTGCTCGGCGTACCAGACGCGCTGGTAGCCGTGCTCCTCGGCGCGCTGGGCGAGGGCGACGCTGGCGGCGATGCTGCTGCTCGCGGTCTCGCCGCGGGCGATGGGAGCCAGGTCGAGCACGGACACGGGGATGCGCATGGGGAGCCCTTCACGTCGGTTGCCCGGTGCAACGCCCGTCGGGCCGGTGCGCTTCCCGCGCGCGAACACCTGTCGGGCCGGGCGGCGCCGGGTGTAGAACGGCCGCGTCTCCGGCACGGGACCCCCCGCCGGGACGTCGCTGCAGAGGGGACGGACGACCGTGAAGCAGACCTATCGGGTGCTCGCCGCGCTGATCGCGATCGGCGTGCTGGTGCAGGCGGCGGCGATCGCGTTCGGGTGGTTCGACGCGCTCAGCGAGGTCGAGGACGGCCTGGTCATCGACGACAACTACGAGGGCAACGCGGGGCACGTGCTGCACGGCATGCTCGGCATGATGGGCATGCCGCTGCTGGGGCTGGTCCTGCTGGTCGTGTCCTTCTTCGCCGGCAAGGTCGTGCCCGGGGCGGTGACGTGGGCCGCGATCCTGTTCGGCCTGATCCTGCTGCAGGTCGCGCTGGCCTTCGTCGCGTTCGGCGCGCCGATCGTGGGCGCGCTGCACGGGATCAACGCGCTGGCGATCCTCGGTGTCGCCGGGCGTGCGGCCGCGTTGGCCGCGCCGGCGACGGCCGGGCGGCGGCAGAGCGGGGCGCCGGTCGACGTCCCCTCGCAGGCGAGCGGCTCGTCCTCGCCGCAGCAGACCCGCTCTGTCTGAGCGGCGCCGCCGCCTCCGGTGGCGGCTGGTCGTCCCGCTCGCCCTCCTGGCGGTCGCCGTCGGGGCGGTGGGCTGGCTGTGGTGGTCGAGCCTGGTTCCCTCCACCTACTCGGTCATGGAGATGGGCGCGCCGGACCACGGCGGTGGCCCGGCCGGCCACGAGCACGGGGGCGGGCGGAGCGTCGCCGAGCTCACCGGGCCGGCCACCGGCACCCCGGACGTCGCGTACGAGCTGGCCGCGACGGAGGGCCGGTTCGAGCTCGCCAGCGGCGAGGAGGTCGACGGCTACACGATCGGCGGCAGCTCCCCCGGGCCGGCGCTCGAGGCACGGCAGGGTGACCTGGTGCAGGTGACGCTCACCAACGTCGACGTCCCCGACGGCGTCACGCTGCACTGGCACGGCGTCGACGTCCCGAACGCCGAGGACGGCGTCGCGGGGGTCACCCAGGACGCGGTGCCCCCCGGTGGGCGGCACGTCTACCGGTTCGTCGCCGAGGACGCCGGCACGTACTGGTACCACTCGCACCAGGTCTCGCACGCCCAGGTGCGCGGCGGCCTGTTCGGGACCCTCGTGGTGCTCCCCCCGGGCGAGCGCGCCGAGCAGGACGTCGTCGCCGCGGTGCACACGTACGCCGGCCGCCGCACGATCGACGGCCGCACCGGCGAGCACGCCGTCGTCACCGAGCCGGGCCGGCCGGTCCGGGTGCGGCTGGTCAACACCGACAACGGGCCGCTCCGCGCGTGGGTCAGCGGCGGGAGCTACCGGGTCGTGGCGGTCGACGGCACCGACGTGCACGAGCCGACGGAGGTCGACGCGCAGGGCGTCGTCGTCACCGCCGGCGGGCGGGTCGACCTGCTCGTGCAGGCGCCGGTGCGGATCGACGCCGGCGGCGGCGCCGCGCTGCTGCTCGGACCGCGTGGAACCCGGATCGCCGCGGCGGCCGAACCGCAGGAGCAGGTCGACCTGCTCTCCTACGGCAGCCCGGCGGCGCTGCCCTTCGACCCGGACGACGCCGACCGGCGGTTCGAGTACGCCATCGGCCGCCGGATCGGCTTCCTCGACGGGCGTCCCGGTTTCTGGTGGACGGTCAACGGCGGGATGTTCCCCGACGTGCCGATGTTCCACGTCGCCGAGGGCGACGTCGTCCGGATGACGATCAGCAACGACAGCGGGGACGTGCACCCGATGCACCTGCACGGCCACCACGCCGTCGTGCTGTCGCGGGACGGCGTCGGGTCGACCGGCAGCCCGTGGTGGGTCGACTCGCTGGACGTCCTCGACGGCGAGACGTACGAGATCGCCTTCGTCGCGGACAACCCGGGCATCTGGATGGACCACTGCCACAACCTCGAGCACGCGCGGGACGGGCTGGTCGCGCACCTGGCCTACTCCGGGGTGAGCGCCCCCTTCCGGGTCGGCGGGGACGCGGAGAACGCGCCGGAGTGATCAGCGGCTCTGCAGCGCGTCGAGCGCTACCGCCATGCTGGCGGCGACCCGGAAGTCGAGGCGGGGATCGGGCACCGTGACGTCGTAGCGGTCGCGGATCGCCTTCTTCCTCTCGCTCACCATCACCGTCGCGCCGGTGGCGGTGTCGACGAAGTCGAAGTGGAAGACGAAGGGCACCCAGACGTCGCCGACGTAGGGGATGAAGTCCCAGAGCCGGCGGAGGATCGCGATCACGGGGCGGCGCTCCTGCCCGACGGCGTCGATCCCGGGTGCGGACAGGTTCCAGGTGGAGCGCAGCAGGCTGGCGCCGAACTGCTTGCTGAAGTAGCCGAGGACGTTGCCGTACTCGTCGTACACGTCGTGCTCGGCCGACACGTCCAGGCGCTGGCGGGCCTTGAACGAGAAGACCCGGCGGTTCTTGGACGGGTCGGCGAAGAAGACGACCTCCTCCTTGAGCTTCATCCGCTTCTGCTCGGCGAAGGCCAGCAGCTGACCCTCGCTGCCGTCGGGATTGGCGGCGAGGATCTCGTAGCGGTTGACCATCACGGTGATCCGCTGCTTGACGAAGAACCGGGGCACGACCATGGGCGCGGACATGATCACCATCCTGGCGCACCGGGGGGTCCGGCGTCCTGCTCCGTCCCCAGCAGTCCGTGCGAGGATCGACGCCCGTGCGGTGGATCGGGCGGGGAGAGCTCCCCCGCGAGGTGGGCGTCCTCGCCGTCATCGCCTTCGTCGTGGCGCTCGGGTTCGGCATCGTGGCCCCGGCCATCCCGCTGTTCGCCCGGGCGTTCGGCGTGGGGACGACGGCCGTCGGGCTGGCGGTGAGCGCGTTCGCGTTCTTCCGGTTCGTGTCGGCGTTCAGCGGCGGCTCGATGGTCGAGCGGTTCGGCGAGCGGCTGGTGCTGGCCGCCGGGCTGGTGATCGTCGCCGTCACCACGGGCCTGGCCGGTCTGGCCGGTTCCTTCCCGGTGTTCCTCGCGCTGCGCGCGGCGGGCGGGGTCGGCAGCGCGATGTTCACCGTCGCCGCGCTGTCGCTGCTGCTGCGCGTGGCGCCGCCGACCCACCGCGGCCGGGCGGCGGCCACCTGGCAGGGCGGCTTCATCCTCGGCGGGATCGCCGGTCCCGCGGCCGGTGGGCTGCTCGCCGAGCTGTCGCCGCGGCTGCCGTTCTTCCTCTACGCCGGCACGCTGCTGATCGCGGGCGCGGTCGGCCTGGCGCTGCTGCGGACCGCGCCGACGGCGACGGACCCCGGCGAGGGTCCGGTCACCACCGGCCCCGACCTGGACGCGGGCCCCGTGCCGCTGCGGACGGCGATGCGCTCGCGGATCTACCTGGCTGCGCTGGTCTGCAACCTCGGCGTCGGCTGGGTGCTGTTCGGCGTCCGCAACTCGCTCGTCCCGCTCTACGTGACCGAGGAGCTCGGCCGGACCGTCGCCTGGGCCGGGGCCGGGCTGCTGGCCGGCTCCCTGGCCCAGGCCCTCGGCCTGCTGCGGTCGGGCCGGCTGGTCGACGGCTGGGGCCGCCGTCCGTCGCTGATCCTCGGCTCCTCGGTGGCCACGGCGTCGGTCCTCATCCTCGTGCTGCCCCCGGCGACCGGGGCGTTCCTGGTGTCGATGGCCCTGTTCGGGCTCGCGGCGTCCCTCCTGGGGAGCGCGCCGGCCGCGCTGGTCGCCGACGTGAGCCCGGCGCGCGGCGGCCGGGTGGTGGCGGTGTTCCAGATGGCCGCCGATCTCGGCGCAATCGGCGGGCCGCTGCTGGCCGGCTGGCTGACCGACGTCGCGTCCTACCAGGTCGCCTTCGCCGTGACCGCCGCCGTGCTGGGCGCCGGGCTGGTCATGGCCCTGGCGCTGCCCCGGGAGGAGCAGGCGACGGTTCCCGTGGCCTCGCGTCCCTGACGACCCGCGGGCGACACGCCGGGTCCCCTGATGCCCCGCGGGGAAGTCTTTCCACACGCGGCACCTCCGTGATCCACTGCGCTCCTCGCCGCACCGGCGCGGCGTTCCCGGCCTGCTGGAGGCGGCGATGCCCTTGGGGCTCGACGAAGCGGACGATCCTGGGAACCGGTCCGGCACGCCGGGCCGCAGGTCGTCGTGACGACGACGGCGCCCCGCGGCACCGGGGCGGTCACGCCCGGACGGGGCAGCGGCGACGCGGCCCCCCGACGGGCGGCGATCACCGCCCGCCACCTGCGCACGGACCGTTGGTGGCTGCAGCCGCTGGTCACCGTCGTGGTGCTGCTGTCGTTCGTCGTGTACTCGACGTTCCGCGCGTTTCAGAACGCGTACTACTTCGCCGAGCCGTACATCTCGCCGTTCTACTCGCCGTGCATCACGACCGGGTGCGAGGGCGACACGTTCCCGGAGTTCGTCACCGGGCCGTCGTTCATCTCCCCGGCCATCTACATCCTGGTCATCCCGTTGGGCCTGCGGGCCACCTGCTACTACTACCGGAAGGCCTACTACCGGTCCTTCTGGCTCTCGCCCCCGGCCTGCGCCGTCGGCGAACCGCACCGGCGCTACACCGGTGAGTCACGGCCGCCGCTGCTCATCCAGAACCTGCACCGCTACGCCCTCTACGGCGCGCTCGTGTTCAACGTGATCCTCACCTACGACGCGATCCTCGGGTTCCGCGACGAGACCGGCGAGTGGGGCCACATGGGGCTCGGGACGATGATCCTGCTGGTCAACGCGGGCCTGCTCTGGGCGTACTCGCTGTCCTGCCACTCCTGCCGGCACATCGTCGGCGGCCGGCTGAACCACTTCTCGAAGCACCCGCTGCGCTACAAGCTCTGGACGCAGGTCTCGAAGCTCAACGCCCGGCACGCGAGGTTCGCGTGGCTGTCGCTGTTCAGCGTCGCCATCGCCGACCTCTACGTCTTCCTCCTGGCCACCGGCACGATCTCCGACCTGCGCTTCTTCTGAGATGGGGCCCTTCTGATGGAGCTGGAACGGCACGAGTACGACGTCGTCGTCGTCGGGGCGGGAGGCGCGGGCCTGCGGGCCGCCATCGAAGCCCACGAGAACGGGGCCCGGACGGCGGTGGTGTGCAAGTCCCTGCTCGGCAAGGCGCACACCGTCATGGCCGAGGGCGGCATCGCCGCCGCGATGGGCAACACGTGGCCCGACGACAACTGGCGGGTGCACTTCCGGGACACCATGCGCGGCGGGAAGATGCTCAACCACTGGCGCATGGCCCAGCTGCACGCGCAGGAGGCGCCCGACCGGGTCCGCGAGCTCGAGGACTGGGGCGCGCTGTTCGACCGCACGGTCGACGGCCTGATCAGCCAGCGGGACTTCGGCGGTCACCGCTACGCCCGCCTCGCCCACGTCGGCGACCGCACCGGCCTCGAGCTGATCCGCACCCTGCAGCAGCGCACGGTCGCCCTCGGCATCGACGTGTACATGGAGTGCACGGTGACCCGGCTGCTCACCGACGAGGAGGGCATCACCGGCGCCTTCGGCTACTGGCGCGAGTCCGGGCGCTTCGTCGCCTGGCAGGCGCCGTCGGTGGTGCTGGCGACCGGCGGCATCGGCAAGTCGTACAAGGTGACGTCGAACTCGTGGGAGTACACCGGCGACGGCCACTCCCTGGCGCTGCAGGCCGGCGCGACGCTGGTGAACATGGAGTTCGTCCAGTTCCACCCGACCGGGATGGTCTGGCCGCCGTCGGTGCGCGGGATCCTGGTCACCGAGAGCGTCCGGGGCGACGGCGGGGTCCTGAAGAACTCGGCCGGTAACCGCTTCATGTTCGACTACATCCCCGACTTCTTCCGCAAGGAGACGGCGGAGACCGAGGCCGAGGCCGACCGCTGGTACGAGGACAAGAAGAACAACCGGCGGCCGCCGGAGCTGCTCCCCCGCGACGAGGTGGCCCGCGCGATCAACAGCGAGGTGAAGGCCGGCCGCGGCACCCCGCACGGCGGCGTCTACCTCGACATCGCCTCGCGCCGGTCGGCGGAGTACATCCGCAAGCGGCTGCCCTCGATGTACCACCAGTTCAAGGAACTGGCGGAGGTGGACATCACCGCCGAGCCGATGGAGGTCGGTCCCACCTGCCACTACGTGATGGGCGGCGTGGAGGTCGACCCCGACACCGAGGCGGCCCGCGTGCCGGGGCTCTTCGCGGCCGGCGAGGTCGCGGGCGGCATGCACGGCTCCAACCGGCTGGGCGGGAACTCGCTGTCGGACCTGCTGGTCTTCGGCCGGCGCGCGGGCCTGGCGGCGGCCGAGCACGCGCTGAAGCGGATCGCCCGGGTCGCGCTGTCCGAGGACGCGCTGACCGACGCGGCGCGCGCAGCGCTCGCGCCGTTCGACCGCCAAGGCGGTGAGAACCCCTACACCGTGCAGCACGACCTCCAGCAGACGATGCACGACCTGGTCGGGATCATCCGGACGGCGCCGGAGATGGAGCAGGCGCTGGAGCGGATCGCCTCGCTCAAGGAGCGGGTGGCGAACCTGTCGGTCGAGGGGCACCGGCAGTACAACCCCGGCTGGCACCTGGCGCTGGACCTGCCGCACATGCTCCTGGTCAGCGAGGCCATCGCCCGTGCCGCGCTGGCGCGGGAGGAGAGCCGGGGCGGGCACACCCGCGACGACTTCCCGGCGACCGACCCCGAGTGGGGGCGGACCAACCTCATCTGCTCGCGGACCGCGGACGGCTCCGTGGCCCTGACCCGGCAACCGCTGCCCCAGATGCCGGGCGAGCTCGCCGAGATCTTCGAGGAGACGGCGTGACCTACGACGCGAGGTTCCGGGTCTGGCGCGGGGACGCCACCGGCGGCGAGCTGCAGGACTTCACCGTGCAGGTCAACGAGGGCGAGGTCGTCCTGGACATCATCCACCGGCTGCAGGCGACGCAGGCCGGCGACCTCGCCGTCCGGTGGAACTGCAAGGCCGGCAAGTGCGGCTCCTGCAGCGCCGAGATCAACGGCCGGCCGCGGCTGATGTGCATGACCCGGATGGGCACGTTCGGCGAGGACGAGACGGTCACGGTCACCCCGCTGCGGACGTTCCCGGTCATCCGCGACCTGGTCACCGACGTCTCGTTCAACTACGAGCAGGCGGCGTGCATCCCGGCCTTCACGCCGCAGCCGCGGGACGCGGACGGCAACCACCGCATGCAGCAGGTGGACGTCGAGCGCTCGCAGGAGTTCCGCAAGTGCATCGAGTGCTGGCTCTGCCAGGACACCTGCCACGTCATCCGGGACCACGAGGGGAACAAGGCCGCCTTCTCCGGCCCGCGGTTCATGATCCGGCTGGCCGAGCTGGACATGCACCCGCTCGACGTGGCCGACCGGCGGGAGGCGGCGCAGGACGAGTTCGGCCTCGGCTACTGCAACATCACCAAGTGCTGCAGCGAGGTGTGCCCGGAGGGCATCCACCTCACCGACAACGGCATCATCCCGCTCAAGGAGCGCGTGGTGGACCGGCGGTTCGACCCGCTCACGTTCCTCGGCTCGAAGATCGGGCGCCGTCCACGCGACTGAGCGCGTCAGCCCTCGTTCTCGGCGGCCCGCCGTTCGGCGCCGGTCTCCTCCGCGTAGCCGACGTCCTGCCCGGAGACCCGGCCGACGAACGTACCGGAGTCCCCCGTGCCCGTGGTTCCCCCGGCGTCCCGCTGGTCGCCGTCGGCGCCTCCGGTCGCCCGGGACAGCGCCTGGCCCTCGTCGGGGTCGACGTCGTCCTCGTGCGGACGCGGGTCGGTGGTCACGGCATGCCGTCGTCGAAGAAGGTGCCCGCCGGGGGCAGCGGCCGCCGGACCACCGGGCGCACCTTCCGGGCGGCGGGCAGCCGCTCGGTGTAGCTGGCCGCGTTGGCGCGGATGTGCGCGAGGTCGTCGTCGGTGGCCTGCCGGACCACCTTCGCCGGGACCCCGGCGACGACCGATCCCGGCGGGACCGTCGTGTTGGGCGTGACCACCGCACCGGCGGCCACGATGGAGCCGGCGCCGATGCGGGACCCGTTCATGACGACGCTGCCCATGCCGACCAGCACGTCGTCGTCGACCCGCGCCCCGTGCAGGACCACCCGGTGCCCCACCGTCACCCCGCGCCCGACGACCAGGGGGAAGCCCGGATCGGAGTGCAGGGTGCAGCCGTCCTGGATGTTGGAGTCGGGTCCGATGACGATCACTTCCTCGTCGGCGCGCGCGATCGCGCCGTACCAGATGCTCGCCCGTGACTCGAGCGTGACGGCGCCGACGACCACCGCCGTCGGCGCCACGAAGGCGTCGTCGTCGATCTTGGGCGCACCGAACTGCAGCTGCGCGACGTAGTTGCTGTGGTCGGCCATCCGCGTCCTCCCGGTCGTCGAGCGAGAGTCTTGCGGATCAGCGCGCATTGGAGGAGGGGATCGGCCGCGGTGCGCTCAGCCGCGCGGCGTCGCCCGGCTGCCGTTGATCGTGTCGTGCAGCCGGCGGACGAGCTGCTCGAGCGGGCTGAGCGCCTCGCCCGGCGTCGCGGGACCGGCCGGGACCAGCACCCACAGCAGCAGGTAGATCAGGATCCCGGCGCCACCGGCGAGGGTGAGTCCGACGAAGCCGACCCGCCACAAGACGGCGTCGATACCGCTGTAGTCGGCGAGGCCACCCGAGACGCCGCCGACCATGCGGTCGGTGCTGCTGCGGCGCAGCTGCGGGCGGACGGGCTGGGGGTCGACCGGAGGGGTGGAAGGCACTGCGTTCGTCATGGGACGAGCGTGCGCCGTGCGGGGTCCACCGGACATCGGGGAACCCCCGGATCCGCCCCTGGTTCCGCGGTCGGGGTGGGCGGAGACTGCCAGTATGGCGGAGAACTCCCGGATCAGGACGATCGAGCAGGCCACCGGCCGGACGTGGGAGGACTGGTGCCGGTTCCTGGACGGCGTCGGGGCCCGCGACCTCGACCACGCGCAGATCGCCCCGAAGGTGCACGCGGAGCTGGAGGGAAGCGTCGAGTCGGCCGGCTGGTGGGCCCAGTCGGTGACCGTCGCCTACGAGCAGTTTATCGGGCGGCGGCTCCCGGGACAGCGGGCCGACGGCCGGTTCGAGACGAGCGTCAGCAGGTCGACGCCCTTCGACATGCGGGAGCTGATGGACCGGTGGGAGCAGTTCGCCGCCGGCGACGAGTCGGTGCGGGACCTCGTCGTGGGCGACGCCCGCGTCAGCGGCAGCGAACGGCGCCTCACCTGGCGGGCCAGGGCCGCGGACGGCTCGTCGCTCGTCGTCACCAGCGAGCCGAAGAAGAACGGGACGGCGTCCCTCGTGGTCACCCATGCCGGCCTGCCGTCGCCCGAGGCCATGGCCGCGGCGCGGGACACCTGGGCCGCCGTGGCGGGCCGGTTCCTCGGCCGCGACTGACGGCTGTCACGCCGGGAGGGCGGCCGGTGTCTTCATGTCGAACCCGATCGACACCTTGGAGGAGACATGACGAGCACCCGGGTCCCCGCGACCGAGATCACCGGCGTCTACGGGAGCCTGCTGAAGACGATGAGCCGCAGGATGTTCGGGCAGGTTCCGGACGCCGCCGGGGTGATGTGGCACTACCCCCGCCTGCTGAAGGACGCCATGGGGTTCGGTCGCAAGGTCGACTCGTGGAACCGGCTGGACCGCGACCTCGCGACCTTCGCCGCGATGGCCGCGGCGGGGGCGATCGGCTGCAGCTTCTGCCTGGACCTCCACTACTTCATGTCGCGGAACCACGGCCTCGACGAGCGGAAGGCGCGGGAGGTACCGCGCTGGCGGGAGTCCGCCGTCTTCACGCCGCTGGAGCGGAGGGTCATGGAGTACGCGGAGGCGATGTGCCAGACCCCCGTGGGGGTGACCGACGAGATGTCGGCCGCGCTGCTCGAGGAGCTCGGGGCGCCCGCGCTGCTGGAGCTCACCTTCCGGGTCGCGGCGATGAACATGACCGCTCGGGGGAACGTGGCGCTCGGCATCAGGTCTCAGGAGTTCGCCGCGGCGTGCGGCCTGCCGCCGCTGGCCACCGCCTCGACGAAGGACGCCGCCCCGGCATGACCGACGACCCGTTCCTGGCCCACCGCAGCCTGCTGTTCACCGTCGCCTACGAGATGCTCGGCTCGGCGGCCGACGCCGACGACGTGGTGCAGGAGACCTGGCTGCGGTGGGCCGACGTGGACCGTTCCACCGTCCGCGACCCGCGGGCGTACCTGGTGCGGATCGTCACCCGGCAGTCGCTCAACCGGCTGCGCACGCTCGCCCGCCGGCGGGAGGACTACGTCGGTGAGTGGCTGCCCGAGCCGCTGCTGACCAGCCCCGACATCGCCGAGGACGTCGAGCTGGCCGAGAGCGTCTCGATCGCCATGCTCACGGTGCTGGAGACGCTGGGTCCGACCGAGCGCGCGGTGCTCGTGCTGCACGAGGTGTTCGACGTGCCCTTCGACGAGATCGCCACCGCGGTCGGCAAGTCGACGGCGGCCGTGCGGCAGATCGCGCACCGGGCGCGGGAGCACGTGGCCGCGCGCCGTCCGCGGATGGAGGTGAGCCGCACCGAGCAGCAGCGGGTGGTGGAGCGGTTCCTGGCCGCGCTGACGGGCGGCGACGTGCAGGGGCTGCTCGACGTGCTCGCACCGGACGTCGTCGTGGTCGCGGACGGCGGCGGGCTGGCACCCGCGGCGCTGCGGCCCTTCACCGGGCGGGCGCGGGTGGCCAACGCGCTGTCCCGGTTCGCGGAGCTCGTGCCGACCGTGCCGATCACGACGCCTCTGGTCAACGGCGCGGTCGCCGCCCGGATCGACCCGGGCGGCGAGTTCGACACGGCCATCACGTTCGTCGTCGAGGACGGCCGGATCACCCGCATGTACGCGATGCGCAACCCGCAGAAGCTCGGCCGGCTCGACGAGGTGGCCGAACTGCGGCGCTGAGGGGTGTCAGACGTTGAAGCGGAACTCCACGACGTCGCCGTCGGCCATGACGTAGTCCTTGCCCTCCATGCGGACCCAGCCCTTGGCCTTGGCCTCTGCCATGGAGCCGGCCTCGACGAGCTGGTCGAAGCTGACGATCTCGGCCTTGATGAAGCCGCGCTGGAAGTCGGTGTGGATGACACCGGCGGCCTGCGGGGCGGTGGCGCCGACCGGGATCGTCCAGGCGCGCGCCTCCTTCGGCCCGGCGGTGAGGTAGGTCTGCAGCCCCAGGGTGCGGAAGCCGACCTTGGCCAGCTGGTCGAGGCCCGGCTCGCTCTGGCCGATGGACTCGAGCAGCTCGGCGGCTTCGTCGGCCGGGAGCTCGATCAGCTCGGACTCGGTCTGCGCGTCGAGGAAGATCGCCTCGGCCGGGGCCACGAGCGCGCGCAGCTCGTCGAGCACCTGCGTGTTGGCCAGCTCGTCGGCGTCGACGTTGAAGACGTAGAGGAACGGCTTGGTGGTGAGCAGGGTCAGCTCACGCAGCGGCTCGGGGTCGACGCCGGCGGAGAAGAGGGTCTTCCCCTCGTTCAGCACCTTCTGCGCGTCGAGGGCGGCGGACAGCAGCGCCGCACGCTCCTTGTCCTTCTTCGCCTCCTTCTCCAGCCTCGGGACGGCCTTCTCCAGCGTCTGCATGTCGGCGAGGACGAGCTCGGTGTTGATCGTCTCGATGTCGTCGGACGGGCTGACCTTCCCGTCCACGTGCACGACGTCGGGGTCGCTAAAGACGCGGATCACCTGGCAGATGGCGTCGCTCTCGCGGATGTTGGCGAGGAACTTGTTGCCGAGGCCCGCGCCCTCGCTGGCGCCGCGCACGATGCCGGCGATGTCGACGAACGAGACGGTGGCCGGGATGATCTTCTGCGAGCCGAAGATCTCCGCGAGCGTGTCCAGCCGCGGGTCGGGCACGCCCACCACGCCGACGTTGGGCTCGATGGTCGCGAACGGGTAGTTCGCCGCGAGCACGTCGTTCTTGGTCAGGGCGTTGAAGAGGGTCGACTTGCCGACGTTGGGCAGGCCGACGATCCCGATGGTGAGACTCACGGGAGTCCAGGGTACGGGCCCGCGACGGCGACTCCGGACGGCGCCGCGACCCGCTCACCCACGCGGGCGAGCGGGCGGGTGAGGAGCAGCGACACCACCAGGGACGCGGCCGCGAGCAGCGCGATCGCCGTCGACGGCGGCAGCAGGTCGCCCAGCCCGCCGGCGAGGACCGCGAACACCCCCTGGGCGGTCATCCGAGCCGAGGACTCCACGCCGAGCACCTGGCCGCGCAGCCCCTCGGGCGTGAGCGCGACCAGCCACTCCTGCTGGGCCAGGGACGCGGCGTATCCGGCCGAGGCCACCGCCACCGCCGCCACCGCGAGCGGCTCGGCCGGCTCCAGCGCGAACACCAGGAACGGCGCTGCCAGCAGGAGGCGCAGCGGCGTGCTGGCGCGGCGTCGTCCGGCGGCGGTCAGGAAGCGCCCGGCCAGCAGGTCGCCGGTCATCATGCCCACCGCGCCGGCGGCGAGGAGCAGGCCCGCCCGGTCGCCGGCGTAGGGCACGAACAACGCCTCGCAACCGACGACCAGCCCGTTCGGCACGCACAGCGCGACCAGCAGCGTCCGCGTCGAAGACCCCGACATCAGCGTGCGGTTGCCCCGCCACGTCTCGCGCAGCCCCGCCCGGGCCGTGCGCCGCGGCCGGTGCTCGTCCAAGCCGAACCGCAGAACGGGCACGGCGAGAGCGGCGACGACGGTGGCGAGCGTGAACACCTGTGCGGTGTCGAGCGCGCCGAGCAGCAGTCCGCCGGTGGCGAACCCGACGACCTGGCACGCGCCGACGGAGACGTTCATCGCCGACCGGCCCAGGGCGTACGCGTGGGGCGGGACGATCTCCGTGAGCAGCCCCCATCGGACACCCGAGCCGACGGACACGACGTAGGCCGCGCCGAGAACGACCAGCAGCCGGGCCGACGACGGCAGGCCCGGGATCGTCTGCAGCGCCAGGGCGGCCGCGGTGAGAGTGCCGACGACGGTGAGCGTCCGGCGGGGCGGACTGGTGTCGGCGACCGACATGAGCGTCGTCGCGCCGAGCACCTGGGCGATCGAGGGCCCGAACATCGCGACCGCGCTCAGCAGCGCCGAGCCGGTCTGTCGGTGGACGAGGGTGGCGAGCGCGAGGCTCGACGTCGTGGCGGCGACCGTGGTGAGGGCGCTGCTGGTCCACAGCGCCCTGAACTCGCGGCGGGCGAACAGCGACCGGTACGTGGGCACGTCCGGACTCTCGGCCGTCACGACGAGGCGGCCCAGAGTTTCGCCTAAGGTCGAAACATGGGGCAGCTGATCGTGGACGCCGACGTCATGGCGCGGGCCCGGTTCGGTACCTCGCAGCTCACCGAGACGCTGGCCGGACTCAAGATCCTGCTCGCGCCCCGGGTCCTGCCCTGGCACCGGCCGTGGCGGGACACGCACGTGGACGCCCTCCGGGCGCGACTGGCCGACGACCCGGTCGGCGCCGCCCTCCTCCGGCACGCCTTCGGGGTCACCTGGACGGCCGACTTCTTCACCGTGCCGCCGGCCGCACCGAACCTCGGCCTGGACGAGGAACTCGAGTACCTCGAATCGCTCGACGACCCTCGCATCCGGGCCGACCTGGAGTTCACGTCCGGCCCGCTCCCGCCCGAACTCAGCGCAACCGGTCTCGCCGCCGTGGCCGCGGGACTGCTCCGGTGGACGTGGGAGCAGACGATCCGCGACGAGTGGGACCGGCGGCTCCGGGTGCTGCGGGCCGACGTCGTCTCGCGCACGGCCCGACTGAGCACCGAGGGCTGGTCCGGCGCACTGGAGAACCTCGCCCCGGGGGTCCGCTGGCTGGCGAACGGCCGCCTGCAGGCGAACGCGCACCCGTACCCGCCCCGCGACGTCCGGGGTAGCGACCTGATGTTCATCGCCGCGCACACCCAGGGCAGCTCCGTCAGCTGGCACCTGCCGGACCGGTACGCGCTCGTCTACCCGGTGACCGGCGCCCTGGCCGCAGATCCCGCGCCGCTCCCCGACGCGCTGGTCCGGCTGCTCGGTGCCAACCGGGCGCGGATCCTGGCCAGGCTCGGGACGCCGCGGAGCACGAGCGCGCTGACCGCGGAGACGAGCCTGCCGCTGGGTTCCGTCGGCGGGCACCTGCGCGTGCTGCTCGATGCCGGACTCCTGGAGCGCAGGCGCTCCGGCCGGGAGGTCCTGTACTGGCGCAGCGCGACGGGCGAGGCGCTCGTCGAGGCTTCCGAGGCCCAGGAGCCGCCACCGGCCTGACCGGGGCGTGCGTCAGACGGGTATCGGTTCGCCGATGAGGATCTCGGTGCCGTCGGGGCGGTAGGTGCGCCATCGGCCGTCGGGTTGTCGTTCGACGCGGAAGCCGTGGTGGACCTTCGTGTGGTGGCGTTCGCAGAGCAGGGCGGAGTTCTCCTGGCAGGTGTCTCCGCCGAAGGCCCAGTGGACGAGGTGGTGGACGTCGCACCACCAGGCGGGGGCGTCGCAGCCGGTGAAGACGCAGCCGCCGTCGCGCAGTTCGACCGCGCGGCGCAGGTACGGATCGGCGACGCGGTGCTGGCGCCCGAGGTCGAGCACGGCGCTGTCGGGGCCGAACACCACGCGGGAGACGTTGCCGTCGCAGGACAGCCAGCGGGCCCGGGCGGCGGAGATCACCGTCCCGTACTGGGTGATCCCCGCCCCGGCACCGGTCGACGGGGCGACGAGCGCATCGAGGTCGATGCGGGCGAACACGTGCGGCTTGACCGTGCGGGTGATCGGCAGCTGGCCCGACGCCAGCGCGTTGTCGGACAGCTGCACCAGCGCATCGCCCTGCTGCTGGACGCGGCTGCGGTCGTCGCCGGAGCAGCGGCCGGCCTGCACGAGCGACTCGACCGCTGCGACGAACTTGTCGCCGGCGACCGGGTCGAGGTGGAAGCGGCCGTCCAGCCCGCCGTCGGACCGGCGGGACCAGGACAGTTCGCGTTCCTCGGTGGGGTCCGGTTCGGGCCCGTCAGGGTCCAGCCGGCCCAGGTAGTGCGCCACCACCTGGCACAGCTCGGCGTGCGGCCGGCCTGCCGCCACCCCGGCCAGCGCCGCATCCACACCGGCCACGTCCACGCCGTGCGCGGCGGCCTTGACCAGGTTCTGCGGTGTCGCGATCGGCGCGATCGCCGCGGCGGCCTCGGCGGTCACTGCGCCGGCGGCGAACGCCGCGGCCACCACCGGCAGGTGCTCCAGCGCCCGCCCGGTGTGCACCACCCGGGAGGCCGCCGCGGCCGGGAGCCGGCCGTGCCCGCGCAGCCACGAGGCCATCGTCTTCTGCCCGTCGAGCTCGGCGGCGCCGGTGCGCTCGCACTCCCGCACCGTGCGGGCGACCTCCGCGGCCAGCCGGTTGGCCGCCACCAGCAGCTCTCCCAGCCGGTCGAGCAGGTGCGTGGGGAAGGCGGCGGGCAGGTCGTCGGCGACCAACGCGTCCAACGCCGACTGCAGTTCGCCCACGACACCTCCCACCCGTTCGATCAGGTGTTCGAAGTCTACCGCCGGACGACCCGCTCCGCACCACGAATCCCCAGCTCAGAGCGCTGTACACAGACCCGCGGAGGAGATCCCGTCAGGCGCCCGGAGGTGGTATGAGACCTCACTCCGCCGCGACCATGACCGCACCGTCCGGTCGTCGACTCCGAGCTTGGCGAACACCCGCAGCAGGTGGTCTCCCCGCGCGCCGCGGCCCCGACCGCGTCGGCCAGCTGCGGCAGCGGGGCGTCCTCGAGCAGGGTCGCTCGTCGGACGCCGCGTCCCGCAGGGCCGGCGAGGGTGGCATCGCGGTCATGCAGGAAGCCTGCGCGACCACCTGCTCCCCCCGGGACCGCCGATCCGCTGGACCGGCGTCCACCAAAAGGTGGACGCCGGTCGCGACGGTCACGTCAGGGGTCACCGCCAAGGGGTCGAGCGACGGACGCCGCGAGCCGTGCGGGGGCCAGGAGGCAGTAGCTCTCGGTCAGGAGCTCGGCGACCTCGTCCCAGTCGACGTCGTCCCCCAGGACCATGCCCACCTCGTCGCCACGCCAAGGGGGCGCGAAGAACGGCGGCCCGGTCCTCCGGAGCGTCTCGAGCTCGAGCCCCGAAGAGCGGAACGTGAGCACCCAGCACGGCCCGGTGGTGCCGGCCGCCCGCGCATGGCCCTGCGGCCGGCCCCCGACGATCTCGAGGACGTGCGCGAACGTCCGCCCACGGATCCGCCACCGGGTGCCCACCCAGGCCCGTTCCTCGTAGGTCTCGGGCAGCCCGAGGGCGATCGGGCGCAGCCCGGCGAGGAGCACCGACTCCACGTCCCACCTCCCTGGTCGACCGGCCGGCCGTCATCGTGGACGAGGGGTCCGACACCGAGACCGGCGCGGGTCACCGGCTGAGGGCCTGGAACCGGTGGACGGCCAGCGCCGCGAAGACGGCGGTGAGCACGACCGGCCAGGCGACGGCGAGCAGCAGCGCGTGCTCAGTCGCCCATCCACCGCCGGACCCGACCGGCGACCCGAACAGCTCCCGGACGGCGGTCACGGTGCCCGCCACGGGGTTCCACTCCGCGACGGTGGCCAGCCAGCCCGGCATGGCGGAGGCGGCGACGAACGCGTTGGACAGGAAGGCGAACGGCCACACCAGGATCTGGACGGCCATCACCGCCGAGGGGTCGCGCGCGAGCAGCCCCAGGTAGATGCCGATCCAGAGGAAGGCCAGCCGCAGCAGCAGGAGCAGACCGACCGCGGCCAGCGCGGGCCCCAGGCCGGCGGGGCGCCAGCCGATGGCCAGCCCGGCCGCGACCAGGACGACCAGCCCGACCACCGACGACGCCATGTCGGCCAGGCACCGGCCGGCCACCACGGCGGACGGCGCCATCGGCAGGGACCGGAAGCGGTCGGTGATCCCGCGCGCGGTGTCGGTGACGACGGCCGTCATCGTGGCCTCCACGCCGAAGACCATCGCCAGGGCGAGCATGCCGGGCACGAGGAAGTCGCGGTAGTCGCCGCCGCCGGGCACCACCATGCCGCCGCCGAGCAGGTACACGAACATCAGCAGCAGGAGCACCGGGAACAGCGCGTTGACCAGGACGGCGACCGGCTGCCGCTGCCAGTGGGCGATGTCCCGCCCGGCCACGGCGAGGGCATCGGCGACCGCCCACCGCAGCCGGCCGGTCCAGGTCTCCTCCGCGGGGACGGCGTGGGTCGTGGTCATGCCGGCACCTCCGTGCGCACGTCGTCCCGTCCGGTGATCCGCAGGTAGGCCTCGTCGAGGGTGGTCGGGCGCAGGACCAGGTCGTCGATGCCGATCCCCGCGTCGTCCAGGGCGCGGACCACCGCGCCGACGACGCCGGCGCGGCGGGCCACCGGGACGGTGATCCGCCGGCCACCACCCGGTACGGCCTGCGACGGGCCGCTCGCGACCCGCTCGGCGAGCGAGGCCGCCTCCGCCGCCCGGGTCGGATCGCTCACCACCAGCTCCATCCGGTCGCCGCCGATCGCCGCGGTCAGCTCCCGCGGGGTGCCGTGGGCCGCGACCCGGCCGCCGTCCAGGACGCAGACGTCGTCGGCCAGCTGCTCGGCCTCCTCGAGGTACTGGGTCGTCAGGAGCACCGACGTCCCCCCGGTCACGAGTTCCCGGACGGCGGTCCAGACGTCACGTCGGCCCGCCGGGTCCAGCCCCGTGGTCGGCTCGTCGAGGAACAGCACCTCGGGGGCGAGGACCAGCCCCGCGGCGATGTCGAGGCGACGGCGCATCCCCCCGGAGAACTCGCGCACCGGTTGGGCACCCGTACCGGCCAGCCCCACCTGCTCGAGCAGCTCGTCGGCGCGCGCGCCGGCCGCCCGGCGGTCGAGGTGGTGGAGCCGGGCGAACAGCACGAGGTTCTGCCGCGCACCGAGGACGTCGTCGACGGCCGGCTGCTGACCGATCAGCCCGATCCGGCGGCGGACCTCCCGGGGACGCCGGACGACGTCGATCCCGGCCACCTCGATCCGGCCGCCGTCGGCCCGGACCAGCGTCGTGAGCACGCGCACCGCCGTCGTCTTGCCGGCGCCGTTCGGGCCCAGCAGCCCGCACACGGTCCCCCGGGTGACCCGCAGGTCGACCCCGTCGAGCACCACCTTCTCCCCATACCTCTTGGTGAGCCCCACCACCGAGATCGCGTCCGCCACCGAGATCCTCCGTACGCTGTACGACATTGGTAGGCCTGACAACGTACGCCGTACGGAAACATTCCGCCAGCGGCTCCGGAGCGCTTTGGGAGAGTGGGGGCATGGCCACCGAGTTCACCGGCACCGGCGACCCCGCCCGCAGCATGGCGCTGCTCTGGCGCCGCCCGGACGGCGGCCGGCCGCGGCCCGGCCCGAGGTCGGCCCTCGACGTCGACCGGATCGTCGCCGCCGCCGTCGAGCTCGCCGACGCCGAGGGCCTGGCCGCCGTCTCCATGCGCCGGCTCGCCGGCGAGCTCGGCACCGCGGCCATGACCCTCTACGGCCACGTGCCGGGCAAGGGCGAGCTGGTCGACCTCATGCTCGACGCGGTCCTCGGCGAGCTCTACCCCGACGACGAACTGGTCGCGGCCGGTACCTGGCGGACACGCCTGAGGACCGTCGCCCAGGCGAACTGGGACTTCTACGTCCGCCATCCCTGGGCGGCGCACGTCGCGACCGGGCGACCACCGCTCGGGCCGGGCCTGATGCGCAAGTACGAGCTCGAACTGCGGGCCGTCGACGGGCTCGGCCTGACGGAGGTCCAGATGGACCTCCTCGTCACCCTGGTGAACGGCTTCGTGCGCGGCACCGTCAGCGGCGTCCACGAGAAGGCGGACGCCGAGCGCGTCACGGGCATCAGCGAGGACCAGTGGTGGGCCGCCACCGAGCCCTACGTCGCCCAGGTCTTCGACCCGGAGCGGTACCCCACCGCCGCCCGGGTGGGCCCGGTCGCCGGAGAGGAGCTCGGCGCCTACGACCCGCACCGCTCGTTCGAGTTCGGTCTGGACCGGTTGCTCGACGGCATCGGCGTGCTGGTCCTCGACGCCTCGCGCTGACCGCACGCGAGCGCCCACGGCGGCGTCCGAAAACCGCCAGAGCGCGTCGGTGCCCGCTGGCATGCTCATCGGTGTGACCCCGCCCCTGGACGCCGAGCGCTGCTACCGCGCCGTCGCCGGCCGCGACGCCCGGTTCGACGGCTGGTTCTTCACCGCCGTCCACACGACCGGCATCTACTGCCGCCCGTCCTGCCCGGCGCGCACTCCCCTGGCCCGCAACGTCTCCTTCTTCTCCACCGCCGCGGCGGCGCAGGGCGCCGGCTTCCGCGCCTGCCGCCGCTGCCGCCCCGACGCCGTCCCCGGATCCCCGGAGTGGGACGTCCGGGCCGACGTCGTCGCCCGCGCCATGCGGCTGATCGCCGACGGCGAGGTCGAGCGCTCCGGCGTCCCCGGGCTGGCCGCCCGACTCGGGTACTCCGAACGCCAGCTGCACCGGCTGCTGGTCGGCGAGCTCGGTGTCGGACCGCTGGCGCTGGCCCGGGCGCAGCGGGCGCAGACCGCGCGCCTGCTGATCGAGACCACCGACCTGCCGATGGCCGACGTCGCCTTCGCGGCGGGGTTCGCCAGCATCCGGCAGTTCAACGACACCGTCCGCGAGGTGTTCGCGTGCACGCCGACCGAGCTGCGCCGCCGCAGCCCCGGCAGCACCGGCGGCTCACCCGGGTGGCTGACGCTGAGGCTCGCCGCGCGGGCGCCGTACGAGGCCGCCGAGGTGCTCCTCTTCCTCGGCGCGCACGCCGTTCCCGGCCTGGAGGAGTGGGACGGGACGACGTTCTCCCGCGTCCTCGACCTGCCGCACGGCCCGGCGGTCGTCCGGCTCTCCCCCGCGCCCGACGGCGGCGCGGCCGTGACCGCCCGATTGCGGCTGGCCGAGATCCGCGACCTGGGCGCGGCCGTCACCCGCTGCCGCCGGATGCTCGACCTCGACGCCGACCCGGCCGCGGTCGACGACCTCCTCGGCAGCGACCCCGCGCTCGCCCCGCTCGTCACCGCCGCCCCCGGCCGACGCGTGCCCGCCGCCCCGGACGCCGACGAGCTCGCGGTCCGCGCGGTCCTCGGCCAGCAGGTGTCGGTCGCCGGTGCCCGCACCCTCACCGCACGGCTGCTCGCCGCCGGCACTCCGCTGGCCGAGCCGGTCGGCTCGCTGACCCACGCGTTCCCGCGGGCCGCGCGGCTCGCCGACGCCGACCTCAGCACCGTCGGGCTCACCGGCGCCCGCCGCCGGACCGTGCACGCGCTCGCCGCCGCCCTCGCGGACGGCGACATCGCCCTCGACCCGGGCGCCGACCGGGAGGAGGCAGGGCGGGCGCTGCTCGCCGTTCCCGGCATCGGCCCCTGGACCGCGGCGCTCGTCGCGATGCGCGGCCTCGCCGACCCCGACGTCTGGCTCCCCGGCGACCTCGCCCTGCGGAGGTCGCTGACCGCCCTCGGCAGTTCCGACGCCGAGGCCGCGTCCCGGTGGCGCCCGTGGCGGTCCTACGCCGTCATGCACCTCTGGGCGCTCGCCGTGCCCGCCCTGTTCACCCGCCCGCTTCCGCCCGCCCTCCCGAGGAGCGCCTGATGACCACCCTCGCCCGCCACGCCACCGTCAGCACACCGCCCGGTCCGTTCACCGTGGTCGTCGATCCTGACGACGTCGTCCTCGCGAGCGGGTGGACCGACGACATCGGCGAGCTCCTGCGCGTCGTCCACCCCTCGCTGCGTCCCACCGGCAGCGAACGCGTCGGCCGGGTGGCCGCGCTGGACGCGGCGGAGGCGTTCTTCGCCGGCGACGTCGCCGCCATCGACGAGGTGGCGGTGGCCCAGCGCTCGGGTCCGTTCCTCCAGGAGGCGTGGGAGGTGCTGCGCTCCGTCCCCGCGGGGCAGCCCGACACCTACGCCGCGTTCGCCGCCCGGTGCGGGCGGCCCGCGGCGATCCGCGCCGCCGCCAACGCCTGCGCCCGGAACGCCGCGGCCCTGTTCGTGCCCTGCCACCGGGTGCTCGGCTCCGACGGGGGTCTCGGCGGCTTCCGCTGGGGCACCCCGGTCAAGCGCTGGCTGCTCGACCACGAGGCGGCACACGCCGGGGTGGCCGTCTAGCGGGGAACTGTCGGACCCCTCCGGCAGGGTCCCTGGGCATGGACGCCGCTTCCCTGCTCACCGGTCTCCTCCTCGGTGCACTCCTCGCCACCGCCGTCACGCTCGGCGTGGTCGCCCTGCTGGCCCGCCGACGGCCGGACGACGCCGGCCTGGAGCCCGTGCACGAGTCGCTCGACCACCTGCACCGGCTGCTCGCCGGCATCGAACGGGAACGGGCCATGGCGCACGGCGAGCTCCGCGAGCAGATGGGCACCGTCGGCCAGACCTCGGCGCAGCTGCGGCAGGAGACGGCGGCGCTGGTCACCGCCCTGCGCACCCCGCACGTGCGGGGGCGCTGGGGCGAGGTGCAGCTGCGGCGGGTGGTCGAGGTCGCCGGCCTGGTGGAGCACTGCGACTTCGTCGAGCAGCCCGGAGGCACCAACGACCAGGGCGCCGGTGTCCGGCCGGACCTGGTCGTGACCCTCGCCGACGGGCGCCAGGTGATCGTCGACGCGAAGGTGCCCTTCACCGGGTACATCGAGGCGGTGCAGGCCACCGACCAGGCGGTGCGCGACCAGCGGGTGGCGCTGCACGCCCGCCAGCTGCGCGCCCACGTCGACGCCCTCGCCGCCCGCCGCTACCCGACCGCCTTCCGCCCCGCCGCGCCCTTCACGGTGCTGTTCGTCCCCTCCGACGGCTTCCTCATGACCGCGCTCGAGGCGGAGCCCGGGCTGCTCGAGTACGGCTTCTCCCGGGACGTCGTCCTCGCCACGCCGAGCACCCTGCTCGCCCTGCTCCGCACCGTGGCCTACTCGTGGCGGCAGGAGCGGCTGGCGCGCGACGCCGACCAGGTCCTCGAGGTCGGCCGCCGGCTGCACGCCCGGCTCAGCACCCTGTCGGGTCACCTGACCCGGCTGGGCTCCGCCCTCGGCACGACGATGAGCCGCTTCAACGAGACGGTGGGCTCCTACGAGCGGTCGGTGCTCACCGCCGCCCGCCGGTTCGACGACCTGGGCGTGGCCGAGAGCCCGGTGCCCACACCGGAGCCGATCGAGGCCACCATCCGGACGCTCCGCCCGGCCGAGCCGGCCGTGGACGACGAGCCGGAGGCCCGCGACGGGACGACCGGGTGAGCGGTCAGTCGGTGGCGGCCTGCTTGGCCTTCTCCGCCCGGCGCAGCTCGTGCGGCAGCGCGAAGACCAGCCGCTCCTCGGCGGCCTTCACGGTCTCCACGTCGGGGTAGCCGCGCTCGGCCAGGAAGTCGAGGACCTCGCTCACCAGGATCTCCGGCACCGAGGCGCCGCTGGTGACGCCGACGGTCCCGACGCCCTCGAGCCAGGCCGGGTCGATCTCGGAGGCGAAGTCGATCAGGTGCGAGGCGCGGGCGCCGGCCTCCAGCGCCACCTCGACCAGCCGCACCGAGTTCGACGAGTTCGTGGAGCCGACGACCAGCACCAGGTCGCACTCCCCGGCCATCTGCTTCACGGCCTGCTGGCGGTTCTGCGTGGCGTAGCAGATGTCGTCGCTGGGCGGGGACTGCAGGCCGGGGAACCGGGTGCGGAGCTGGTCCACCGTCGCCAGCGTCTCGTCGACCGAGAGGGTGGTCTGCGACAGCCAGACGACCTTCTCCGGGTCGCGGACCTGCACGTTCGCGACGTCCTCGGGGCCGTCGACGAGCTGGATGTGCGCCGGCGCCTCGCCCGAGGTGCCCTCGACCTCCTCGTGGCCGCGGTGGCCGATCAGCAGGATGTCGTAGTCGTCCCGGGCGAACCGCTTGGCCTCCTGGTGCACCTTGGTGACCAGCGGGCAGGTGGCGTCGATGGTGCGCAGCGACCGGCTGGCAGCCTCCTCGTGCACCGCCGGCGAGACCCCGTGCGCGCTGAACACGACGACCGAGCCCTCGGGCACCTCGTCGGTCTCGTCGACGAAGATCGCGCCGCGCCGCTCGAGGGTGGCCACCACGTGCTTGTTGTGGACGATCTGCTTGCGGACGTACACCGGGGCGCCGTGGATCTCCAGAGCGCGCTCCACGGCCACCACCGCCCGGTCCACACCGGCGCAGTAGCCCCGGGGATCGGCCAGCAGGACACGTCCGCGCTGATCAGCCATGACCCCATGGTAGGTGGGGCGACGACACCCGACCGTGCCCCGCGAGTGGGAACGGCCACCCTCCGTCCGCGTGGAACGGCCCACAGGGGGTGTCGTCCCGGAGGTTGTGGGGCACGCTGTGCGCATGTCCCGTGAGATCCCTGAGGTTGTCCGCGCCGCCGCCGGTCTGGCGGCCACCGTGCTGGACGAGGCTCGCAAGCTGCCCGAGACGCTGCCCGGCCTCCCGGTGCGCCTCATCGGGATGGCCATGCAGCAGGCCATGAAGGTGCAGCAGCAGTACGCCGGGCTGGTGGCTCGCGGCGACGAGCTGTTCACCGGCATCCGCGGGGAGAACGAGCCCGGCCTGGCCACGTTCGACGACGACGAGCCGGCCCCCTCGCCCTCCAACGGCTACCGCGAGTCCGCGTTCGACCGCGCCGAGGACCCCTCGGCGCTGGTCACCGACGAGCTGCCCGCCGACCCGCCGGCCGACGTCGTCACCGCGGTCGTCGACGAGCTGGCCGAGCAGGTCGAGACCGGCCGGCAGTCGATCGAGGAGCTGGCGGAGGAGGCGCCCGAGATCGAGGAGATCCTCGACGAGATCGCCATCGACGAGCTCGTCGACCAGGCGCCCACGCTGGAGGAGACCGCACCGGCCCTGTCGGTCGTCGAGGACTCCCCCGTCACCGAGGACGCCGACGCCCTCGAGAGCGCGCTGCTGGAGTCCGACGACAACCCCGCCGCGACCGCGGCCGAGACGCCCGACGTCGCCACCACCGTCGACGTGCTGACCCCCGACGGCGAGATCGCGACCGTCGAGGCCGCCGTCACCGACGAGGGCGTGGCCGCCCCCGAGGCGCCGCAGGAGAGCGCGTCCGCCGACGACACCGTGGCCACCACCGACGCCGCCGAGGAGCCCGCCCCGGCCGCGGCCGCCACGCCCCGCACGACCGCCAAGAAGACCGCCAAGAAGACCGCCAAGAAGGCCCCGAAGAAGGCCTCGGCGAAGGGCAGCGAGCGCAAGGCATCGGACGACGCCACCGACACCGACGCCACCGACACCGCCGCCACCGACACGAACGCCGGGCCGGGCACCGCCACCGACGAGAGCGGCTCCCAGGTCGCCGCGGCCACCGGCGTGCGCACCGACGTCGGCACGAGCGACACCTCGGACGTGGACAGCGCGATGGCCGCGGGCGCGGCCGTCGACGCCGTCGGCGAGACCTCCGACGCCCCCACCGACGACCCGCAGGGCGCCAGCGAGGTGTCCGGGTCGCAGGCGGCCGGCACCGCGCCGATCGACGGCTACGACAGCTTCTCCATCGCGCAGCTGCGCGGCCGCCTGCGCGGCTACGCGCTGAGCACGGTGGAGGACCTGCTCCGCTACGAGGAGGCCACCCGCGCCCGCGAGCCCTTCGTGCGGCTGCTGCGCAACCGGCTCGAGAAGCTCGAGCAGCAGGCCGTCGAGTCCAGCCCGCTGGCACCGCGCGGCGCCTGACAGAGGACCCTCTGGAACGCTCGACGGCGTGCTGAAGGACCCCACCCTCCCCACCGTTCGCCGGCTCAGGGCGGGCCCCGGGGCGGGGCCGCCTGACAGGACACTCACGTGACTGCTCCGTCGTCCCCCGAGGCGCCGTGGCCGGTCCGAACCGTCGCGCGCAAGATCGCCGACTGGATCGGCCGCCTCGGTGAGGTCTGGGTCGAGGGTCAGGTCGCCCAGCTGTCCCGCCGGGGCGGCGCGGCGACCGTCTTCCTCACCCTCCGCGACCCGGCTGCCGACCTGTCGGTCCCGGTCACCTGCCACCGCGACGTCGCCGAGCGGCCCGGCCTCGAGCTCACCGAGGGCGCCCGGGTGATCGTCCGCGCCCGGCCCGACTACTACATCGCCCGCGGCTCCTTCTCCCTGCGGGCCACCGAGATCCGCGCCGTCGGCCTCGGCGAGCTGCTCGCCCGGATCGAGCGCATCCGCCGGCTGCTCGCCGCCGAGGGGCTCTTCGACGCCGCCCGCAAGCGCCCCCTGCCCTTCGCCCCTGCCGTCGTCGGCGTCATCACCGGCCGGGACAGCGCCGCCGAGCGCGACGTGCTGGTCACCGCCCGGCGACGGTGGCCGGCCATCCGCTTCGAGATGTACAACTGCGCCGTCCAGGGGCCGCAGGCCGCCCAGAACGTGATCGACGGCCTGCGCCGGCTCGACGCCGACCCCTCCGTCGAGGTCATCGTGATCGCCCGCGGCGGCGGCTCCGTCGAGGACCTGCTGCCCTTCTCCGACGAGGGCCTGGTGCGCGCCATCGCGGCCACCCGCACCCCGGTGGTCACCGCCGTCGGGCACGAGACCGACACGACGCTGGTCGACCACGTCGCCGACGTCCGCGCGGCCACGCCCACCGACGCCGCGCACCGCGTGGTCCCCGAGATCGGCGAGCAGCGCCGGCTGGTCGAGGCCCTCCGGGCGCGGGCACGGCACGTGCTCACCGGCCGGCTCGAGCAGCAGGAGCGCTGGCTGGAGTCGATGCGCACGCGACCCGTGCTCGCCTCGCCCGACCGCCTGCTGCACGGACGCGAGGAGGACGTGCACGCGCTGCGCACCCGGGCCCGCCGCACCCTCGTGCACCGGGTCGAGGGCGCCGAGCGCGACCTCGAGCACGCCCGCGCCCGGGTCGCCGCCCTCTCCCCCGCCGCCACGCTGGAGCGCGGCTACGCCGTCCTGCAACAGGAGGACGGGGCACTGGTCCGCGATCCCGGGCAGGTCACCGCCGGCGAGCGGCTGCGGGTCCGGGTGTCCGGCGGCCGCCTGACCGTGCGCGTGGCGGCGAGCACCGACGAGGAGGATGAGCAGTCATGACCACCGAGGGAACCGCCGAGCCGACGACCACCTACGAGCAGGCCCGCGAGGAGCTCGCCGACGTCGTCCGCCGACTCGAGGCCGGCGGCCTCACCCTGGAGGAGTCGCTGACGCTCTGGGAGCGCGGCGAGGAGCTGGCGACGCTGTGCCAGCACTGGCTCGACCGTGCCCGCGAGCGCCTGGCCGCGGCCTCGCCGGGCGACGGCGCCGGGCAGGACTGACCCGGCGCGGCGTCCCGGCGTCAGGAGGCGCGGCGCAGCTCCCCGTCGCTGGTCACGACCAGCCCGGCGGCGGCCAGCGCGGCCAGCATCCGGTCGGCCCGCAGCCGCAGCAGGTTGGACATCCGCACGTCGGCCGGCCGGTGGTCGGTGACGTCCGGAGCCAGCGGGTCCCCCGGCCCGTCGTAGAGGCAGCGCGCCAGGGCGTCGCGCACCTCCGGACGGACCAGCGGCTCCGGCCGTCCGGGCGCTCGCGAGGGGATCCGGGTCACCATCCCGCAGGCGCACGACCCGCCGGTGGCGGGCGGCCGGTGGTCGCTGCCGGGGCAGAGATCACGAGGGGGCATGGGGGCTCCTGGTGGACGACGCGAGCGGCTCGCGTGTGGCCGATGGGGCGGAAGCGTCCCGTGAGCCACCGCGAGTCGACACGCGACGCACCCATGCGATACCGGGTCGTGATGTTCGACACACGACCGTCATCCGGAGTCAGGGCGAGTAGGGCTTCACCGCCCGCGCGACGGTCTCCAGCTCCTCGTCGGACGCCGACCCGGAGACCAGGACCGTGACGCCGTCCGCCTCGCGCGAGAGGGCCGTCTCGCCCCGCGTCGTCGTCGACCGCTGCCAGCTCTCGCCACCGAGCTCGACAGTCCCCTCGGGCCGGGCGCCGTCGAGGACCGCGGCCACCGGATCGGCTCCCCGGTCGTCGCTGACCACGAAGCCGGCGAACTCCTCCGACGGCGTGAGGTAGCCGATCTCGAGGGTGACCGGATCGCCGTCACCGGCCGCCCCGGCGTCGGTCCGGGCACTGGTCGGGCGGTACTCCTCGTCCAGCCCCGCCGGGGCGAGCACCTGGTAGCCCGCTCGCGCGGCGGCCAGCTGCACAGACGTCGACGGGTCCACCGTCCGCACCCCGACGTCCGGACCGGAGCGGAAGGCCTGCCAGCCGACGATCAGCAGGCAGATGACCACCAGCGGCAGCAGCGAGCGCAGCATGTTCGCCGCGCTGAGCCGGTTGGCCCGCTCGATCACGGGCGACGCCGGGGGCGCGCCACCCCCCGTGGGGCTGGGTCCCTGCTCGCCCGTCGGGCCGGCTCCGGTCATGCACCTAGGATCGCAGGCGAGCTTCTCCCTTCGCCCGCCCCCGGCCCCGTCCCGCCCTGAGCTCGCGAGGGGCGGCACCGGCGCCGGTCCTGTCCTGGAGGTCCGCGTGCTGCCCGTTCCCGAAGGTCCCGTCCCGACGAGCCGCGGGTTCCGCACCGACCGGCCCGCCCCCGACCGCAACCTCGCGCTCGAGCTGGTCCGGGTCACCGAGGCCGCCGCCATGGCCGCGGGCCGCTGGGTGGGCCGCGGCGACAAGAACGGCGGGGACGGCGCGGCCGTCGACGCCATGCGCGCGCTCATCGGCACGGTGAGCATGAAGGGCGTCGTCGTCATCGGCGAGGGCGAGAAGGACGAGGCGCCCATGCTCTACAACGGGGAGCAGGTGGGCGACGGGCAGGGCCCCGAGTGCGACGTCGCCGTCGACCCGATCGACGGCACCACGCTGATGGCCAAGGGCATGCCCAACGCGATCGCCGTCATGGCCGTGGCCGACCGCGGGGCCATGTACGACCCGTCGGCCGTCTTCTACATGGAGAAGCTCGCCACGGGGCCGGCCGCCGCCGACGTCGTCGACATCACCGTCCCGGTCGCCGAGAACATCCGCCGGATCGCCAAGGCCAAGCACTGCTCGACCGGCGACGTCACCGTGTGCATCCTCGACCGCCCCCGCCACGAGAAGCTGGTCGCCGAGGTGCGCGAGGCCGGGGCCCGCATCAAGTTCATCACCGACGGCGACGTCGCCGGCGCGATCGCCGCCGCGCGCGAGGGCACCGGCGTCGACCTGCTGCTGGGCATCGGCGGGACGCCGGAGGGCATCATCGCCGCCTGCGCGCTCAAGTGCATGGGCGGTGCGCTGCAGGGCAGGCTCTGGCCCAAGGACGACGACGAGCGGCAGAAGGCGATCGACGCCGGCCACGACCTCGACCGCGTGCTGCACATCGACGACCTGGTCCGCGGCGACGTCTTCTTCGTCGCTACCGGGATCACCGACGGCGAGCTGCTGCGCGGCGTCCAGTACCGGGCGGGCGGCTGCACCACCCAGTCGCTGGTCATGCGCTCGAAGTCGGGCACGATCCGGTCGATCGAGAGCCTGCACTCGCTGCAGAAGCTGCGCGCCTACTCCGCGGTGCCGTTCGACCGGCACGACGAGGAACCGGTCTAGGACGGCGGCGGGAACGGCGGCGGCGCCCCCGGGAGCGGGGGCGGCGGCTGCCGCCGCTGCGCGAGGCGCTCCAGCAGCGCGCCCCACCGCGTGGGTGAGTCGCCCGGCGCGAGGCTGCGCAGCCGCAGGTCGCCGAAGATCGTCCTCGCGTGGACGACGACCAGCGGCGTCCCGGCGATCCGCGGGACCGGCGCCAGCTGGAGCTTGCGGTCGCCGAACACCGTCCGGCCGTGCAGCTCGGCGTCCACGCCTTCGGCCACGATCACGTCGACGTCGCCGAACGTGGTGCTGAGGTGGAGGTCGATCCGGTCGGCGCCGGTCCGGAGGCCGCGCAGGTCGATCCGGACGTCGCCGAACACCGTGCCGGCCCGCCGGGGCGGGTCGGACGCGACGGTGAGGACGATGTCGCCGAAGACGCTGGACAGCTCGGCGGACGCGGCGCGCCGGCCGACGATCTCCACCGGGGGCGGCGCGTCGGCCGGCAGGTCGGCGAGCAGCAGGTCGAGCTCCGCCCGCGTGGCGGCGGCATAGGCGGCGCCGGCGCGCTCCCCGAACTCGTCGAGATCGATGCGTCCCTCGCCGACCGCCTTCTGCAGGCGGGCGACCACCGCCTCGCGGTCGGCGTCGGAGGCGCGGACGACGGGCGGCCCAGCGGGCGTCTCCTCGTCGGGCATGAGGCGACGCTAGTGGACCGGACCGCGCGGCCCCCACCGTCGCCGCGCCGCGCTCACTCCAGCTCGGTGCACGTCGGCACCAGGAACGGCTTCACCCGGCCGCCGCACGTCGACGCGTACGTCTCGTACGCCGAGAGGGGCGGCGAGCGGTAGTACAGCTCGTCGCAGGCCTGCAGATCGCCCTCGAAGCAGCTCTGCGCGTACGGGTCGAGCTCGGAGTCCTCGCCCAGGTCCGCAGGCTCGGTGGCCGGGTACTGCTCCACGGGCCCGGACGCGGCGTACTGCTGCGACAGCACGCCCTCCTCCAGCAGGGCCATGAGCTCGTCCATCGACCGTTCCGTCGACTCGGCGAGCCCGTCGGTGATGCTCTCCTCGAGGGAGGGGGCCATCGCCTCGCCGACCACCTGGCCGAACTCGTCGGCGTTGCCGGCGAACAGCGCGGTCACGACCAGCCCTCCGGCCAGGACGCCGAGCAGGCCGGCGCCCGCCGCGGCCAGGCCGAGGACCAGCGGACCGGACGGCCGGGAGGGCCTCGGCGCCTGCGCGACCGGTCCGGGGCCGGTCACCGGCGCCTCCCAGGCCGGAGCCCAGGACGGCGCGCCGGCCGGCTGGTAGGGAGCAGGACCGTCGGTGGTGGGGTACGGCGGCTGGGACATCGGTGGCCCTCCCGGGCGGTGCGCAGGCCGTGGCCCCGGCGGCGACGACACCCGGCTCATCGGCCGGTCCGAGGGCGGACCGGCACGGACGCGCGCCGGGCGCGGTGTCTAGGGTCGCTCCCGGAGCACTGTCACCATCCACACCACCAGGAGCACAGCGTGGCCCAGGACGGCACCGACTACCGCATCGAGCACGACTCCATGGGGGAGGTCCGCGTACCGGCATGGGCCAAGTGGAGGGCCCAGACCCAGCGGGCCGTCGAGAACTTCCCGATCTCCGGCACCCCCATCGAGCGGGAGCTGATCGGCGCGCTGGCCGCCATCAAGGGCGCGGCCGCCGCGGTCAACGCCGACCTGGGCGTGCTGGACCGCTCGATCGCCGAGGCGATCACCGAGGCCGCCGCGAGCGTGGCGCGCGGTGACTGGGACGACCACTTCCCCATCGACGTCTTCCAGACCGGCTCGGGCACGTCGAGCAACATGAACACCAACGAGGTCATCGCCACCCTGGCCACCGAGTCGCTGGGCGCGCCGGTGCACCCGAACGACCACGTCAACGCCTCGCAGTCGTCGAACGACGTCTTCCCGTCGGCCATCCACATCGCCGCGACCCGCGCGATCGTCGTCACCCTCATCCCTGCGCTGCGGCACCTCGAGGCCTCGCTGACCCGCAAGGCCGAGGAGTTCGCCGAGGTCGTGAAGAGCGGGCGCACCCACCTGATGGACGCCACCCCCGTGACACTCGGCCAGGAGTTCGGCGGCTACGCGGCGGCCGTCCGCTACGGCGTCGAGCGCCTGCAGGCATCCCTCCCCCGCGTGGGCGAGCTGCCGCTGGGCGGCACCGCCGTCGGCACCGGCATCAACACCCCGCCCGGGTTCGCCGCCGCGATCATCGAGAAGCTCGCCGCCCAGATGGAGCTGCCGCTCACCGAGGCGCGCGACCACTTCGAGGCGCAGAGCTCCCGTGACGCCCTGGTGGAGGGCTCCGGCCAGCTCAAGACCATCGCCGTCGGCCTGATCAAGATCGCCAACGACCTGCGCTGGATGGGCTCGGGCCCCCGCACCGGGCTCGGCGAGATCCAGCTGCCCGACCTGCAGCCGGGCAGCTCGATCATGCCGGGCAAGGTCAACCCGGTGATCCCCGAGGCGGTCATCCAGGTGGGCGCCCAGGTCATCGGCAACGACGCGGCCGTCACCTACGCCGGCACCACCGGCGTCTTCGAGCTCAACGTGACGCTGCCCCTGATGGCCCGCAACGTGCTCGAGTCCATCCGCCTGCTGGCCAACGTCAGCCGGCTGCTGGCCGACCGGTGCGTCGACGGCATCGTCGCCAACGTCGAGCAGTGCCGCGAGTACGCCGAGTCCTCCCCCTCCATCGTCACGCCGCTGAACAAGTACATCGGCTACGAGGAGGCGGCGGTCGTGGCCAAGCAGTCTCTGAAGGAGCAGAAGACCATCCGCCAAGTGGTGCTCGAGCGCGGCTACGTCGAGCAGGGCAAGCTCACCGAGCAGCAGCTCGACGAGGCCCTCGACGTGCTCTCGATGACCCACCCGTGACGCCGGGGGGCGCCGGGTCATGACGATTGGATGACCCGGCGCCCGCGCCGGCGGTCCGAGGAGCAACTCGGCGCGCGGCGCAGTAGCGTCCGTTCTCGTGACCGACTCTGACGTGGCCCTGCACTACCCCGGTGGAGAACTGCCCCTGCCCGTCGTGAAGGCGACCGAGGGCTCCGACGGCTTCGACACGAGCAAGCTCCTGTCGACGACCGGCAAGGTGGCGCTCGACATCGGCTTCGTGAACACGGCGTCGTGCACCTCGGCGATCACCTACATCGACGGCGACGCGGGGATCCTGCGCTACCGCGGCTACCCGATCGACCAGCTGGCCGAGAAGTCCAGCTTCCTCGAGGTCACCTACCTGCTGATCTACGGCGAGCTGCCCACGGCCGACCAGCTCGGCGAGTTCGACCAGCGGATCCGGCGGCACACCCTGCTGCACGAGGACCTCAAGCAGTTCTTCAAGGGCTTCCCGCGCGACGCGCACCCGATGCCGGTGCTCTCGTCGGCGGTCAGCGCCCTGTCGACCTTCTACCAGGACTCGCACGACCCGTTCAACGCCGAGCAGGTCGAGCTCTCGACCATCCGGCTGCTGGCCAAGCTGCCGACGATCGCCGCCTACGCGTACAAGAAGTCGGTCGGGCAGCCGTTCCTCTACCCGGACAACTCCTGCGGTCTGGTCGAGAACTTCCTGCGCATGACCTTCGGCTTCCCGGCCGAGCCGTACGAGGTCGACCCGGACATGGTCAAGGCGCTGGACATGCTCTTCGTCCTGCACGCCGATCACGAGCAGAACTGCTCCACCTCGACGGTGCGCCTCGTCGGGTCCTCCCACGCGAACCTGTTCGCCTCGATCTCCGCCGGCATCAACGCGCTGTTCGGCCCGCTGCACGGCGGTGCCAACCAGTCGGTGCTCGAGATGCTCGAGGCCATCCAGCGCGACGGCGGCGACATCCCGCGCTTCGTCGAGCGGGTGAAGAACAAGGAGCCCGGCGTCAAGCTGATGGGCTTCGGCCACCGGGTCTACAAGAACTACGACCCGCGCGCGGCCATCGTGAAGAAGACGGCCGACACGATCCTGGGCAAGCTGGGCGGCAACAACGAGCTGCTCGACCTCGCGCAGCAGCTCGAGGAGATCGCGCTCAAGGACGACTACTTCATCGAGCGCAAGCTCTACCCGAACGTCGACTTCTACACCGGGCTCATCTACCGCGCCATGGGCTTCCCGACCCGCATGTTCACCGTGCTGTTCGCCCTCGGCCGGCTGCCCGGCTGGATCGCCCAGTGGCGCGAGATGATCAACGACCCGGCCACGAAGATCGGCCGTCCGCGGCAGCTCTACACCGGCGAGACCGAGCGGAGCTTCGTCCCCCTCGACCAGCGCTGAAGGACCCGCCTCCTACGGTGAGTGCGCCCCGCGACCGCGGACGGCCGCACCCCCCTGGAGGACCGCCCATGGCACAGCCACCCGGCGACGACGTCCTCGTCGTGCCGCCGATCCCCCTGGCCAGCGGCAGCGTGCTCGAACCCGAGGACGACGGGCCGCCGGTGCGCATCACCAAGGTCGAGGTCGTCGTCTCCACCGAGGACGGCGGCGAGCTGCGCATCCCGCTGGTCCAGCGGCACGGCGCGTGGTGGGCCCCCTAGCCCCGACGAGCGCACCCGAAGTCCACCCCCACCCGGCCGGGTGAGTTCCGAGACAGAAACTTTTCAAGCACGTCTCCCGGCGTGTCGATACACGGTTCGAACGCTCCGGCATGCATCCGCTGCCGGAGCAGGCCATGGATCGACGACGAGACACCGGGGGACGCCGCAGTGCCTGCTTCGCGCACCCCGTCGCGCTCGTCCGCGCCCCGGTCCCGGCCCCCGCTCACCGCCCGCGAGGCCGCCGCGCTCCGCGAGGCGCTCGCCGTCCGCCAGGCCGCCGCTGCCGGGAAGCCGCTCACCGCCACGCAGGTGGCAGCGCTGCGTGCCGGCGCCGCCGTCGCCGGC
>SPQJ01000020.1 GCA_004570425.1 Bacillus sp. AZ43
CGATCTGGCGGGAGCCCGCCCGGCTCCGCCGGCGGCAGGTGCACCCCGCGCGCCGGCTCCAGGTCCCGCAGCGGGAGCCCGCGGAACCGGAGCGCCGCGGACGCGGTGCCGTCGGCCGCCGCGAGCGCGTCGAGCTCCGCGGGCGTCGCCTCGATCCCGCAGTCGGCCAGCAGATCCCGGATCCGGGCGGCTGCGGGCGTCTCTGTCCGGGGCTCGGTCGCCGTCATGCGGCCACCGGCTCGAGGACGGCGTCGAGCAGCCGGCGGGTGACCTCGGTCGCCGGGTTGTGGAAGATGTCGTCCACCGGACCGGCCTCGACCAGCTCACCGTGGTGCAGCACCGCGGCCCGGTCGCACATGTGCTGCACCAGCGCCAGGTTGTGCGTGATGAGCAGCATCGTCAGGTGCCGCTCCTCCTGCAGCTGCTGGAGCAGGTTGAGGATCTGCGCCTGCACCGATACGTCCAGCGCCGACGTCGGCTCGTCCAGCAGAAGGAATTCCGGCTCGCTGGCCAGCGCCCGGGCGATCCCCAGCCGCTGGCGCTGACCGCCGGAGAACTCGTGCGGGTACCGGTCGGCCTGGTCGGCCCGGAGGCCCACGTGCTCCAGGAGGTCCACGACCCGGTCCCGGACCTCCTTCTCCGGGCACAGCCGGAACTGCCGCATCGGGAAGGCCACCTGCTCGCCCACGGCCCGGCGCGGGTTGAACGCCGACCCCGAGTCCTGGAAGACGATCTGCATGCGCTGCCGGAGCCGGCGCATCCCCTTCGGGGTCAGGCGAGTGACGTCGTGGCCGTCGAACCCGACGAAGCCGCTCGTCGGCTCCACCAGCCGCAGCAGCATCCGGCCGATGGTGGTCTTGCCCGACCCGGACTCGCCGATCAGCCCGAACGTCTCGCCGCGGAGGACGTCGAAGGTCGCGCCCTGGACGGCCACGAACTCCTCGCCCGTACCGAACATCGCCGGCTTGGCGTAGACCTTGCGCAGCTCCTGGGCCTGCACCAGTACGTCACGCCCCGACACGGTGTGCCACCTCCATCGCTGCTGCCTGCTCCTCGGCCCGCCGGTGGCAGACCGCCTCCTGCCCCGGACCCGACGCCACCGTCGGCGGGTCCACCTCCCAGCACTCCGGTCCCACCTCGGGACAGCGGGGGGAGAACGCGCACCCCTCGCTCAACCGCAGCGGCAGCGGCGCCGACCCACCGATCTGGTACAGCCGCTGCCGCACGTGGCCGGGGCCGGCCGCCTCGGTGCGCAGCCGTGGGACGGAGGCCATCAGCCCCCGGGTGTAGGGGTGCTGCGGTGCCCGGAGGACGTCGGCGACGTCCCCGTGCTCCACGATCCGGCCGGCGTACATGACCGCGACCGTCCGGCACATGTGCGCGACCACGCCCATGTCGTGGGTGA
Source organism: Bacillus sp. AZ43 (assembly GCA_004570425.1). Taxonomy (GTDB): domain Bacteria; phylum Actinomycetota; class Actinomycetes; order Mycobacteriales; family Geodermatophilaceae; genus Blastococcus_B. The sequence continues at coordinate 1,406 of SPQJ01000020.1, forward strand.
CCATCAGGATCGCCGTCCCCAGCTCCTGGTTGATCTCCATGAGTAGCTCGATGATCTGCTTCTGCACCGTCGCGTCCAGCGCCGTCGTGGGCTCGTCGGCGATCAGCAGATCGGGCTCGCAGGCCAGCGCCAGGGCGATGACGACCCGCTGCCGCTGGCCGCCGCTGAGCTGGTGCGGGTAGCTGCGGAGCTTCGCCACCGGATCGGGGATGTGCACCAGCTCCAGCGCGTGCAGCGCCTTCTCGCGGGCCTCCTTCTTCGACAGGCCCTGGTGCAGCCGGATGACCTCGACGAGCTGGTCGCCCACCCGGAAGAACGGGTCCAGGCTGGTCATCGCGTTCTGGAAGACCATGCTGATGCTGCCGCCGCGGATGGCCCGCATCTCAGCCTCGGACTTCTGCAGCAGGTCCTCGCCCCGGAACAGGATGCGGCCGCCGGCGATCCTGGCGTTGCGCGATCCCAGCAACCGCAGGATCGACAGCCCCGTGACGCTCTTCCCCGACCCGGACTCCCCGACCATGCCGAGGACCCCGCCGCGTGGGATGTCGAAGGACACCCCGTCGACGGCCTTGATGGTGCCGAGCTCGGAGGCGAAGTGGGTCTTGAGCTCCTCCACCCGCAGCAGTGGTTCCGTCATCGATGCCTCTCCTCTGGCCGCTCCCCCGTCGCCGGCGACGCCGAAGGCGTGGCCGGCGGTGCGGTTCGGGCTGGTGCCGGTCAACTGGTCTGCTTGTGCGGGTCGAGGGCGTCACGGACGCCGTCGCCGATGAGGTTGAATGCCAGAGCGGCGACCAGGATCACCAGTCCGGGGATCGTCGCCACGTGCCCGTAGCCCTCGAGGAGCACGCTGCGCCCGTCGCTGGTCATCACGCCCCAGTCCGGCGCCGGCGGGGTGACGCCCACGCCGAGGAAGCTCAGTCCCGCGGCCAGGACGATCATCAGGCCGCACAGGCTGGTGCCATAGACGACCAGCGGCGACAGGACGTTGGGCATCAACTGCTGCCGCAGGATCTGCACCTGCGTGGCCCCCGCAGCCCGTGCCGCCTCGACGTACTCCTTGGCGGATTCCTGGACCGTCGCGGTGTACACGACCCGGGCCATGTACGGCACCATCGTGATCCCGATCGCGAGCATCACGTTGGTGAGGCCGGGCCCGAGGACGGCGGCGATGGCAATCGCCAGGAGCACCACCGGGAAGGCGAACACCACGTCGAGGACGCGCATGACGGCGTTGCCCCAGCGCCCGCCGACGTAGCCGGCGACCATGCCGATCAACAGGGCGATGGGTGCCGCAGCAAGCACAGGCAGCACCGCGACGGTCAGCGAGTAGCGGCCGCCGTAGATGAGCCGGGAGAGGATGTCCCGGCCCTGGCCGTCGAGGCCTAGCGGGTGCCCGGGGGTGCCGATGCCCTCCAGTCGCTGGGTCGCATCCCCCTCGAGCGGGTCGTAGGGCGCGATGAGCGGCGCGAACGCCGCGACCAGCGCGAGGAAGACCAGGATGCCGATCGAGACGACGGCCGCCTTGTCCCGGCGCAGCGCCCGCCACATGAGCGCCGGACGGGACCGCCGTTTCGGCGTGGTGGCCGCGTCCGCGGACGCGACCGGTCCGACGGCCTGCTGGTTCAGTGTGGTCGACGTCATCCGACGGCCTCCCGGGTGCGTGGGTCGAGGAGCGCGACGACGATGTCGGCGACGAGGTTGACGACGACGAACACCAGGGCGATGAACAGGACGCCGGCCTGGATGATCGGCATGTCGTTGGCCGTGATCGAGGTGTAGAGCTGGCCGCCGAGCCCGGGCCAGCTGAACACCACCTCGATGAAGATGACCCCACCGAGCAGATAGCCGACCTGCAGGCCGACGATGTTCACGATCGGCGGCAACGCGTTGCGCAGGGCATGCCGCCAGACGATCTGCCGCTCCGACACCCCGTTGGCCCGCAGCATCCGGATGTGGTCCTGCTGCAGCGCCTCCACCATGACGCTCCGGGTGAGTCGGGCGATGACCGCGGTAGGGACGACCGCGGCAGTCGCGGCCGGCAGCACGAGGTGCGCGAGCAGGTCGCCGAAGCCACCCGGGTTGCGCACGTCGTACATCCCCGAGGTCGGCAGCCAGCCCAGTTGGAGGGCAAAGATGCTGATCGCCACCAGCGCCGCCCAGTAGACCGGCACGCTGGCCCCGGCCAGCGAGAGGAACATCGCGCCCCGGTCGAACAAGGAGTACTGCCGGGTCGCCGCCAGGACACCCAGCGGCACCCCGACGAGCAGGCAGATCACCAGCGCCCCCGCGGCCAGGATGATCGTGTTGCCGAGCTTGGGGAAGACGATCTCCGACACCGGCTGGGCCATGGTCAGCGAGGTGTTGAGGTCGCCCTGGAGGAGCCCGCCGAGGTAGTTGACGTACTGCTCCGCCAGTGGCCGGTCCAGGCCGAGGTCGGCACGAACCGCGGCCATGGACTCCGCGGTCGCCGTGGGCCCGAGCATGGTCCGGACGGGGTCCCCGGGGACCAGCTGCATGATCAGGAAGACCAGCAACGAGACTCCCAGCAGGACCAGCACCATGGAGCCCGCGCGGCGGGCCAGGTATCCGGCCATCAGCCGAGCCACACCGTCTTGAGGTCGTACCACTCCTCGCTCGGGTTGACGAAGCCCTGCACGTCACCGCTGAGCACGTACGGCGCCTTGTCGTTGACGATCGGGGCCATCGCCGCGTCCTCGTGCACGATTTCCGCCGCCTGTCGCCACAGCTCGTCGGCGGTCCCCTCGTCGGTGGCCGTCGCCGCCTGCTGCATCACCTCGTCCAGCTCCGGGTTGCTGTAGTGCCCGACGTTGGACCCGTTGGGGGCCTGCAGGGTGGAGGAGGTGACGTTGCGCAGCCAGTAGGGCGTGGTCATGCCCCAGGACATCTGGGCCATGCCGGTGCCCTCGGGCAGACCCTCGGCCCACTTCGTGAGGTAGGAAATCCACTCGGTCGTGTCGAGGTTGACGGTGATCCCGACATCGGCGAGGTCCTGCTGGATGTACTCGGCCATGGGCACCGGGACGATCTGGCCGGAGCCATCGACCGAGGTCATCAGCGTGGTCTCGAACCCGTCGGCATAGCCGGCCTCGGCGAGCAGCTCACGGGCGCGGTCGGGGTCGTACTCGAAGTACTCCTCACTCGCCTCGTAGGCGCTGTTCGCCGGCGGCAGCACGCTGTAGGCGGGGTTGACCGTGCCGCGGAGGAGGTCGGTGGCCATGCCCTCACGGTTGATGGCGTAGTTGACCGCCTGGCGGACCCGGACGTCGGAGAAGATCGGGTCGGTCATGTTGAAGCTCAGGTACCAGAGGTGCGGGGGTGCGCTGGTGGCCACGGTGAAACCGGCGTCCTCCAGGCTCTCCACGCTGTCCGGCGACGGCACGGCGATCATGTCGACCTCGCCGGCCCGGAGCGCCGACACCCGGGTGGAGGGGTCGGGCAGCGGGCGGAACACCACGCTGTCCAGGTAGGGCGCCTCGCCCCAGTAGTCCTCGTTGCGCTCCAAGGTGATCCGCTGGCCGCGCACCCGGTCGACGAACCTGAACGGGCCGGTGCCTGTCGGGTGGTCGGCGATCTCGTCGTTGCCGTACTCCTGCAGCGCCGTCGGGCTGATGATCCCAGTGGATCCACCGCCGCCCTGGGTGAGCAGCCGCAGGAAGGCCGAGAACGGCTGGGTCATCGTCATCTCGACGGTCATCGGGTCGACCGCGGTGACCGACTCCAGGTGCTGCCAGACGAAGACGGTCTGACCTGCCGACCGCTCGTCGTAGAACTCGAAGGTTGGGTCGCTCATGCGGCGGACGTTGAACACGACCGCGTCCGCGTCGAACGCGGTCCCGTCGTGGAAGGTCACGCCCTCCCGCAGGTGGAAGGTGTAGGTCCTGCCGTCCTCGGAGACCTCCCAGGACTCGGCCAGCCCTGGGATGATCTCCGGGATCGGCGCCTCCTCGGAGGTCTTCGACAGGTCCTCGTCCACCAGCGCCTCGTACATCTGCCGGTTCACCCGGTAGGTCACCCAGCCGCCGGCGCGGTGCGGGTCGAGGACGTCGGTGTCGGACTCGATTCCGATGGCGAGGGTGCCTCCACTCTGCGGTTCACCGACCGGCCCGTCGTCCCCGCCGGCCGTCCCCCCGCACGCGGAGACCAGCAGGGTCAGCGCGAGCAGGCCGGCCGCCAGCCGTCCGCGACGTGAGCTGGCTGGGCGCACATGACCGGCATCGTTGTTCAGCAACAAGGTGAATTCCCTCCATCGGAGCAGCACAAAGCACACCTACGAACAGGTGCAGAAAGGGGATCCGGCGGCATCCGGGCAACGGTGGCGGAGCGGCCGAGGAGAAAAGTAGGGGCGCCGTGTTGCTTGGGCGTTTCTGCCGAGCAACGAATGCAAAGGTGGTGCGGCTCACCGCGATCGGCCCGCCGGGAGGCACCTTCACGCCGCCGGAGCGGTGCGCGGCCGGCAGCCTCCGTTCCATCCGGCACGCCTGCGACGACGTCCGTAAATGGCCCGGAATCCAGTGGAAACAGGATTCTCCTACGGTCGACTTCTCCCATTCCTCACCGAAAGGTGCACCATGCCGGTCGCCCGTCCCTCCGCCGCCGATCTGACCCGCATCGCGGAGCAGTACCACTTCACGCTCGATCCCGACCAGTTGAAGACCTTCGGCGACCTCCTGGAAGCCGGCCCGTGGGTCGGCTACGACGCTCTCGACGAGATGGAGGGCCCCGCCCCGGAGGTTCGCTACACGCGCGGATCGACCGAGCGGCCCGGTGCGGCCGACAACCCCTACGGCGCCTGGTACGTACGGAGTCGGATCGAGGGTGCGACCGACGGCCCCCTCGCCGGGAAGACTCTCGCGATCAAGGACAACGTCAGCGTCGCCGGCGTCCCGATGATGAACGGCACCGTGACCCTTGAGGGGTACGTGCCTGAGCTCGACGCCACGGTGGTCGACCGGGTCCTGGCCGCCGGCGGCACGATCCTGGGCAAGTCGGTTTGCGAGGCGCTGTGCTTCTCCGGCGGCAGCCACACCTCGGACACCGGCCCGGTGCGCAACCCCTACGACCTCACCCGCTCCGCCGGGGGGTCCTCGAGCGGGTCGGCCGCCCTCGTGGCCGCCGGCGAGGTCGACATGGCCATCGGCGGCGACCAGGGCGGCTCGGTGCGCATGCCCGCCGGCTGGACCGGCATCTACGGCCTCAAGCCGACCTGGGGCCTGGTGCCCTACACCGGTGCCATGCCCATCGAGCCGACCATCGACCACCTCGGCCCGATGGCCCGCACGACCGCCGACGTCGCCCTGCTCCTGGAGGTCATCGCCGGCGGCGACGGAATGGACCCGCGGCAGGGCGGCCCGCAATCTGCGCCGCCCCGGCAGTCCACCTACTCCGACGCGCTGACCGGCGACGTGGCGGGCCTGCGGCTCGCGGTCGTGCGCGAAGGCTTCGCCATCGACGGCCTGTCCCAGCCGGAGGTCGATGCTGCGGTGAGAGACGCGGTCGCCCAGTACACGAAGCTGGGCGCCATCGTGGAGGAGGTGTCCATCCCGTGGCACAGTGCCGCCATGCCGGTCTGGAGTGCGGTGGCCAGCGAGGGCATGGCCAACACCATGATCCGGGGCAACGGCATGGGCACCGGCTGGCGCGGCCGGTACAGCACCGACCTGCTGGAGCACTTCGCGCAGGGGCGGCGCGAGAAGGCGGACCAGTTCTCCGACACCGTCAAGCTCACCCTGCTGGCCGGCCAGTGGATGCTCGACACCTACGGCGGCGCCTACTACGCCAAAGCGATGAACCTGGTGCCGGTGGCGACCGCCGCGTACGACTCGGTGCTGGCCGACTTCGACCTGCTGGTGATGCCGACCCTGCCCATGGTGGCCACGATCCTGCCTCCCGCGGACGCGTCCGCCGCCGACGTCGTCGCCCGAGGCCTGGAGATGATCGTGAACACCGCACCCTTCGACGTCACCGGGCACCCGGCGATGAGCGTGCCCTGCGCCATGTCCGAGGCCGGGCTTCCGGTGGGGATGATGCTTGTCGGCCGGCACGGTGACGAGCGAACGATCCTGCGGGCATCGGACGCCTTCGAGCGGCACATCTTCGCGCCGCCGCGGCCACCGGTCATCCGCCGACCGTGACTCGGGCGCCAGGCGACTTCGAGACCTCTTCAGAGAGTGACCGGAGCCAAAGCAGGATCGAGGCGAGGACGAAGGCGCCGCGTGAGACAAAGGGGGGCGCGTCGTAGCGAGTGGCGATGTTGACGGCGCTCATGGCGCTCGCTGACCACCGCACCGCCTTGAAGGAGCCCTGCTTCTCGTGCTCACACGGGAGGACGGCATCGACGTGCATGCGCTAGGTCGCTAGGGCTGGATGATCTCGGCGATCGCCCGAAACCAGCGTCGCGACCGCGAGATCGTCCGCGCCAACCTGAACGGCCGGCAGGCCGGGGTCCTCGCCCCGGCCTGCCCGCACCTGCTCGATCCGTTCGTCGATGATCCGCGACTCCGGTCACGTGACCGCGTTCGAGACCGCCGCTCCACCCCGTTCGGCAGGCCGTCCCGCACCGGGGCATGCAGGGCATCCCACCCGGCTTGGGAGTTGACCCGATCGGGGACGCCGCTCAGGCAGCGCCATATCTTGCGTTGGAAGGCACACGGAAGGCACGGCATCCGCCCAACTCCCGGCTGAGCAGCCAAGAAGACCCTTGGAGTCCCCAGCCTTCCAAGCTGGCCATGCCGGTTCGATCCCGGTCACCCGCTCCACGACTGCCGGTCACGAACCGGCGGGGTCCCTCGCCGAGGCGAGCCGCTGCACCTGGAACTCGTAGACCGAGGGCAGCCAGTCCTGGCCGTACGTCGCCGAGGGGCCGATGCGCGGGTCGTCGGGAACACGTCCGTCCCGCAACGCGTGCACGTACGCGCGGTCGAGGTCGATCCGGGCGCGGACCTGCCCTCCGGAGCAGACGGACCCGTGACCGGGGACGAGGACCTCGACGTCGTCGGCGATCTCCTCGAGCACCCGCAGACCGACCAGGTAGTCCTCGAGGGGCTCCGCGGTGTCGAGGTCGGGGAACGGCATGAAGATGTCGGAGAGCATGTCGCCGGCGACGAGCACGCCTGTCTCCGGGATGAGGAGCGCCGCGTGGCCGGTGGCGTGCGCCGGGTGCTCGATGACGGAGACCTCCGGGCCGTCCCACGGGAGACGCGCGGTGCCGTCCGGCAGACCCGTGATCAGGCCGAACAGGTCCAGCGGTACCTCGCCGGCCATCTCCGGCGGCAGGGCCTCGGCGGCACGTGCCTCCCAGTCCGGCTGCGACCGGAAGTCACGCATGGCCTCGGCGCAGCGGGCCGTGCCGTACCGCGGCGCGTCGCCGAAGTCGGCGTGCCACAGGACGTGGTCCCAGTCGGGGTGCGTCGCGAAGCCTGCGACGACGGGCCGGCCCAGCTCGCGGACGTCGCTCGCGAGGCAGGCCATCTCCGCGCCCCGGATCCCGGGATCCACGAGCATGACGCCGGACCGTCCCCGCACGACCACGGAGTTGTTCCGGAGCAACTCGCTCTGGTGGACCAGCACGCCGTCGGCGACCTGGGTCAGCACCGGCTCACCCCTCGGCGATCACGGAGAAGACGTTCCCGGCCGGGTCGGTGAACCAGGCGATCAGCGGCCCGCCGGCCCGCATGATGCCCTTCTCGTCGGTGGGTGGGTGCTCGTAGTGCTCGAACCGGACGCCGCGCGCGGTCAGCTCGTCGACGGCCTTCTCCACGTCGGGCACCGGGAAGTTGAGCACCGTGAACGTGGCCGGCTGGTGGTCGGGCTTGGCGTAGACCAGCACGTCCGTGCCGCCGCCGAGGTGGAGCCGCATGATGCCGTCCATCTCCTCGTCGCTGACCCGGAGCCCGAGGGTGTCCTCGTAGAAGCGCCGGGCCGCCGCGGCGTCGTCGACGGAGAAGCCGCTGAAGGCCTTGCTGTCGCTGAGCATGGGTCGTCGTCCCCTCTCGAAGGTCTCGGAGTGGAGACCGGCCGGGCTCGGCCGATTCATCGGCGGCCGACGACGTCAGCGGCTCAGTCGACCACCGTGGGCAGTCCCAGCTTCGCGAACAGGCCCGCGTCGAGGTCGAGGAAGCTCGAGATGTGGACGATCCGGCCGTCCTCCACCTCGAGCACGTGCAGAGCCCACGGCTCGTGACCACCCCCTTCACGGGGCCGCCACTGCGCGACGGCCGGTGACCCGTTGGCCTCCAGCGGGAGCAGCACCGAGCCGGCGCACTTCGCCCCCGGCCCGCGCATCCACGTGCCGATGTCCTCCCTGCCGCGCAGCCACATCTCGAACGGCGGCATGTGCTGGGTGGCGTCCTCGTGCAGCAGCCGGACGAAGGCGTCGATGTCGTAGCGCTCGAAGGCGTCCACGTAGCGCTCCAGCAGTTCGCGCTCGTCGGCACCCAGCGGCTTCCGGGGTTCGGGCACTCCCCCGACGCCCGCCAGCGTCGCCCGGGCGCGCTGCAGGGCGCTGTTCACCGAGGCCACCGTCGTGTCGAGCAGCTGCGCGACCTCCTCGGCCTTCCAGCGCAGCACCTCGCGGAGGATCAGCACCGCCCGCTGGCGCGGGGGCAGGTGCTGCAGGGCCGCGACGAACGCCAGCCGGATGGACTCCTTCGCCACCGCCTGCTCCGCCGGGTCGCCGTCCTCGGGCAGGACCTGCCGGTCGAGCACCGGCTCGACCCAGGCCGTGCCGGGCCGGCGGCCGGCCAGCGACGCCTCCACCGGCGGGTACGGGTTGCCGGCGATGTCCATCGGCAGGGCGCGGCGCTGCCGCCCGGAGAGCTGGTCGAGGCACACGTTGGTGGCGATGCGGTAGAGCCAGGAACGCAGCGCCGACCGGCCCTCGAAGTCACCCAGGCCGCGCCAGGCGCGGACCATCGTCTCCTGCACCGCGTCCTCGGCGTCGAACGAGGACCCGAGCATGCGGTAGCAGTAGCCGGTGAGCTCACGACGGTGCTCGAGCAGGCGCGGATCGAGCTGATCCGCCGGGCCGATCGCCACGGTGGTCACGAGGACCCCTCCCTTGGAGTCGATGTGCGAGCCAGCAGCACACCACAGCCGACCGACAGTTCGGGAGTCCCGGGCCACCCGCACGGGCCACGGGTGCTGGACTTCACCGGGCGGCGCCACCAGCATCGGACGCGACATGAGCAGCCAGCGATGGTCGGGCCAGCCCGACCCCGGATCCGCCAGCCAGCGGGATGGGTCCGCTCCCCTCCCGCGACCAGGCTCGACGGCATGACCACCACCGACACCGCCGTCCTCCCGCCGATGACCTCCGCGCCGCCGCGTCCCGACCGCCGGGGCGGGCTGCTGCGCCAGCTCCTGGTCGACACCGGCTACACGCTCACCAGCTTCCCCGTGGCGATCGCCGCGTTCGTCGTCGTCGTCGCCGGGCTGGCGCTCGGCGCCGGCCTGCTCGTCGTGTGGGTGGGCGTGGCCGTCCTGGCCCTCACCCTGCTGGCCGCCCGCGGTTTCGCCACGGTCGAGCGTGCCTGGCTGCCCTCCGTCCTGGGCCGGCCGGTCCCGCAGCCGGCCTACCTCACCGCCGAGGGGCGTCCGGTCCGGAAGCTGATCACCCCGCTGCGCGACCCGCAGACCTGGCTCGACGCCCTGCACGGCCTCGTCCGCTTCCCGGCCGCGATCGCCTCCTTCGTCGTCACCGTCACCTCCTGGGCGGTCGCCCTGGGCGGCCTCACCTACGGCCTCTGGGACTGGGCGCTGCCCGACGCCTCGCTCGACCCGGACAACAACGACCTGCTGGAGCTGCTGGGCTTCGAGAGCTCGGCCGGCGCCCGGATCACGCTCTACACCGTCGTCGGCATCGTCTTCGCGTTCCTGACGCCGTTCGTCGTCCGGGCCGTGGCGCTGCTGCAGGCCCAGCTGGGCCGGGTCATGCTCACCTCGCGCGCCGCCACGCAGGCCGAGCTGGGCCGGCTGGCCGAGGGCCGGGACAAGGCGGTCGCCGCCGAGGCCGTCGCGCTGCGCCGGCTGGAGCGGGACATCCACGACGGCCCGCAGCAGCAGCTGGTCCGGCTCAACATGGACCTCGCCCGCGCCCAGCGGCAGCTCGAGCGCGACCCGCAGGCCGCCCGCGACGCGCTGGGCGAGGCCGCCGGCCTGGCCCGCGAGACGCTCGAGGACCTGCGCGCGCTCTCCCGGGGCATCGCCCCGCCGGTGCTGGCCGACCGCGGCCTGGCCGCGGCGCTGGCCGCCGTCGCCGCGCGCTCCGCCGTCCCGGTGGACCTCGCCGTCGACCTGCCGACCGAGCGGCTCGCGCCGGTCACCGAGAACACCGCCTACTTCGTCGTCAGCGAGGCACTGGCCAACGTCGCCAAGCACAGCGACGCCACCGTGTGCCGGGTCGACGTCCGCTGCACCGGCGACCGGCTGCGCGTCGTCATCGAGGACGACGGCGTCGGCGGCGCGGTCCTCGCCCCCGGCCACGGCCTCGCCGGCCTGGCCGACCGGCTGCAGGCGGTGGACGGCACGTTCACCGTCGAGAGCCCGCGCGGCGGCCCCACCCGGATGACCGCGGAGCTGCCGTGCGCGTCGTGATCGCCGACGACTCGGTCCTCCTCCGCGAGGGCCTGGTCCGCCTCCTCGGGGAGGCCGGCACCGAGGTGGTCGCCGCCGTCGGCGACGGCCCCTCGCTGGTCCGGGCGGTGCGCGAGCACCGCCCGGACGTCGCCGTCGTCGACGTCCGGATGCCGCCCACCCACACCGACGAGGGGTTGCGGGCGGCGGTCGAGGCTCGCGCCGAGATGCCGGGGACGGCGGTGCTCGTCCTCTCCCAGTACGTGGAGGTCGCCTACGCCGACGAGCTGCTCGCCGACGGCACCGGCGGGATCGGCTACCTGCTCAAGGACCGGGTGGCCGACGTCGACACGTTCCTCGAGGCGCTCGAGGACGTCGTCGGCGGTGGCACGGTGCTCGACCCGCAGGTCGTGGCCCAGCTGTTCGCCCGGCGCCGCGCCGACGACCCGGTGCGCCGGCTGACCCCGCGCGAGCGCGAGGTGCTCGGCCTGATCGCCGAGGGGCACTCGAACGCCGCGATCGCCCGGCAGCTCGTGGTCACCCCGGGCGCGGTGGAGAAGCACACCCAGCACATCTTCGCCAAGCTCGGGCTGGCCCAGGACGAGGACCAGCACCGGCGGGTGATGGCGACGCTGGCCTACCTGCGGGGCTGATCGTCCCCGTGCCCGAGGGCGCGTTCCATGTTCTCCGCCATGCGGGCGAGCACGGTGATCGTCCGCTCGTACTCCTGGCGTGACAGCCCGTCGGCCACGTGCCGGCGGACCCGCCCCACCGCCCGGGACACCCGGTCGTGCGCCGCGGCGCCGTCCTTCGTGAGGCCCACCAGCCCGGCCGGTGACCGGCCCACCCAGCCTCGGGCGACCAGGTCGGTCACGACGGTGGCGACGTCGCCGGAGAAGTCCTGCAGCGAGGCGAGGACGGCGGACTCCTCGACCAGGCCGGCGGCGAGCGAGTGCAGCACCTGCCAGTGGCGGCGGGTGAGGCCCTCGGCGGTCACCGCGGCGTCGACGGCCTCGTCGAGCAGCGCGTCGAGCCGCTTGACCCACCAGCCGATGGGCCGTTCCTCCGCCATCTGGGCATCCTGGCAGCGCTCCGCGCTCAGGCAACTCGATGGCGTCTCGTATCACCCGACCGGTAGACAGAGCGGGTGCCCGACGACCTCGCCGCCCAGCTGCGTCCCGCGACCGCCGAGGAGTGGCCGGCCTGGCTCCAGCAGATGGCCGGCGCCTTCGGCGAGACGCCGACCGGCCTCTACCTCGAGACGCCGCCGCCGGTGGCCGAGCTCGACCGATCGCTGGGCCTCTGGGACGAGGGCCGCGTCGTCGCCACCTCCGGCATCTACAGCCGGGCCCTGACCGTGCCGGGCGCCGTCGTCCCGTGCGCGGCGGTCACCTGGGTGACCGTCGCCCCCACCCACCGACGCCGCGGCGTCCTGACGGCGATCATGCGGCGGCAGCTCACCGAGATCCACGAGCAGGGCCGGGAGCCCGTCGCCGCGCTGTGGGCCTCGGAGGCGCCGATCTACGGCCGGTTCGGCTACGCGCCGGCGACCGTCCGGGCACCGCTGTCCGGCCCCGCGGCCCGGATCCGGCTGCGCCCGGACGTCGACCTGGGCAGCGGCCGGGTCCGGACCGTGGACCGGGAGGAGTACCAGGCGGCCGCCGGCGCGCTCCACGACGCCGTGCGCCGGTTCGTGCCGGGCAACCTCGACCGCGGCCGGCACTGGTGGGACCGGCTGCTGCAGGACCTGCCCGAGCACCGGCACGGCGCCACCGCCCTCCGCCACCTGCTGCACACCGAGGCCGACGGCACGGTGACCGGCTACGCCGCCTACCGGATGACCGAGGGCTGGACGGACACCGGCCACCCCGACGGCACGCTCACCGTCGAGGAGGTGCGCGCCACGAGCACGGCGGCCTACGCGTCGCTGTGGCAGCTGCTGCTCTCGGTCGACCTGGTCAGCACCGTGCGGCTGCAGCGTGCCTCGCCCGACGACCCGATCCGCTCCCTGATCACCGACCCGCGGGCGCTCACCGGTCCGGTCCGCGACGGCCTGTGGGTCCGGCTGGTCGACGTCGACAAGGCCCTGGCGGCGCGCCGCTACCCGGCGCCGATCGACCTGGTGATCGAGGTGCGCGACGAGGTGTGCCCGTGGAACGCCGGCCGCTGGCGGCTGTCCGGCCACCCGGCCGGCGGGTACTGCGGGCGCACCGACCTCGACCCGGACCTGGTGCTGGGGATCGAGGAGCTGGGCGCGGCCTACCTCGGTGGGACGTCGCTCGCGACACTGCAGGCCGCCGGGCGGGTGACCGAGGTCAGCCCCGGCGCGGTCACGCTGGCCGCGACGGCGTTCGGCTGGCCGGTCGCCCCGTGGTGTCCCGACGAGTTCTGACGGTCAGGGGTGCTCGGGCCGCGTGGGAAGCCCGCCGGCGGGGCGGTGCCGGTCGCGCTCGTAGTCGCTGATCAGGCCGATCCGGCGGACGTGCCGCTCGTCCTGGCTGAAGTCCGTGCGGAGGAACTCCAGCACCAGTTCGGTCGCCTCCTCGGGGCTGTGCTGGCGGGCGCCGATCGCCACGACGTTCGCGTCGTTGTGCTGCCGGGCCAGCTGCGCGGTCGAGGTGTTCCAAACCAGCGCGGCACGGACGCCGGGGACCTTGTTCGCCGCGATCTGCTCGCCGTTGCCGGAGCCGCCGATCACGACGCCGAGCGAGCCCGGCTCGGTGACGGTCCGCTCCCCCACCTCGAAGCAGAACGGCGGGTAGTCGTCCTGGGCGTCGTACTCGAACGCACCGCAGTCGACGGGCTCGTGGCCGGCGTCGGCGAGTGCCTGCTTCAGGTGCTCCTTGAAGTCGAGGCCGGCGTGGTCGGTACCGATGAAGACGCGCACGGACGCGAGTCTGTCAGGCTCCCCGCGTGGCGGTGCTGGGGGTCGACGGCTGGCGCGGCCGGTGGGTGGGTGCGCTGCTGGACGGGCGGGCGGTCCGGCTCATGGCCCTGGACGACGTCGCCGCCGTCCTCGCCGTCCCCGACGTCGAGCTCATCGCGATCGACATGCCCATCGGCCTGTCCGAGACCGGCCCCCGCGCGTGCGACGAGATCGCCCGGAGACGGCTGCTCCGTGCGGGGAGCTCGGTCTTCCCCGCTCCCCTGCGCCAGGTGCTCGCCTGCGCGGACTACGTCGCCGCCTGCGAGGTGTCCCGCGAGGCGTCCGGCAAGGCGCTGTCGAAGCAGGCGTGGAACCTGGTCCCGGCGATCCGCTCGCTCGACGAGGCACTCGGCGACCCACCGGACGAGCGGGTGGTGGAGGTGCACCCGGAGCTCTCGTTCCGTGCGCTCGACCCCGCCGTCCGCGACCCGAAGATCACCGCTCGCGGACTGGTCCAGCGGCTGACCGCGCTGCGCACCGTCATGGACGTGGACGACGCCCTCGCCGCGGCGCCGCCGCTGGTCCCCGCCGTGGACGCCCTCGACGCGTGCGCCGCCGCGTGGTCCGCCGCCCGGCTGGCCCGGGGCGAGGGCGAGTCCCTCGGCGACGGCGCGGTCGACAGCCGCGGGCGCCCGATGCGGATCTCCTGCTAGGAGCCGGTGAGGCGCCGGACGACGGACAGCGGGAGGACGCGCAGCAGGCGGGCGACGAACGCCCACGGCATCCCCGGCACGTAGGCCGTGACCGGCTCGCGCTCGATCGCCGCGGTCAGGGCGTCGACCCCCGTGTCCAGCTCCACGGTGAACGGGCCCCGGCGGCCGACGTTGATGTCGGTGGCGATGTACCCGGGCAGGATGGTGGTGACGGCGATCCCGCTCCCCCACGTGTCGGAGCGGATGCCCTCGGCCAGCGCGTTGACCGCCGCCTTGCTGGCGCCGTACGCCGTCCGGGTTCCCGGCATGCCGCGCACGGAGGCGACCGACGAGATCAGCACCAGGTGCCCGGAACCCTGCGCCCGGAAGACGCCCATCGCGGCCTCGCACTGCGCGTGCGCGCCCAGGACGTTGGTGTGCAGGACGGCGCGGTTGGCCGCGGCCTCGCCGGTGCCGATGGAGCCGCCCTTGCCGATGCCGGCGTTGACCACGAACCGGTCCAAACCGCCCAGCTTCGCGACGAGCTCGGGCACCACGGTGGCGACCGACGCCGGGTCGTCGACGTCCATGGCGGCCACCTCCACCCGGATGCCGGGATGTGCGGCGAGGAGTTCCTCCCGCAGGGCCTCGAGCCGGTCGACGCGGCGGGCGACGAGGGCGAGGTCACGGCCCATCCCGGCGAACCGGCGGGCCATGCCCTCGCCGAGACCGGAGCTGGCGCCGGTGATCAGGATGCGCTGGCGGACGGGGTTCGGCACCGGGCCAGCATGCCCGAGGACCACCTGACCAGCACAGATCAGGTCCCGGCCGTCGTGCACCCGTTCGTGTGACCGAGGCATGTCGCCCGCCGGGCGAGGAAAGACAGCGCCGGATGCCCGTTGGACCGCTCGCCGTGGAGGATCCGTGACGCACCCGTCCCAGCCCACCGACGCGCTCCCCCGGACCGGGCCGCCCGCGCACACGCAGGAGATGCCGGCCGTGCCGCCGCCCCCGGCCACGCCCGCCGGGGACCAGCACGACGCCGCCGCGTTCGTCCCCGGCCTGGCGGCGCCGCCCGCGGCACCCTCGAGCCGCCGGTGGAGCTACGGGCCCCGCCTCCGCGCGATCGCGCTCGGCGTGACCCTGGTGCTGCTGGCCCTCGTGTTCCTCACCTGGGGGCTGGCCGTCGGCCGGGAGCCGCTCTGGTCGGCCGCCACGCTGTGGTCGGTGTTCGCCTTCGCGTGCACCGCGTGGATCCTGCTGGCCTTCGTCCCCGACGCGCCGGGCCGCAGCCGGCTGCGGCCCCGGTTCGGCTGGCGGGCCGCGCTGGGCGGGCTGGCCGGGCTCGCCGTCTTCTGGCTGCTGGTGGCCCTGCCGCAGGCGGCCACCAACCGGGGATTCCTCCTCACGGCCGCGTTCGCCGCCGCCATCGCGGCGGTGTGGACGAGTCCGAACCGGCCGGTCGCCGGGCGCGACTGACGCAGCGCCCGGCCCCGCGGGTCAGCGCCGCCCGGTGAGCTCCAACGCGTGCGCGGGCACCGACTCCATGTCGGGCTCGGAGAGCCGGGTCCGCTTGAGCTCCCAGAAGTCGGGCAGGTTGGCGAGCAGGACGGCCCCGTCGAAGGCCTTGCCGGCCTCCTCGCCCGTCGGCACCTTGCTGATGACCGGGCCGAAGAAGGCGACGCCGTCGATGTGCATCACCGGGGTGCCGACGTCGTCGCCGACCGGGTCCATGCCCTCGTGGTGGCTCTTCTCGAGCGCCTGGTCGTACTCCGTGCTGGTGGCCGCGTCGGCGAGCGAGACCGGGAGGCCGACACGCTCGAGGGCCGGCACGATCAGCTCGTCGAGCTCCCTGCCCTCGTGGTGCCGCAGGGTGCCCATGGCGGTGTAGAGGTCGCCGAGGACCTCGTCGCCGTGCTGCTGGGCGGCGGCGATCGCGACCCGGACCGGCCCCCAGGCCTGGTCCATCATCTTCCGGTAGTTCTCCGGCAGGTCGCGTCCGCGGTTGAGGACGGCGAGGGACATGACGTGCCAGTGGAGGTCGATGTCGCGCACCTTGGCGGCCTCGAGCACCCAGCGGCTGGTGAGCCAGGCCCACGGGCACAGCGGGTCGAACCAGAAGTCCACGCGGGCCTTCGTGGGGGCGCTCTGCACTGCCTCGGTCATCCGCTCTCCTCAGGTCTGTCGGCCGGCCGGTGGCGCCGGGCCCGGTGCCCAGTGCCAATACGGATCCCGATCGGGTTGTTCCCGCCGGCGACGGGAAGCAGGGGAAACCCGTGTCGGTGCCGCGTGGGAAGCTGCGAGGTGTGGCTGTACCCAACCTGACCCGCACCGATGCCACTGCCCGCGCCGAGCTCCTGGCCGTGCAGAGCTACGACCTCCAGCTCGACGTGACCGACGGCGAGGGCCGTCCCGGGGAGCGCACCTTCCGCTCGGTCACGACCGTCGAGTTCACCGCCCGCACGCCGGGCGCCGAGACCTTCATCGACCTGGTCGCCGACACCGTCCACTCGGCCACGCTCAACGGCGTCGAGATCGACGTGAGCGGCTACACCGAGGACGGCGGCCTGCCGCTGACCGGACTCGCCGAGCAGAACACGCTCGTGATCACCGCCGACTGCCGCTACTCGAACTCCGGCGAGGGCCTGCACCGCTTCGCCGACCCCGAGGACGGGCAGGTCTACCTCTACACGCAGTTCGAGCCGGCCGACGCCAAGCGGATGTTCGCCTGCTTCGACCAGCCCGACCTCAAGGCGACCTTCACCGTGCACGTCGTCGCGCCGTTCGACTGGCAGGTCGTCTCCAACACCGGCGGGCGCACCATCGAGGCGGGCCCGTCGGGCTCGCAGCTGGTGCACTTCGAGCCGACCAAGCGCATCTCCACCTACCTGGTCGCGCTGATCGCCGGCCCGTACGCGAAGGTCACCGACTCGCACGAGGGCATCCCGCTCGGGCTGTACTGCCGCGCCTCGCTGGCCAAGTACCTCGACCCCGAGGAGCTGTTCCGGGTCACCAAGCAGGGCTTCGACTTCTACCACCGGGTGTTCGACTACCCGTACCCGTTCGACAAGTACGACCAGCTCTTCGTGCCGGAGTTCAACGCCGGGGCCATGGAGAACGCCGGCGCGGTGACGTTCCTCGAGGACTACGTCTTCCGCGCCAAGGTCAGCCGGGCCCGCTACGAGCGGCGCGCGGAGACGATCCTGCACGAGCTGGGCCACATGTGGTTCGGCGACCTGGTGACCATGCGCTGGTGGGACGACCTGTGGCTCAACGAGTCCTTCGCCACCTACATCAGCACCCTGTGCCAGGCCGAGGCCACCGAGTACACGACCGCCTGGACCACGTTCGCCAACACCGAGAAGGCGTGGGCGTACGCGCAGGACCAGCTGCCCTCGACCCACCCGATCGCCGCCGACATCCCCGACGTCGCCGCGGTCGAGGTGAACTTCGACGGCATCACCTACGCCAAGGGCGCGTCGGTGCTCAAGCAGCTCGTGGCCTACGTCGGCCGGGACGAGTTCCTGGCCGGGGTGCGGCGGTACTTCCGCAAGCACGAGTACGGCAACACCACGCTGGCCGACCTGCTCGCGCAGCTGTCGGAGAGCTCGGGCCGCGACCTGACCGCGTGGGTGGACCAGTGGCTGAAGACCAGCCAGGTGAACACGCTGCGGCCGGTCTTCGAGCTGACCAACGACGGCCGGTACAAGAGCTTCGCCATCGAGCAGACCGCCGTGGCCGAGCACCCCGTGCTGCGGGACCACCGCCTCGCGGTCGGCCTCTACAGCGAGGGCCCCGAGGGCCTGACCCGCACCGCCCGGGTGGAGCTCGACGTGAGCGGGGCCCGCACCGAGGTCGCCGAGCTGGTGGGACACCCGGTGGCCGACCTCGTGCTGGTCAACGACGACGACCTGACGTACGCCAAGCTGCGGCTCGACGAGCGCTCGCTGGCCACGCTGCGCACCAGGATCGGCGCCATCCCCGACCCGCTGGCCCGGGCGCTGTGCTGGTCGGCGGCCTGGGACATGACCCGCGACGCCGAGCTGCCCGCCCGCGAGTGGGTGCAGCTGGTGCTGGCCGGCGTCGACGCCGAGACCGAGATCAGCGTCGTCCAGGCGCTCCTGGCCCGGGTGCAGACCGCGCTCTCGTCCTACGCCGACCCGACCTGGGCGCCCACCGGGTGGGCAGCCCTGGCCGACCACGCGCTGCAGGCACTGGAGAAGGCCGTGCCGGGCAGCGACATGCAGCTGCAGTGGTCGCGGACGCTGGCCAGCGCGGCCCGCACCGAGGAGCACGCGGCGGTGCTGCGCGGCCTGCTCGACGGCTCGCGCACCTACGAGGGCCTCGAGGTGGACGTCGACGCGCGCTGGGCGTTCCTGCTCGGGCTGGTCGCCATGGGTGCCGCCGGCGACGCCGAGATCGACGCGGAGGAGGCCCGCGACGCCACCGCGACCGGCATCCGGCGGGCGGCGACCGCCCGTGCCCTGCGGCCGACGGCCGAGTCGAAGGAGGAGACCTGGCAGCGGGCCTTCCACGACGAGGACGTGCCGAACGCGGTGCACGAGGCCCTGCTGCAGGGCTTCTGGCACCCGGCCCAGCGGGAGCTGACCGCCGGCTACGTGGACCGCTACTTCACCGAGATCCGCCCCATGTGGGACCGCCGTCCGGGCGAGATCGCGCAGAACGCGGTGCAGTACCTGTTCCCGTCGATCGTCGAACCCCGCACCATCGCTGCTGCCGACGCGTGGCTGGCCGACACCGAGCAGCCCGCGCCGCTGCGGCGGCTGGTGTCGGAGGGCCGCGACGGCATCGCCCGGGCGTTGCGGGCCCGCGAGAAGGACGCCGACGCGAACCTCTGAGCCCCGAGACGCCGACGGCGCCGTACCCCGTGGGGTGCGGCGCCGTCGGCGTCAGGTCTTTCAGTGCGGGCGCTTGGCGGCGGGGTGGCCGGCCTGGTCCGACAGCTGCCGGAGCCCGTTGACGATCCCGCCGACGAGGTCTCCCGCGGCGAAGGACGTCGTCATCGACAGCACGGCCAGCGCGCAGGCGCGGTCGGGCAGCCGGCGACCGGCACCCGCGCCGGTGACGACCTCGACCACCTTCTGCCCGGGCGAGACCGCGATGAGCACGGAGTCGCTGGGGTTCGGGCCGGACCGGGAGTGCAGCTCCTCGGCCTGGACGCGGGTCCGCTTGCCGAGGTCACCGATGTAGAGGGTGAAGCGCAGCCCGGTCTCGCGCGAGGACATCGTCAGCGCCTCGTCGAGGCGCGCGAGCTCCTGGAAGGTGAAGATCTCGTCGAGCCGGGCTCGCTCGCCCTCCTCCGTACGAGACGAAGCGGTCTGCGACGTGGCCGTGTCGTGCGACTCGGTCTCCAGCGCGCGGGTCATCGCCGTCCTCCCGGGACAGTCGTGGGGTGGGTCATCGCGCTCACCAGGTCCCGCGGGCGCCGCCGAGCGGGCCCGCCTTCACCGACGGGTAGCCACCGTGGCCGCCGTGCCCGGCCGAGGGGCCGAACGCGTGCGAGTCGTCGGTGTTCCGCTCCCCGGCCTGCTCCGGGTACATCGACGAGCCGAGGGCGGCCGTCGAGCTGCCCGGCACCGCGGCGGGGCCGTGGGACGGAGCGGGACCGTGCGCACCGGCGCCGGAGTCCTCCGGGTGCGGCTCGTACCAGACCGGCGCGTGCGGCCAGGGCTGCCCGGGCTTGTAGCGGGGGCGCTTGCGGCCGCCCGGCAGGGTCAGCAACGCCAGCACCACGACGACGGCCACCGGGATGCCGACGAGAAGGAGAAGAACCTCGGCGGTGTTCACGGACGACAACTTACCGGCAGCACCCGCGGTTCAGCCGCTTCGCTCCCACGACGGCGGGTGCCGGTGCGCCCACGGCCGCGCCGCCTCCACCTGGGCCGACAGCGCGACCAGCGTCGCCTCGTCCGCGGGCCGGCCGACGAGCATGCTGCCGATCGGCAGCCCGTCGCCGGTCCAGTGCAGCGGCAGGCTCACCGCGGGCTGCCCGGTGACGTTGAACAGCGCCGTGAACGCCGCGTACCGCTTGTTCCGCTCGAAGTCCTCCGCGCCGTCGCCGTCGGCGTCGAACCAGCCCAGCGGGCGGGGCGTCATGGTGACCACCGGGGCGAGCAGCACGTCGTAGTCGGCGGTCGCCTCGAGGAACCGCCGGGAGAACAGCCGGAGCGCCAGCATCGCCTCCATCGCCTGCTGCGCGGACATCGCCAGCCCGCGGGCACGCATCTCCCGGGTGAGGGGACGCAGTTCGCCCACGCGGGCGGCGGGGACCGGCAGCGTCGCCCCGGACAGCGCCCACACCCGCTCGAACGAGGGCAGCACCTCCGGCCCGAGCAGTCCCTCGGGCACGTCGACGACGTCGTGCCCCAGGCTCGCGAGCAGGTCCGTGGCGTCGTCGAACGCGGCGGCCACCTCGGGGTCCAGGACGACGTCGGGCATGGGCGACTGCGCCCACCGGCCGACACGCAGCCGCCCGGGCTCGCGGTCGGCCCACCCGAGGAAGCTCTCCCCCGGCGGCAGCGGCGGTGCCCACGCCGGGTCGCCGAGCACCGGCCCGGCCATCGCGTCGAGCATCGCCGCGGCGTCACGGACGGTGCGCGCCAGCGGCCCGTTGGTGCCCAGGCCGGTGACGTCGCCGCCGAGCGGGCCGTTGCTGATCCGTCCCCGCGTCGGCTTGATGCCGACGATGCCGTTGATGCTCGCCGGGATGCGGATCGAGCCGCCGCCGTCACTGCCCTGCGCGAACGGCACCATCCCGGCCGCCACCGCCACCGCGGCCCCGCCGCTCGACCCCCCGGCCAGCCGGGAGGGGTCCCACGGGCAGCGCGCCGGGCCGGCGATCGCGTTGTCGGTGTAGCAGGGGTAGCCGAACTCCGGGGTGTTCGTCTTGCCCACGCTGATCGTCCCGGCGGACGCGAGCTTGGTGACGACGGCGTCGTCGGTGGCCGGCACGAAATCGGCCATCACCGTGGAGCCGAACGTCGTCCGCACCCCGGCGGTGTTGTTCAGGTCCTTGATGGCGGTCGGCACGCCGAGCAGCGGCGGCAGGTCCCCGCCGGCGCGGAGCAGCGCCTCCGCCCGGGCCGCGGCGTCGAGCGCCCGCTCGGGGGTGACGGTGATGAACGCGCCGAGGCCTGCGTCCAGGGCGGCGATCCGGTCGAGCGCGTGCCGCACCAGCTCGGTCGGGCTCGCCTCGCCCGCCCGGACGGCGGCTGCCTGCTCGAGTGCGGTGAGGTCGTGCAGCGAGGTCACGGACGCCGACGCTAGCCCTCGAGCTCGGGCACCCCGATCGGGTTCCCAGCCGGCCAGTCCCCCGCCGCCACGATCGACCGGCGCACCGGCGCCAGCAGCCCGGCCAGCCGGTCGCACCCCTCGTCGCCCAGGGCCCGCCACGGCGCCGCGGCGAGCCGGTCGGTGTCGGCCTCGATCGCGGCGACCACGGCGAGCCCCTCGGCGGTGAGCTCACCCCCGTCCAGCCAGCGTCGCTCGACCAGTCGCGCCGTGGCGCCGTCCCAGGCGGCGTCGTCCCAGCCGCGGGCCTTCTGCAGCCATGCCCGGTCCGATCGCCCGGCGGCCGCGGCGAGCACGTGCGCCTGCACGCCGTCGACGTCCTGCCGCACCAGCGCGGCGGTGTGCCCGTCGCCGCGGAACTCCCGCAGCGTCGTGAGCGCCTGCCACAGCACGAGGTGCGGCTCGCCGGGCACCTCGACCGCGGTGTTGGCGGCCGCCAGCGGTCGTCCG
Organism: Bacillus sp. AZ43; assembly: GCA_004570425.1. Lineage (GTDB taxonomy): Bacteria > Actinomycetota > Actinomycetes > Mycobacteriales > Geodermatophilaceae > Blastococcus_B. The sequence continues at coordinate 23,315 of SPQJ01000020.1, forward strand.
GGGAGGTCGACGGCGGCGGCCGCGGTCGCGGCCAGCTCCATCGCCTCGACGGCGCGGTCGGAGGCCACCCAGTCGTCCCCCAGCACCCGGCGGACCGCGACGTCGACGCCGGCCAGCCGCGCCTCCAGCGCCGCCCCCGGGCCGACGTCGTCCCAGACGGCCGGGACGCGACGGGCCACGAACGCGGGCGCGAAGTTGTAGAAGACCGCCGTCACCACCTCGGGGCCGACGGCGCCCAGCGGTGCGGCCCGCATGGCGAAGTAGGCGTTCCAGAAGCCGCGCAGCCCGGCGCCCTCCGCGGCGCCGCGGCACTCCGGCGCGAAGTAGGTCAGCGCGTGGAACGGCTCGGCGAGGGCCCACAGTCGGCGGGCGGTGCCCGGTGCGCTCATGGGTCCCGGCTCAGGCGCTCACGCTCTCGGGCACGCCCAGCCAGTCACGCCAGCGCGGGTCGACGGTGCGTGTGCCCAGCAGGCGCCACGCGGCGCCGCTGGGCGTGCGTGGGGGGTGCGGCAGCGCCCAGCCCATCTCCGCCAGCGACCGGTCGGCCTTGGTGTGGTTGCACCGCCGGCAGGCCGCGACGACGTTGTCCCAGGTGTGCGTGCCGCCCCGGCTGCGCGGCACGACGTGGTCGATGCTCGTGGCCGACCCGCCGCAGTAGACGCACGTCTGCCCGTCGCGGGTGAAGACGGCGCGGCGGGACAGCGGCACCGACGCCGGGTAGGGCACCCGCACGTACCGGGTGAGCCGGGCGACGACGGGCACGGGCACGCTCACCGTCTCGGCGTGCACCACCTCGGCCGCGGTGTCGACCGGCTCGGCCTTGGCGGCCAGCACGAGCACGATCGCCCGCCGGCTCGACACCACGCACAACGGCTCGTAGGTGGCGTTCAGCAGCAGCGTGGCGCTGGTCGTGCCGGCCGAGGGCACGGGCAGGACCGATGGATGGTGGGGGTCGCGGCGGGGGCCTGGATGACCCACCGCTGTCGACCCGGACGCGGTGCGCGGCACGGATCACCTCCGGTCGCCCGGGACCGCCGGTGGCTCCGAGACCCGCGGGCTGGCCCCATTCTGACCCGCGGGGGCCCAATCGGCGTAGTGGGAAACCGCGGGGGAACTACCGTGGGTGCGATGCGCTACCCCGAGGCCGCCCGGCTCGACCTGGTCGAGGACCTGCACGGACACCGCGTCGCGGACCCCTACCGCTGGCTCGAGGACGACGCCGACCCGCGGACCCGCGCGTGGAGCGAGGCCCAGGACGCCCTGGCGCGCGACCTCCTCGCGGGGCTGCCGATGCGCGCGGAGTTCGCCGCGCGCCTGGAGCGGCTGGTGCACGCCGGCGCCGTCGGCGTCCCGGTGTGGCGGGGCGGGCGGGCCTTCTCCACGCGCCGCGACCCGGGCCAGGAGCACGCGGTGCTGCGGGTGCGCGAGCCGGACGGCACCGTGCGCGTGCTGGTCGACCCGATGGCCCTCGACCCGGAGGGGACGACGACGCTCGACGCGTGGTCCCCCTCGTGGGAGGGCGACCGGCTGGCCTACCAGCTCTCCACCGGTGGCGACGAGGAGTCGCGGCTGCACGTGCTCGACGTCGCCACCGGCGAGGTGCTCGACGGACCGATCGACCGCTGCCGCTACTCGCCCGTCGCCTGGCTGCCCGGGGGCCAGGAGCTGTTCTACGTGCGCCGGCTGGCGCCGGACCAGGTCCCCGCCGGCGAGGAGCAGTTCCACCGGCGGGTGTGGCGCCACCGCGTCGGCACCACTACCGACGACGACGTCCTGGTGCACGGCGAGGACAGCGACCCGACCACCTACTTCGGCGTGCACACGAGCAGGGACGGCCGCTGGCTGATCGTGTCCGGGTCCGCCGGCACCGCCCCGCGCGACGACGTCTGGATCGCCGACCTGGCGGGAGACGGCGCCCTGCGCGAGTTCCAGGTCGGCGTCGACGCCCAGACCGCCGCGTGGGTGGCGCGCGACGGCCGCCTCTGGCTCATGTCGGACCGCGGCACGCCGCGCTGGCGGCTGGCCGTCGCCGACCCCGCCGATCCGGCCACCTGGGCGCCGGGGGCCTGGCGCGACGTCGTCCCCGAGCTCCCGGACGCCGTCCTGTCCGACGTCGCCCTCGTCGACGGCCCCGACGGCTCGCTGCAGGTGCTCGCCGTGCACGCCGTCGACGCCACCGACCGCCTGTCGGTCTGGGCCGCGGACGGCTCGGGTCGGCTGGCCGACGTCGACGGTCCCGGCGCGGGCAGCATCTCCGGCGTCAGCTCCCCGCCGGAGGGTGGCGGCACCGCCTGGATCGGCTACACCGACTACGCGACGCCGCCGTCCGTGCTGCGCTGGGACTCCGGCTCCCCCACGACCCTGGAGAGCTGGGAGCGGGCCGCCGTCGCCGGCGACGTGCCCGGGCTGACCGTGGTGGAGACCCACGCGACCTCGGCCGACGGCACGCCCGTCCACATGTTCGTGCTGTCGGGCACGGGGACGCCGGACACCCCCCGGCCGGCGGTGCTCTACGGCTACGGCGGCTTCAACGTCTCGGTGACGCCGGCCTACAGCGCCCAGGCGCTGTCCTGGGTGGCGGCCGGCGGGGTGTGGGCGGTGGCCAACCTGCGCGGCGGCTCCGAGCACGGCGAGGAGTGGCACCGCGCCGGCATGCGCGAGCGCAAGCAGAACGTGTTCGACGACTTCGCCGCCGCCGCCGAGCACCTGGTCGCCCAGGGCTGGACGACGCACGAGCGGCTCGGCGTCATGGGTGGCTCCAACGGCGGCCTGCTGGTCGGCGCGACCCTGACCCAGCGCCCGGAGCTGGCGGCCGCCGTCGTCTGCAGCGCGCCGCTGCTGGACATGGTCCGGTACGAGCTGTTCGGCCTGGGCCGGACATGGAACGACGAGTACGGCACCGCCGAGGACTCCACCGAGCTGGGCTGGCTGCTGGGCTACTCGCCCTACCACGCGGTGCGGGAGGGCACGGCGTACCCGGCGACGCTGTTCACCACCTTCGAGTCCGACACCCGGGTGCACCCCCTGCACGGGCGCAAGCTGGCCGCGGCCCTGCAGCACGCCACCGCCGCCGACGCGCCGATCGTGCTGCGCCGGGAGACCTCGGTGGGGCACGGGGCCCGCGCGGTCAGCCGCACCGTGGGCCTCTCGGCCGACCAGCTGGCCTTCCTGGCCCGGTACACGGGGCTGGCCCCGAGGTAGGACTCGACCGGGTGCGTCGCTGACATCGGGCCGTTCACCTGGAAGGATTTCCGGTGATGAGCCGATCACTAATTGTGCTGGCCGCGGACGAGACGTCCTCGGCGGTCCCCGACTGCGCGGACTACTGGCTGTGCCAGAAGCTCTACGACTGGTTCGGCATGGACTGGCTGGCGGAGAACGCGCGCGTGCTGGTCGCCACCCCGGCCCGGATCCTGCTGATCGTCGTCCTGGCCGCCGTCGTGCGCGCCCTGGTGCACCGCGCCGTCCGCCGGCTCACCGACCGCACCGCGACCGGTGCCGTCCCCACGATCCTGCGCCCCCTGCGGAACCGGGTCGCCCAGAACGACGCGGTCGACCAGATCGTGGAGCGCCGCACCCAGCGGGCGGAGGCGATCGGCTCGGTGCTCCGCAGCTTCGCGTCGTTCGTGATCATGGGCATCGCCGTCGTCCTCGTCCTCGGCGAGCTCGGCATCAACCTGGCGCCGATCGTGGCCAGCGCCGGCGTGGTCGGCGTCGCCCTGGGCTTCGGCGCCCAGAACCTCATCAAGGACTTCATCGCCGGGATCGGCATCATCCTCGAGGACCAGTACGGCGTCGGCGACGTCGTCGACCTCGGGGAGGCCAGCGGCACCGTCGAGGCCGTCGGGCTGCGGATCACCCGCCTCCGGGACGTCAACGGCGTCGTCTGGTACGTGCGCAACGGCGAGGTGCTGCGGGTCGGCAACAAGAGCCAGGGCTTCGCGCAGGTCGTCATCGACATGCCGGTCGCCCACGACACCGACCTGGAGCGGGCCCGCACGGTCATGCAGGAGGTGGCCGACGCGATGTACGCCGAGCCGGAGTGGGCCGCTGTCCTGCTGGCCGAGCCGGAGTCCCTCGGCGTCGAGCAGATCACCGCCGAGGGGGTCTTCCTGCGGCTGGTGGTCCGCGCCACCAACGCCGACCAGTGGCGGGTCGGCCGCGAGCTGCGGATGCGCCTCAAGGAGCGCTTCGTCGCCGAGGGCATCCGCACCCCCCTGCCGCTGCTGGCCGGTTCGACCGGCACCGCGACGGGGCCCCGCTGACCGCGGCCGCGCCCGAGGGGTCCTCCCCGAACGGCGCCGAGGAGCGGCAGGCCACGTTCCGCGAGGTCTTCGCGACGCCGGAGTTCCGGCCGCTGTTCGGCACGTTCCTGCTCTCCACCGCCGGGGACGAGCTGGCCCGGGTGGCGCTCACGGTGCTCGTCTACCAGCGGACCGAGTCCCCGCTGCTGTCCGCGCTGACCTTCGCGACCAGCTACCTTCCCTGGCTGCTCGGCGGACCGCTGCTGGCGACCATCGCCGACCGCTTCCCGCGGCACCGCGTGCTCATCGCGACCGACGCGGGCCGCGCCGTCCTCCTGGCGACGATGGCGATCCCGGGCATGCCGCTGTGGGCGATGCTGGCGCTGCTCTTCGCCGTGTCGCTCGGCTCGCCGCCGTTCGAGTCCGCGCGCTCGGCGCTCATGGCCGACGTCCTCGAGGGCGACCGGTACGCCGTCGCCAACTCGCTGACCAACATCACCCTGCAGCTGGCTCAGGTGTTCGGGTTCGTGGTGGCCGGTGCGCTGCTCTCGCTGCTCAGCCCCGCCGGCGCGCTGCTCATCGACGCCGCCACCTTCGCGGTGTCGGCGCTGTGGCTGTGGGCGCGGCTGACGCCGCGGCCCGCGCCGGCCGGCGAGCTCGGCGAGGGCCCCCGCTCCATCTGGCGGGACACCGGCGACGGGCTGCGGCTGATCCGGCACTCGCCCCGGCTGCTCGCCATCGTCGGCGTCCTGTGGATCGGCAGCCTGTTCGCCTACGCGCCCGAGGGCGTGGCGGCGCCGTGGACCGACGAGTTCGGCAAGGGCGCCACCGCGCTCGGCGTGCTGCTCGCCGCCAACCCGCTCGGGGTCACGATCGGCGGACTGGTCATCGCCCGACTGGTGCCGCCCGCCCGCCGCGAGCGCCTGGTCGGGCCCCTGGTCGTGCTGTCGCTGGCACCGGTCCTGCTGGCCGGCGTCGTGGGACTGGTGATGGGCGCGGGGAGCCTGCCCTTCGGGCTCGCCGTCGGGCTGCTGTTCGTGTCCGGCCTGGGCGCCGCGTGGACCATCCCGCTCAACGTCTCCTTCGTGCAGGCGGTGCCCAATGCCTTCCGCGGCCGCGCCTTCGGGGTGGCGGTCAGCGGCCTGTACGGCGTCCAGGCCCTCGGCGCGCTCGGTGGCGGCCTCGTGGCGGAGGGCCTCTCCGCCGGCGGGGCGGTCGCGGCGGCGGGGGCCGTCGGGCTGGTCGCCGTCGCCCCCGCGCTGGTGGCGTTCCGCCGCACCCAGGGCTCCGTGGCGGGACCACCCGCCGGTGAGGGACCATCGGGGGCATGAGCGAGTCGAGCAGGTCCCTGCCCTCGGCCCGCACCTTCTACGACGAGATCGGCGGGGAGCCGGCCTTCACCCGGCTGGTCGCGCACTTCTACGCCGCGGTGCGGACCGATCCCGTCCTCGCCCCGCTGTACCCGCAGGACGACTGGGAGGGCGCCGAGGTGCGGCTGCGCGCCTTCCTCGAGCAGTACTGGGGCGGGCCGCGGACGTACTCCGAGCAACGCGGCCACCCCCGGCTGCGGATGCGTCACGCGCCGTTCGCCATCGGCCCGGCCGAGCGGGACGCATGGCTGACCCACATGCGCGCGGCCGTCGACTCCCTGGGCCTCACCCCGGAGCAGGACGCGACCCTGTGGGGTTACCTGGAGATGGCCGCGCGCAGCATGCAGAACCGCTTCCCGGACGACGCCGCCGGCGATCTGAGCCCCGGACGATGACGCGCCCGACCCGGCCTCGTCCGGAGGCTCGCCCCGAGCGTGCGAGGGGTGAGGGGGACGAGGTCCTTTCGTGGTGGCGGAACGCCGTCTTCTACCAGATCTACGTGCGCAGCTTCGCCGACGGCAACGGCGACGGGGTGGGTGACCTGGCCGGCATCCGCAGCCGGCTGGGGTACCTGGCCGGGCTCGGCGTCGACGCGCTCTGGATGACGCCGTTCTACCCGTCCCCGATGGCCGACCACGGCTACGACGTGGCCGACCCCCGCGACGTCGAGCCGGTCTTCGGTGACCTGGCCGAGTTCGACGCCCTGCTGGCCGACGCCCACGCGCTCGGCCTGCGCGTGACCATCGACCTGGTGCCCAACCACAGCTCGCACGACCACGAGTGGTTCCGGGCCGCGCTCGCGGCCGGGCCCGGCTCACCGGAGCGCGCCCGCTACATCTTCCGCGAGGGCAAGGGCCCCGACGGCAGCGAGCCGCCCAACAACTGGCCGTCGGTGTTCGGCGGCCCGGCGTGGACCCGGGTGCCCGACGGGCAGTGGTACCTGCACATCTTCGCGCCCGAGCAGCCGGACCTGAACTTCGCCAACCCGGAGGTCGTCGCCGACCTCGAGGAGACGATGCGGTTCTGGCTGGACCGCGGCGTCGACGGCTTCCGGATCGACGTCGCCCACGGCATGGCCAAGCCCGACGGGCTGCCCGACATGCTGCCGATGGAGGACACCGGGCTGCTGGACGACCACGGCCCCGGCGATCACCGGTTCGACCAGGACGGCGTGCACGTCGTGCACCGCCGGATCCGGGCGGTGCTGGACCAGTACCCCGGGACCATGGCGGTCGGCGAGGTGTGGGTCTCCGACGACGCCCGGCTCGCCCAGTACCTGCGCGACGACGAGCTGCAGCTGGCGTTCAACTTCAAGCTGCTCACCGCCGAGTGGGACCCCGAGGACCAGCGGCAGGCGATCACCCACTCGCTGGCCGCGGTCGCCGGCACCCCCGCCCCGGCGTGCTGGGTGCTCTCCAACCACGACCGTCCGCGCCACGTCACCCGCTACGGCGACGGCGAGCTCGGCCTGAGACGGGCGCGGGCCGCCGCCCTGCTGCAGCTGGCCCTCCCCGGCGCGTCCTACCTCTACAACGGCGACGAACTCGGCATGCCGGACGTCGAACTACCCGACCACGTCCTGCAGGACCCGATGTGGCTGCGGTCGGGCGGCACCGAGCGCGGCCGCGACGCGTGCCGGATCCCGGTGCCGTGGTCGGGCACCGAACCGTCCTACGGGTTCTCCACCCGTGCCGACACCTGGCTGCCCATGCCCGACGGCTGGGCGGGGCTCACCGCGGAGGCCCAGGCGGCCGATCCGTCGTCGATGCAGTCGCTGTACCGAACCGCGCTGGCGCTGCGCCGGTCGTCGTCCGGGTTCGGCGACGAGTCGCTGGAGTGGCTGCCGGCACCGGACGGCTGCCTGGCCTTCCGCCGGTCCGGAGGGCTGGTCTGCCTGGTGAACCTCTCCGGCGCGACCGTTCCCCTGCCGGAGGGCAGGGTGCTGCTGGCCAGCGCGGACGTCTCCGGCGGCGGCCTCCCGGACGACGCCGCGGCATGGGTCCAGGGGTGACCACGGAAGGACCTCGTCCCTCCCACCGCTCGCACGCTCGCGTGAGCCTCCGGATGGGGCCGTCCGGGCCTCGGGTAACTTCCGCCGCGTGAAGTCGCGGGATCTCGCCTACATCGCCCTGTTCGCCGCCATCGTCGCGGTGCTCGGGTTGCTGCCGCCGGTGCCGGTGCCGGGTCTGCCCGTGCCGATCACCGCGCAGACCCTCGGGGTCATGCTCGCGGGCTCGGTGCTCGGCGCGAAGCGGGGTGGCCTGGCGCTGCTGGTGTTCCTCGCCGTCGTGGCGATGGGTGCCCCGCTGCTGTCGGGGGGCCGCGGCGGCCTGGCCGTCTTCGCCGGTCCCACCGCCGGCTACCTCTACAGCTGGCCGATCGCGGCGTTCGTCATCGGCTGGATCACCCAGCTGTCCTGGCGGCGGTTCAACCTGGCGTGGGCGATGGTCGCCAACCTGGTCGGCGGAGTCGTGGTCATCTACGCTATCGGCGTCCCCTTCACCAGCCTCTACGCCGACGTGCCGCTGTGGGCCTCGTTCACCGGCTCGTTCTCGTTCATCCCCGGCGACGTGGTGAAGGCGGTGGCCGCGTCGGTCGTCGCAGTCGCCGTGCGCAAGGCCTACCCGGTGATCGAGCTGCCGGTGCGGCGCGCCGCGGCCGGCTGAGCCGCCGGTGAGGTGGGGTCGCCGGGCTGCCGCGTCGGCGCCGGCCGCGCTCCTGCCGCGCACGGCGATCGAGCTGCGGGAGGTCTCCCACTCCTACGGTGAGCGGGCGGTCCTCGCCGGCGTCTCGGTGCGGCTGACCGAGCACCGGGTCGGGGTCATCGGGGGGAACGGCTCGGGCAAGAGCACCTTCGCCCGGCTGCTCAACGGCCTGGTGGTGCCCACGTCCGGCAGGGTGCTGGTCGACGGGCTCGACACCCGCGAGCGGGCCCGCGAGGTGCGCCGCCGGGTGGGCTTCGTCTTCCAGGACCCGGACGCGCAGATCGTGCATCCCACCGTCGCCGAGGACCTCGCCTTCGGGCCGACCAACCAGGGGCTGCCGCCCGAGGAGATCGAGCGGCGGGTGGCGGCGATGCTGGAGCGGTACGGCCTGGAGGGGCACCGCGACCACCCGGCCCACCTGCTCAGCGGCGGGCAGAAGCAGCTGCTGGCGATCGCCGGGGTGCTGGTGATGGAGCCGCAGCGGATCGTCTTCGACGAGCCGACGACGCTGCTCGACCTCGCCAACGCCCGCCGGGTGGCACGGGTGATCGAGGACCTGGAGCAGGACGTCGTCGTCGTGACCCACCACCTGGAGTTGTTGTCCAGCTTCGATCGGGTGCTGGTGTTCGAGGACGGCCGGGTGGTCGCCGACGGCTCCCCTGCCGAGACGGTGCCCTGGTACGTGGCGAGGATGAATTGATGCTGTCGCTGTACGTACCGGGCACGACCCCGGTGCACCGCGCGCCGGCCGGGCTGAAGCTCGCCGTCCTGGCCGCACTGGGGATCGGGTCGTTCCTCACCGATCGGCTGCCCGTCGTGGCCGGGGCCCTGGTCGCGGTCGTGGGCGTGGGGTGGCTCGGCGCGCGACTGCCGCTGCGACTGATCGGGGCGCAGGTGCGTCCGGTCTGGGTCTGGCTGGCGCTGCTGTTCGTCTTCCACGCCCTGGTGACCGGCCCGCTGACCGGTGCGGTCGCGGTGCTGCGGCTGCTCGCCCTCGTGGTGGCCGCGGCCGTCGTCACGGCGACCACGCGGGTGACCCACCTGGTGGCCGTGGTCGAGTGGCTGGCGGCGCCGCTGCGGGCGTTCGGCGTGCGGCCGGCGCGGATCGGTCTGGTGATCGCGATGACGCTCCGGTTCGTCCCGCTCGTGGCCGACCAGGCCGCCCGGATCCGGGAGGCGCAGGCCGCCCGGGGCGGCCAGGGCCTGCGGCTGACCCTGGCCGTGCCGCTGCTGGTCCAGGTGCTGCGGATGGCGACGACCGTGGGCGAGGCGCTCGACGCCCGGGGGGCGGACGACGCGCCCGCCCGCCGCCGTCGCCATCCGGCGGTGGTGACGCCGTGACGGTCACCGAGATCTGGCTGACGCCCGAGGCGGCCGCGCCGATGCGACGGGTGCCGGACGCCCGGCTGCTGGCCGGCGTCGGGCTCGAGGGTGACCGTTACGCGCTCGGCGGCGGCACGTGGGCCCGGTACCCCGACCTGGAGAAGCAGCTGACGCTGATCGACCGGGACGACGTGGCAGTCGTCGCGGCCGAGGTGGGCGTCGACCTCTCCCCCGGCGACACCCGGCGGAACCTCGTGACGACCGGCGTCGACCTGCCGTCGCTCGTCGGCCGCTGGTTCGCCGTCGGCGACGCGCTGCTGTTCGGGATGAAGCGCTGCCCGCCGTGCACCCACCTGGAGCGGCTGACCGGGACCAGGCTGGTGAAGGCGATGGCGCTGCGCGGGGGCATCAACGCGGCCGTCTTCGTCGGGGCGGAGATCGCCGAGGGCGCCGCCGTCCGGCCGGTGAGCGAGGAGGGGGCGGCGTCGCGTGGTGCGCCGACCGGGGCGGACCGTCCGGTGCCGCGGATCGTCGGCGCCTGATCAGCTCCCGTCGTCGGTGTAGCGGAGCAGGAACTCCTTCTCCTCCGGCGTGATCCGCCGCGGCCGCTCGAGGGCGAAGTCGAAGGGCACCAGGACCGTGCTGCCGGTGACGGCGAGCTTCCCGTGGTCGAACAGCTCGTAGTGGCAGGTGAAGGCGGCCGCGCGGATGTTCGAGACCCAGACCTGGACCTCCAGCGGTTCGGCGTCGTAGACGACCGAGCGCTTGTAGGTGATCTCGTGGGAGTGGACGACCAGACCGCGGCGCATGCCGGTGCGCTCGTCGTGGGTCGGGTGCTCGAAGAAGAGGTTGACGCGCGCCATCTCGAAGTAGCCGAGGAACGCCACGTTGTTGATGTGCTGGTAGGCGTCCATGTCCGACCAGCGCATGGGGACGTGCACGGTGTGCCTCACGCCCGCCCACCCTGCCGTACGGCCCGCGCGCGGTGCACCCGGGCCCTACGGTGACCGGTGTGGGCACCCCGTGGGATCCCGAGCTGACCGGCGTGCTGGTGCTGCCGTCGGGACGGCGGGTGCGCGGGCGGGGACTGCGCGAGCCGGCCGCCGCGCCCCGGCCCGACCTGGGCCTCTACCTGCTCCCCCGCCCGCCGGCCGGCATCGGCTGGGAGACCCGCTGGGTGCGGTGGCGCGACTTCGGCCTGCCGACCGATCCGGCGGGCCTGTCCGCCGCGCTGCGCGAGCTGTGGGAACGGGCCCCGGCGGAGCGGGTGGAAGTGGCCTGCCGCGGTGGCAGCGGCCGCACCGGGACGGCGCTGGCCTGCCTCGCGGTCATCGACGGCGTGCCCCCGGGCGAGGCCGTCGCCTTCGTGCGTGAGCACTACCGGCGGCGCGCGGTGGAGACCCCCGGGCAGCGCGCCTTCGTGGAGCGGTTCACGCCCTGAGACACGAACGGCCGGCCGGAGCACTGCTCCGGCCGGCCGTTCGGCTCGATCAGCCCTTAATCGCGGGTGAGCTTGCGGTAGGTGGCGCGGTGCGGACGCGCCGCCTCGGCACCCAGGCGCTCGATCTTGTTCTTCTCGTAGTCGGCGAAGTTGCCCTCGAACCAGAACCACTTGCTCTCACCCTCGTAGGCGAGGATGTGCGTCGCCACGCGGTCGAGGAACCACCGGTCGTGGCTGACCACCACGGCGCAGCCGGGGAACTCCAGCAGCGCGCTCTCCAGGCTGGTCAGCGTCTCGGTGTCGAGGTCGTTGGTCGGCTCGTCGAGCAGCAGCAGGTTGCCGCCCTGCTTGAGGGTCAAGGCGAGGTTGAGACGGTTCCGCTCACCACCGGACAGCACGCCGGCGGGCTTCTGCTGGTCGGGGCCCTTGAACCCGAACGCGGCGATGTAGGCGCGCGAGGGCATCTCGACGTTGCCGACCTTGATGTGGTCGAGGCCGTCGGAGACGACCTCCCACAGCGTCTTCTTGGGGTCGATGCCGCTGCGCGTCTGCTCCACGTAGGAGAGCTTGACGGTCTCGCCGACCTTGATCTCGCCGTCGTCGGGCTTCTCCTCGCCGACCAGCATCTTGAACAGGGTGGTCTTGCCGACCCCGTTGGGGCCGACGACGCCGACGATGCCGTTGCGCGGGAGGTTGAAGGACAGGTCGTCGATCAGCAGGCGGTCGCCGAAGCCCTTGGTGAGCTTGTTGGTCTCGACCACCACGTTGCCCAGGCGCGGGCCGGGCGGGATCTGGATCTCCTCGAAGTCGAGCTTGCGGAACTTCTCCGCCTCGGCGGCCATCTCCTCGTAGCGGGCCAGACGCGCCTTGCTCTTGGCCTGGCGGGCCTTGGCACCGGAGCGCACCCACTCCAGCTCCTCGGCGAGACGCTTCTGGCGCTTGGCGTCCTTGGCGCCCTCGACCTTGAGGCGCGCGGCCTTGGTCTCGAGGTAGGTGGAGTAGTTGCCCTCGTAGGGGTAGGCCCGGCCGCGGTCGAGCTCGAGGATCCACTGGGCGACGTTGTCGAGGAAGTACCGGTCGTGGGTGACGGCGACGACGGTGCCGGCGTACTTCTCGAGGTGCTGCTCCAGCCACGCGACGCTCTCGGCGTCGAGGTGGTTGGTGGGCTCGTCGAGCAGCAGCAGGTCGGGCGCCTCGAGCAGCAGCTTGCACAGCGCGACGCGGCGGCGCTCACCACCGGAGAGGACGGTGACGTCGGCGTCGCCGGGAGGGCAGCGCAGCGCGTCCATGGCCTGCTCGATGCGGGCGTCGAGCTCCCAGCCGTCGTTGTTCTCGATGATCTCCATGAGCTCGCCCTGCTCGGCGAGCAGCGCGTCGAAGTCGGCGTCGGGCTCCCCCATCGCCGCGCTGACCTCCTCGAAGCGGCGCAGCGCGTCGCGGAGGGGCTTGACCGCCTCCTCGACGTTGCCGCGCACGTCGAGGTTCTCGTTGAGCGGCGGCTCCTGGAGCAGGATGCCGACCGTCGCCTCCGGCGCGAGCGTCGCCTCGCCGTTGGACGGCTGCTGCATGCCCGCCATGATCTGGAGGACGGTCGACTTGCCGGCGCCGTTCGGCCCGACGACGCCGATCTTGGCGCCGGGCAGGAACGACAGGGTGACGTTGTCGAGGATCACCTTGTCGCCGTGCGCCTTGCGCGCGCGGACCATCGTGTAGATGTACTGAGCCACTGGGCTTCGGAGCCTTCCGTCGTCTCGCGAGCGGGGGCGGGGCCGCCGGTGCGACCCCACCCCGTCCGTTCTCGCCGTCGATCCTCCCAGCCCGGGGCAACTAGACGTGCGCGGGCTCCCGCGAGAGGTCGGCGGTGTCCACCGGGTTCAACGCCGGATCGGTGTCCACGTAGTCCCGGCCCTCGACGTAGTCGCCCGCCCCCTCCGGCATCTCCGGCCCGGCCTCGGCCGACGAGCTCTCCTCGCCCGACGTCGCCGGGGCCGTCCGCGGTGTCCGCCGGAAGTCGGCGACCCCGCGCGCCAGGTTCGGCGCCACCGCCTCGGCCCTGACCCGCGGGCGGCTCCGGCGCCCCTCCTCGGAGTCCCACTCGTCGGTGCGGATGGCGCCGACCACGACGACCGGATCGCCCTTGCTGACGCTGTGCGAGACGTTGCCGCCCAGCTCGCCCCAGCACTCGACGTCGACGAAGAAGGAGTGGCCGTCCACCCAGCTCTGGGTGGCGCTGTCGAAGCGGCGCTCGGTGGACGCCACGCGGAAGTTGGTGACGCTGCCGTTCTGGGTGCGGTTGCGGGCGGGTGAGGTGACGACGTTGCCGACGACGGTGATCTTGCTGCTCACGGTGCTCCTCCTGGTCTGCTGCGCCGGCGTGGCGCGACCGGCGCGATGCCGATGTGCCGACGACCCTCGGCCCTCGACGGGCCCGGCGGAACGGCCGGGAACCATCTGTGGAGAGCCCGGCGGGCTGTGGACGGCGGCTCACCCCGGCGCATGACGCCCCGCCGGGCTGCCACGACCGCCGGAGCCGCCGGTGCGATGATCGGCAGCCGAGCGCCCGTAGCTCAGCGGATAGAGCAGGTGCCTTCTAAGCACTTGGTCGCAGGTTCGATCCCTGCCGGGCGCGCCGTCACCAGGGCTCCGGCCGTGCCCTGCGCAGCTCCCCGTCACCGATCCGGCCGCTCGTCGTTACCCGTGATAGCGCGTCGCAGGTTCATGCATCGCGCGCCTCTGGCCGGGGTAGACGGCCCCAGCCAGGTCACGGGGGAACCAACGAGCCAACGACGGATCGTCGGGAGTGACGGTGGGCCAGTCCGTGTCGCCAGGTCAGTTCGAGCCGCCCAGCGCCAAGCACGTGTCCGCACGCCCACCGCGCCGGCGGGTGCCCGGCCGGAAGCGGTGGTTCGTGCTGGCCGGCGTCCTCGCCGCCTTCACCGCGATGGTCGCGCCACCGGCACAGAGCCAGGACCTGCGGGCGGTGGGCCACGCCGACGACTTCGCCGTCCCCCGCACGCTGGCCGCCCGCTGGGCGATCCCCGCACTCTCCGAGGGGGCTCCCCGCGGCGCCACCACCCTGCCCCTCGTGCCGGTGTCCGCGCCCGGGCCGCAGCCGGCGGAGGCGGCCGTCACCGGGCTGGCGGCCAACGGGATCCCCAACGTCGCGCTCAACGCCTATCGCGTCGCCGCCGCCCGCATGGCGAGCGCCAAGGGCGAGTGCGGGATCGACTGGTCGCTGCTGGCCGGCATCGGCCGCGTCGAGTCCAACCACGGCCGGTACGGCGGCGCCGTCCTCGGTCCCGACGGATCCGCGACGCCGAAGATCCTCGGTCCCGCCCTGGACGGCGGGAAGTTCGCCTACATCGGCGACAGCGACAACGGCATGTGGGACAACGACAGCACCTACGACCGTGCCATGGGGCCGATGCAGTTCATCCCGACGACCTGGCGGGCCTACGCCATCGACGCGGACGAGAACGGCGTGACCGACCCGTTCAACATCAACGACGCCGCCCTCGCCGCGGCCAACTACCTCTGCGTCGCCGGTGGCAACCTGCGGACCGAGGCGGGCCAGCGCAAGGCCGTCTTCGCCTACAACCACTCCGACGAGTACGTCGCCGAGGTGCTGGCCCTCGCCCGCGCCTACGCCACCGGCATGCCGGTCGCCGACCTGCCCATCGTCGGCAACACCAGCGGTGCGGTCCCGCCGCCGTCGGCCTTCTACGGCGCCCCCGCCGCCCCCGGTCCCGCGATCGGGCTGCGGGACAGCACGTCCTCGCCCCCCGAGCAGACGACGTACCCCCCGCAGTCGGCTCCCGCGGGCGGTGCTCCCGCCCAGCCCGCGGCCTCCGGCGGTCAGCCGGCGCAGCCGGCCCCGAGCGGCGGCGGCAGCGGCGCGGAGCCGCAGGGCGGGAGCACGCCGCCGTCGTCCGGTGGCCAGAACCCGCCGCCGTCCGGCGGCCAGCCGGCCCCCGCTCCTGCGCCGGCTCCCCTCCCCGTGCCGCTCCCGGTGCCCGCTCCGAGCAACCCGCTGCCGCCGCCGAGCACCCCGCTGCCCCCGCCGCCGGCCCCGGCGGTGGTCTACCTGCCCGGCACCACGATCGAGGCCATCGTCGGCGTCACCTGCGACGCGCTGGAACTGACGCCGCTGCCGGCCTGCCCGCCGGGGGCGCGCACGCCCTAGCGCGCCGCCGGCGGCCGGAAGACGGCGAACGGGTCGGTCACCTCGAGCGCGGGTGAGGCGAAGCGGTACAGCGCGGCCGGGCGGCCTCCGGCGCGGCCGGGAGCCGCCGTCTCGCCCGTCGCCTCGAGGACGCCGCGGCGCAGCAGCACCCGCTGCAGGTTGGTCGCCGTCACCTCGTGGCCGAGCGCGGCCACGTAGATGTCGCGGAGTTCCGCGATCGAGAACACCGGCGGGGCCAGGGCGAACCCGACGTTCGTGTACGACAGCTTCGCCCGCAGCCGCGCCAGCGCCGACTCGACCACCGAGCCGTGGTCGAACGCCGCCCGCGGCAGGGCGTCGACCGGGTGCCAGCCGGTGTCCTCGGGCAGGTGCGGGTCCAGGTCGGACGGGATGAGCCCGAGGTAGGCGGTGGCCACGGTCCGGCCGCGCGGGTCGCGCCCCGGATCGCTGCGGGTCTCCAGCTGCTCGAGGTGCGCCAGGTGGGTCATCTCGACCTTGGCGGCGAGCTGGCGGGCGACCGACGCGCCGAGCGTCTCGTCGGCCAGCAGCGGTCCGCCCGGGAGCGCCCACGCGCCGGCGTACGGCTCGTTCGGCCGCTGCCAGAGCATCACGTGCAGCCGGGCCGACCGGACCTGGAGCACCGCCGCGAGCGCGTGGTGCGGGTAGGCGGGCCGGTCCGGCGAGGACCACACAGAAGGCACGGGAGGAATGCTAGGGTCCGCTCCGCAGGTTTTCGCCTATGGGTATGAAACCCCACTCCTCCGGAGGTCCCGGTGACCGCAACGCTGCCCGCCCCCACCGCCACCGCGTGGTCCGTCGACCAGTGGGACGCCTGGCGCGACGAGGTCCGCCGCCTCGCCCGGGAGCGCGACGCCGTCGTCCTGGCGCACAACTACCAGGCGGCCGAGATCCAGGACGTGGCCGACCACGTCGGTGACTCGCTCGCCCTCTCGC
This sequence comes from Bacillus sp. AZ43, assembly GCA_004570425.1. Classification (GTDB taxonomy): domain Bacteria; phylum Actinomycetota; class Actinomycetes; order Mycobacteriales; family Geodermatophilaceae; genus Blastococcus_B. The sequence goes on from SPQJ01000020.1 coordinate 39,535, forward strand.
GGCTCGCGGCGGCAAGCGACGCGAGCACGATCGTCTTCGCCGGGGTCCACTTCATGGCCGAGACGGCGAAGATCCTGGCGCCGGAGAAGACCGTGCTGGTCCCCGACGCGAACGCCGGTTGCTCGCTGGCCGACACCATCACCGCCGACCAGCTGCGCGCGTGGAAGGCCGAGCACCCCGGCGCCGTCGTCGTCTCCTACGTGAACACCTCCGCCGAGGTGAAGGCCGAGACCGACATCTGCTGCACGTCGTCCAACGCCGTCGAGGTGGTCGAGTCGGTCCCGGCCGACCGGGAGGTGCTGTTCCTCCCCGACCAGTTCCTCGGCGCGCACGTCCAGCGGGTCACCGGCCGGCGGAACATGCGCATCTGGATGGGCGAGTGCCACGTGCACGCCGGCATCTCCCCCACCGACCTGCGGGCCAGCGTCGAGGCCGCGCCGGACGCCGAGCTGCTCGTGCACCCCGAGTGCGGCTGCGCGACCAGCGCGCTGTGGATGGTGTCCGACGGCCAGCTGCCCACCGAGCGGGTCCACATCCTCTCCACCGGCGGGATGCTCGACGAGGCCCGGCGGACGACGGCGGAGCGCGTCCTGGTCGCCACCGAGATCGGCATGCTGCACCAGCTGCGCCAGGCCAACCCGACGACGTCGTTCGAGCCGGTGAACTCCCGCGCGGCCTGCCCCTACATGAAGATGTCGACGCCGGAGAAGCTGCTGCGCGCCCTGCGCGAGGGCCGCGACGAGGTGACCGTCGACCCGGACGTCGCCGCCCGGGCGCGCGCCGCCGTCGAGGCGATGGTCGCCATCGGCACGCCGTCCCCGGTCGGTGAGTGAGGTGACGGCGAGCCTCGCCCGCGTCGCCCCGGCCCTGCCGCTGCCCGCGGCCGGGGGGACCCGCACGACGGACGTCGTCGTCGTTGGCTCCGGCGCCGCCGGCCTGATGACGGCGGTCGCGCTGGCCGACGCCGGCCGCGCGGTCACCGTGGTGACCAAGGGCGCGCTGGGCGACGGCAGCACGGCCTGGGCGCAGGGCGGCCTGGCCGCCGTCCTCGGACCGGACGACGACGCCGAGCTGCACGTGCGCGACACCCTCGTCGCCGGCGCCGGCCTCTGCGACGAGGAGGCCGTCCGCACGCTTGTCGACGAGGCCCCCGCCGCCATCGCCCTGCTCCGGGGGCTGGGCGCCCGCCTCGACCTGGACGTCGACGGCCGCCCGGCGCTGACCCGCGAGGGCGGGCACAGCCGCGACCGGATCGTGCACGCCGGCGGCGACGCCAGCGGTGCGGAGGTCACCCGAACCCTGGCGGGCGCCCTGCGCGCCCGGGGCGTCGAGGTGCTCGACCGCACCGCCGCCCTCGATGCGCTGCGCGGCCCCTCCGGACAGGTCGTCGGGTTGCGCGTGGCCCGCATCGACGGCGGCGCGCTCGTCGACGCCGGTGACCTGCTGGCCCGCGCGGTCGTCCTCGCCACGGGCGGCTACGGGCAGGTGTACGCCGCCAGCTCCACCCCCGCCGGGGCCACCGGCGACGGGCTGGCCCTGGCGCTGCGCGCCGGCGCCGAGGTGGCCGACGTCGAGATGGTGCAGTTCCACCCGACCGTGCTGTGGACCGGCCCGGGCGCCGACGGGCAGCAGACGCTGGTGTCGGAGGCGGTGCGCGGCGAGGGCGCCGTGCTGGTCGACCGCGCGGGGCGGCGCGTCATGGTCGGCGCCCACCCGCTGGCCGACCTGGCCCCGCGCGACGTCGTGTCGGCGACGATCGCCGCGCACCTGCGCGCCACCGGCGACGACTCCGTGTTCCTCGACGCCTCGCACCTCGGGGCCGAGTTCCTCGCCCGGCGGTTCCCCGGCATCACCGCGGCCTGCGCGGCGGCCGGCTTCGACCTGACCCGCGAGCCGGTGCCGGTCGCCCCCGCGGCCCACTACTCGTGCGGTGGCGTGCTGGCCGACCTCGACGGGCGCACCTCGGTGCCCGGGCTCTACGCCGTCGGCGAGGTCGCCTGCACCGGCGTCCAGGGGGCGAACCGGCTGGCCTCCAACTCGATCACCGAGGGGCTGGTCGCGGCCCGGCGCTGCGCCGCGCTGCTCGCGGCCGGACTGCCCCGGGTCGTCGCCGCCTCCGCGCCGCCCGCCGGGTGGGCGGTCCCCCCCGCGGCGCGTCACGTCGTCACCGCGGCCACGACCGCGCACGCCGGAGTCCTGCGCGACGCCGACGGGCTGGCGGAGCTCGCCGCCGGGTTGACCGCCGTCCCCACCGCCGCGTCGCTCGACGTCGCCACGCTGGAGACGACCGCGCTGCACACCGTGGCCACCCTGCTGGCCGGCGCCGCGCTGGCCCGGACGGAGAGCCGCGGCTGCCACCGCCGGCTCGACGCACCGGAGACCCGGACCGAGTGGCGGGTCCGCCTGGTGCACCGCATCGACGCCTCGGGGCACGTGCACACCCGCACCGAGCCGGTCCGGACCCTCGTCGCCGCCGAGGTGGTCGCGTGACCGGCGAAGGGGTGCTGCGCCCGTCGCTCGCCGAGCACCTCCGCCGGGCCGGGCTGGACCCGGCGGGGGTCGTCACCGTCGTCCGCCGTGCCCTGGAGGAGGATCTCGCCCTCGGTCCCGACGTCACCACCGAGTCCACCGTTCCCGCGGGAGCGCGCTCGACCGGCGACGTCGTCCCCCGCTCCCCCGGCGTGCTCGCCGGGCTGCCGGTGGCCGCCGCGGTGTTCGACCTCGTGGGCGGGCGAGACGTGGACGTCGTCCTGCAGGCGTCCGACGGCGACGCCGCCGTGCCGGGTCTCGCGGCGCTGTCGGTGACCGGGCCGACCCGCACGCTGCTGACCGCCGAGCGGACGGCGCTCAACCTGGTCTGCCACCTGTCCGGCATCGCGACGCTCACCCGCGCGTGGGTGGACGCAGTCGCCGGCACCGGCGCCGCGATCCGCGACACCCGCAAGACCAGCCCCGGGCTGCGCGCGCTGGAGAAGTACGCCGTCCGGTGCGGTGGCGGCGTCAACCACCGGATGGCCCTGGGCGACGCGGCGCTGGTGAAGGACAACCACGTCGCCGCGGCCGGCGGGATCGCGCAGGCGGTCCGGGCGGTGCGCGCGCACGCGCCCGGCGTCCCGCTGGAGGTGGAGGTCGACACGCTCGACCAGCTCCGGGAGGCGGTCGCGGCCGAGGTGGGGCTGGTGCTGCTGGACAACTTCTCGCTCGAGGACACCCGGACGGCGGTGTCGCTGGTGCGCGGCACGGGCATCCGGCTGGAGGCCAGCGGCGGTCTCACGCTCGACCGCGCGCACGAGGTGGCAGAGACCGGCGTCGACCACCTCGCCGTCGGGGCGCTCACCCACAGCGCCCCGGTGCTCGACCTGGGCTTCGACCTGCGTTGACCCCCGCTCCTGGCGTCTTCCTCGCGCTCCCCGGGTCCTGCAGGACTCCCAGAGCGCGAAAAGCGCCCCGAGAGCGGGCCGGGGTCGAGAAGCTGGACCCATGACCGGCACAGTGCAGGAGTTCCGCGTGCGGGTCCCCGAGGAGTCCCTCGCCGACCTGCGTCGCCGGCTGCGGGACACCCGCTGGCCGGAGCCGGCGACGACTCCGGGCTGGACGCAGGGCGTACCGCTCGACCACCTCCAGGACCTGTGCGCCTACTGGGCCGATGGCTACGACTGGCGGCGGCTCGAGGAGGAATGGGCCGCCCTCGAGCAGTACCGCGTCGCAGTGGACGGGCTGGGGGTGCACGTCCTGCGCGCGACCTCGCCACACCCGGGCGCGCTGCCACTGGTCCTCACCCACGGCTGGCCGGGGTCGGTGGTGGAGTTCCTCGACCTCGTCGGCCCGCTCACCGACCCGCCCGCGCACGGCGGACGAGCGGAGGACGCCTTCACCGTCGTGCTGCCGTCCCTGCCGGGATACGGGTTCAGCGACAAGCCGAGGGAGACCGGCTGGGGCATCCGTCGGATCGCGGCGGCGTGGGACGAGATCATGCGGGCACTCGGGCACGAGCGGTACCTGGCCGCCGGGAGCGACTGGGGTACCAGCGTGAGCACCTGCCTCGCCCAGGCGGCACCCGACCGGGTCGCGGGCATCCACCTCATCCCCCCGCTGGCCGGGCCAGGAGATTTCTCGCCCGAGGAGTTCACGGCGGCGGAGCGGCGCGCGACGGCAGACCTCGAGCAGCGCGGCCGCGACGGGTCCGCGTACTCGGCCGTCCACGCGACCGTGCCGCAGACGATCGGCTACTCCCTGGTCGACTCCCCGGCCGGACTCTGCGCCTGGCTGGTCGAGAAGTTCTGGACGTGGGCCGACCACGACGGCGACCTGTACGAGGTGATCAGCCGCGACCGGCTGCTGGACGACGTGACGCTGTACTGGCTCACGCGGAGCGGGGCCTCGTCGGCACGGCTGTACCGGGAGAGCATCGCCGAGGTGAGCAGCTGGTTCACCCGCGGGACGACCGAGACCGTCGACGTCCCCGCCGGGTGCTCGATCTTCCCGTCCGAGGTGCCGCGCCCCTCCCGGCGCTGGGCCGAGCAGCGCTTCCCCGACATCCGGTACTGGGCCGAGCACGGCCGAGGAGGGCACTTCGCTGCGCTCGAACAGCCCGCCCTGCTCGTCGGCGACCTGCGGGCGTTCGCCCGCCTGGTCCGCTGAGGACGCCGTCCGGTGGTCACGCCCGCCGTCGGTGCAACCAGCGGCTCGCCGGCGCCACCTGAGACGGCTCAGCCGGCGGTCGCCGGCCGAGGCTCCACCGCCAGCTTGACGGCGAGGGCGCCGAGCACTCCACCCATGACGTACCGCTGTACCCGCAACCATGCGGGCCGGGCGGCGAGGAACCGCGACAGCGCCCCTGCGAAGACGACGATCACCGCGTTCACGGTCAGCGCGATCGCGATCTGCACCAGTCCGAGCGTCAGGCTCTGCAGCGCCACGGATCCTCTCTCGGGGTCGACGAACTGCGGCAGCAGTGACACGTAGAGCACGGCGATCTTGGGATTGAGCAGGTTGGTGACCAGGCCCATGACGAAGAGGCGGCGCGATCCGTCGACCGGCAGGTCCCGCGGTGCGAAGGCGTTGACGCCGCCCGGCCGCACCGCCTGCCACGCGAGATGGAGCAGATACGCCGCCCCTGCCAGCTTGAGTGCCGTGTACGCGGCGGGGACGGCGACGAACACGGCCGCGAGGCCCGCGGTCACCGCCGCCAGGTAGAGGAAGAACCCGGCGGCCACGCCCAGCAGCGAGATCAGGCCGGCCCGCCGACCCTGTGTCACCGACCGGGAGACCAGGTAGATCATGTTCGGCCCGGGCGTCAGCACCAGCCCCAGCGCGACCGCGGCGATCCCGGCGACTGCCGACCACTCCACCATGGCCACTCCTCACCCAGAACACCGACCCGCGTGATCAGCGGCAACCGGTCAGCGGCCACGCGCCATTCCCAGAGCGACCCGGGCGGTCACCGCTGGTCCGGGTGCACCCAGCCGATCGCCGGCGCGACGTGGCGGACGACGTTCTCCAGCAACCGGGCGTTGTACTCGACGCCGAGCATGTTCGGCACCGTGATCAGCAGGGTGTCGGCCTCGCGGACGGCGGCGTCCTTCGCCAGCTCCTCGGCCAGGACGTCGGGCTCGCCGGTGTAGGTCTTGCCGAACCGGGCCCGGACGCCTTCGAGGATGCCGACCTGGTCCTCGCTCGACCGCTCGTGGCCGAAGTAGGCGCGGTCCTCGTCGCTGACCAGAGGCAGCACGCTGCGGCTGACCGAGATCCGGGGCTGCCGGTCCCAGCCGGCCGCCGCCCACGCGGCCCGGTACCGGGCGATCTGCTCCGCCTGGAGCTCGTCGAAGGGCACGCCGGTGTCCTCGACCAGCAGCGTCGAGCTCATCAGGTTCATCCCCTGCTGCGCCGTCCACTCCGCCGTGGCCCGGGTGCCCGATCCCCACCAGATGCGGTCGCGCAGCCCCGGGGACTGCGGCTGGACCGCCAACCCGCCGCCGGCGCCGCCGGTCATGCGCGGGTCGGCCTGGACGACCGGCTGCCCCTCGATCGCGGCGAGGAACAGGGCGGTCTTCTGCCGCGCGAGGTCGGCGTCGCTGCTGCCCTCCGGCGGCACGTACCCGAAGGCCTCCGAGCCGCGCAACGCCGTCTCCGGTGACCCCCGGCTGATGCCCAGCTGCAGCCGGCCGTCGGCGAGGAGGTCGGTCGCCGCGGCCTCCTCGGCCATGTACAGCGGGTTCTCGTAGCGCATGTCGACCACGCCGGTGCCGATCTCGATCCGGCGGGTGCGGGCGGCCATCGCGGCCAGCAACGGGAAGGGCGAGGCGAGCTGCCGCGCGAAGTGGTGCACGCGCACGTACGCGCCGTCGACGCCCAGCTCCTCGGCGGCGACCGCCAGCTCCACGCTCTGCACCAGGGCGTCGCGCCCGGTGCGCACCTGCGACCCCGGGATGGGCTGCCAGTGCCCGAAGGACAGGAACCCGATCTTCTTCTCCACGGTCGATCCAGCGCCGGGAGGCACGGAGCTGTTCCCGGTCACCCCCGCGGGGGGAGCTCCTGGACCGCCCAACCGTTGCCGTCGGGGTCGGTGAAGTACACGAACGAGCCCCAGGGCTGCCGGTCGATCTCACCGACGTCCAGCCCGCGCCCCGCGAGTTCGTCCCGGGCCGCCTCGATGTCGGGCACGACCAGTTGCAGTCCCTGGGCAGATCCCGGCGGGGTGCCGATCAGGCCCGTGCCGAGGGCGATGGAGCAGGCCGAGCCGCGCGGGGTCAGCTGGACGAACCGCAGCTCGTCGCTCACCCGGTGGTCGTGGTCGAGCACGAAGCCGACCCTGTCCACGTAGAACGCGATCGCCCGGTCGACGTCGGTGACCGGAACCGCCACCAGCTCCAGCTTCCAGTCCATCACTGCCTCCTCTCGGGGCCGCCCGCCCCGCCGGGCGGCCCGGCACGAACTCTGACGCGCCATGCGGTCAGATCGCGGCCGCGATTCCGAACGGCCGGAGACGTTCCGCGAGCCGGGGAGGAATGTGACGGGACGGTTCCCATCCCTTGGCAGATGACGCCGGAAGGATCGGCCGAGCTAACGCACCGTGACGGCACGAACACGACTCTCCGTGATCAGGTTCCGTCACTTCTCGCCGTCGATGGGTGACGCTGTGCGGGTGAGCATTCCCGCCTCCGAGGTTCCCTCGACGCCCGCGGGAACGACCGGCGCCGCCGGGCAGCGCATGCGGGCCATCGACACGCTGCTCGCCGATCGGGGGCAGCTCTTCCAGGCCCTGTTCCTGTCGGCGCCCATCCCCAAGGCGCTCGTGGACCTGCACGGCCACGTCCTCGTCGCCAACCCGATGCTGTGCGCGCTCACGGGCCGGACCGCCGAGGACCTCGCCGGACGGCACGTCGACCTCTTCGCCCACCCCGACGACCCGCCGGTCGCCGACCTCGGTCTGCTGCCCGCGCCGGACGAGCCCGCCGACCTCGACGCCCACCTGCTGCTCGACGGCGAGCGGCGGCTGCGCCGCTCGGACGGAACCGAGCTGTGGGTCGTGCAGTCGCACGAGATCGTGCGGCACAACAACGGCGAGGCGCAGTTCGTCGTCCTCTCCCTGGTCGACGTCACCGACCGCCGGCGGGCGGAGGAGGACCTGGTCCGCCGCGCCTTCACCGACCCGCTCACCGGCCTGCCCAACCGCCGGGCGCTCACCGACCGGCTGCGGCACGCCGTCGCCCTGTCGCGCCGCCGGGGGCTCCAGGTCGGCCTGGTGCACCTCAACATCGACCGCTTCAAGGCGGTCAACGACTCCCTGGGCCACGAGGCCGGCGACCTGCTGCTCAGCCAGGTCGCCGACCGGCTGCGCTGGAGCACCCGCGTCGAGGACACCGCCGTCCGGCTGGGGGCCGACGAGTTCCTGGTCGTGGCCGAGGACGTCGAGGACCTCGACGGCCTGCGGGCGCTGGCCGACCGGCTGCTCGCCGTCCTCGACGAGCCGTTCCTCGTCGAGGACCGGGAGATCAACCTCTCGGCGAGCGTCGGCCTGACCCTCGGCTCCGACACCACGCCCGACGACCTGCTGCGCCAGGCCCAGAGCGCGCTCACCCGCGCCAAGGCCGACGGCAGCCGCGCGCGCATCGAGGTGCACGAGGGGGCGCTGCTGCACTCCGACGTCGACGCCCTGCAGCTGGAGACCGACCTCAAGCACGCCCTGGACAACGACGAGCTGCGGCTCTTCTACCAGCCGATCGTGCACCTGGGCGACGAGACGCTGCTCGGCTACGAGGCGCTCATCCGCTGGCAGCACCCGACCCGCGGGCTCCTGCCGCCGGGCGCCTTCCTCGAGGCCGCCGAGAACAACCGGCTCACCTCCAAGCTCGGCGCCTGGGTCCTCCGCCGCGCCTGCCACGACGCGGCGACCTGGCCCGAGGAGCTGCGCGTCCACGTCAACATCTCCGCCCGGCACCTGGCCGAGGAGGGCTTCAGCGAGCTGGTCGCGGCCGCGCTCGCGGAGTCCGGCCTGGCCCCCAACCGGCTCGAGCTGGAGATCACCGAGTCGACGGCGCTGTTCGCCGCCGAGGCGACCCTGCACTCGGTCGCCGTCGTCACCGACCAGGGCGTCACCCTGGCCCTCGACGACTTCGGCACCGGCTACTCGGCCATCACCGCCCTGCACCGGCTGCCGATCCACACGGTCAAGATCGACCGGTCGTTCGTCGCCGACGTCGTCACCGAGCCCTCCACGGCCGCGCTCGTGCAGGGGCTGCTGCAGCTCGGCCGCGGCATGGGGCTGCAGGTGATCGCGGAGGGGATCGAGGACCTCGACCAGGCCGACTGGCTGCTCCGGCACGGCTGCGCCATGGCGCAGGGCTACGCGTTCGGCCGGCCCGCGCCGCTGCCCAGCCCTGCCGAGGTCTTCATCGGCGAGATGACCGACGCCCCGGCCGAGGAGACCGCCGGCGAGCTGCTGCCCGAGCCGATCGACCCGCCGGCCCTGCCGGTGCAGCGCACGGCCCAGCCCACCGACGACACCGCGCCGCACCGGCCGGTGAGCTACCTCGAGGACGACGACCCGAGGTACCTCACCGGCGAGCTGGCGCTCACCAGCGAGCTGCTCGAGGAGATCGGCGAGAACCCCGACGACGTCTAGGGACCTCGTCCTGCCCAGCTCGCAGGCTCGCGGCGGGGCCCTGGACGAGGCCGTTCCATCACCTCACCCCGCGGGGCAGGGCCAGCGGCACCGGGCGCTTGGCGGCTCGCCCGTCGCCGGACGAGCGGCCGCGCAGGCGGCGGCCGATCCACGGTGCGACGAAGCCGCGCACCCACGCGGCCTCCTCGCCGACCGCCGTCCGGAAGGTGCGAGGCGCCGCGGGCGGCAGCGGCGTGCGCCAGTCGTCGCCGTCGGCCCCCGGCACGCCGAGCGCGGCGGCCGCGGCGAGCGCCATGCGGCGGTGCCCCTCGTCGGTCATGTGGATGCGGTCGGTGTCCCACAGCCGGAAGTCCTGCACCCAGTCCGCACCCCACTGGTCGAGCACGACGGCCCCGGTGCGGTCGGCGATCGACCAGATGTTGGCGTTGAAGACGGCGACCTTGCCGCGGACCCGGCGCAGGATCGGGGTGTTGCGGGTGTCGACGCTCGTCGCCAGCAGCACGTCGGCGCCCGCCTGCCGGAAACGGACGACGGCGGCCTCGAGGCCCGCGGCCAGCACGTCGGGGTCCGACCCGGGGCGCATGAGGTCGTTGCCGCCGGCGACCAGGCTGACCAGGTCCGGGTGCGCGTCGAGCGCGACCTGCACCTGCTCGTCGACGACCTGGCGGAGCAGCCGGCCGCGGATGGCGAGGTTGGCGTACTCGACGTCGTGGTCCGGTGCCGCGGCGGCCAGGTGCTCGGCCAGCCGGTCGGCCCAGCCGCGGAACTCGCCCGGGCGGGCCGGGTCGGGGTCGCTCAGCCCCTCGGTGAACGAGTCGCCCAGGGCGATGTAGCGGCGCCAGCGGACCGGGGATGCGGGAGACGGCACGTACCCCATGTGATCACGTCGCCGATCCGTGCCGCCGCCCGCGGGCACGTGCCGTGCAGCACAGAACCCGCCGCCCACCTGCGCGGCGACCGCCGCTCACCCATGATCGCCGCATGCGCATCGACGTCGCCGCCTCGCTCTCCCTCTCCTCCCCCGCGCCGTCGACCGCGCTGCTGCAGGTGGCCGTCGCCGCGCCGCTCGAGGAACAGCTGACGGTGCTGTCCGGAGGTCAGCCTGTCGAGCCGGTCGAGTTCGAGGTCGACGGCGCCCGGGTGCACCGCCTCGAGCTGCACGCCGGCGACACGACGATCACCTACACCGGCGCCGCCGAGAGCGACGGCGCCCCGCGCGCGGTCACCGCCGCCGACCGGGCGACCGCGCTGCGGCCGAGCCGCTACTGCCCGTCCGACCAGCTGGAGGGCTTCGCGTCGACCGAGTTCGACCGCTCGCGGCCGCGCGCCGAGCTGGTCGCCGCCGTCGCCGACTGGGTGCACCGCCGGCTGGTCTACACCGCGGGCTCCAGCCGGCCCGTCGACACCGCCGTCGACACCCTGCTCACGGGTCAGGGAGTGTGCCGCGACTACGCGCACCTCACCGTCACGCTGCTGCGGTCGCTGGAGATCCCGGCCCGGCTGGTCGCCGTCTACGCGCCCGGCCTGGATCCGATGGACTTCCACGCCGTCGTCGAGGCCGACGTCGACGGCACCTGGTGCGTCGTGGACGCGACCCGGCTGGCGCCCACCCGGTCGCTGGTCCGGATCTGCTCGGGCCGCGACGCCGCGGACACCGCCTTCCTCACCACCCTCGGCGGCGTCGCCCGCTTCGAGGGCATGACCGTCACCGCGACGGCGGCCGGGACCCTGCCCGCCCCGGACGACACCCCGTTCCCGCTGCCCTGACGCCGTCGACGGTCACCCGCGGTAGGCCTCCAGCAACCGCAACCAGATCTCGCTCACCGTGGGATAGGCCGGCACGGCGTGCCACAGCCGCGGGATGGGCACCTCGCCGGCCACGGCGATCGTCGCCGCGTGCAGCAGCTCGCCGACCGCCGGCCCCACGAAGGTGACGCCGAGGAGAACCTCGCGCTCGGTGTCGACCACCATGGTCGCCGTCCCCTCGTAGCCGTCGGCGAACAACGACGACCCGGCCACGGCGAGCGGGATCTCGACGACGCGGTGCGGCAGCCCGGCGTCCGCGGCCTCGGCCGACGTGCGCCCGACGCTGGCGACCTGCGGGATCGTGAAGACCACCGACGGCGTCGCCCGGTCGTCGGCGGTGGCCACGAACGGCGACCACCCGGAGGTGTCGACCTCCTCGCCCGTGGCGCGGGCGACGATCGCGGCACCCGCCTGGCGGGCCTGGTACTTGCCCATGTGCGTCAGCTGCCGGCGGCCGTTGACGTCGCCCACGCCGTACAGCCAGCCGCTCCCGCGGACCCGCAGCGTGTCGTCGACGTCGAGGTACTCCCCCGGCTCCAGTCCGACCGTCTCCAGCCCGATGTCCCCCGTGCGCGCCGCCCGTCCGACGGCCACCAGCACCTCGTCGCCGCGGGCCTCGCCGTCCGAGCAGCGGAGGACGACCTCGTCGCCGTCCCGCCGGGCCGCGGTGACGTCGGTGCCCAGCCGCACGTCGACCCCGCGGGCGCGCAGCGCGGCGGCCACCGCCTCCCCCGCCGCGGGCTCCGCCTCGGGGAGCAGCCGCTCGTTCCGCTGGATCAGCGTGACCCGGGAGCCGAGCGCCTGCCACGCCGTCGCCATCTCGCAGCCCACGTAGCCGCCGCCCAGCACGAGCAGCCGCGCGGGGGCCTCCTTCGCGCTGGTGGCCTCGCGCGGGGTCCAGGGATCGACGTCGGCGAGCCCGTCGACCGGGGGCACGGCAGCCGTGGAGCCGGTGCAGACGGCCACCGCGTGGCGAGCGGTCAGCCGCGTCTCGGTGCCGTCGGCACCGGTGACGACGACGGTGCGCTCGCCGGCCAGCCGTCCCGTGCCGCGCACGAGGTCGATGCCGGCGCCGTCGACCCACCCGACCTGGCCCGAGTCGTCCCAGTGCGAGGTGAAGGAGTCGCGGCGGGCGAGCGTGGCGGCGACGTCCTGCTCGCCGGTCACGGCCTGCTTCGCGCCGTCCACCGCCCGGGCCTCGGCCAGGACCTCGGTGCCGCGGAGCAGCGCCTTGCTCGGCATGCACGCCCAGTACGAGCACTCACCGCCGACCAGCTCGTTCTCGACGAGGACCGCCGACAACCCGCCGCGGACGACGATGTCGGCCACGTTCTCGCCGGTGGAGCCCGCCCCGAGGACGACGACGTCATATGTCTCCTGCTGCGCCCTCTGTTCGCTTCCGCGGAGCCCTCTGCTCCTCGCTCGTCCCTCGCTGCGATGCTCAGGCCCCTGTCCGCTCACGCGCCCCATCCTGTCGGTGTGGTCGACTGGCCGCCATGCCCGTCGACGCCCGCGAGTTCGCCGCCGCCCTGGGCCAGTACGCCGCCGGGGTCTGCCTGCTCACCGTCCAGGACGAGATCGACGACGTCGGCACCACGGTCAGCTCGGTGACGAGCGTGTCCGCCGCGCCACCGCTGGTCGCCGTCGGCCTGACGGCGGGCGGCTACCCGGCCGAGGTGCTGGAGGACGTCGGCGGCTGCGCGCTCACCGTCCTCGCCGCGTCGCACGCGATCATCGCGTCGCGGTTCTCCTCCGCCGGTCGGCCCAGCGCCCGCCACCTGCTGGAGTCGGTCCCGTGGACGCGGGCGCCGGGCAGCGGCGCCATCGTGCTGTCCGGCGGGCTGACCGCGCTGGACTGCCGGCTGGACCGCCTCGTCGAGGCGGGCGACCACGTGCTGGCCCTGCTGTCGGTCGAGGAGGTGCTCCCCGGCGATGCCGCGGCCGCGCCCCTGCTGCGCCACCGGGGCCGCTACGTCGACGCGACCGGCGCGCCCGCGGGCCGCGGCTGACCCGTCCGGGAGGCCGTCCGGGAGACTTCCGGCCGGGTGTCACATCCCGGCGCCCGGCGGTGCTTCCTGGGCATGGACCTCGTACACCACGGACGACCGGCGACGGCCGCCGTCCTCGCCCTGCCCCGTGCCGCGGTGGGCCGGGCCGGAGGGAGGGGCGGCGTGGCGATGTCAGCGGTCCGCGCCGACCTGGGCGAGGTGTTCCGCCGCGAGTACCCCCGCGTCGTCGCGGTGGCCGCGCGCGTCCTGGGCTCCCGCGACCAGGCCGAGGACGTCGCCCAGGAGGTCTTCCTGTCCTTCGGCCGCTCCACGGTTCCGGCCGCCGAGGCCTGCGGCTGGCTCTCCGTCGCGGCGGCGCACACCGCCCTGAACCTGCTCCGCTCGGGACGCCGGCGCGCCGCCCGGGAGGAGACCGCGGCCGCGTTCGACCCGACCGTGGCCCCCGACGTCGCGGACACGGTCCTGACCCTGGAGGACCGCCGCCGCGTCCGGGCCGGGCTCGCCCGGCTGCCCCGCAAGCAGGCGGTGGCCCTCGTCCTGCGGCACAGCGGCCTGAGCTACGCCGAGATCGCCGCCTCCCTGAACCTGTCCCCCGGCAGCGTCGGCACGACCGTGCGACGCGCCGAGTCCGCCCTGCGCAAGGAGCTGAACCGTCATGCGTCATCCCACTGAGGGCGTCCTGCGCCGGCTGGTCGACGAGCCGGCCGGCGTCACCGACGCCGACCGCGCCCACGTCGCCTCCTGCCCGGCCTGCCTCCGGGGCGTCGAGGACATGCGGGCCGACGCCCGGCTGGTCGGCGCGTCGCTCGCGCCGGCCGGCGCCGGGGACCCCGACGTCGACGCCGCCTGGGCACGCCTGAGCACTGCCACCGCGACCGGGCAGCGGACGGCGCGCCCGCGCCGGAACTGGCAGGCCGCGGTGCGCCGGCCCGCGGTGGCGGCCATCAGCGCCGTCGTCCTGGTCACCGGGGCCGGCGTGGCCGCGGCCAACGACTGGCTGCCGATCTTCCAGACCGAGAAGGTCGGCCCGGTCGAGGTCACCGCCACCGACCTGGTCCAGGTGCCGGACCTGTCCGCCTACGGCGACCTGGAGATCACCGAGGAGCCGAACCCCGAGCCGGTGGCCGACGCCGCGGCGGCGGAGGACCTCACCGGTCTCGCCGTCCCCCAGGTCGGCGACCTGCCCGAGGGCGTCTCCGGTGAGCCGACCTACCAGGCCGCAGGCACCGTGGGCGCCACCTTCACCTTCTCCGCCGAGAAGGCCGCGCAGGCCGCCGCCGCCGAGGGGGAGGCGCTGCCGCCGGTGCCCGCGGGGCTCGACGGCAGCCAGCTGCGACTGGAGGCGGGGCCGGGCGTCGCGGCGGTGTGGGCGCAGCCGACCGGCGTCCCGACGCTGGTGGTCGCCCGGGTGGGCGCGCCCACCGTCTACTCGTCGGGAGTCCCGTTCGAGACGGTGCGCGACTACCTGCTGTCCCTCCCGGGGATCTCCGACGGCCTGGCCGCCCAGCTGCGCACGCTGTCGTCGGACGGCGGGACGCTCCCGCTGCCCGTGCCGGCGGAGATGGTCACCAGCTCGACCGCAGACGTCGGCGGCACCGAGGCCACGGTGCTCACCTCCCGCAACGGCCTGTTCGCCGGCGTGGTCTGGGTGGAGGACGGCGTGATGACCGGCGTCGCCGGCACGCTGAGCGCCGACGAGCTCCTGGCCGTCGCCCGTGACCTCGGCTGACACGTCGACCGGGACGGCGGCGGCCCACCTCGCGGGGCTGCCGCCGTCCCCGGCCGTCTGGTGCTCCGGGCTGCGCAAGCGGTACGGACGGCGGACCGCGGTCGACGACGTGTCGTTCACCGTCGGCCGCGGCGAGGTGCTCGGCCTGCTGGGCCCCAACGGCGCGGGCAAGACCAGCGTCATCAAGATGCTGCTGGGCCTGGTGCGTCCCGACGCCGGCGAGGTGCTGGTGCTCGGGAAGCGGTCGACCGACCCGCGCTCCCGCGCCGGCGTCGGCTACCTGCCCGAGCTCTTCCGCTACCAGGCCTGGCTGACCCCCACCGAGGTCCTCGACCTGCACGTGAAGCTCGCCCGGGCCGAGGTGCCCGCCGCCGAGCGCCAGGAGTGCCTGGCCCTGGTCGGCCTCGCCGGGCGGGTGCACGACCGGGTGGGCGGGTTCTCCAAGGGCATGCAGCAGCGGCTGGGCCTGGCCGTGGCGCTGGTCGCCCGGCCGGAGCTGGTCGTGCTCGACGAGCCGACCAGCGCGCTGGACCCGATCGGCCGGGTCGACGTCCGCGACCTGGTCCTCTCGCTCAAGGAGCGCGGCGTCGCCGTCCTGCTCAACTCCCACCTGATCGGCGAGGTCGAGCGGGTGTGCGACCGGGTGGTGATCCTCGACCAGGGCCGCGTCGCCGCCTCCGGGACCCTGGCCGAACTGCTCGGCCAGCGCGAGGTCCGGCTGCGGCTGGGCGGCGTCGACGGCCGGGCCGAGGAGCGGCTCCGGACGGCCGGCTCGCTGACCCGCAGCGGTGACTGGTTCACCGTGCAGCTCGCCTCCGAGGACGACGGCGTCACCGTGCCCGAGCTGGTGCGGGACCTGGTCGGGCTCGGCGTGCGGGTGCACGCCGTCGAGCCGGTGCGGATCAGCCTCGAGGAGCGGCTGCTCGGCATCCTCCGGCACGAGGAGCCGGCCCGATGACCGCCCTGACGATCGCCGGGCTGACCCTGCGCGAGGCCATGCGCCGCCGCGTGGTCTGGGCGCTGCTGGCGCTGACGGTCGTGCTGCTGGCGCTGAGCGGCTGGGGCTTCTCGAAGCTGGTCGGCCTGGACACCGAGCTGGGCACGATGACCAGCGGCGAGGCACGCCTCGTCGCCTCGATCATGCTCAACCTGATCCTCTTCGGGCTCAGCCTCATCGCCGCGATCGGCACCGCGTTCCTGGCCGGGCCCACCCTCTCCGGCGAGGTCGAGTCCGGGCAGGCGCTGGCGCTGCTGGCCCGCCCGGTCCGGCGATCGGCGGTGCTGTTCGGGAAGTGGCTGGGCCTGGTCGCCTTCGGCTCCTGCTACATCGTCCTGGCCGGGCTCGGCGAGGTCCTCGTCGTCCGGGCGACGGTCGGCTACTGGCCGCCCTCCCCCGCCACGGGCCTGGCGCTGCTCGCCGCCCAGACGGTGGTGCTGCTGACGCTGGCGCTGCTGCTGTCGAGCGTCGTCTCACCCATGGCGTCGGGAATCATCTCCGTCGGGCTCTTCGGGGCGACCTGGGTGGCCGGCGTCGTGGGCGGGCTCGGCGGCGCCCTGGGCAACGAGGGCGTGGAGCGCGTCGGCACCGTGTCGCGGATCCTCCTGCCCACCGACGGCCTGTGGCGGGGCGCGATGAATGCCTTCCAGGACCCGTTCGCGCTGGTGCAGATGGGCCCCGGGGAGGGTGGCTTCCCGTTCCTCAGCGAAGGGCCGCTGGCACCCGCCTACCTGGTCTGGGCCGCGGTGTGGGTGGCCGTCTTCTGGGGCCTGACCGCGCTGTCCTTCCAGCGCCGCGACATCTGAGCGGCCGGCACTCCACCGCCCCCGGCCGGCGGCTCCCCCGGCCGAGCGGCGCGAACCCTGACATCCTCTTCCCACGGCGCGACGTCGACCGGTGATGCCGAGCGCGGCCGACGAGGACGGAGGAGAACGCATGAGCACGACCGCGAGAGGAGCCGCGGGGCAGGCCGAGCAGGAGCGTCGCCGGGGCGGGTTCAGCTCCCGGCGGGTCTTCATCCTGGCGGCGATCGGCTCGGCCGTGGGGCTGGGCAACATCTGGCGGTTCCCGTACGTCGCCTACGAGAACGGCGGCGGCGCGTTCGTACTGCCCTACCTGGTCGCGCTGCTGACCGCCGGCATCCCGTTCCTGCTGCTCGACTACGCGATCGGCCACCGCCACCGCGGCTCGGCACCGCTCTCCTTCGCCCGGCTGCGCCGCGGCACCGAGGGCCTCGGCTGGTGGCAGGTCGCCATCTGCTTCGTCATCGCCATCTACTACGCGGCGGTGATCGCCTGGGCGCTGCGCTACACGTTCTTCTCGCTCGACGAGGCCTGGGGGGCCGACCCCGAGGGCTTCTTCTTCGGCGAGTTCCTGCAGGCCGGGGACGTCGCGGTCACCGCCGACGTGGTGCCCGGGGTGCTCGTCCCCCTCGTGATCGTCTGGCTGGCCGTGCTGGCGATCATGGCCCTCGGCGTGCAGCGCGGGATCGGTGCGACCTCGCTGATCTTCATCCCGGTCCTCGTGCTCGCCTTCGCCGTCCTCGTGGTGCAGGCGCTGCTGCTGCCGGGCGCCGCCGACGGCCTGGACGCGCTCTTCACGCCGGACTGGTCGGCGCTGGGCTCGGCGTCGGTCTGGGCCGCCGCGTTCGGCCAGATCTTCTTCTCGCTGTCGATCGGCTTCGGCATCATGATCACGTACGCCTCGTACGTCGGCCGGCGCGAGGACATGATCGGCTCGGGCCTGGTCGTGGGCTTCGCCAACTCCGGCTTCGAGCTGCTGGCCGGCATCGGCGTGTTCGCCGCCCTGGGCTTCATGGCCCAGGCCGGCGGGGTCGCGGTCGGCGAGGTGGCCAGCGACGGGATCGGGCTGGCCTTCATCGCCTTCCCGACGATCATCAGCGAGGCCCCGGCCGGGGCCCTCATCGGCGTCCTGTTCTTCGGCTCGCTCGTCATCGCCGGCCTCACCTCGCTGGTCAGCGTGATCGAGGTCGTGATCTCCGCCGTCCGCGACAAGCTCGACACCCGCCGCCTCACCGCCACGCTGGCGGTCGGCGTCCCCGCCGCCGTGCTGAGCCTGGTGCTCTTCAGCACGACGAGCGGCATCTACGTGCTCGACGTCGTCGACCACTTCGTGAACCAGTACGGCATCCTCGTGGTCGCCCTGGTCAGCATGCTGGTCGTCGCCTGGGCGATCCGGGCCCTGACCGGGCTCGGCGAGCACCTGAACGTCCACGGCCGGCCCCGCATCGGCGCCGGCTGGCGCGTGCTGACGAGCCTCGTCGCCCCGCTGGGCCTGGCCGTCGTGCTGGTGTTCGCGCTGCGGGACGACCTGGCCGCGCCCTACGAGGACTACCCGACCTGGCTTCTGGTGGTCTTCGGCTGGGGGATGGTCGTGGCGCTACCGGTGATCGGCTTCCTCCTGGCCCGGCTGCCGTGGCGCGCCGGGACCCACCTGGACGGGCCGCCACCCGGCTCCGATCCGGCGGCGCCGTCGCACGCGACCCCGGGAGCGGACCCCACCCCCGGCCCGGCGGCCGGTCACGACGAGGGAGGACGGCGATGAGCGCGGACGCGATCGTGATGATGGTGGTCGCGATGGTGGTCATCTGGGGAGGGCTCGCCCTGGCCATCGCGAGCCTGGTGCGCCACGGCGCGGTCGAGGACCGCGCCGAGAACCTGCGCCGCGATCTCTGAGGCCAGAACCGTCCTCCGCGACCCTCCGCACGGCCGGCCCCGGGCCGGGGCCGGGATAGCGTGGACGCGATGACTGCTCTGCCTGCCCCGTCGGAGTCCGCGCTGCGGCGTGCGCTCACCCGCGCCGAGCGCGGCGTCACCCTGGACGCCGTCGAGGCCGAGACGCTGCTGCACGCACGCGGTCTCGGCGAGGGCGAGCCGCTGGACCGGCTGCTGACGGCGGCCGGCCGGGTGCGCGACGCCGGGCTCGCCTCGGCCGGGCGCCCCGGCGTGGTCACCTACAGCCGCAAGGTGTTCATCCCGCTCACCCACCTGTGCCGCGACCGCTGCCACTACTGCACGTTCGTGACGACGCCGGGGCAGCTGCGCGCGGCGGGCAAGGCGCCCTACCTCTCCCCCGACGAGGTGCTCGACATCGCCCGCGCCGGCGCGGCCCTGGGCTGCAAGGAGGCGCTGTTCACCCTCGGCGACCGTCCCGAGGACCGCTGGCCGGTCGCCGCCGAGTGGCTCGAGGCGCACGGCTTCGACTCGACGCTGGGCTACCTGCGCGCCATGGCGATCCGGGTGCTCGAGGAGACCGGGCTGCTCCCGCACCTCAACCCCGGTGTCCTGTCGTGGGAGGAGATCCAGCGGCTCAAGCCGGTCGCGGCCTCCATGGGGATGATGCTCGAGACGACGGCCACCCGGTTGTGGTCGGAGAGGGGCGGTCCGCACTACGGCAGCCCCGACAAGGAGCCCGCCGTCCGGCTGCGGGTGCTGGAGGACGCCGGCCGCTCCGCCGTCCCGTTCACCACGGGCGTGCTGCTCGGCATCGGCGAGGACTACGCCGAGCGGGTCGACGCCGTCCTACGGATCCGGGCCGCGGCGCAGCGGCACGGGCACGTGCAGGAGGTGATCGTGCAGAACTTCCGGGCCAAGCCGCGCACCGCGATGGCCGCGCACGACGACCTCGACCTGCAGGAGTACGTCGCCGCCGTCGCCGTCACCCGGCTGCTTCTCGGCCCGAAGGCGACGGTGCAGGCGCCACCGAACCTGAGCGACTCCACCGAGCTCGGGCTGCTGCTCCGGGCGGGCGTCGACGACTGGGGCGGCGTCTCGCCGCTCACGCCCGACCACGTCAACCCCGAGCGGCCCTGGCCGAACATCGACAAGCTGGCGGCGCTGTCGGCCGAAGCGGGCTTCGAGCTCCGCGAACGGCTGGCCGCGCAGCCGGGCTACGTCCTGCAGCCCGAGCCGTGGCTCGACCCGCGGGTGCGGCCGCACGTGTCGGCGCTGGCCGGCTCGGACGGCCTCGCCGTCGAGGGGCGGATCCCCGTCGGCCTGCCGTGGCAGGAGCCGGACGAGGCGTGGACGTCGAGCGGCCGGGTGGACCTGCACGTCGAGGTGGACACCGTCGGCCGGACCTCGGACCGGCGCAGCGACTTCGACGCCGTCTACGGCGACTGGTCGGAGCTGCGGTCACGGACCGAGAGCGCCCGCGACGGGCGCTCGACGGCGCTGACCGTCGGCGACCCCGAGGTGCACGCGGCGCTGAGGAAGGCGGAGGCAGACCCCGGGGGGCTCTCCGACGCCGAGTACCTCGCCCTGCTCGGCGCCGACGGCGCGGACCTCGAGGCGCTGTGCGCCCTGGCCGACGCCGTGCGCCGCGACGTCAACGGCGACGACGTCACCTACGTCGTGAACCGGAACATCAACTTCACCAACGTCTGCTACACCGGCTGCCGGTTCTGCGCCTTCGCCCAGCGGCGCACCGACGCCGACGCGTACACGCTGTCGATGAGCCAGGTCGGCGACCGCGTCGACGAGGCATGGGCGGCCGGCGCGACCGAGATCTGCATGCAGGGCGGCATCCACCCCGACCTGCCCGGAACGGCGTACGTCGACCTGGCCCGCGAGGTGAAGCAGCGGCAGCCGGGCATCCACCTGCACGCGTTCAGCCCCATGGAGATCGTCAACGGCGCCGCGCGCACCGGGCTGTCGTTCCGCGAGTTCCTGACCGGCCTGAAGGAGGCCGGGCTCGACTCGATCCCCGGCACGGCGGCGGAGATCCTCGACGACGACGTCCGCTGGGTGCTCACCAAGGGCAAGCTGCCGACGGCGACCTGGCTGGAGATCATCCGGACGGCGCACGAGGTGGGCATCCCGACGACGTCGACGATGATGTACGGCCACGTCGACACCCCCGCCCACTGGGTCGCGCACCTGCGCACGCTGGCCGGGCTGCAGGACGAGACCGGCGGCTTCACCGAGTTCGTGCTGCTGCCGTTCGTGCACCACAACTCGCCGATCTACCTGGCCGGGGTCGCGCGGCCGGGGCCGACGGTGAGGGAGAACCGGGCGGTGCACGCCGTCGCCCGGCTGCTGCTGCACGGCCGCATCCCGAACATCCAGACGTCGTGGGTGAAGCTCGGCGACGCCGGCACCCAGGCGGTGCTGCGGGGCGGGGCCAACGACCTGGGCGGCACGCTGATGGAGGAGACGATCAGCCGGATGGCCGGCAGCGAGAACGGCTCGCTGAAGACCATCGCCGAGCTGGAGGCGATGGCCGCCGCGATCGGCCGACCGGCGCGTCAGCGGACGACGGAGTACGGCACCCCGTCGGCCGAGCGGCTCGCCACCGCCCGCTCCGACGAGGGCCGCCGGCGGCTCACCCTCTCCATCAGCCCCCGGTAGCCGGGCCGAGCAGGTCCCAGCGGTTGCCCGCGACGTCGCGGAACACCACGACCTGCCCGTACGGCTCGCTCCGCGGCTCGGTCACGAACTCGACCCCCGCGGCGACCATGCGCTCGTAGGTCGCGGCGAAGTCGTCCACCCGGAGAAAGAAACCGACCCGGCCCGCGACCTGGTCGCCGACCGCCCGCGCCTGGTGCTGGTCCGCGCGGGCCAGCAGCAGGCCGGTGGCCGCACCGGGCGGCCGGACCACGACCCACCGCTTGGGCCGCCCGTCGTTCGTCGTCGACGGCGAGTCCTCGACCAGGTCGAAGCCGAGCACGTCGACGAAGAAGCGGATCGCGGGGTCGTACTCGTGGACGACGAGGGTGACGAGATCGATCTGCACGGCGCGAGCCTCGCAGACGCGTCCGACTGGCCGACCAAGATCGATAGGGTTCGGCGGTGCGCATCGCGGCGATCTCCGACGTCCACGGCAACCTGCCCGCGCTCGACGCGGTCATGGCCGACGTCGCCGAGCGGCGCGCCGACGTCGTCGTCGACCTGGGTGACCTGCTGTCCGGCGGCGTCCAGCCGCGGGAGACCGCCGACCGGCTGATGGAGCTGGACCTCCCGACCGTCGCCGGCAACCACGAACGCCAGCTCCTGACGCTCCCGCGGGAGCGCATGGGCGCATCGGATCGGCTGGCCCACGACACGATCACCGGCCGGCACCGGGAGTGGCTGGCCGGCCTCCCGGCCACGCTGCGGCCCGCCGACGGGGTCCTGGCCTTCCACGGCTCCCCCACCGACGACCTCGTCTACCTCCTGGAGACCGTCGACCCGGACGGCGCGCGCCCGGCCACCGAGGCGGAAGTGCTCGAGCGTCTCGGCACGGCGGCCGACGTGCCGCTGCTGCTGTGCGGCCACACCCACCTGCAGAGCGCGATGCGGCTGCCCACCGGCGCGCTGGTGGTGAACCCCGGCAGCGTCGGCTGGCCGGCGTACGACGACGACCACCCCCACCCGCACGTCATGGAGGCGGGGAGCCCGCACGCCCGGTACGCGATCGCCGACGACGCGAGCGGGGCGCTGGGAGGTCGAGTTCCGCGCCGTCGACTACGACTGGGAGGGCGCGGCCGCCATCGCCGAGGCGAACGGCCGGCCCGACGTCGCCCGGGCGCTGCGCACCGGCCGGGTCTGACGGTCAGGCGCGCTCGGCGGGCTCCGCCGCGGGCGTGACCTCGGCCGGCTTGTCGCGGAGGAACAGGTACCAGTAGGACGTCGACACGAAGACGACGGCGCCGACCAAGTTCCCCGCGCCGGCGAGCAGCCAGTTGTACAGCGCGTCGTTCCAGCCGAGCTCCGGCACGCCCGCCCAGATGGCGGCCGGGAGGAAGAACATGTTCGCGACGACGTGGTCGAAGCCCATGGCGACGAAGGCCATGATCGGGAAGAAGATCGCGATGATCTTCCCGGACACCGACTGCGCGGCCAGCGACATCCAGACCGCCAGGCACACCAGCCAGTTGCAGCCGACGCCGCGCAGGAACGTCTCCCACGCCGTGTGACCGGCGGCCTTGCCCTCCGCGATCTCGGCCAGCCGGTCGTAGGTCAGGCCCGCGTTGCCCGTGGCGTCCGCGTCCCCGATCACCCCGGTCTGGACGGCGAGGAAGAAGGCGACCAGGAGCGCACCGAGCAGGTTGCCGAGCAGGACGAGGGTGAGGTTCTTGGCGACGTCGCCGACGCCGATCCTCCCGTGCATCGCGCCGAGCGGGACCAGCATCATGTTGCCGGTCGCCAGGTCCGAGCCGGCGATGAGCACGAGGACCAGGCCGAGGGTGAACGCCGCTCCCATGAACAGCGTCGGCAGGGTGCCCCAGGTCGACGGGTCCAGCCCGGAGGAGACCGTGATCGCCACCAGGGCGCCGAAGGAGATGTAGGCGCCGGCGAGGAACGCGCTGACCAGCACGCGGTCCCACGTGCGGTGCGTCTTCTTCGCCCCTGTCTCGGCGGCGACCCGGGCCATCTCTGCTGGTTCACGTGCGGTCACGAGCGCGCCTCCCAGGATCCGCCGGCAGTCGACGGCGGTAGTGCCCGTTCCGGGACGGGTCCACCCCTCGACTTCGGTCGCCTGTCCGGAGCCGTCGACCGCCCCGCGAGGCGGGCGAACCCGCACGGCTCGAGGTTTCGGATCACGGCCGGCCGGTACCCGTCTCGCGTGCCGACCGCCGTCTTCGACCTCGACAAGGTCCTGCTCGGCGGGGACGCCTCCACGCTGTTCCTGCACGGCCTGCTCCGGCGGGCTCCGGCGCGCGCGCTGCCGCTGCTGGTCGCCTCGCCGGTGCTCCTGACGGGTGCGGCGTTCCCGCAGACCCGTCCGCTCGGTGCGCGGCTGATGATGTGGCTGGCCGTCGGCGATGCGCGAGCCGTCGACGCCGTGGCGGCCGCCTACCGGGAAGCACTGACGGGGAAGCCGGAGGCCGCGGTCGCGGACGCGATGGCCTGCGTGCGGGCGCACGAGCGCTCCGGCGACGCCGTCGTCGTCGCCACCGGCTGCGAGGAGACCCTGGCCCGGGGCTTCCTGACCGCCGTGGGTCTGGGCCACCTCGAGGTCGTCGGCTCTCAGGCCACCGTGCCGGTGCGCCGGGCGATGGGCGGGTCGAAGGTGCGGATGCTGATCGACCGGGGCCACCCCCCGCCGTGGGTCGCGGTCTACAGCGACAGCGCCTCCGACCTCCCGCTGTTCGCGGGCACCCCGCGGCCGGTGCTGGTGAACGCCGGGACGCGGGCGGCCCGGCGGGTCGAACGCACCCTGGGCCGCCGGCCGGAGACCCTCACCTGGCGGTGAGCCGGGGTCGCTAACCTCCGGCGGTGGGGTACTCCGGGAAGCACGCGTACAGCGACGGCCGGTGGGGCGAGCGGCCGACGGCGGTCCCCTTCCTGCTGCTCGACGTCCACGACAGTCGGATCGCGACGGTCGACTACCGGGCCGCCGACGCCTCGGGCGGCCGCTTCTTCCTCGGCTACGAGCCCCGGATCTACTTCGAGGAGCCCGACGCCTCCCCGCCGGTGGACACCCACGCCGAGGCGGAGGGCTTCGCCCGGTGGGCCCGCGAGACGGCCGGGACCGAGGTCGACCCGGACGACGTCCGGCGGCTCATGGCCTCCCCCGCCGGGGCGCCGCCGGCCGAGGACTCCGTCGAGGAGACGGTGGAGAAGCTCCTGGTCCTAGCCGGCCTGCCGCTGCCCGCGTGGCCGACCGACGACGACGCCCCCGCCGGCTGACCCGCCGCGCCCCCGGACCGGACCGGCGGTAGGAATGTGCCCATGCGCGCCGTCTCCTACAGCCAGCCCGGCGGTCCCGACGTCCTGCGGCTGACCGACCGGCCCATCCCCGAGCCCGGGCCCGGGGAGGTCCGCGTCCGCGTCGCCTTCTCGGGGGTCAACCCCACCGACTGGAAGTCGCGCACCACCGCGCAGCCGGGCCCGGACGGCCAGGTGCCGAACCAGGACGGCTCGGGCACCGTCGACGCGGTCGGCCAGGGCGTCGACCCGGTCCTGGTCGGCGAGCGGGTGTGGATCTGGGAGGCCGCCTGGCAGCGCGCCTGGGGCACGGCCGCCGAGTACACCGTCGTCCCGGCGCGGCAGACCGTGCTCCTGGGCCCCGAGCCCTCCTTCCAGCTGGGCGCGGCGCTCGGGATCCCCTTCCTCACCGCGCACCGCTGCCTCACCGTGGCCGAGTCGCTGCCCGACCGCATCGGGCCGGGCACGCTCACCGGCCGCACCGTGCTCGTGCAGGGCGGCGCGGGCGCCGTCGGCAACGCGGCCATCCAGCTCGCCCGCTGGGCCGACGCCACGGTCATCGCGACGGTGAGCAGCCCCCAGAAGGCGCAGCTCGCCGCCGCGGCCGGCGCCGACCACGTCGTGAACTACCGCGAGCAGGACGTCGTCGCCGAGGTCCGGAAGGTGGCGCCGCAGGGCATCGACTCGATCGTCGAGGTCTCGGCCGCGGTCAACGCCGGCGTCGACGCGCAGCTCGTGGCCATGCACGGCGCGGTGGCGATGTACGCCGACGACGGCGGCGCGGAGGTGACGATCCCGGTCCGGCTGCAGATGGGGCCCAACGCCCGCTGGCAGTTCGTGCTCGTCTACACCGAGCCGGCGCGGGCCAAGGAGATCGGCGTCGAGGACGTGAACGCCGCCGTCCTGGACGGTGCGATCCGGGTCGGGCGGGAGGCAGGGCTGCCGCTGCACGTCTTCCCGCTCGAGCAGACCGCCCAGGCCCACCGGGCGGTGCAGGACGGCGCCGTGGGCAAGGTGCTGATCGACGTCACGGCCTGACCGGCGGCCCTGCGCTGCGCGGCATGGGCACCGTGGACCTGCACCAGCTCTCCGCCGAACTGCTCGCCGGCGCGGAGCTGGGTGAGTGTGCGCTGGTCCACCTCATCGCCGCGAGATGACGTGGATCAGCGCACGGTCGCGCTCAGGACAGTTCCTCAGCCGACGCCGAGGTCGCGGGCGATCAGCATCCGCTGCACCTCGCTGGTGCCCTCGCCGATCTCGAGGATCTTGGCGTCGCGGTAGAACCGGCCGACCGGGAACTCGTTCATGAAGCCGTAGCCGCCGTGCACCTGGGTGGCGTAGCGGGCGTTGTCCATGGCGACCTCGGAGCTGTACAGCTTCGCGATCGACGCCTCGCGCTTGAACGGCTCGCCGCGCAGCATCTTCTCCGCCGCCCGGTAGTAGGCCAGCCGCGCGGTCGAGGCGCGCACCTCCATGTCGGCGATCATGAACTGGATCGCCTGGTTGCGGCCGATCGGCTGCCCGAACGCCTCGCGCTGCCCGGCGTACTTCACCGACTCGTCGACGCAGCCCTGCGCCAGCCCGACCGACAGCGCCGAGATCGCGATCCGGCCCTCGTCGAGGATGGAGAGGAACTGCGCGTACCCGCGGCCCCGCTCCCCCACCAGGTTCTCCTCGGGCACGCGCACGTCGGTGAACGCGAGCTCGCGGGTGTCCGAGGCGTTCCAGCCGACCTTCGAGTACCGCTGGCCGACCTCGAAGCCCGGCGTCCCGGAGGGGACGAGGATCGCCGAGATCTCCTTGCCGCCGTCCGGCCGCGTCCCGGTGACGGCGGTGACGGTGACCAGGCCGGTGAGGTCGGTGCCGGCGTTGGTGATGAACGCCTTCGACCCGTTGATCACCCAGTGACCGTCCTCCAGGCGCGCCGTCGTCCGGGTGGCGCCGGCGTCCGAGCCCCCGCCGGGCTCGGTCAGCCCGAAGGCGCCGAGCATCTCGCCCGCGCACAGCTGCGGCAGCCACTCGCGCTTCTGCTCCTCGGTGCCGAAGCGGTAGATCGGCATCGCGCCCAGCGAGACGCCGGCCTCGACGGTGATCGCCATGGAGCTGTCGACGCGGGCCAGCTCCTCGAGCGCGACGCACAGGTCGAAGTAGGTGCCGCCCGCGCCGCCGTACTCCTCCGGGAACGGCAGGCCGAACAGCCCGAGCTCGCCCATCTGCCGCACGATCCCGGTGGGGAACTCGTCGCGCTCGTAGAACTCCCCGATCCGCGGGGCGATGACGTCCCGCGCGAACTCGCGGACGGTCGTGCGGAGGGCCTCGGTCTCGTCGCTGAGCCGGTAGTCCAACAATTCAGTTCTCCTGCTGCTCCGGTGCGGACGCCGCTGGGGTCACCAGGGCCACCCGCTCGTCCAGCGCGACCGTCTGGCCGGCTGTCACGCCGAGCTCGGCGACCGTCCCCGCGACCGGGGCGGTCAGCACGTGCTCCATCTTCATCGCCTCGACGACCAGCAGCGGGGTTCCCGCCGCCACCTCGTCGCCGACCGCTGCCTGCACCACGGTCACCGTCCCCGGCATGGGCGCGGTCACCACGCCGTCGCCGGACGCCGCTCCCGCCGACGACGCCAGCCGCTCCTGCTCGCGCAGGGCGGTGACGTGGCCGTCGGCGGCCAGCCACACCGTGCCGCCCGCGTGGACGACGTCGTACGCGGTCGTGACGTCGCCGATGGTCACGCTCAGCCGGTCGCCGTGGCGGGCCGCGCGCGCGGGCACCGGGTCGTCGTCGCCGATGCGCACCTCGGCGGCCGACGCGCGGCCCCGGACCCGGACGGTCACCGGTTCGCCGCCGGGCGCCTGCAGCCTGCGGACGGTCCACGCCGGCTCACCCAGCCGCCAGCCGTCGGGCACCTCCCAGCGGTCGACGACGGGGCCGGCCGGCTCGCTCTCGACCAGCAGCGCGAGGGCCGCGGCGGCGTGCACCTCCGGCGGCACGGGCCGGGCGGCGGTGAGGGACTCCCCGCGCCGCTCGATCAGCCCGGTGTCGAGCGTCCCGGCCACGACGTCGGCGTCCTCGAGCAGCGTCCGCAGGAAGGTCGCGTTGGTCGTCACCCCCAGGACGGCGGTGCGCCGCAGCGCCCCGACCAGCCGGGCGCGGGCCGCCTCCCGGGTCGGCGCCCAGGCGACGATCTTGGCCAGCATCGGGTCGTAGTCGGTGCCGACGACCGAGCCCACGGCCAGGGAGCTGTCGACGCGGATCCCCTCACCCGAGGGCTCGACCAGCCCGAGCACGGTGCCGGCCTGGGGCAGGAAGCCGCGGGCCGGGTCCTCGGCGTAGAGCCGCGCCTCGATGGCGTGCCCGTCGAGGGAGATGTCGCTCTGGTCGACCGGCAGCCGCTCCCCCGCCGCCACCCTGATCTGCTGCTCGACCAGGTCGAGACCCGTGATGCACTCGGTGACGGGGTGCTCGACCTGCAGCCGGGTGTTCATCTCGAGGAAGAAGAAGTCGCGGGGCCGGTCGGCGTCGACGATGAACTCGACGGTGCCCGCCCCGGTGTAGCCCACCGCCTTCGCCGCCTCGACCGCGGCCCGGCCCATCGATGCCCGCGACGCGGTGTCGAGCAGGGGCGACGGCGCCTCCTCGATCACCTTCTGGTGCCGGCGCTGCAGGCTGCACTCGCGCTCGCCGAGGTGGATGACGTTCCCGTGCGCGTCTCCGAGCACCTGCACCTCGATGTGCCGGGAGTTCCCGACGTAGCGCTCCACCAGCAGGGTGTCGTCCCCGAACGAGCTGGTCGCCTCGCGCCGGGCGGCGGCGATCGCCTCGGGCAGCTCGGCCTTCGACCGCACCACCCGCATGCCCTTGCCGCCACCGCCGGCGCTGGGCTTGAGCAGCACCGGGAAGCCGACGGCGACGGCGGCGTCGGTGACCTGACCGTCGTCCATGCCCGGCTCGGTCCGCCCGGGGACGACCGGGACGCCGGCGGCCATGACGGTCTGCTTGGCGCGGATCTTGTCGGCCATCGCCTCGATCGCCGCCACCGGCGGGCCGATGAAGACCACGCCGGCCTTCTCGCAGGCGCGGGCGAACTCGACGTTCTCCGACAGGAAGCCGTAACCGGGGTGGATCGCCTGGGCACCGGTGGCCGCCGCGGCCTCGAGCACCCGCTCGATCGACAGGTAGCTCTGCGCGGCGGGCGCCGGCCCGATGGGGACGGCGACGTCGGCCAGCCGGGTGTGCAGCGCGCCGGCGTCGGCGTCGCTGTGGACGGCGACCGACCGGATGCCCATGGCGCGCAGGGTCCGCAGCACCCGGACGGCGATCTCGCCACGGTTGGCCACGAGGACGGTGTCGAACATGGGGCTCACATCCGGAAGACGCCGTAGCCGACGTCCTCGAGGGGCGCGTTGGCGCAGGCGGACAGGGCGAGGCCGAGCACGGTGCGGGTCTGCGCGGGGTCGATCACGCCGTCGTCCCAGAGCCGGGCGGTGGCGTAGTACGGGTGGCCCTGCGTCTCGTACTGGTCGCGGATCGGCTGCTTGAACGCCTCTTCCTCCTCGGCCGGCCACTCCTCGCCGCGCGCCTCGATGCCGTCGCGGCGGACCTGCGCGAGCACCGACGCCGCCTGCTCGCCGCCCATCACCGAGATGCGGGCGTTGGGCCAGGTGAAGAGGAACCGGGGCGAGTACGCGCGGCCGCACATCGAGTAGTTGCCGGCCCCGAACGAGCCGCCGATGACCACGGTGAGCTTGGGTACCCGGGCGCAGGCCACGGCAGTGACCATCTTGGCGCCGTGCTTGGCGATGCCGCCCGCCTCGTAGTCGCGGCCGACCATGAAGCCGGAGATGTTCTGCAGGAACAGCAGCGGGATCTTCCGGCGGTCGCAGAGCTCGATGAAGTGCGCGCCCTTGAGCGCGGACTCGGCGAACAGGACGCCGTTGTTGGCGATGATCCCGACCGGGTGCCCGTGCAGGCGGGCGAACCCGGTCACCAGCGTCTGGCCGTAGAGCGGCTTGAACTCGGCGAACCGCGAGCCGTCGACCAGCCGGGCGATGACCTCGCGCACGTCGTAGGGCGTGCGCGGGTCCGGCGGCACGACCTCGACCACGGACGCCGGGTCGTGCACCGGCTCCTCGACCGGCTCGACGTCCCAGGGCCGCTGCTCCCGGGGGCCGAGGGTCGACACGATCTGCCGGACGATCTGCAGGGCGTGCGCGTCGTCGTCGGCCAGGTGGTCGGTGACCCCGCTGACCCGGGAGTGCAGGTCACCCCCGCCGAGTTCCTCGGCGGTGACGACCTCGCCGGTCGCCGCCTTCACCAGCGGTGGCCCGCCGAGGAAGATCGTCCCCTGCTCGCGGACGATCACCGCCTCGTCGCTCATCGCGGGGACGTACGCGCCGCCGGCGGTGCACGAGCCGAGGACGGCGGCGATCTGCGCGATGCCCGCCTTCGACATCGTCGCCTGGTTGTAGAAGATGCGGCCGAAGTGCTCGCGGTCGGGGAAGACCTCGTCCTGCATCGGCAGGAACGCGCCGCCGGAGTCGACCAGGTAGATGCAGGGCAGCCGGTTGTGCAGGGCCACCTCCTGCGCCCGCAGGTGCTTCTTCACCGTCATCGGGTAGTAGGTGCCGCCCTTGACGGTCGCGTCGTTGGCGACGACGACGCACTCCCGGCCGGACACGCGGCCGATGCCGGTGATGATCCCGGCGGCGGGCGCCTCCCCGTCGTAGAGGCCGTGGGCGGCGAGCGGCGAGAGCTCGAGGAAGGGGCTGCCCGGATCGAGCAGCGCGTCGACCCGCTCGCGCGGCAGGAGCTTGCCGCGCGAGACGTGGCGTTCACGTGCCCGCTCCCCGCCGCCCAGGGCGACGGTGCGGAGCTGCTCGGCGAGGTCGGCGGCCAGCTCGGCGTGCGCAGCCGCGTTGCGGGCGGCGGCCGAGGAATCCGCGGCGACGGCGGGGTGAAGCACGGGTGCGTCCACGCGCCGAGGTTAACGGGCGTTCACTCCGATGGTCCACCCAACACCCCGGACCGGTTAACAGCCGTTCACACCGGCGCTAGCATCCGCGCATGACCTCGACGCGGGACGCGGCGCTGCACGCCGACGCCGACCGCCCGTCGCGGCGCGAGCAGATCCTCCGGGCCGCGGCGCAGCTGTTCGCCGAGCGCGGCTCGCGCGCCGTCGGGGTGGACGACGTGGGCGCCGCGGTGGGCGTCACCGGCCCCGCGATCTACCGGCACTTCACCAGCAAGGACGCGATGCTGGCCGAGATGCTCCTGCGCATCAGCGAACGGCTGCTCGAGGGCGGCAGCGCGGTCGTGGCGGAGGCCGGCGACGACGTCGGGGCCCAGTTGCGGGCCCTGATCGCCTTCCAGGTGGACTTCGCCCTCGACAACCCGGCGCTGATCACCGTGCAGGACCGCGACCTCGCCACCCTGGCCGACGCCGACGCCGCCCAGGTCCGCCGCCTGCAGCGGCGCTACGTGGAGGTGTGGGTCGCGGTGCTGGCCCGGTGCCACCCGTCCGCCGACGCCGCGGAGTGCCGAGCCCGGGCGCACGCGGTGTTCGGGCTGATCAACTCGACCCCGCACAGCGCCGGCCGGCTGAGCAGGCCGGCGATGGCGGAGCTCCTCGGCACCATGGCCTGGGCCGCCGCCACCGCCTGAGGCCCTGTCCGACGGCTCGCGGCGGGCGTGCGAGTGGCGAGAGGGACGGGGTCCTCTGTCAGCTGGGGAAGGGCGGGACGGCGAGGGAGAGGCCGGCGTCGGCGATCCGGTCGACCGCGGCCGACCCGCCCGCGGCATCCTCGTCGACCCACGCGCTCTCGACGATCGTGACCGTGGTGCCGGAGACGGCGCTGGCGTACTGCGCACCGGAGAGCTCCGCCGGGCTGCCGGTGTAGCGCACACCCTCGCGCAGCAGGTCGTTCACGTTGCCGCTGCCGTTGCGGTCGGTCAGCGCCTGCAGCTCCCGGGCCGTGGCCGGGTCGGCCATCCGGACCCGCGAGACGGAGACGACGACCGGCGCCCCCTCGACCTCCGTGGAGTACAGGGCCCGCGACAGCCCGGTGCAGTCACGGTCGGCGAAGAACGCGGCGGTCTCGCCGTACGCGTGCCCGGCACAGGTCTCGTCGACCTGCACCGCCTCGACCGTGAACCGGGTGCCGGCCACGTCCTGGACGTCGCCGGGCTGCGGACCGGCCGGCGCGGTGGGCGTCGCCGTGGAGGCCGCACCGGCGTCGCCGGTCCCGCCCTCCCGGTCGAGCAGCAGCCAGCCGCCCACACCGAGGACGGCGACCGCCAGCACGGCGGCCAGGGAGATCAGCAGGACCCGCCCTCGACCGGGCGACGGCTCCTCGTCGACGGCGGCGGGCGCGCCGCTCCGGCCCCAGAAGTCCGGCATGGGCGCGGGCGCGGGCGGCGGCGGCTGCGCGAACACGGAGGTACGCGGCGGCGCCGGGGCCCGCGGGGGGACGACGGTGCCGATGGGTGTCTCGGGCCGCTCGTCGGGCTCGGCGCCCGCGAAGAGCCCGCC